>JAYRXX010000062.1:0-24063 GCA_041917295.1 Elusimicrobiota bacterium
CCGGCTAACGCTTGTTAAGGCGGACGGGAAAACGGTGGTGGACACCAAATCGTTCAGCGTTTCTCTTCCGGCGACGGGGGAATTCACGATTGTTTGGGACTTGGAAAAAGAAATCGATTGGCGGGGCGACCAACCGGAACTGAAGGTGGAAGTGGACACCGACGAGCTGACGCCCCGGCAACAGTTCAGTGCGAGCCCCTACGCGTTTGTGGCCAAGCGTGTGGAAGTGGGGGCGGTGGATACGTTGTCCATTGCGGATGGCGCGGTGACCAGCGCAAAGATATCGGCGGGAGGGATTGAGGCTGATAAGATCAATTTGGCGAATGGAAAGACGTTGAACAGTTGGGTGGCACCGAACGGAAAGATAATGGCGGACGGAATTGAGGGGGAACTGAAGACGACGGCGAACCACGCCACGAAACACGAAAAAGGGGGTGGAGACGAACTTCTGTTGGATCCGAGCCAGGTCGATGGGGTTCTTGTGGGGCGGTCGTCGTATACGCAGGTGATGCAAGCGACAACCAATAGCGTTCCGGTACTGGCCGTTAAAGGCCTTCCGGGAAGTTCGAGCAAGATCCTCCAAATATACGATTCCGGCGCCGTCGGTGACACGGCCAGCGTTCCGCAAGAACAAGTTTACTTCGACGGGGATGCCAATATGGTCTCGAATCGGTCCATTTCGGCAAAGTCGGTCAACGTGTCAGGTTCGGTCATTGCGGGCGGAAATTTTTCCGCTGGAGGGACCGTGGTGGCCGATTCAGTGACGGGCAAAAAGGTTCTCTCAGTTCTACATGATGGGACGACCACCCAACACAGCGGTTCATTAACGTGGAATTCTTTGCAATTGGGAAACAACGTGTGGAATTATATTATTGCCGGCCGAACGGCGGTGGGCGGCGGGTTCAAGTTCATTGTGAATAATACCACCAACTACCAGCACCCGGCCGCCCCGGATGGGCTCGAGGCGATAACGGTTAAAACGGATGGAAAAGTTGGAATCGGAAATGGGGACCCCAATGAACAGCTGGTTGTGAACGGCCGAATTAAAGACCAAGGCGGTTTCGTCACTCCGGTGGGGGCAATCATTGCGTTTGGGGGATCCGTCGCGCCGTCGGGATGGCTCCTTTGTAATGGAGACTCTTACAGCAAAACGACATACCCCGATCTGGCTGCTGTATTGGGAGATACCTATGGCGTGACCGCAACCACATTCCAAGTCCCAGACCTGAGAGGAAGGGTTGGAATGGGTGCCGGTCAAGGCCCCGGCCTGACGAATAGAACTAGGGGCCAAAAATTTGGAGAGGAAGCTCATACCCTTACAATTTCTGAAATGCCTTCCCACAACCATTCTTTGACCACTGTCCCCGGGTATGATGCAGGTGCTGGATATAGTGGGGGTGGTTGGTTTGGGGACCCCATTCCGCAAAACACAAGCAGTGTGGGTGGCAATGCCCCGCACAACACTATCCCACCGACGTTGGTGGTGAACTATATCATTAAATATTAGCCTTTATGCCCCATGATTGATTTGAAACGGTTTTGGATCCTCTGAATTTCCCATACAGGGAGCTCGGAAGATTTTGTTTACTCGTAAGAACTAAAGGGAAAAGAGTTCCATGCGCAGATTTCTGAAAAATAGCTGGTTTGTTTGGGTGTTCATATGGGCCGGTCCTTCGACCGGATGGGCGGAAGAGGGCGACGAGGTCGTTAGTCTTTCCGATTGCATTCAAAAGGCGCTGGCTGACAATCCGTCGTTGACGGTGGCTCAGGACGACGTTTCAATTTCACGCGCCCGGCAACGGGCGGCGACGGTTTCTTTACTGCCCGCCTTGAGCGGCAAACTGGACGAGACCACCGGTAAAATTTTGGAAAGTACGCTCATAAATAAGGATTTTATTGAGCGCAGTTATGGCGTTCAGGGAACGCTGTCTCTTTTTTCAGGCGGAAAACTGTGGGGCACACGGCGGCAAGCGGTTATTTCTTCGGAAGTGGCCCAACTTCAACTTGAAAAACAAAAATTGGATGTTCGCCACGCCGTCACCGAAGCCTATTGGCGTGTGGTTGCGGTTCAACGGGCGTTGTCTACGCACCAGACCACCCACGAATCTCTTCAGCAAGATTTGGAAAAAGCGGTTCGTCACGAGTTGAGCGAAGCACGGTCCGCACGGATCGAGCTGTTGTCCACCCGCGCGCAAAACCGCGAAAGCGAAAGCGCGCTGGCGGAGCTGGAAGAAGATGTGATCGAAGCCCGTATGGGATTGCTGGACGCCATCGGACAAAAGATCCCCCTCAATTTCGCGGTGCCGGATGACATTCCTGAAGGAACGGTGACCGTGGATCTGGACGAGGCTCTTCGTTTGGCCCGGGCCCATCGCCCGGATCTTAAAATAGCCGATCGGATGATGGAATCGGCTCGCTGGGGTCGGGTGGTGGGGCGCAGTGGTTTTTATCCCAAAGTGGATGTGAACGGGTTTTATGGTCGTTCGGGGTCGGCCTTCGTCCAATCGCAACCGTTGACCTTTCAAAAAGATTGGAACGCGGGGGTGACGGCTTCCTGGGCGTTGGGCGGAAACACGGCCAAGGCGTCGGCCTTTCAGGAACACACCAGTCCGAAGTTGGGCGAATCCAGCCGGACGTCCACCGAGAGCCAGAGTTTAACATTAACGTTGGGGGATGCCATGGGCGTGGGTGTCACCCATCGGGAAAGCAAAAAGACGTTTCATGAAGAGGCCTGGCGGTATGAAAAGGCACGACGGGACATCGATTCCGAAGTGCGCTTGGCGGTGCAACGGGTGGTGTCCGCCCGGCGGCGGTGCGATGCCGCTCGGTCTAAAATGCAGGAAGCCCAGCAAGAATTAAAGTCCACCCGGTCTTTGCTTCAAGACGATCGGGCCCATCTGGGCGATTTTGCCGCGGCCAAAAACCGATTGGCGTTCGCCGAGGCGGGATACGCCCAATCCAAGGCGCAATTTCTAATCGCTGTGTCGGGACTGAATAGAACGGTCGGCATCGCCGACCAATACAGGGTGATGCCATGACGAACGCATTGTCGGGACAGTTTAAAAAAAGGGTGTTTTTGATTGGTGCCGTGTTGGTGGTGATGGCCTTATTGTGGGTTGGGCGAAAATATCAGGATTTTCGGGTCAACCGCGCCCAACAAAGGGAAGCCGAACAGGCCGCGAACGAAGCGGCGCAGGTCAAAACGTATCGTGTTCGTCCGCGGAAAATGTCTGGGGCGTTGAAACGCATCGGCACCATTCGGGCCCGGGCGGAAACCAATCTTCAGTTCGGCGCGCCCGGCCGCATTAATAAATTCGATGTGGAAAAAGGTCAGTTTGTTCGCAAAGGAACCGTGGTCGCGGCTTTGGACCAATCGGAAGCGCGCAACGCCCTCTCGGTCGCCGCGTTGGAATTCGACAAAGCCAATATCAAATATTTTCGAGACGGGACCATCGATCGGCTCAGTTTCGAGCAAGCCAAAGCCCGGTATCAACAGGCCAAGCTGGAAGTGGATAAAACGGTTATTCGGGCCGGACACGACGGGTATCTTGTTGAGAAATGGTTGAACGCCGGTGAACACGTCGACCCTTCCAGCGTGATTGGAAAACTGATGGACAAAAGCCGAGTGACCATCGAGTTGGACCTTTCGGAAGACGACATTCGCTATTTGAAACAGGGCCAAACAGTGGCCGTCACGGTGGACGCCGTGCCGGACTACAAAGAGGAGGGCGTGGTGTTGTCCATCACGCCTTACTTGAAAGGCGACAGCCGGTCGTTCAGCGTGAAAGTCGACGTGCCCAAAAATCCCGATGAAAAGTTGAGTCCCGGCATGTTTGCCCGGTGCACCATACGTCGGTATGAAAAAGAGAACGCAATCACGATCCCTTTGGAAGCCGGGGCGGAAGTGACCGAAAAAACCGTGCGGGTTTTTGTGGTGGCCAGCGACAACACGGTGTCGCCCCGAACGCTGGACGTGTTGTTTTCCGATGAGGGGCAATACGAGGTGTCGGGTCTTCAGGACGGAGACCAGGTGGTGTTGACGCCGGGGGCTGACCTTAAGGAAGGCAGTGCCGTTACGGTGATGAGCGTGTTCGATCCCCTCGCTCACGAACCCGTCTCCGCGCCGGTCCCCGACCAAAAATGAAGTGGTTGGTCGGTTACTGCGTTCGCCGCCCGGTCGGCGTTTTGGCCATTTATTTCGGCCTGGCCGTCATGGGGGTGTTTGCCTGGCAACGCTTGCCACAGGAGCTGATGCCCGACCTGCGGTTCCCGCAGTTGTCGGTGGTGACGGTTCTTCCCAACGGCAGTCCCGAAGAAGTCGAGAACCTGGTTTCCAAACCCATCGAGCAAATGGTGGGAACGGTCAAGAACGTCCGCCAAGTCGAATCCACGTCGAAAGAGCAAGTATCGGTGGTCAACATCCAATTCCGTTGGGACACCGACATGGACGCGGCGTTGTTGTGGGTCCAGGAAAAATTGGGGCTCATACAAGATCTTCTTCCGCTGGAAGCCAAAAAACCCGAAGTCACGCGCTTTAATCCCTTTGATCGACCCATTTTGTTGGTGGGCGTCACGGGCAACCTTCCTCCCGCCGACGTCCAGCATGTGGTGGAAACCCGCATTCGTCCTTCGTTGGAAAAAACCACCGGCGTTTCCGGCATCGACGTCAGCGGCGGGGTGGAACGGGAAATCCAAGTCAACATCGACGCTCAACGCTTGGCGGGGCACCGGTTGTCCATTAATGAAGTGAGCGAGGCGTTGCGTCGCCGCAACGTGTCGCGCTCGGCGGGGTCCGCCAGCGAGGGGATGTTCGAATATCCTGTGACGGTCACGGGTGTTTACGATGAAGTGAAGGCCATCGGCGACACGATTGTGCGGTCCGATACGTCCGGCGGGAAAGAGGGCTCGGCGATGGTGCGGTTGTCGTCTTTGGGCGAAATCGTCGATACGTTTCGCGAACGCACCAGTTTCGCCCGTTATGATGGGAAAGACAACGTGTCGGTGGCCGTCTACAAACGGGCCGAGGCCTATCCCATCGACGTGTCTCGGGCCGCCCGCGCCACCTTGGGGGATTTACAACGGCAACTACCGCAGGGTTTAGCGATGAACGTCATCTACGATCAATCCCACTACATCAAAGAAGGCATTTCGGACGTCATCGGCAACGTCATTTTGGGGGGCATTTTGGCCTACGTGGTATTATGGGCCTTTTTGCGCAGTCACACACGGTCCATCATTGTGGGCCTGACAATTCCGCTGGCCCTTCTTCTGACCGTGGCGGTGTTTTGGAAAATCGATCAAACCTTAAACCTGCTCACCTTGGGCGGACTGGCTTTGGGTGTCGGTATGCTGGTGGACTCGGCGGTGGTGATCATCGAAGACATATCCCGCCACCGCGATATGGGTAAAACACTGGAAGAAAGTATTTTGGACGGCGCCCACGAGGTCGGGGGAGCGGTCTTCTATTCGGTCTTAACCACCATCGTGGCCTTTGCGCCGATTCCTTTTGCCGCCGTGGGAGTGGCTCAAAAAGTGTTTACGCCGATCGCGTTGGCCGTGATCATCAGCCAATGCGCGTCGTTGTTGGTGGGGTTCACCTTTGTGCCCGCGCTGGCGGCCCTGATGTTGGAAAACAAAAAGTGGGACCAATGGATTTCGAAATTCGGGTTCGCTCGCCGCTGGCCGGCCCTGGCCGAAAAAAGAATTGTTTGGACGCGCTGGTTTCAACCCGTTGCCGAGCGAGGCCGCGGGTTTTTCGGCCAGGCCCATGTTTTTTACGAGCGGTTGTTGATGTATTCGGTTCACAATCCCCGCCGGGTTTTATGGATTGTGGGCCTGTCCACCGTGCTTAACGGGGCGGGGTTGATGTTCATTCGAAAAGAAGCGATGCCCGACGTGGATCAAAACCAATTTCTTATGAAAATGTCGTTGCCCACGGGCACCCGCTTGGAAGTGACCGACTCTGTATTGAGAAAAATCGAAGAGCGGCTGACACAAATTCCGGAAGTGGCCCATCGCAATGTCATTGCGGGGGCCTCGGGATCCAGCGCTTTGGGTGCGTTGGGCCCCCATCAGGGCCAGATCGTTGTGGATCTGGCCGATCGCGTGCCGAAACCCGGCGGCGGATGGCGCGCTCGCCGCCGCACGGCTCGGCAGGTGATGGAAGCCGTCGCCGCCGCGTTGAAAAAGGAAGATTTGGAGGGAGCCCGGGTGGATTTTGAGGCCCAGGGCGGTGATGTGTTTTCCCAGGTGTTCGGTAGGGCGGGGGCGGATTTGGTGGTGGAGGTTCAGGGGAGCGACTTGGAGGGGATCAAAAAGGTTACGGAGTCGTTTAAAGAGAAGGTGCGGGCGATTCCCGGGGTGTCAAAAGTGGAAGACAGCCGAACCGTGCCGTCCTTGCAATGGAACTACGAGCTCGACGAGTCCCGGTTGGCCCGCGACGGGTTGACCGTTTCGGACGTGGCCGATGTGGTTTTGGCCGGCGTGCATGGCCAAAGCCCCACCTCGTTTCGGGAACAGGGCAAAGAAGTTCCCATTCGTGTGCGGTTGCGCGAGAGCGATCGAAAAGACGCCACCGCCTTGGCGGGAATCCTGGTTCCGAGCCCGCTGGAAAAAGGCGGGGCCCATCCGCTGGAAGAATACGGGGCCTTGACGATGGCCCCCGGTCCGTCGGAAATCCGCCGTCGGGACCAACAACGGACCGCGTTGGTGTCGGTGTTTTTAACGGGCCGGAAAACGGACGATGTTCTTCCGGACATAAAAAAAGCGATGGGGGCCGTTCGCAACCAGAAAGACGCCACCGTGGAATTGGGTCACGAAATGGAAGAAACCAAAGCGTCCCTGAACAGTCTTTTCTTTGGGTTGGCGGCGGCTCTGGCGTTGGTTTACATCGTGCTGGTGGCGCAATTCAACGTGTTGTGGATCCCCTTGTTGGCCATGGTGGCGGTGCCCCTGGCTGTCAATGGCGTGACGCCGGCCCTTCTGCTGACCGGCAACACGCTTAACTTGATGTCGGGCCAAGGACTCTTGATGTTGGCGGGAATCGTGGTTAATAACTCGCTGATGTTGCTGGAATTCATACAACAAAAACGTTCAGCCGGGTCCGCGCCGCTGGACGCGGCGGTGGAAGCCAGTCGGATTCGACTCCGCCCCATCTTAATGACGATGACCGGCACCATCGCGGGCCTTATCCCTTTGGCGTTGGGTGTCGGCAAAGGGGCCAAACTTCAAGCGCCCATGGCGATCGTGGTTATCGTGGGGTTGGCCGTGTCGACCGTTTTAACGCTTGTGGTCCTGCCGGCCCTCTACCTGGAAGCCCGTCGGTATACCGAAGAATAGCGCGGTTCGGTTTGTGCACTTGACCCGCGCTTGCTAAAAAGGTAAATTGGCGTTGTTCAGCGATTTCTTAAAATAACTTATAAGTATTATTTTGGTGGGGGAGACGATGGCCATTCGTTTGAGTCGATATTTCCAGAGTGTGTCGGTCCGTGCGCCCCGGTTTCTGTGGTGGAGTTTGCGCCCCACCGTGGCCGGGGTCTTTTTATTAACGACCTTGTTCGGCCCGGGCTCGGGGTGGGGGCAAACTCGCGGCGGGCCTTTGAATGGCCGAGGCAATCAAGACGAGTTTGCCACGGATTCAAACGACAGCGCCTATTTCAGCCCAGACCGCTTGCGCGCCCGTATATCCGAGTTGGACACCATGGTGTCCAACCAAAACAGCCGATTTGCCCGGATGCAAGGACGGTCGTTGAAAGCGGGGGCCGAAGATCTGGGTCCGCGTGTGCTTCAGATGGCCCTGGAAAAGTTCCAAATGGCGGCGCAGATGAACGCCGACGTCGAAATGAAACGGGCCCAATTTTCCCAAAAGTTGGCGTCCGCTGGAGGGTTTCAATACAGCACGTTCGCTGACGGCAAACGGATGTGGTTTAAGGCGGGGAAAGTCCACCGGATTGAAAACGAGCGGATCACGGATGCCAGTGGGCAGGTGCATATTCAAGACACCACGGACATGGTGTATGACGATCGGGGCAACTTGTTGTCCTCAAAAACAGAAACCCGGGACCCCGACGGCCTGATCACGGTGAAACGCTGGGAAGGAACCTACTCCCAAATCGAAGGCAAAGACAAACTGGTTGGATTCAAGGAAACCACGTGGGATCCCCTGGGCAACGAATCGCACCTTGAACGCTCGGCCCTGGTGTGGGGCGGCGCCGATGACAAAAATCTGTTGTCTTACGATGAAACCTCCATCGACTCCTACGGACAGAAAATCACTCGCAAAACAACGGATTGTTCTTACGACGACAAGGGCAACCTGTTGTCTTTTAAAGAGACCACGCAAGCCGACGGGATAACGTCCACCCGGCACTGGGGGGGAGCTGTTTACGAGAAATTTTTGAAAGACGGAAAAGACGATTGGCGCCTTTGTTCTTACACGGAGACGTCCTGGGATCCCGCCGGGCGGGAGTCCAAGCGGGAGTGGGGCCGGGCGACGTTCGACGAGGCGGGAGCTTTAAAAAGTTATTCCGAAAAAACCACGCGTCATGACGGGCGGGTCGAAAACAAGACGTGGGGCGACGCCAAATACGATCGGCGGGGCAATCTGGTGTCGTTTCGGGAAAAAGTGGAACGGCCGGACGGGCTCGTTTCGATGCGGGTGTTTAACAACGGGGTTTACGATGTTCATGGACGGCGAATCTCTTACGATGAATTTACGGGAGACGAGAACGGTTCCGGCTCAACCCGGCATTGGAGAAAAGGCGACTACAATTCAAAAGGGGAACTTCTGGGTTACGAAGAGGACGTGGTGGGGGAAACCGGTTATTCGACCCGCACGGCATGGCGGGCTACGGCCTACGAACAAGGGCGGTTAACGGGTTCGCAGGAGCGGATAACAGACGATCGCGACCACATCACCACCAAGAATTGGGCCGGGGCCTACAATCCGCAGGGGCGGCTTTTGAGTTTTGAAGAAGAAACCATCGATGGGCAAGGCAATCGCAATGCGCTCGCCCGTAAAGAGATGGGATATGACGACGTGGGGCGCTTAACGGGATACGCGGAAGTGTCCACGGACATGTTTGGGGGGGCAACAAAAACCACCTGGGCGGCGGAGGGGTTTAACAAATCCGACGAAGTCACGTCGTTCCGGAGGACAGACACCGGAATCGACGGAAAAACCCATACGACGCACCGGGATCAAATTGTTTACGATGCGCGGGGCCGGCAGGTGTCCTATTTGGACAACCTATCCGTTCACGGCGACGGGGTTCCCACGCTCACCGCCACGGTTTCCTGGCAAAGCCGGGGATACAATCGGCGCGGCGAATTGGTGGGGTTTGACCAAATCACCACCAATGCCCGCGGGGAAACGGAGGCGCAAGGCCGGGACATTTTTTACGACCAGCGCGGCCGAACGGAACGGACCAACGATACGTTCACCAACAGCGCGGGCGAAATCCAAACGCTGGGGTGGCAAGCCAAGGAGTTTGACGAGTGGGATCGGGCGACGCATTACGTTCAAAACGCATTCGTGGCGGGTGTCGCCAAAGAAATCGATTGGCGGGGAACGTTCAATGAAAAAGGACTAGCCATTTCGTCCCAGGAAGTTGCCCGGGATAGTTTTGGATTGGTGGTAACCTCCCAGCTGAAAGACGGCGTTTTTGACAATCGAGGGCGGATTTCGGACGGAACCAAAACCGTGATGCGCTCCGATAGTTCGGGCGTGGTGGCCACCACGATTATGGCGGGGTTGCGTTACGACATGGACGGTCAGCAAATCGGAGGCATTGAAACCACGGTTTATTCGGGTTCTTCGCCCCAAGGCCCGGTCCGGTTGACGTCGGTGCGAAAGATTGAAGGGCAAGAGAACGAGAACGGCCGGGCCCGGGAAATCCGCAAAACAACGGAAATGACGGGGACCATCGGCGGCCAATCAACCCACACAAAAGACACGGTGACTATTGTGATCACGGGACTTAATTCCCGCACAGAAAGTGACCTATCGGAAGCGTTTGATTCGAACGGCGTTGAGCTTAAGTCTCGTGCAAACCAATCTTTCAAGACCAACATGGTAACGGATTTGTCGGGCCGAGTTTTGTCTTACGATGAGAGAACGACGGATTCCGGCGCGCCGGATTCGTCCAACATAATCCATCGTGAAAATCGTTATCATGGCGGAGGGGATCTGGCCGGTTACACCGAAGAATCAACGGATGCCCATAACGTACGAACCCGTACGGAGGTCAGCCGCATGGCCACCAACGCCGAGGGACAGACGGTTCAATTGAAAGAGGTAACTACCCATCCGGGCCTGACCGTTACAACGGATGAAACGGTTAAGACGGCTCTCACCTACGATTACCTTGGCCGGGCCACGGGAAGTAAAGAGTCAACCCTGACGACGGGACCGGGCCTCTATTCCCGCTCCCAGTCGGTGAACACGACGGAATACGACGCCTGGGGCCGTGTGTCTCGCACCACATCCGAGGGGGACCGAAACGGGCTGGACTTTAAGACACAAACGCTTAACCGACTTTTTGATCAGAAGGGTCGGGCGATCGCCTACCAAACGACATCGGAGGGAGCGGCGGGCGTGAGCCGGTTGGCTGTTTCCCAAGGGGCCTTTGATTCCGAGGGTCGTCTGAACCGGTTTCATGAGGAAGGTTTTTCCAACGGGGGTTTTTCTTCAGCCCGGGTGACCATCGAATTCGACCAAAAGGGCCGAAGTTTTGCCACCACGCGGGAGGGATACGACCAGCAGGGGGATTTCACCCGACGGGAAGAAACCACGGCATACAACAACCTGGGCCAAGCTCAGGCAAAAAAAACGGTCGGATGGTCGGCATCGGAAGGAAACACCGAAACCGTTGACAAAAATCTGACGTACGGCATAACCGGCGAGATGGAAAGTTTTGATCGTGAAAAGAAGAGCGGATCCAAATCGACCCTGTCCCATTGGCAAACACTCGGCCGAAACGAGAGGGGGTTAAGCCTGGGTTACAGCGAAACATCCAGCGAGTTTGAAAACGGCACGCTTTTACATACGTCTGTGAGCCGACATGATGCGACGTCGTATAATTCCAATGGGCAGGAAACCCGATCCCGGACAACCACCATAAAATCTCACGCGTCCGGGGAAGTGGAAAGGACGGAGACCGCTGTTTCGGCAAGCTACGGCAAGGACGGTCTTCAAATTGAAAGTGAGGAAGACCAAATTCTCAGCGTTACCCGAGGCGGAGAAACAACAACAGCCCGATCGGTTCGGCGGCGGTCGGATGTGGACTATTACGATGCCGATGGCGATGGCCACCGGCGGGGCCTTTTAAAAGGATATCGGGATACGGTTTTTGATTCGTCTAACCCGAAAGAGGGCACCACCACGTTGACGAAAAAGATCGCGTATGGGAATAACGGGGTCATGCTTGGCGGTGAAACCACCTCCGCCAAGGTGTCCCGGTTCAGCGACGCGTTAAGGCGGTTGGCGGACATATTTACGGGCACCAATCTGGCACAAGCCGGCGGCGACTTACTGGCCGGGCTCATTCGGCTCATTCGATCCGCAGATAATTTGTTGACGGAAATACAGGAATGGTTGTCCGCCCGAATCCCGGGGACCGACGGAAAAACGGTGGCCGATAGGGTGGGGAGCTGGTTGACCCGGTTTGTTCAAAGCGATGGAGAAGTGGGGGCCTTTTCGGAAGTTCGGTCGCTCAATTACCTGCAACGGGCCTTGTTGGCCGGCGCCGTTTACGATGACGCTTCCGGCGTAAGGAATTCAGAAATCCCATTAAACCTTCAACCCGCGGCGGCGTCGTTGGGCGTGTTTGATAAGGGCCTCACTTTCAGCTATTCCAAAGACAAAACTCTGGATTCCCTGAACCGAGCGGAAAAGTGGACCGAGGTTACCGTGTCGGCCGCTTCCCCGGATAAACCCATCGAAACTCAAGTTTCGGTGACGTACGAGGGAGACAGCACCCGTTTGGCCAGTTACCATGGGCGGATTGTGGAAGGGGCAAGCCCGGGTGCCAAGGTGACCCATCTCTACAAATACGGGTACGAGTATGACGCCCTGGGCCGATCGACCTGGTCTGAGGCGACGTTTGAGGGCGACCATCTAATCTTATCCGATCCCATGACTCTTGGACAATCGTTGGGCAAAGCAACCACAACCGATGTTCGGTCCATGGATCAACCGACCTGGCGTGGTGTTCTGGATTCCATTTATTCAGGTGCGGTGGAAGTGGAAGGGCGCGTGGAATTTTCGTTCCACGATCCGGTCTATGATGCCCTGGGACAAATTAAAGACGATTTGGGTATTAAAGAAACCCGAGGTTACCAACGCACACGTCTTTCAGACGGGGCTCTGCCTCCCGAAACCCTGGCGGCCCAACGGGAGACCCTTGAAGCCTCCATCGATGACGTCCTCGCCCAAGAAAAAGAAGCCCTTGAAGCCGAGCGCGATTTCGTTGATGCGGAGATCGGTATTTTGGATGATTCGATTGAGCGGCTTAACGGCTTTAAGTCGGAGGAAGAAGATGTTTTACGCCCTTTGCAGGATGCTCGGAACATTGCGAATCGGATTTTAACCGGCGAAGTGAATTCCATTGCGACGGGACTTGGAAAAGCTATTTCTGACTTGAACGGCATCAGTCTCAAAAGCTCGACGCTTTCGACATTCCGCAATTACACTTCAATAAAGGGAAATCACAAAGTTCCTAAGAATGGGGAAGACGTTGTGCAATGGAGATACGTTAATTCCAGCGGGCAGGTGATTGAAGAAAAAGTGAAAACCACTTTCAAAGGGGATGGCTTGAAATGGGTGGTGGAAAAAGAGGAAATTCTTTCCTCAAAGGTTCTGCTATCGATAACGGTTGACGATTTGGAATCGTCGTTGAAGCAATTTAAATCCTTGTTTCCAAAAAGCATGGTTAGGAATTCCAGCTCCTCAGGTTACCCCAACGACAAACATCGACTAAAATTTGTCGGGAAATTGGACGCGTTGGTCGCTCAGAAAGAGGGGCTGGCGGCGTTAAGGAAAGATCTGGGAATTGCCGACAACCGCGTTTTGGACCAAGCCGAGATTGTTGGCGTTCTCAATAGCGGCATTCAGCAAGCCCAGGCGGTAAAACAGAGCAAAGCCGCTCAACGATTAACCCTTAAAAGAGAAATTGAACAATTTGATGGGCGATCGTTGAGCGTTAAAACCGATCGATTGAACGCCGGCCTTTTGGCGATTCAAAAGTCGGGAACAGAGTTGGCCAAGGCTCTCTCTCAGCAGACATTGATACGAAACGGGAAAACCGTTCGGCTCACCGAATCCGAAGCCTATTCTCTTTTGGAAACCCAAAACCTGAATGGAGAGTCGATTGAGATCAAAACGGATCTTCGGTCCACGGCGCAGTTTGCCCACTTCAACGTGGGAGAGTCTGGGACCGCCTCGATCGAAATAAGCGGCGCGGCGAAATTTAACGGACAAGCTGTTAACTTAAAAGACAAAACCCAAGCGGACCGAATACGGTCTTGGTTGGCTGAAAATTCGTCTTCCCAGGGGCCTCCATCGGCCAGTGGTTTTTCCCTTGTTTCGGATGGACGAATCAGTTTGTCCCTTCCTGTTTCGCAAAGCCAAGATACGGCCGGCCGCCTAAAATCGCAATCCATCAAAACCATCGAAATGTCTCGCCTGGACGGGCGCGAATCAACCAAAACCGCAACAGTTAACACCAGCCAATACAGTTATGACGGTCGGGGCAACGTGACGGGGTATGTCCGGGTAACGGACGACGGTCACAAGAAGACCACCGAAAAACTTGTTTCGGCCGCGTATTCTGCCCAAGGGGACCAGACGGGGAGCGTAGTCCATATCACCGATCAGGCGGGCGGCGAGACGGAAACGTATACGGTTGAATCCAAAGCCGTGGATGCGGACGCCAACGGCCACCCCACCCGGTGGTCTCGTGCGCAAATCAGGGGGGATCAGGTTAACATCACGGTTGACAGCGGCAAATCGGTGGTAAGTCGTTCGGGCCAAGTTGAGTTGAGCCAGGCGGACTCCATCCAAACCGATCTGGCCGCGTGGAAAAAGGCCGAAGGCGACTTTTCCCTTCTTCAGGGTAATTGGAGCCGCACGGCGAGTTGGATAACGGCTTTTGGGCCGATGGGCGAGGCGGTGGAGGGAGTTCGGCTGACACGCGAGAATTTTAAAGCGGATTTGGGACCGGGGGGATACCACACCCGTTTGGAATCCTTTAAAAACGAATTTGATTCGTCCGGAAAAAACATTGTCAAAACCACCGTCACCGGATCCGAACTGGGCCGGTCCTCTGTCAATGGCGAAACGGCGCTTGTTTCAAAATTTGACCAAACGGTGACGACGGTTTTGGATGGCAAGTTCGACGTCCTTGGTCGGGCGTTGCGGGAAAAACGGGTTACCACTGAAAACGGCCAAACCACCACAACCGAAGACATCGAAGACCGGCAATATGGAACCCACCCGCGCACCCATCAAAATATTGTCTCGTCAACGGGGGAGATGTCAACCGTTTTATGGGAAGGGGTGCTTAACGCCGCGGGGCAAACCGTGCGCTTTAATCGAAAAACCACCCGAGGATCCACGGTAACGGAAGAATCGTCCAATGAAAATTCCCGTTACGAACAGGGCCGGTTGGTTTATGAGAACACGCATACCAAAGAGACCAAATCGGGCCTGGTAACGGAATGGGACAGTGTTGAAAAAACAAAAGAGTTTGACGTATTCGGGCGTGTTTCCCGGGCCGAGGTGACCACGACACGGTCGACCCTTCTGGGCCGAAAAGTGACAACGGAAAATCGGACATACGGTTACGACGCGTACGGACGTTTGTCGTCAACCGACGTCATCGGAACTGAAACCGTTGGAGGGGCTGTTCGGCAGATCAACACGCGTCAAGAAACGCTTTCGTTTTATGCCGATGGTCGGGCCCGAAAAACCCGGTCCATTTCCCGCGAAGGGGAGGTTGTGACAACGCGCCTCACTCAAGGAGAAATACGCTACGACAAAGAAGGCAACGTCGTGGAGAGCCTTGAAAAGGTGCGACAGCAGGGGCCCCATTTGGACAAAACGTATACGGACGGGTTCACCGACGCCCGTTACGACCCGCAAGGACGGCAAATCGGGGTCAAGCAAATCCGTATCGACGGGTCCCTCAAAACCGAGCGCACGGTGGTCAACAAAAAGTTTAATGCCGACAACCAGGCCGTGGAATTCGACGTAACCGTATCGGAGATGTCGTTGGATTCCTCCCTCGCCCACGCAAAAACTTACCGGGAAAGCACGACCGGCGCCACGTATGACAGGTTCGGCAACATGCAAAATTACGTGAAAGGCGACAACGCCGACGGGATACGGAAAACCCGTACCCCCGTGGCCGGGTTTGACCAATACGACAATCAGGGGCGCATGTTGCAGTCAATGGTGGAGGTGAAGGACGATCTGGGCAAAATTCATTATGAGCTGGTGTTCGGGGTGGGATTCAATTCCGATGGGCTTCAGTCTTCTTCGGTCACGGTGAACTTCACCACACGCCAGGGGTCTCCCTCCAGCGAGGCGGTGGAAGCGTTGCAACGAATGTACGCCCGGGGCGAGCTGAGTTCGGAATCATTGAATCGAGACGATGGCGCCCAGTTGGGGGCGGACCTCAGTCCGTTCGTCAAAGCAAGAACGGAAATCCAAAATGTGCGGGACATATATCCCTGGAGGGGGCGGGTTACCTCAAGTGTCACCAAATCTGTTCTGGTCGGTGGAATAACGAATATCGAAATTTCAACTCAACCCCGGTTGGAATACGACCGCCAAGGGCGGGTTATCAACGCTCCGGGCGTGAGCGTTAGTTTGGCTTGGGACGACAATGGCGTTCTGATAAAGCATAACGCTACGACAATGCCCGAAAACCGCACGTTGATGTTCGACAGTCTAAACAGGGCCGTTTTAACCCGGAAAACCACAACGAGTTCCGCTCAAACAACCACAACCACATCAATATTGACGTACCAACCCAACGGCCGACTGGCGACGCAAACAGACCATATATCCGAACGAGGTGCGATTAATAAAACCCATAGCCAACTTACAACGTTCACCTACGATTCGTGGGGGCGGGTCACTGATCAGCTCACAAAATCCTATCACGACAGCACGTCGCCCGATAAAGTTGCCTATTTCCGTAAAATCGTGTCCAACTTCGATCCCAAGGGAAACGCGCTTAAATACGTAACCGAATCCTGGGACAACACGTCGGTGGACAAAGAGCGGAAAGAATATTCCGGCGCCCGTTACGACAACGCGGGGAATTTGATTTTCGTTAATAGAGTGAAGACCTTTAAAGAGGCCCCCGGCGGTCTTCGAACACTCGTTTCGTTGGACCAACATGTGGTGAACACTTACACGAAGAAAGGCGAGTTGGTCAAAACCGAATACACCCGGTACTGGGGTGAGGAGCTGGCCAAATTTGCGGACGGAGGGAAATACCAAACGTCCAACGGCGGGGGCGGGGTGGATGGATTGGACGAAGGGTGGACCAGCGGTAACGCGAAGGTTTCGACCCGTTACGAGTACGATCCGTCCACCGGACACATGAGCGCCATGCATGTGACGGCCAACGGGACAGGCAAGCACAGCAACGGCGAGATCCAAGCCCTCGGAATCCAGTTAACGTATTCTCAAACGGACATCAAGTACAACAACGCGGGCCAAGTGACGGGATACCACCAAGTGGTGAAACAAATCGAGCACTATTGTTACTACAAACAAAGCCAGAAAGGGTTGAAGCGAAAAGTGAAGACGGTGTGGACGACGGGAATGTTGACCACGGAAAGCGACGTGCAGGTGCTGGAATACGACAGTTACGGCCGCCAAATCCACACGGTCACCACCAGTCAACAAAACGACCCCAGCCAAACGTGGACCCGCACAGAGTCAAAAATCAAGTCGTTTGACGATCACGGCGGAGTCAAAGATGTTACCCGGACCACGGATTCCCGATTAACCCTTGTTAAGAAAAAGGGGAGCTGGTTTAAAACCTTTCTTGCTCTTCATGTGATGTTGATTGATCCTGTTGCGGGTATGGCGATGTTGGCGTCAACAAGTTTGGGCGGCCAGAAAATTTATTCCCACAACGTTGTGGACCAAACCATGGCCTACGACCAAGATGGGCAGGTAGACAAAGATAAAACCAAAACCAGCACTTTAGAAGAAAACAGCTATATGCAGGGCAAAAACTTCGGGGATAAGGTCATGATGGCTTGTGACATCATGGTCGCCGTGGCGGCCGTGGTGGCGGCGATTATTCTTGCCATTATTCCGGGCACTCAGTTGTTGGCAGCGGCCTGTATCGCCGCCGCCGTGGGGTTGTATCGGACCATGAGGCAAGGTGTAAGCACGCATGATTTGGGATTATTCGGGAAGCAAAGCGATCGGGATGAGGCCAAGCAAAACAGGGTGGCCTTTTACAGTAACGTGGCTAGCACAGTTACCTCAGTGATGGGCGGTGGATGGGTCGGAGGTCTTGTCAATGCGGGTTTTCAGATGGGAATTGCTCAAGCAGGTGGCGCTGATTCCAAGACGACAATGCTTGTGGGAGTCCTTGCATTTGCTGGTGGCTGTTTAAGCTCGGGAGGGGGTGGCCTCACAACTTACATTGCAAATGCGATTTCAACAATTGGTGCAACTGTTGGAACACAAAAACAACAAACGACTTATAGCGTCATTTCTGGATTAGCTGCGGGGGGAATTTCCGGAGCTGTGACAGCCTACTTGGGGGCACTATATTCCAAATCAAATTCTGGAACTGGGCTAAATGAACGAGAGCGTGCACGAAGGCAGATGGTTGTAGCCCAAACGGTATCCTTAGGTGGGTCACTTATCTCTTCTTTTAGCAATGGGTTTGAAGACGGAAATAAGTCGATTTCCGGGGTCAAAAAAACAGAAGTATTGCTTCAAGGGTTAAGAAATGTTTTATCTCCTATTTCAGGACTTTATAATGAGGTTAAAAAATTGTTTCAAGGAAACTCTCCAATCGGGGATCGGGGTTTTGGTGAAAGTCTTATAAATGGACTCACTGGATTAGGAGGAGCCATCCAAACAGTTTTTGATTCAGCATTGGACTTGCTAGCCAGTCCAAAAATGCTCGCATTATCCATAAAGGCTAGAACGAATAAAAACACTCCGGCATTAACGAGTAAGTCCGCAAATGAACCTGTCAGCTTGTCTGTGCCGGTTGGGGCCCGGTATGACATTGTCAGGATGGGGAATGGCCCTATTGAAATAAGCGGACAAACCTACACGAAGGGAATGTTTGTTTTTGATGGCCAAACCTGGAACTTGGAGGGTGAAGGTCAGGTTTTAGCGGACGATTTTGATGGATTTGGCATGAAGAATGGCCAAAAAATTCCTGTGAACGTTATGACAACAGAAGCTGGTTTAACTCCACTCGGAATAGGCTGGAACGACTTGGAGGGGAAAGAATTAATAACTAGTAAGCGAGTTGAGATCATTGGGGTGGGAACACTCTATGCCGGAGGGGTTCGTGTTGAGGGTGGCGCGCCTCGGTTCTCGGTGGGAAGTATTTGTCAGAGAATCGGAAGCAAGTATCCCGTATTTATTATGGAGCAAGAAGGAAAAGTTTTAGAACAACCGGTGCGAATGAATGGAGACCGGTTTACTCTTGAAATAAACCGATTCAAATTAGGAACAGGTCAAACGGTTAATATTGAAAATAATGATTTAGGGGGTGAAATAAAAGAGGGCCGGGTGGTCTTCAACCGTCGGGAAGGGCAAGTTAAAATAATCCTTAATTCCGAAACGGATCAGGTTCCTCATTCGTTCCTCTCGGGCAATTCTCCCCAGGTTGATAAAGAAAATAAAGTTTTTCCCTCTCCTCTTGGGAGAGGGCAGGGTGAGGGAGTAGAGCGGTTACTTAAAACCGTGAAATTCCATGCTCGCGGGGAAGCGTTGGCAAAGTGGACGGAGATCGGGTTGGAATTGACGGGCTATTTGGATGGGGATCTTATGGTTGATATGGCCCGGCCTTCGGTGCCCCAAGCCCGGAACGTGAATGCCCAATTGGGTAACCATGAGGGCAGGGTTCTTGTGGCGGGAGATTATACGGTGGAGAGCACAAAGGGGTCGATGGCCCATCTTCTTGGCCGTGTGGCGTTGACGGAGCAGGGGGTCATGCCCTATTCAGACGGAACGCAATTTAAGACAGCGGAAAAGGCTGTCCTGTGGAAAAACGGGGTGGGTTATAACAGCGGTCAGAGCGAGGAGAAATTTATTGTGGTGGGAGGGGAAGTGGGGCCTATTCCTCCCGGTGCTTTGGCCTATCTCGGCGATGGGCGAATCCGAATGGGTGTGGAGCCGATGGTGGTTAATCGGGTGGGGCTTGAGATAAAAGATGAAAAGGATTGGGGTCGTGCGGAGGCATTCGAGATTCGCGAAGTATTAATACAGCCAGACGCCCAAGGACGATATCAGGCCGAGGTCTGGCATGAAGGGCAACGGTTAGGACTGCTTAAAACCAAGCAATCGGCAACGACCCTCGCTGTGTTGGACCACAACGGGAAGAGCCGAGCGATTTCGTTGGTTCCGGGCGAATCGATCGATTCAACCTTAAGCGTGAACGTGAGCGCGTGGGACGCACTCAAAACTGTGGGTGAAGGGTATTTAGACAAGATGAGAGGCCAGTTGGGTCGATTCTCGGCATTAAGCGCTGGCCTAATGGAATCGGTGAACACGAAATCGCTTGGTGTGAGGATTATGGTGTTTGGGCTCCTGGGGGCAACGCCAGTGGGTTCCTTTGTCAGTCCAGCGGCAGGTTTAACTGGAAGTGTCGGCACGGCTTTTGGAAAAGAGAGGATTGGCCAATGGGCAACTCAAATGGATCAAACCATTACGCGGGGACATTATAAGATCACAGCGCATTCGTCGCTCCTGTCGAACAAGGATGGATTAAAACCGTTGCAACAGGCCAGCGTGGCTTTTGTCGGCGGGGTCGTGGCGCCTTTGGGAGCGATGACTGACTTTATGGGGGTTCATTCCTTAAAATATTACGACGAAATGAAAGCCCAGGGTAGAGCGATGGAGGCTGTGACGGATGACTTAAAGATTGGAGGGAAAAATGCCTTGATCGGAGGACTCGTCGGCGGAGCGGTTTCTTATTTTGGAAAGCCGGCGTTGATTCTGGTTGGTGTTGGGTTTGGAACTGTGACGGCGATACATAGCCCGGCTTCCAGCTGGCAAGGGAAAGTCGGGGAGGGGCTCGGAGCGAGTTCGTTATTGTTTATGAGCGCGGCGACAATGAAGAGAAATCCAATGGCGGGCCGACCGAAACTGGCTCGGTTGAGGGTGGCTCTGAAGTCGGGTGTTATTTCCTCTGTCGATAACCTGGTGGGGGGAGTTGGCCTGGTTGAACACATGCGAATGTCGATTGTGAGCGGAGACCGCTCGGCGCAGTTGGGGGTAGCGGGAAAGAAGAATTTGAAGGTGCTGGGGCATTTAGAGGGTGTGGTGCAAGTTGAAATCAACAACGACGGCGGCGCTCTTCCGAGTTTGGCGGAGTTAAAGGACCTGACACAGCGAGCGCACGATCAAAAACTGATGGTGGAAGTGACGTTTGGTAACCGACAGAGCATGCGGGCGTTTAAGAAGAATCCGGAGCTTATGAGCTTGGTGGGACCGGAGGGGTTGAACAACTTGAAGGTGATTGGAAAATATGAAGTGAAGTTGTCCGAACGGCACAGAGAACGGCTTCTGGAACAGAAAGACTACCAGGTGGCATTAAAGGGAAAGAAAGAGGCGGCGGTGTTGGCTGTGGACAAGTTGTTTGTGGCCAATGAAGCTGAAATTAATGTCTGGACAGACCGGAACAAGGCGGTTAAGGAGGCGATGGTCAAGTTAAAGGAAAGTTTCACTAAAGGGGAGGTGAGCGCCGATGAACTTGTTGGGGAAATTAAAGAGCATGTTCCGGGGTGGGAACCGGGGAAAGAACTTATGGGAAAGCTCCGAAGGGCGCAAGCGGATATCCGGGGAGTTGAAGGGAGTGGAGAAGGACTTGCGCAAGGCGCTGGAGATGCGGCGGGAAGAGTCGGCTTTTTACAAAGACTTTCAAACAGATTTAAAGAGCTGGTCCAAGGAAATCGACGAAAAGTTCGACAAGCTGGTGGAGCAGGACAAGAGGATGGCGGAATTTCAGGAGCAATTGAGAGAGGACTTGCGGCAGAGCGACTCGCGAATCGAGCAGAGCAACTCGCGAATCGAGCAGTGGGATTTGTTGAGGATAAGATATCGATCTTACGAACAGAAAATGAAAGACTTGTCAATCGGCGATCCGGATTACAAGACGAAATCCGAGTTGCTGGCGATCGAGCTGGATTCTATCAAAAGCGAGCTGACAAGGTTGGAAAACGAATCGAAGGGCTCCTCCAAGACCTGAATTCGGTTGAGGAGCGAATCGTCAATTGGGATTCGCGTGTATTCCAAAACGAAGTCGGTCCGTCCTTGCGGCTAACACCGGAATGGAAAACAGGGGCAAGGCTGTCCCTGGGGGCTCTCTTGTCGGATTGGAGAGAGGACGTGAGCGGCGGGCTGGACCCGGCCTACGCGCCGTATCCGTTTAATTTCAATAACCCACCCCGGATGGGAAACATTTTTGATTCGATTGTGGAAAGCCGAGCGCCCCCGGAACTGATCGGAGAACTTTTGAACGTGTTGGGGGAAGGGGATGGGCGAGTTCGATTGGTATCGGTTCGTAGTTCCGCTGAAATGGCGGAGGGGTTTGTTAAGACGGCCACTGTGGAACGGCCGAGCGGTGTGGTTGGAGAACGGCTGACGAAAGACGCCCGTCACGGACAGGCCGTTTATTTGACTCAGCGTGTTGGGACGGGGATAAAAGAGTTGGAATTTCATCAGAGGGTGGGAACGCACTACAATGAGTATGACGTGGACTTTAATAAAGCGCGGGTTCTGGATTTAACGGACCCGAGAGTGGTTGGACGGTTTAAACCGGAATACGGGGATGATTACAAGTTAACGGCAAAGTCGGCCCAGCAAGCGCGGATGGCGGGGTACGATGTGGTGATGTACGAAAGCAAACGGGATTCTGGCGCGCTGAATTTTGCCGTGATCGAACGGCACAACGATCTGTTAAAGGTGGACCCAACCGTCCACTCTGTTGATCCAGCGGACCGAACCCCGACAACGGCGGTTTCCCATCCCAATGTCCCCACGCCCTCCACGGTGCACCCCCACCCCACCCCCCCACTCCAATTAGAACCACCCACCCGTGCAGGTCCTCAGGCGTTGAAAAACCAGAATAATTTGGATATCCCATCTGGCCGAGTGGCACTTCCTGCGTCTGTTAGCGGGTCTGGAATAAAATTGGAGTCCGGTTATTCTCCCGCGGATTACGTCGTGAGTTTTGGTGGTTCTCGACTTTTGAAACATATGGATAAATCTTCAGCTTTGCTGGGCCCAAAAGGTGGTGTGGTTTGGGTAATGCCGTTAGAGGACGCCTCGCGGTTAATGCGTCGCTCTGATGTTGTAACTCAAACTGGGCATGCACCGAGTGTGTTGCGGTCATATTTGGAGGGAAGTGAGGTTTATGGTGTGGCTGTGCCGTCTAACAAGGTTAGAATCCGGATGCCTACAAAGGAAGATTCTGGCGGTTATAGACATTGGCGATCAGGGGGACACACAGGGGTTGAGCATAATGGGAACTGGCGACAAAACATGACCCAGGAGCGGGTTATTGAGGGTGGAAATCAGATCCCTTCTGGATCCATACTTTTTAAATTTAATTCTGACGGAACATGGACGGAGATAAGGAGATTCTGATGTGCGATAAGTGTGCACGTTTTCCTGCACCAACAAGTAATTTTCCAGAGTTAGGGGATTCTAGCGAGAGGCAGGCAACACTTTACCGTTGTAATTCCTGTGGGACTTTTCTTGAGGTGGCAACATTGGGAAAAAAAGTTAAGACTTTGACTGTAAAAGAGGTTAAGACCTTCTACCCCGATTTGAAAGTAGTTTGAGCGCCTGAAAGTAATGCTTCTAAAGTCCTAAGCAAGACCGCCTGACTGCCCCCCGTTTCTAGGCCGCCGGGGAACGACTAGTGATGTGGCTGTTGAAGTAGTTTAGCTCAAAAACGTTTGGCGGGATACCGCCATTTGTTGAATGCGGGTAAAGGGCGTTGTATTTGTCCTCGACCCAGGTTCCCAGTTCTTTGAAAAACACAAAGGGGCTCGTCCATTTGTGGCGCCAGACGAGTTCTTCTTTCATGGTGCGGTTGACTCGCTCGGTGTCGGCGTTTCCCTTGGGATTGTTGTAGCTGGTGAAGGCTTGGTGGATCCCCAGGTCAGAGCAAACCTCCATAAACTTCCGTGAGGTGGGCTGACAACCATTGTCGCTCATGAGGTGAAGGTCTTGACCTCTGGCCCCGTCGGGGAATTGTCGGTTGACGGCGATATCCATGGTCTTTAGCCAATGCTCTGTTTTGGAGCGGATATCGGCGTGGTAGCCCACAATCTTTTTGGAATACCAGTCGAGGATAATGACGATGTAGACCCATCCGAAGTTTTGGATGAGGACTTTGGCCATGTCGATGCCCCACCATTCGTTGGGGCGAGAGGCGCGGGGCTTTGGTTTCATGGGTGTCCGAACGGCTTTTAGGCGTAGGTTCGGCTTAACTTGAAGGCCTTGCCGGCGCATGATGCGCTCAATACGTTTTTTTTGTTAACGGGGACTTTTTTTGACACACCGAAGGAAGTTGGTGACCCTTCGTTACCCCCAGAAGGGGTGTTCGGATTTGATCTCTCGAACGGAAGCCAAGAGTTCTTGGTCTCGGAGGTCGACTTTAGGATAGATCATAGAAGGCCGAATTCGCTTTTTTTTAATTCGGGCTTCCTGAAAAAGTCCGTATTCTTTGAAACATCGACGATAAAATGAGAAAATAGCGGCAACCAACCCACAGAAAGTGCACGGAAAAAGAGGGTGACCCTCAAAAAAGCGTGCACTTTCGAACCCTGGAGGCCGCC
>JAYRXX010000063.1:0-195585 GCA_041917295.1 Elusimicrobiota bacterium
CCTAAAAAAAAGACTCCGCCAGATCGAAATGAAGGCTGGAATTAAAAACCAAATCCCACCTAAAGGAGGTTCTGCCTCGGTTACCTTTTGAACCGCACAACGAATCACCTCACGGTTACATTCTTATACCGCTTGACGCGGGAACCCGACTCTGAAATTTCAGCCCACCACCGACAAAGCCAACTCGGGAGCGGATTGGATAACCTGAACCGGGTCGGCGCGACGATCCACAATGGTGCGCACACTGCGCAAGAGCGCCTCGGGAATTTTTTGGGCCCCCCGATTGGAAAACAAGACCACGGGGATCCGAGACGTGTGGGGGCGCGCCTGGAGTTGAAGCAACACGTCCCGCGCTTGTTCTTCCGCGCCGTCCATATCCAACGTGATCAAATCGGGCCCCCATTGAACCGCCTCAAAAGCCGCCTGAGCGAATTCGCTGACCAAACGCACATTGTACCCGGCCGCTTTCCACAATCCGCGCATGCGCCGCCCCGTCACCGCATCGGTTTCTATGACAAGAATTTTTTTCATGGTCCACCCCCTTGGTCCGTATGACACCGGAACCTGCCCAAAGGTTACAAAGTTGACCTGAAAGATTCCCTTAAGGAGTTGTAAATTTATTGTAACACTTCACAGGGGGCATTGTTAATTATTTTACCCCACTCTCGTTTTACGAAAAACCAGGGTGAGGGAAATCGAGAGGAGCTATGCCGCCGGGGGGCGGGGGGTGGATCGGCGGCGGGAAACGGCTTCACTGGCGCGCAGGCGCGCAAGGGCTCGTTCCAAAGCGGCTTGGGCTTGCAGGTCCAGTTTGTCTGCCTGACGATGTTTTAACTGGGCTTTTGCGCGCTCAGCGGCTTGGCGGGCCCGTTCGGCGTCGATTTCGTCGGCCATTTCGGCGGTCTCGGCGAACAGAGAGACCCGCCCGTTGAACACCTCCACAAATCCGCCCGACACGGCCAGAAGACGAGGCTCCTCTTTTTCAGTTCGAATGATCACCGTCCCGGGCTGAAGATGAGCCAACAGGGGCGCGTGACCGGGCAAAATCCCCAGTTGGCCTTCGTGGGCCGGCACAACCAACGCGTCCACCTCGCCTTCCCAGGCGACCCGTTCGGGGGTAACAATCGACAGCGGGATCCGTTTGGGCATGGCTTATTTTTTCGCGGGAGCCTTTTCCTGATCCGCTGGAGGCGGCGGAGGCGGGAGCTGGGGCATGTCAAACACCGGAGGTCGGCTCATGGCCGGCCGCGCCCCGGGCCAGCGGCCACGCATGGCTCCGAAAACGCCCGCCAGAACCACCGCCAGAACAAACCCCGCCATCAACAATGGCCACACGGTCCAGGCTTTAGATCGACGGATGCCATGAACCGACACCGAAGACACAACCAGAAGGTAAAGGTAGTACAGAGAGACCGCCAAGCTCAAGTAGGGGACCAGCCGAAACACCGCGCTCACCACCGACAACGGAGCCAACAGCGCCCACACCCGATACGCCGTTTGATAGTTTTCGGGAGACCCCATCAAATGCCAAATGACGAAAAAAACCGCCGCAAAAAGAAATCCCGCCCCCACCGTGGCCGGAGGCAACACGAAAAAACTCACAACCTGAGCCAGGGTGCCCCCGGGCATCCCGGTGGGTTTCACGAACGACAAGAGGAGGGTGATCGCCGCCGCCGCGTATTGCCAAACCAACGCGTATAAAAGAGGCGCCGCGTATCCGCCGCCTTTTTCCATCGATCCGAACAACGCCCCCGGCGACCGAACCAAAGACACCGCGTTTCGCCCCATCGCCCCCAACGAAAAAACCGACTTCACCGCGCCCTCGTTTTCCATGACGGTCTCCTTAAGAAATTACTGCAATGTTTTTGCTTTTTCGACGGCCTCTTCGATTCCACCCACCATGTAAAAAGCTTGCTCCGGCAGATGGTCCCATTTTCCATCCACCAGTTCCCGGAAACTGCGAATGGTGTCTTTCAAAGGCACGTAACGGCCGGGGATGCCGGTGAACTGTTCGGCCACGTGAAACGGCTGGGACAAAAACCGCTGAATTTTCCGGGCCCGGGCGACGATCACTTTGTCGTCTTCCGACAACTCATCGATGCCCAAAATGGCGATGATGTCCTGCAGATCCCGATACCGCTGAAGAATCCGTTGCACAGCCCGGGCCGTGGCGTAATGTTCCTCGCCGACTATTTTGGGGTCCAAAATCCGGCTGGTGGAATCCAACGGGTCCACGGCGGGATAGATGCCCAGCTCGGAAATTTGCCGCGACAGAACCGTCGTCGCGTCCAAGTGAGCGAACGCGTTGGCGGGCGCCGGGTCGGTCAAATCGTCGGCGGGCACGTAGATGGCCTGCACGCTGGTCACCGACCCCTTTTTGGTCGAGGTGATGCGCTCTTGCAGTTCGCCCATCTCGGTGGACAAGGTGGGTTGATACCCCACCGCCGAGGGCATCCGGCCCAACAGCGCCGACACTTCCGAACCCGCCTGGGTGAACCGGAAAATATTATCGATAAACAGCAACACGTCTTGGCCTTCCCGATCGCGGAAATACTCGGCCTGGGTCAACGCCGTCAGCGCCACCCGCAACCGCGACCCCGGCGGTTCGTTCATTTGGCCATAGACCAAAACCGCCTTGGACAAAACAGGGTTTCCGTCGGACAATTTGGACTGCTGCATTTCCAGCCACAGGTCGTTGCCTTCCCGGGTCCGTTCCCCCACGCCGCCGAACACCGACACGCCGCCGTGCTGTTTGGCCACGTTGTTGATGAGTTCCATGATGACCACGGTTTTGCCCACGCCCGCGCCGCCGAACAAGCCCACCTTGCCGCCCTTCATGTAGGGCTCCAGCAAATCGATGACTTTAATGCCGGTCTCAAAAATGGACGGGGTGGTTTCCTGGTCGGTAAACGATGGGGTCGGCCGATGGATGGGAAACGTTTCTTTTGCCGGAATGTCGCCCCGGTAATCTTTGGGTTCGCCCAACACGTTCATCAACCGGCCCAAACAGGCCGGACCCACCGGAACCGAAATGGGCGCGCCCGTGTCCCGCGCTTCGGCGCCCCGTTGCAACCCGTCTGTCGGTCCCAAGGTGATCAAACGAACCACATTGTCGCCCAAATGAAGAGCCACTTCGGCGGTCAGTTCGCGGGCGGCGGCGCCCTCGCCGGGGATCGACACTTTCACCGCGTTGTAGATGGCCGGCAACGTCCCCGCGGGAAATTCCACGTCCACCACCGGCCCGATCACTTGCACCACTTTTCCAACGTTCATCGCGCGCTCCTTACTGGAAGGTGTACCGGGCCGAAAGACCCCAAATTTTTTCGTTGCCAAAATGAATTTCCGTTGACACGTTCCACGCCTCGTTGGGTGCCCACCCCACGCCCGCGAACCCCCCGACCTCCTGGGCCAACCCGTAATCCGTTTTCACTCCCCCGACTTCTCGATTTACGTCGGCTTTCAACATAGACACCCCGCCGGTCACGCTAAAATCGCGCGGCAACGGATAAGTGGCCCCGGCGCCCATTCCCAACTCCACCCAGTTGAAATTGTCTTTTTTCGATTCCCGGCCATCGTAATAATCCACCGTGGCCAACAGCCCAACCCGTATCGGACCCAAGGATTCGGGCGGCGCCCAATGAATTCCCCCGCCCACGCTCCACACGTCGGGGTTCAACGCGGACCCATCGAAATTGACGCGGGACGTGAGCGGTGTTCCCCGCACCAGCAGTTCAAACCCCTGCCCCAACCCGCGGGCGTATTGAAGCGTCAGCCGGTGGGAACTCATTTTTTGTTCGCTTGAATCGGCGTCGTCTTCCAGCGTTCGTGAACCCGTGTCGTAGATAAATTCCACCGCGTGGCCGTCGCGTTCATTGGCTTTTCCCACCGCGCCATACCACGCCGCCCGCCCCGATACCGCCGCCAGCATCACCAAAAGACACGCCTTTTTCAAGTGGACCCTCCTAATAAAACGTCAATGTTTCCCGCCGATCATCAAACGCCACCCGGAATTTATCGAACACGCCTTTTCGGCCCAACAAATTGAAGGCCCCGCCCAACGCCGAACAAAAACCCACTTCCACCGTCACCACCCGCCGCCCCAAGCGCATTTTTAAATTTTTCACGTACACCGGAATTTTGCGGTCGCCGGCCACCACAATATAAAACTTTCGACACCCCCGCAGTTCCACCCCCAACCGGCGTGCTTCATACATGTGCAAGATGCTGAGGCTTGCTCCGGAATCCACATACACCCACAGGTTGTGCCACCGGTCCCGGCCCCGGAATTCCACCGGGATGACCGGGGCTTTGTTGTCACGAAAAACGGAATAGTCGAAGCGAATCAAATTCCCGTCCAATTTCGCGGGCGTCCGGCACCCGAAGCACCGTCGCCGCCGCGCGGCCGGACCCCGTTCGCGCCCGACGTTCCACCGACTCAGCCCGAGCGCCCACCGCCACGACCTCCTGGTTGGACACCGCCACATATCGGCCGCCGTACAGGTCCACCAAATCGCCGAAATTTTTTGCGATCCACCGCTCGTCTTTTTTCATTGCAAGGCCTCCGCGCCCGCCACCAACTCGGAAATTTCTTTCGTGATCGCGGCCTGGCGAATTTTGTTAGCGGTCAACGTCAACCCCGCAATCAACTCTTGGGCGTTTTTGGAGGCGTTTTCCATGGCCGTCATGCGGGCGCCCATTTCCGACGCGTACGATTCCAACAGGGCCCGAAACACCTGGGCCTTGATGGCCCGCGGAAACAGCGCTTCCAACAACCGTTCCCGCGGCGGTTCGTAAAGAAACGGCGCGCTCCGCGGGTCCCCCGCCGGCCGCGGCGGCGGCGTTAAAGGCAAAAGGGTGGTCGTCACCACGTTCTGCTGAATGGCGGACTTAAATTCCGTGTAGATCATCGTCACGTCTTTGGCCCGCGATTGAACGAAAAAGTTGATGGCGTCTTGGCCGATCAGTTCGGCCTGGGTGTATCCCAGCTGATTAAAAATGCCGACGTATTCGTGCGAAACCCGGGCGTTGAGCCGGCGAAAATAATCCCGGGCTTTTCGGCCCACGGTCATCAACTCCACCGGACGGTCGGTGTTGCCGCGAAGAAACTCCAATCCTTTTTTGATGAGCCCGGTGTTGAACGCCCCGCACAACCCCCGATCGGCGGTGATCAACACCAAGCCCCGGGGCCCGTCGGGATTGCCTTTCAAAAGAGGGTGAACAAGCTCGTCGGCGGTCAACACGCCGTCTTGATTGAGATCGGCCACCTGCCACAACACGTCCGCCAACAGGTCGTTCATTTTGGCCGCAAACGGACGCGCCCCCACAATGCGCCCTTGGGCCCGCCGCAACCGGGCCGCCGCCACCATTTTCATGGCTTTGGTGATCTGCTGGGTCGACTTGACGCTTTTAACTTTGCGCCGTAATTCTCGAAGAGAGGGCACGGGTACCGTTCCTTTTAACCGTTGTGGACAAACACCCTATTGACCGTTTCATGTCCCGCCAGGGCGAGACGTTCTGCGTTTATTTAAACGTGCCTTTGAACGCCGTGATCGCTTGGGTCAGCGCGGATTTAACACCATCGTCTAAAACCTTTTTTTCGTCCAAGGTTTTCAGCACGTCGGGCCGTTCCTTGACCAAATAGGCAAACAGCCCTTCCTCAAACCCCCGCAAGCGGTCCAAAGGAAGATCGTCTAAAAATCCATTCGTGGCCGCGAATATCAACGCCACCTGCTGAGACACCGGGAGCGGTTCGTATTGGCCTTGCTTTAAAATTTCCACCAACCGTTGGCCCCGGGCCAGTTGGGCTTGGGACGCTTTGTCCAGGTCTGATCCGAACTGGGCAAACGCCGCCAACTCGTTGTATTGGGCCAGATCCAGCCGCAGTTTTCCCGCCACCTGTTTCATGGCCTTGACTTGAGCGCTTCCGCCCACGCGGCTCACCGACAGCCCCACGTTCACCGCCGGACGAACCCCCGAATAAAACAGGTTGGCTTCCAGATAAATCTGGCCGTCGGTGATGGAAATCACGTTGGTGGGGATGTAGGCGGACACGTCCCCCGCCTGGGTTTCGATGACCGGCAGAGCCGTCAACGACCCGCCGCCGTTTTTGTCGGACAGTTTACAGGCCCGCTCCAAAAGACGGGAGTGGAGGTAAAACACGTCGCCGGGAAACGCCTCCCGCCCCGGCGGCCGGCGCAACAGCAAGGAAAGTTGCCGATAGGCGGCGGCGTGCTTGGACAAGTCGTCGTAAACCACCAGCACATGTTTTCCCGACCACATAAATTCTTCGCCGATGGCGCACCCGGCGTAGGGCGCCACATACTGAAGCGGCGCCGGTTCCGACGCCGTCGCGGCCACCACCACCGTATACTCCATGGCCCCGTGATCGGTGAGCTTCTGCACCACCTGGGCGACGGTGGACTGTTTTTGCCCGATGGCCACGTAAATGCAAAGGGGACGATGGGGATCTTTCTTTTGATTGATGATCGCGTCGATGGCAATGGCGGTTTTGCCGGTTTGACGGTCGCCGATGATCAGTTCCCGTTGCCCGCGCCCGATGGGGATCATGGCGTCGATGGCCTTGATGCCCGTTTGCAAAGGTTCCCGCACCGGTTGGCGTTCCACCACGCCGGGCGCCACCACTTCGATGGGCCGCCCTTTGGTCGAGGCGATGGGCCCTTTGCCGTCAATGGGCTGACCCAAGGCGTTGACCACCCGGCCGATCAAGCCGTCGCCCACAGGCACGTCCATGATGCGGCCGGTGCGACGCACTTCGTCGCCTTCTTTAATCAGCGTGGCTTCGCCCAACAACACCGCGCCCACGCTTTCGCGTTCCAAATTTAACACAATGCCCACGACGCCGTGGGGAAACGCCAGCATTTCGCCCGCCATCGCTTGCCCCAATCCATAAACGCGGGCGATGCCGTCGCCCACCTGCAAAACGGATCCCACTTCTTTCATTTCCGTCGAAAGGGAAACCCCTTCGAGGCGGTTTTTTAAAACGCGAGTGATTTCTTCGGGTTGAATCGACATGGCGTCTTCATCCTTTGTGAAAATAAAACGCGCTCATCGGGCGGATCCCTGCACCCACGTTTCACCCAGCCGTTCGAGCTGCGCCTTTAAACTGTTGTCCCACACGCGGTCGCCCACGCGAAACACCGCCCCGCCCACCAACTCGGCGCGGACCCGCGCGTCCAAAGCCACCGCGCCGCCCCACTTTTTTTCCAACTCCCGGCGAATTCGCTCCCGCTCGTCGGCCGGTAGCGCCTGGGGGGTTTCCAGTCGAACAGACAACACCCCGCTCGCCGCGTCCGCCAACCGCTCGAATTCCAACACCACATCGCTCAACGCGTCCCACCGCTTTTTTTCGAGCAGAAGAGACACAAACCGCTCCGACACCGGCGACAACCGGCCAAGAGCCTTTTGGAGCAACGCGGTTTTGTCCGACCGGGCCAACCGCGGGTGGCGAAGAGCCGCGTCCAATTCCGGAACCGCGTCCAAGGCCTCCCGCACCAACGCCAGTTCCCGCCGAACCCCGTCGACGGCCTGGTGACCCGCCGCCGCCGAAAAGAGCGCCTGGGCGTATCGAGCCGCCACGGGCCGGTCTTGAAGCTTCAGCATGGCGCGGTTTGAAAAACCGTCACGGTTTGGGCGCCGCCCATTTGTCGAAATCCCCCATCGCTTCCTGCATTAAGCGATCTTGAAACGGCTTGTCCAATCCGCGGCGAAGCATTTTTTCCGTGGCGAGCAAGGACACCTTGGCCACCTCGGTGCGCAGGTCCAGCAGCAGGCGCCGTTCTTCGTCGGCCCATTTGGCACGGGCGTCGTCGAGGATGCGCTGAGCTTGGGCGTGAGCGGTCCGGGCCAGGTCTTCTTTCAATGACCGGGCCTGGGCTTCGGCTTGGGCCAGGAGGTCGCGGGTTTTCGCTTCCACCCCCGCCAATTGCGCTTCGTAAGAAAGGCGCAACGCTTCGGCGGCTTTTTGAGCCTTGTCCGCCGTGGCGGCGCTTTGGCGCAAACTGTCTTCCCGAGCATCCAAGGCCGCCAGGATCGGTTTCCAGGCGAACCGGGCCAGCACAAACGCCAGCGCGACAAACGTGACCACGGTCCAGACCATCAAACCGATGTCGGGATTGAGAAGTTTCTCCACAGGACCCGATCCGGATTTAGTGGCCGACGGGAGACTTCAACGCCATCAACAAGCACACCACCAACGCGAAAAACGCCAACCCTTCGATAAGCGCGGCGGGGATGATCATGGACGTCCGCAGGGTTCCGGCGGCTTCCGGCTGACGCGCGGTTCCTTCCAGGGCGGCGCTCGCCAAACGCGCGATGCCCGATGCCGCGGCCAACATGCACAACCCCGCGCCCAAACCCGCTCCGATGTATCCCAGCCCCAAGAAGAGCTGACTGCCTTGCATCACAGGTTGAACATCCATTTCGTTGTTACCTCCATGTGGTCTGACTGTGGCGAAAGCCGCTTAGTGGGAATGCACGGCCCCGCTGACAAAAATCGCCGACAACAGCGTAAAAATATACGCCTGCAAAAAAGCCACGAACAGTTCCAACAAAGTAATGCCCAGGGCCGCCGACACCGAAAGGGGGGCCACCCATAGCTTTCCGAACAGGAAAATCAACGCCAAGAACGCCAAAATCACAATATGACCAGCGATCATGTTGGCGAACAACCGAATGCACAAGGCAAATGTTTTTGTTAACAGGCCCAGCAGTTCGATGGGATACATGAGCGGCAACAGCCATACCGGCATGCCGTGGGGGACCAGGCTCTTAACGTAGCCCGCCACCCCGTGCGCGCGGATCCCGGCCGCGTTGATCACAAAAAATGTACACAGAGCCAAGGCCGCCGTCACGGAAATGTTTCCCGTCGGCGTGGCGCTTCCGGGAACCAAACCCACCAGATTCATGAGAAGAATGAAAAAAAACGCGGATAGAAAGTAAGGCACGTACCGGCGCCCCTCTTCGCCCAGGTTGGGGAGGACAATTTCGTCCCGGACAAACACCACGAGGCTTTCGACGAACAACACCCACCGGTTTCGTTTTCCTTGGCGCGACATCTGGCCCGCGGCCACAAAAAGCGCGATCGCCAACCCCGCGGCCACCCACATTACCAACAAATGTTTGGTGAACAGAAAAGACAGAGGACCCGCGCTGACGCGAGAGAAAACGTGGTCCAACAGATGGTGTTCCAGCGTGTGGACAAAGTTCATTGGGGCAACCTGTTTTGCCTCCCGATAAAGTAGACCTCGATCAACGACAGCCCCGCCAACGACCCCGCCGCCGACAAAGCAAACGGCGTGACCGCGATTGGATCCATCCGCCAAACCACCGCGATCCCCCCCGCCAAACCGACCAAACGCCCGAACATTCCGCCCAGAAACGCGCTAAAAAAAACGCTGTTCGACCGCCGCAAGGCCCACGACAATGTCCAGTAGCTGGGCAACGCCAAGGCCAACGCCAGACCCACTCCCCCCCGCGCGGGGCCCGCCGACGAAAGCAGGCCCATACCGCCGATCGCCGCCAACGCCGCCGCCCCCAACGCCCCGGAAGCCCTGCCCCGCAGAATCCAAAGATCTCGCCGGGAGTACACCTTACCGATCCCGAAAAAATGGTTTAAGAAAACTGTACATTCCGATGACCAACCCCGCCGCGCCCCCGACCAACAGGCCCCAGGGGCCCGAGTTCCACCGGACGTCGGCCCGGTGACCGACATAAAGCCCCGCCAACACGGCGACGGCCAACTGGGTTCCGCCCATCGCCGACTCAAATCCATTTGAGCGCCCCATGGCAGGCCTCCTGGCTGATCGTCTGAACGAGAAGTCTACTAAAGCCGGGGATCCGCTGTCAAAAAAATTAAAACGGAACTGGAAAAATTCTTATCCTTATGGTAAATAATGGATCGACACCATGAAACCAAAGGCCTCAAAAAGAAAAACGTCCACGCGCAAAAGCGGCGGCGAACGGCGAAAAGTGGAGCGGCGCAAGGCCCCGCGCCGACTGAGAAAGACCGTCTCGGTCCCCGCTCGCCGAGTGAAAAAAAACCGCCGTTCAGCGGCCCGCCGAGGCGGCGTGCGGCGATCCAGCGACACCTATTTCGGAAAAATCGACGAGTTTAAAAAACAGGACGTTCTGCCGCCCTTGGAAGAAGAGGTGATTACCGAGGGTCTTGAAACCGTTTCCGGTGACGAGCCGCCCGCCAACGAGCCAGAACCCGATCCCACAGATCCGGCCCCAGAATCAGAAAATAATTAACCAACCCCGCCACCACCGTCAGCCGGGTCAAGGTTCCGCCCGTTAACAACGCCCATCCCAAAGAAGCCCCGGTCACATACCCGAGCCATTTCACTTTCACCGGCAACAAGAAAAACAAAAGCACTTCCACGTCTGGGAACAAGGTGGCGAACGCCAAGAACAAACTCGCTTGGAGATACCCGTTGGTCACCACGCCGTGCAGGGGCAACAGGCCCACCAGCGCCGTGGCGGCCACGCCCGCTAAAAAATAAACCGTGAACCGAAACGACCCCCACGCCTCGTCCAACGCGGTCACCATGGTGTGCAAAAACATAAACCACACCACCATCATCAGGACGCCCAACGGCGACAACGAGGCGGCCGCCCCGTCGGACACAAACGGCGGCACAAAAACGAACGTCACCAACCGCCACCATTGGCCGGCGCGCAGCGCGTCGTTGGACAAGTTCAGCAAATCAATCAGGCCCGGTTGGAACGCGTTAAATAAAAACACCAGGGCGTTGGACAAAACAATTATGAGGGGCAACCCCTCAATACCGGAACCGTCACGGAGGCGAAAACGTGTCATGGAATACCTGGAGAGAGAACGTCGCCGGCGGATTCCGCCCTCCCTCGCGGGAAGGACGGAATCCCCGGCGGACGAATCAAGCGGCGGGAGCGGGTTTCGGCTCGGGTTTGACGTTGGCGGCGGCGGGGCCTTTGGGGCCCTGGGTCACCTCAAATTCAACACCTTGACCATCCACCAGCACTTTGTCTTTGCCTTTCGCCTGAATGGCCGAATGGTGAACAAACACTTCCGGGCTACCGTCCTCGGGAACCAAGAACCCGTAACCTTTCACCCGATTGTACCACTTCACTTTACCCTTCATAGAGACCTCCCGTTGATCTTGAGACAGCCGCTTTACCCCAAAACCGGACCGGGGCAACGCCCCCTATCATAACTGTTTTTCGGCCGCTTGCACCGTATTTTGAAGAAGCATCGCCACAGTCATGGGCCCCACGCCGCCCGGCACCGGCGTGATCGCCCCGGCCACGTCCTGGGCGGCCGAAAAATCCACGTCGCCAAATAGCCCTTCGGGCGTGCGGTTCATGCCCACATCCACCACCACGGCGCCGCGCTTGATCCATTCCCGCTTGATAAATTTCGGCGATCCGATGGCCGCCACCAACAGGTCCGCCTGACGGCAGACCTCGTCCAATTTGTCCGTCCGGGAATGGGCCAGCGTGACCGTGGCGTCGGCCGCCAGCAACATAAACCCCAACGGTTTGCCCACCAAACTGGACCGTCCCACCACCACCGCCTTGCGCCAGGCAATGGGAATTTCATTTTGGCGTAGCAGTTCCATCACCCCCGCCGGCGTGCACGGCAAAGGCACCCCGCTGGCCAGAACATCTTTCCAGGATTTCAACTGCATCCATCGGCCCTGGTTTGAAGGGTGAAGGCCATCGGCGTCTTTGGCTGGGTCCAACGCCATCAGCACCGCTTCTGGGTTCAAATGCTTGGGCAACGGCAACTGCACGATGATGCCGTGCACCCGCGGGTCCCGATTGAGCCGCTGAACCTGATCCACCAACTCTTTTTGAGAAATGGACGCCGGCAACGGCACATGGATCGACGCCATGCCGGCCGCTTCGCACTTTTTTATTTTCTGACCCACATACACATGGGAGGCCGGGTCGTCGCCCACCAACACCGTGGCCAACCCTGGCTGAAGCCCCCGTTCCACAAGCGACTTGGTTCGCCGAGTCACCTCCGCCAACACGGTGGCCGCGGCGGCTTTTCCATCCAACAATTTAAGCGACATAAACCCTCCTTATAAAACTCAAGACTGCGCCCCCTTCACTGAATCACCCACAGTTTGACTTTTTCCGGCAAAACGCGAAACGTCACCTGGCGCGCCGGTTTGACCGGCGGGGGCTCTCCGTCGGCTTGGGGCCAAACGGGAACGTCGGTTTCCATGGACAGGTGGGTGGCGGTGACTTTGGTGATTTTGTTGTCGAACAGCGAGCGGCCCCACCGCCCGCGCAACAGCCGCGCGGCCAAACGCAGTTTGTTCCGGACCGGCACCAAATAAAACCGCAACCGGCCCTCTTCCGGAGAAATCGTCGGCTCAAAAAAGAGCCCGCCCGAAAAATACGGAGCCAACGCCGCAATCGTGAAATAGTACCGCCCTTCCAAACGTCCCTGATCCCACTGGGCTTGAACACCGATGGGGTCGAACGAAAACAACACGCGCCACGGCGGGTCTTTTCGCTCAAAAGAAGAGCGGGGCCGGCCGAACCCGGCGTTGTTGATGAAAACATCTTCCCCGTCCACTTTGTCCGACCGGGGCGAACTTTTCCAGGCCATGTGGGCCAGGGACAACTCGGCCAACCGGCCCTGGGGCCGAGCGGATTCCCATCGGCCCCAACATTCTTTCGATAAGCCATACTGGCGCGCCAAATCGTTGCATGTGCCGGCCGGGACCAACGCCAGTTCCATGCGGTCCAGGGCCTTTCTTTGCCACAACCCTTTGACCACGCGATGAAGCGTACCATCGCCGCCCCACACCACCAGCCGGGTCACGTTCACCTTCAACGCCCAGTCCAAGAGGGTTTCCGTGTGGTTCGGATGTTGCCGGGTGATCCGCGCCCATTGGGAGAGGTCTTTGCCGAAGGACGTCAACGCGCTCACCCAGGGGGTTTGGCGGAGGGACGGATTCATTAAGTGGAAAACGTTAGGCATCGCAAACACTATTTAAGCATGTACGGGCCGTTTGTGGTATAATTCCTCATCCAAATTCCGCTGACTCCCTCTCTAAGGACAATATGACACTCATTAAAAAGAACGACTTGTTGCGCCGCGCCGATGTTCGAAACATAGCCATCATTGCCCACGTGGACCACGGCAAGACCACGTTGGTGGACGCCATGTTTCGCCAAACCGGCGAATTCAAGGTCAAAGCCGACCAAGCCCAAGAGTGCCTGATGGACTCAAACCCCCAGGAACGGGAACGGGGCATCACCATTTTGGCCAAATGCACCTCTGTTCAGGTGGGTCCCACCCGCATCAATATTGTGGACACACCCGGCCACGCGGATTTCGGAAGCGAGGTGGAACGCATTTTAACCATGGTGGACGGCGTGATTTTGCTGATCGACGCGCTCGATGGGCCCATGCCACAAACACGGTTTGTGTTACGGAAATCCCTGGAACTGGGTTTAAAACCCATTGTCGTGGTCAACAAAGTCGACCGCCCCTTCGCCGACCCGCCCCGGGCGCTCAACGCCACGTTCGACCTGTTTGTGGATTTGGACGCCAACGACGAGCAGTTGGATTTTCCCATTTTATACGCTTCCGGGAAAAACGGCTGGGCATCGGAAGACTTGCATGTTGCGTCCACCACGCTTCAGCCTTTGTTCGACGTGATTGTGCGCCACGTGCCCGGCCCGGTGGCCGACCCCGACGCGCCCTTGCAAATGCTGACCACGATGGTCGATTACAACAGTTATGTGGGACGCATCGCCATCGGACGCATCCACGCCGGCCGCGTGGAACGCAACCAAAACGTGACGCTCATGAAACAGGACGGCCGGAACCTTTCGGCTCGTGTCATGAAACTCTATGGCTTCTTCGGCCTGGAACGGCGAGAAATTGCTTCCGCCCAAGCCGGAGACATCGTGGCCGTGGCCGGCATGGAAGAAGCCCGGGTGGGCGACACCGTGGCGGCGGAGGAAAATCCCGTGGCGCTTCCCCCGCTTAAAATCGACGAGCCCACCTTGTCCATGGAATTCATGGTCAACGACAGCCCCTTTTCCGGACGGGAAGGCAAATTCTTAACGTCGCGCCACCTGCGGGAACGGTTGGAACAGGAAATGAAAACCAACGTGGGGTTGCGCGTGGAAGAAATGGCCCTGAACGTGTTCAAAGTGTCCGGCCGCGGCGAACTGCATTTGTCGGTCTTAATTGAAACCATGCGGCGGGAAGGATTTGAGCTGGCGGTGTCGCGTCCTCAAGTGATTCTAAAAGAAGAAAACGGCCAGGTTCTGGAACCGGCGGAATACTTGATCATCGACGTGGAACAATCCTACCAAGGCGCGATCATGGAAAATTTGGGCAAGCGCGGGTTGGACATTAAAAACATGCACGTGGACCACCACAATCGATTGCGGTTGGAAGGGGTGATCACGGCGCGGTCGTTGATCGGCTTTAAAGCGGAACTGTTGGCGCTCACCAAAGGCAACGGGCTGATGCACCACAGTTTCCACGGATACGTTCCCCGCGCCGCGGCGCCGGCGCGCCGGGCATCGGGGGTTTTGGTGGCCAAAGAAAGCGGGCTTGCCACGTCGTACGCGTTGCAAAGTTTGCAAGAACGGTTAGTGCTGTTTGTGGCCCCGCAAATGGACATTTACGCCGGCATGATCGTGGGCCAAAATTCCCGGGAAAACGACATGGTGGTCAACCCCTGCAAACGCAAAGCCCTCACCAACATGCGGGCCGCGGGGTCCGACGACCTTGTTCAACTGACGCCGCCGCGGGTGTTTACCTTGGAACAGGCCATCGCCTACATCGAAGACGACGAATTGGCGGAAATCACCCCCAAAACCATTCGCCTGCGCAAAAAAGAACTGGACCACAGCCTTCGGCGAAAAAACGAAAAACGCGAGGAAGATTTGGAGGAGTCCCGATGATCATTCGACCGCAATCGAAAGGGTTCATCTGCCTGACGGCCCATCCGGAGGGATGCGCCAAGAATGTGGAATCCCAAATTCGCGCGGCCCGGGCCATGCCCCGGGGAGCGGGTCCGAAAACCGCGTTGGTGATCGGGGCGTCCACCGGATACGGGTTGGCGAGCCGCATTGTGGCCGGGTTCGGATACGGCGCGACCACCGTGGGTGTCTCGTATGAAAAACCCGCGGATGAGCGGCGCACCGCTTCGCCGGGCTGGTATAACACCGCGGCGTTTGAACGGGCCGCCGACGGAGCGGGTCTCAAGGCCTGGAGCTTTAACGGCGACGCCTATTCGCACGCGATGAAACAGGACGTGATCGCCCGATTAAAATCAACAGGGCCGGTGGACTTGGTGGTGTACAGCCTGGCCTCGCCGCGACGAACCCATCCGGACACGGGGGAGGTATTTACGTCCGTTCTAAAACCCATTTTGCGGCCTTATTCGTCCAAAACCGTCAACTTTCAAACCGGGGTCTTGTCGGACGTCACCTTGGCGCCGGCCACGTCGGAAGAAATAAATCACACCGTGGCGGTCATGGGCGGCGAGGATTGGGCCCTGTGGATTGACGCGCTGGAAAAAGCCGACCTTTTGGCTCCGGGCGCTCTGACGGTCGCTTATTCTTACGCGGGCCCGGCCCTCACAGAACCCATATACCGGGGAGGCACCATCGGCCGCGCCAAAGATCACCTGGAAGCCACCGCCCTTCGACTCAACGACCGCCTGGCGCGAACCGGCGGGCGAGCGGTTGTGTCGGTCAACAAGGCGTTGGTGACCCAAGCCAGTTCCGCCATTCCCGTCATGCCGCTTTACATCTCGATTTTATACAAGACCATGAAGGCAAAGGGGTTTCACGAAGGATGCATTGAACAGGCCGTGCGCTTATTTTCCGATCATCTCTACGCCAAGTCTTCCCCTTCCACCGATGACATGAAACGGATCCGCATCGACGATTGGGAAATGCGCCCGGACGTCCAGGCCGAGGTCGCCTTGGCCTGGGACCGGGTGACCGGCCGCACCCTGGATCGGTACGCCGACCTGGCGGGGTACCGGGAAGACTTTTTTAAACTGTTTGGGTTTGGCTGGCCCGGGGTGGACGAATCGGCCGACGTGGATCCCCAGGTTCCCATCCCCTCGCTGGATTTCCAACCGGCATAAAGCTATTCCCACCAGGCTTTCTTTTTTTCGCCTAAGGTGGGTTTTTTGGGCGGCGGTTCGGTCGGTGATTTTTTTTTAAGGGACCATCGGCGGGCCGGCGATTTTGCCGCCGGTTTCGCGCTCTTCGACGATCGGCGCGGCTCCGGGCTGTTGTTGTAAATGCGAATATGCGACACCGGCTCCGTGGGCACCCGCTTCGGCTGTTTGGGCGCCGGGTTGATGGATTTCAAAGCGTCTTCGCCGGAAGTAACGTCCACGCCCTCCACCCGAAACGTGTTCGTCAACTTGGTCAACAAACGCCGCTTTTCCGAAACGGAATATCCGCTGTAAGAGACCTCGCGGACGCGGGTTTCAAACTCGTCTTGGCGGGCGGCTTTTTTCTTTCGCAAATCCAATTGCAGGGCGACGGCTTTGGTCAACCGGGTCTGGTCGGCTTCGGAGTCGCGGTACTTATTTTGAAGCGCTTGAAGAAATCGCAAGTCGGGCTCGTAGAATACTTCCGGAACGCCGTATTTAAAATGGCCGTCCAGTTCCGCGTCCAAGGCCGCCTGGTCGGCCGCTTGAATGGGGTTCCATTCCGCGGACCAACGGCCCAAAACGGTGGCCAACACAAACCCTCCCCCCAACACGACCGCCAACAAAATAAGCCGGTGAAGGCCCCGGGGAATTTTCAACAAAAACGGGATGAGGGCCACAGCGATCAGAGGCCCCAACACCAGTTGAGCTCCCCCGATTTGCAAAATCGCGCCGGACTTGTGGAGCCCCTTTACAAAAAACAACAGCCAGAGCACATGCCCGAACGCCGACAGAGCTCCGCCCAACACGCCGGCCACAAGGGCTTCCCGAACCACTTTCCGGCGAAACTCACTCACGACAAACCGGGCGATGGTCTGGTCCGGCGAAAACGAGAGGGATTCCCGCGCCAGCGCCAGGGCTTTTTTCCAATCCCCCGCGGCGCGGGCTTCTTCCGCCGATGTGGCGGCGGTCATTCCAAAAGATGTCAGGGGATCTTTTTCGGCCACCACCCGCTTGCTCTCGGGGTCCACCCAATAGGCAAACTCTTGTCCGGCGCAATACCCCGTGATTCGAACCGAACTTCCTTCGATCCACTCCACCCGCCGCTTAACCACCCGGGCGGAGGCGGGCGAATTTTTGCCTTCGCGGACCAAGAGGGATGTTAGGGCGTCGCGCACCGGCGCGGGCGGATCCGCGTCGATCACCTGTTTGTCCGCCGGCATGGTGGGATCAAAATCAAAAGGGTCGCACGGCCGCCCTTTTTCGAGGGCCATGTCCAAAGCCGGTTTGGTTCCCCCGTCCATGACAAAAACCGCTTGGCGGGACGTCATCGGTTTAAACGTCGCGCGAAAAGACTGACCGGAAACAATTTTTTTGTGGCCCGAACAAACAGCGCAGACCACTTTCCCTTTCCCTTTGCATTTTTCACAGGTGGCCTTGCCGGACCCCTGGCATTGGGGGCAAACCACTTTTCCGCCTTCGCAACGGGTACACGGAAACTTGCCGGTTCCCCCGCAGGCGTCGCAACGGGCCACACGGCCACCCACTTCGCCCGAAGCCATTTTGCCCTCGCCCCCGCACCGCAAACAACTGACTTTCTCGGCTCCCTTGCAAAACACGCACGCTTGGTGCCCCGCCCCCAGACAAACAGAACAGGATTCCATCCCTTTTCCCGCGCAGGCTTTGCATCCCGACTCGCCTTTTTGAAAACAGTCGTTGCACTCTTTGATCTGGAGGGAACCCGGAACAAAATAGCTGTCCGCGTGGGCCGCGAAATCCGACCGTGTCTCCGACGGGTAAGACCACAGGTCGGGCGCCGGCCCGGCCGGTCCCCCGGGAACGGAAGGGGTGCCGGACGTTTTTTCAGCCAATTCCGGCGTCAATGGTTTTATCGTAACAGCCGCCGTCATTTCCCGGTTTTCCATAAGGGAAAGAAGCGTGATGGCGTAGGCGGGAACCCGTTCGCCCCGGGTGACATGCAGGTTCTTATCAACCACGTCCCGAGCGGTGGGGCTCTGGGCCCGCAGATGGGCCAACAGGGTGTCTTTTAACGGCTCCAGTTCTTCCGGCGCCAATTCGTGAACGGGTGAAAACGAAATCATTACGGACATGGAACTCCTAATGGGAAAATCGACGCCCTCATTCCACTCCAACTATGAATGTATTCTAGGTTCAGTTCGTCGCCCGGTCAAGGGTTTTAAAAATTTGACAGAGAGCCCAGGGACACTCTCACGGGCCGGGGTTGGCCTTCTTGGTCCCATTCTTTTTGGCAGAGAGATTGGTACTCGCACCAATGACACCGGGACGGCTCGAACGATCGGGGAAAATCCCGGCGGGATTCTGCCAGGACCAAGCGGTCCAACATGGTGGCCAACTGCCCGGCGATTCGGTTCATGTCCGCCGCCGTTGGCGCGGGGAACACCACCGGCGCTTGCAACCCGGCGTCTCCCTCGGCCCCGTCGCCCTTAACGAACACGTCAAAACACAGTTCTTTGGGCGGGCGCCCGAACATCCGTTCGCAGGCCCAGGAATAAATCACCAGTTGGGTGCGGTCCGCCCGGCGGGGATCATACGGTTTGTTGGACGTTTTGAAATCGTGTAAAACCCAGTCCGTGTCCAACAGGTCGAACTGGCCGGTAAGCTCGTGGTCGTTGGGAAGAGGCAGTCGAAACGAACATTCCACGCCCCGGGTGGCGGGTTGCAAACCCGGCGCCCGCTCTTTTAAAAATCGGTCGAGGAAATGTTCCCCCAACGCCCGCAGGTAGTGGGGATCGCTGGGCCCCCGCAAAAATTCGTCCGGAACCGACGTTAACCGTTCATCCAAAGTGCGGCGGAAAAACACCGCCACCTCGCCAAGGGGCAAGTCTTTGCGGGTATCGATTTTTTGGAGGAAATTATGTTCCAAACTTTCGTGGATTGAAACGCCGAACGCCAATTCGGGTTTCGTGGGAGCGGGGATCTGGGAGACATAGCGGTACTCATATTTTTTGGGGCAAAATCCGTAACTGCCGATGCGCGAATAGCTGGACCTCACGCCCCGCCCACCACCACCCGGGGGATCCGCACAGTGGGAATGCCATCCGACACAGGCACGTTTTGCCCTTCTTTTCCGCAGGTCCCCACCGACCACCCCAAATCCCAACCCACGCGATCAATGGTTTTTAAGACCCCCGGCCCGTTGCCCAGCAGATTCGCGGCTCGGACCGGGTGCCGGATCACTCCATTCTCCACCCAATACCCTTCCTCCACCTCAAACACAAAATCGCCGGTGGCCGTGTTCACCTGGCCGCCGCCCAAACGCGTCACATAGAGGCCCCGTTTCAAATCCCGAAGGATAAGATCTGGATCGTCGGGCCCGGGCGCGATGAACGTGTTGGACATCCGAGGGATGGGCCGATGGGCGAACGATTCCCTCCGGCCGTGCCCGTTGGATGTTCGATGGGCCCGGCGCGCCGACCGGACATCGTAAAGATAATCGCGCAGTATGCCGTTTTCAATCAGCACCGTCCGCTGAGCGGGGGTTCCTTCATCGTCAAAGAGGAACGATCCGCGTTGGCCGGGCCGGGTGGGATCATCCAAAACCGTCAGTTTTTCCCCGGCAACCCGTTGTCCCGCCTTTCCGCTGAAATGGGGCGAACTGCCGTCCAAAATGGCGTCGGCTTCCAGGGAATGGCCCACGGCCTCGTGGATCAGCGTGCCGCCGGCCTCGGCGGCGATCACCACGGGCATTTCACCCAAAGGCGCCGGCGGCGCGCCCAACTTCAACAGGGCCCGACGGGCGGCCCGGGCCGACACGGCGCAGGGATCCGCTTCAACCAAATCCATTACGTCGCCTTGAACCGCCGCCACCTCGTACCCGGTTTGCCGTAATGAGCCTTGTTCGGCCGTCACGTGGACAACAAATGTTCGGTAAGACCGCTGTTCAATGTAGGATTGGCCTTCGAAAGTCACGCCGCCGACGGTTTTGTTCAGTTCCCCCCAGGTGAGGCGAACTTGGCGAACCCGGGGATCGGTGCGGGCGGCCCGGTCGGCCGCCGACAACCAGCCGATTATTTTGTCGAACGGAAGGTCGGACGGAGAAGAAAGAGAACCGGGGGCCCGGGGCACGGTTTCCCCGCGCAACGCAACACGCCCCCCCAACAACCGCATCTGGTCATGAACCCGGCGGGTTTCCGGCTCTGTTAAGCCCCGCGTCAAGGGGGAACGGGCTTCCATCGACGAAAACGCGCCCGGCCGACCCAACACGCGCAGGCCCACCCCGGCCGACGCGGTGTCCGTCACCGAATCAAGCCGACCGTCTTCCCAGCAAACCGATCTCCGAAAAGACTCTTCGGCGAACAGGTCGACTTTATTCATCCAGGGGCCAACGGGTGGTGAACACGGATCCCCGGCCCAACACCGACCGAACTTGAATCGTTCCCCCATGGGCTTCAACGATCCGCTTCGCCAAAGCCAACCCCAATCCCGCTCCCTCCACCTGGCCGGTAAAGCTGTCTTCCACCTGATAAAACTTTTTAAAAATCCGTCCCAGCTCTTCCGGGGGAATACCAGGCCCGTCGTCTTCCACCGAAACCACCGCTTCGGGCCCCTCGGCCCGGGCATAGAGACGAACCATTTTGCGCGGTTTCGGGTTGAACTTGGCCGCGTTGTCGATGAGGTTGCGAAGCACTTCGGAAAACCGACTGGGATCCACCAACAGGGCCGGCAGGGTATCGATGCTTTCGTCCACGTTCAAGTCGGCGTTCTGGCGAGCCAAATCGGCCGCGGCCTGAGAACGAAGTTCGTCCACCAGCACGCGCGCCCGACACCGTTTGCGGGCGACCGTCACGGTTTGCGACTCCACCGTGGCGAAGTTCAACAGCCGTTCCACCAACTGCGCCAGTTTGTTGCCCTGATCGCGCATGGCTGTCAACCCTTGCCGCTGGGTGGGCGTCAACGACTTGTCTTCCAGCAACAACGGGGCGAACCCCGTAATCGACACCAGCGGCGTCTTCAGTTTGTGGGAAATGACCGCCAAAAAATTCTGTTTTAGCCATTCTTCCCGACGGAACTCGGTGACGTCTCGAAAAATCAAAAGAAAACCGCTGCCATCGCGCAGCTTCTGAAAAGATCCCTCCAAAACAAACTTTTTTCCGGAGGGACGAGACAGGGTTAGCCGTGTCGGCTCGTTCGCGTCGAACAGGCTCTTAAACGGCGGGGTCACATCAAACGCCCGAAACAAGTCGGCCAGGGGTTTTCCAACGGGGCTGTCCGCCGCCCCCACGAGCGCAGCGCCCGACGCGTTAAGCAGGGTGACGCGCCCGTCCGTGTCGGTCAACAGGGCGCCGTCGGACATTTCCTGGACCAGGGTGGCCAAGGTGTTTTTTTCATTGTTGAGCCGGGAAAACAAACGGGCGTTCTCGATGGCGACGGCGGCTTGGGCGGCAAAAATTTCGAGGGCCCGGCGATCGGGAACAGTGAACCCGTCCGCGTCAATTTTGTTGATCCCTTCCAGGACACCCACCAACCGCCCTTGGTGAAGGAGAGGCACCGCCACCACGTGGCGGGTCACGAAATCGCTTCGGGTGTCCACGCGGGTGGTCCAGCGGGGATCGTTTTGGACGTCGTTGACCACCACCGGCACGCCGTTGGCCGCCACCCAACCGGCCACGCCTTCGCCCGGTTTCAACCGAACAGATTTGACCTTATCGCCCGCCGTTCCCAGCGCCACGTCGAACACCAGTTCGCCCGTGGTTTCGTCTTTCAGGAGGATGGATCCCGATTGGGCCCGCACCACCCGAGCGGCCAATTCCATGACGGTTTTGAGAAGAGAAGGAAGATCCAACGTGCCCGCTAACGCGCGGCTGGCTTCGAGCAACGTTTCAAAATCCGCCGCGGTCAGCGGCCCCGGCTCGTCGCGAGGATCAATCATTTAGGGCAGATCGGAACGTCCCATGAGGTAACGGTCCACTTCCCGGGCGGCGCCGCGTCCCTCGTTGATAGCCCACACCACCAGGCTTTGGCCCCGGCGCGCGTCGCCGGCGGCGAACACGCCCGGAACACTGGTGGCAAACCGCCCGTGATCGGCTTTAATGTTGGAACGAGAGTCGCGTTCCACGTTAAGATCTTTCAAAAGTTTCTCTTCCGGACCCAAAAACCCCAGGGCCAACAAAACCAGTTGGGCGGGCCACACTTTTTCCGTGCCCTGAACCGGCACGGGTCCTTTCGGACCCCATTCCACCTGAACCGTGTGGAGTTCCTTCACGCGTTTGGAGTTTTCGCCCCCCTCAAAACGCGTGGTGGAAATCAAAAACTGGCGCGGGTCCGCCCCAAAAACCGCCGCCGCCTCTTCTTGGCCGTAATCGGTGCGGAAAATTTTCGGCCATTGGGGCCACGGATTGTCGGCGGCCCGTTTTTCCGGCGGGCGAGGCATGATTTCAAACTGGACCACGCTTTTGGCCCCCTGACGCAGGGCCGTGCCCACGCAGTCGGTGCCCGTGTCGCCGCCGCCGATCACCACCACGTCTTTGCCCGACGCGGAAATGGATCGGCCGTCCATGAGTTTGGAATCCAACAAGCTTTTCGTGTTGGCGTGCAAATACTCCATGGCAAAATGAATTCCTTTCAACTCCCGGCCGGGCGCCTTCAAGTCCCGGGGCGCGGTTGCGCCCAGGGCCAACACCACGGCATCAAACTCTTTCTTGAGCTTTTCCGTCGGAAACGCAGCCGACCCCACCTCGGTGTTGGTCAAAAACGTGACCCCTTCTTTGGCCAACAAATCCACGCGCCGTTGGACCACGTTCTTGTCCAGTTTCATGTTGGGAATGCCGTACATGAGAAGACCGCCGATCCGGTCGGCCCGCTCGAACACCGTCACCGTGTGGCCCGCCCGGTTCAATTGGGCCGCCGCCGATAGGCCCGCCGGGCCCGATCCCACCACCGCCACTTTTTTTCCGGTGCGTTTTTTGGGGGGCTCGGCCTTGACCCACCCTTCGGCGAACCCGCGATCAATGATCGACACCTCGATGTTTTTAATGGTCACCGGGGGCTCGGAAATTCCCAACACGCAGGACCCTTCGCAGGGCGCGGGACAAACGCGGCCGGTGAATTCCGGGAAATTATTGGTTTTGTGCAACCGGTCCAGGGCGTCTTCCCACAAACCGCGAAACACCAAGTCGTTCCATTCCGGAATAAGGTTGTTGATGGGACATCCCGACGCCATCCCCGCCACCAAATTTCCCGTGTGGCAAAAAGGAACTCCGCAATCCATGCACCGGGCGCCCTGTTTGCGCAAAGATTCTTCGGGCATGTGCTGGTGGAACTCGTCCCAATGGCGAATTCGTTCCGTGGGAGAGGCGTCCGCGGGAAGCTCCCGTTGAAATTTCATAAACCCCGTCGGTTTGGCAACCCCCAACGGTTTCGGCGGATTCACGGCACTCATTAGTTCCCCCCCACCCGCGAGAGGTCGCGGGCGTTTTCTTCGAACGCGGCCATGATGGCTTGGTCGCCCGTCATGCCGGCTTGGTGCATTTTTTTGATGGTGGAAATCATCCGTTTGTAGTCCCGGGGCATGATTTTAACGAAGGTTCGAATCAACGCGGGACCCTCTTCCAAAATGCGTTTGGCCACCGTGCTGGTGGTGTGCAACAAATGTTTCACCAACAACCCGTGGACTTCCTGCACATCTTCTTCTTCCATGGGTTCGACTTCCACCATTTCCTTGTTCACCTTGCTGCGGAAATCGCCGTTGACGTCCCAGACATACGCCACGCCGCCGGTCATGCCCGCGCCGAAATTACGCCCGGTGGGCCCGATCACCACCACCCGGCCGCCGGTCATGTATTCGCACCCGTGGTCCCCCACGCCTTCCACCACGGCGTGAACGCCGGAATTGCGGACCGCAAAGCGTTCCCCCGCCAACCCGCGGATGTAGGATTCGCCCGACGTGGCCCCGTAAAACGCCACGTTGCCGACGATGATGTTTTCTTCCGGCACATACCCCGCGGCCCGGGGCGGCGTCAAAATCAGCTTGCCTCCCGAGAGCCCCTTGCCGAAATAATCGTTGGCGTCGCCTTCCAGCGCCATCGTCATGCCCCGGGGGATGAACGCCCCAAAACTTTGTCCCGCCGATCCCTGGAACGTCAGCTCAATGGTATCGTCGGGCAACCCCTTGGCGCCGTAGCGGCGCGTCAACTCACTGCCCAGCTGGGTGCCGACCACCCGGTCACGGTTGCGAATAGGCACAACCGCTTTCACTTTTTCTCCCTTTTCCAAAGCCGGTTTGCACAAATCCAACAACACCCGTCGGTCCAAGGACCCATCCAGTCCGTGATCCTGCGCCATTTGACAGTACCGACCCACCTCCGGCCCCACCGGCGGAGAATAAAGAATGTTGGAAAAATCCACCCCTTTGGCTTTCCAATGGTCCACCGCTTTGCGCCCTTCCAACCGATCCACGCGGCCGATCATCTCGTTGAGGGACCGGAACCCCATTTGGGCCATGTATTCCCGGGCTTCCTGGGCGACAAACCGCATGAAATGAACCACGTGGGACGGATCCCCCGTAAACTTTTTGCGCAGTTTGGGATCCTGCGTGGCCACGCCCACCGGGCACGTGTTCAAATGGCACACGCGCATCATGACGCACCCCAACACCACCAGGGGCGCCGTGGCAAAACCAAACTCTTCGGCCCCCAACAACGCGGCGATCACCACGTCGCGGCCTGTTTTCAACTGACCGTCGGTCTCGACGACAATTCGACTGCGCAGGTTGTTTAACACCAACGTTTGGTGCGTTTCCGCCAACCCCAATTCCCACGGCAGGCCCGCGTGTTTGATGGACGATTGGGGCGACGCGCCCGTTCCACCGTCGAACCCCGAAATTAAAACCACGTCGGCGTGGGCTTTCGCGACCCCCGCGGCCACCGTGCCCACGCCCACCTCGGCCACCAGTTTCACGCTGATGCGGGCCTGGTGGTTGGCGTTTTTAAGGTCGTGGATGAGTTCGGCCAAATCTTCAATGGAATAAATGTCGTGGTGCGGCGGCGGTGAAATAAGCCCCACGCCGGCCGTGGTGTGGCGCGTGCGCGCCACCCAGGGATACACTTTTGTGCCGGGCAGTTGGCCGCCTTCGCCGGGTTTGGCCCCTTGGGCCATTTTGATCTGGATTTCCCGGGCGTTGACCAAGTAGAGGCTTGTCACACCAAACCGGCCGGACGCAACCTGCTTGATCGCGCTGTTTTTGGAATCGCCGTTGGGCAACAGTTTGTATCGCTCCGGATCTTCGCCGCCTTCGCCGGTGTTGGATTTTCCGCCCACGCGGTTCATGGCGATGGCCAACGATTCGTGGGCCTCCTGAGAAATGGACCCGTAACTCATGGCGCCGGTCTTAAACCGTTTCATGATGGATTCCACCGATTCCACTTCCTCGATGGGCACCGGCCGATCGGCCGGTTTGAGATCCAACAAACCCCGCAACGTATAGTGTTCCCGGGCTTGATCGTTGACCAACGCCGCGTAACTTTGATACACATCGTATCGGTTGGTGCGGCACGCCAACTGGAGGCGATGAATGGTTTCCGGGTTAAACAAATGCCGTTCGCCTTCTTTGCGCCACTGGTAATTGCCCCCCGCGTCCAGCACGTGGGCGTCCGCCGACACGGCGGAAAACGCCCGGTGATGACGCCGCCGAGCCTCCTCGGCGATCACGTCCAGACCAACCCCTCCCACCCGGGACGGAGTCCAGGTGAAATACCGATCGATCACGTCTTGCTTTAACCCCAGCGCCTCAAAAATTTGCGCGCCGCCGTAACTTTGGATGGTGGAGATCCCCATTTTCGAAATGGTTTTAACGACGCCTTTGGTGGCCGCTTTAACATAATTTTTAATCGCCGCTTTGTGGTCGACGCCCACCAACATCCCCTGCTGGATCATGTCGTCAATGGTTTCGTAGGCCATGTACGGATTAATGGCTCCCACGCCATATCCCAACAACACGGCGAAATGGTGGGTTTCCCGGGGCTCGCCGGATTCCAGAATCAAACCCACTTTCATGCGGGTGCCTTTGCGGATCATGTCGTGGTGCAGTCCCGCCACCGCCAACAACGCGGGGATGGGCGCCTTTTTCTCGTTGACGCCCCGGTCGGACAGAATCAAAATGTTCACCCCGCCGGCCACGGCCTTGTCCGCCGCGGCAAACAAATCGTCCATGGCGCGACGAAGCCCGTCGCCGCCCTGGGCGGGATCAAACAAGATGGGAAGGGTCAACGACCGGAACCCCGGCTCTTTGACTTGGCGAAGTTTTTCCAACTGCTCGTTGGTCAAAATCGGACTTTTCAATTCGATCAGTCGGCAACTTTCCGCCGTGGGGTCGAGCAGGTTGCGCTCGCCGCCGATGGCGGTGGACGACGACGTCACAATTTCTTCCCGCAAACAGTCGATGGGCGGGTTGGTGACCTGGGCGAACAATTGCTTGAAGTAATTGGACAGCAACTGAGGTTTGTCCGACAGAACCGCCAAAGGCGTGTCGGTGCCCATGGCGCCCACGGGTTCCACCCCGTTTTTGGCCATGGGTTCCATCACCACGCGCAAATCTTCATACGAGTAACCGAACACCTGCTGGCGTTGGACGACGGTGCTGTGTTCTTCGTGAACCGGTTTGTCCTGGTCCACCAAATCGTCCAGGGCGATCAGATTCTTATCCAACCAAGCGCGGTAAGGATGTTCCGCGGCCACGGATTTTTTGATCTCATCGTCGGCGATGATGCGTCCCTGTTCGGTGTCGATCAACAACATGCGACCGGGCTGAAGCCGGCCCTTTTGGACCACCCGTTCCGGAGCGATGTCCAACACGCCCACTTCGCTGGCCAAAACGATGAAATCGTCGTTGGTGACCACATACCGGGACGGCCGCAATCCGTTGCGGTCTAACACCGCGCCCACCCGGACGCCATCGGTAAATCCGATCGAGGCCGGACCGTCCCACGGTTCCATCAAACACGCGTGGTATTCGTAAAACGCTTTTTTGTCTTCCGACATGCTTTCGTGGTTCGCCCAAGGTTCGGGGATCATCATCATCATGGCGTGGGGCAGACTGCGCCCGGACAACACCAAAAATTCCAGACAGTTGTCGAACATGGCCGAATCGGACCCATCGGTATCGATGATCGGCATGAGCCGTTTCAAGTCGTTGCCGAACACGTCGGACTTGAGCAGAGCCGAGCGGGCGTGCATCCAGTTGACGTTCCCGCGCAAGGTGTTGATCTCCCCGTTGTGGATAATGTAACGGTACGGGTGGGCCCGGTTCCAGTTGGGAAACGTGTTGGTGGAAAACCGCGAGTGGACCAACGCCAACGCCGATGTCAGGTCGGGGTCGCGCAGTTCCGGGTAATAGTCTTCCATCTGGCCGGCCAACAACATGCCTTTGTAAACGATGGTGCGCGACGACAGGCTGGGGATGTAAAACCGGTTGGACCCGTTTTCGTTCAAGAATTTAATGGAATGTTCGGCCCGTTTGCGGATGATGTAAAGAACCCGCTCAAACGCCCAGGCATCGCCGTCCTTCACATTCTTTCCTTTCGCGATGAAGGCCTGGCGCATAAACGGTTCGCCGGCCCGGGCCGTCAGGCCCAGGGCGCTGTTGTTGGTGGGCACCGTGCGCCACCCCAAAAACGTTTGGCCCTCTTCGGCCACCAACTGTTCAAATTGTTTTTCGGCGTTGCGGCGGTCGTCGACGTTTTGCGGAAGAAACATCATCGCCACGCCGTACAGGCCGGGGTCTGGAAGAACGATCTTTTCTTTGGCGGCGGCCTTTTTCAAAAATCCGTGGGGCAATTGGATCAACACCCCCGCTCCGTCGCCGGTGTTGGCTTCGCACCCGCACGCGCCGCGGTGGTTCAAATTGTTCAATACTTCCAACGATTGGGCCACGATCTCGTGGGACTTTTTGCCCTTGATGTTGACAACAAACCCAATCCCGCAGGCGTCCCGTTCAAATTGCGGATCGTACAAACCCTGTTTTGATGGCGCTTCGTTTAGTGTCGTCACCTTATCACCTTCACAATGTATTACCCGACAGGAAACTTCGGAAACAGCTATTATAATATTTTTACAGAGCTCGATCACGCCGGCTCCATCGTTCCCGGGAGAAAATTTATGTCCGTGTTCGTCCGCACGGTTGGACTGCTCATCTTGTCCAACCTGTTTATGACCTTCGCCTGGTACGCCCACCTGAAAAATTTGAGCCACCGCGGTTGGCTCACCGCCGCCGTCATCAGTTGGGGCGTGGCCTTTTTTGAATATTGCCTGCAGGTCCCCGCCAACCGGATCGGTTACACCGTCATGAGCCTGGCCCAATTAAAGATTCTCCAAGAAGCAATTTCGTTGACCGTCTTTGTCCCGTTCGCCGTTTTTTACATGGGCCAACCGCTTAAATGGGATTACCTCTGGGCGGCGCTGTGCATGATGGGAGCGGTTTTTTTCATTTTCCGCTCATGAGCGTGGATCCCCGCCGCGTCCGTTCTCTTTCTCCCCGCCCTCCCGGGTCGGGGCCGGTGCTCTACTGGATGAGCCGCGACCAGCGGGTGGCGGGCAACTGGGCCTTGCTTCGGGCCCAAGCAATGGCCTTGGAACGCCGCGTCCCGTTGGCGGTGGTTTTCACTCTCGCCCCGGAATTTTTAGGCGCGCCGCTGCGGGCCTACGACTTCATGCTGAAAGGACTGGCCCTGGTGGAAGGGCGGCTTAAGGCGGCGGGGATCTCGTTTCATCTCCTGTTCGGCCCGCCCGACGAAACGCTTCCCAACTTCGCCGCCCAGCACACGGCGGGCGCCGTGGTCGCCGACTTCGATCCGCTTCGGCTCAAACAAACCTGGAAAACAAAAATAGCCCGGAAACTGCCGGTTTTGTTTGAGGAGGTGGACGCCCACAACATCGTGCCCGCGTGGGTGGCCTCCCCCAAGCAGGAGTACGGGGCTTACACCTTGCGGCCCAAACTACACAAACTGCTTCCGGATTTTCTGACAGACTTTCCGGCGTTGGTCCGCCACCCTTTCCCGTGGGCCAAATCCGTTGAGCCAGTTAATTGGGCCGATGTCCTGAACCGCTTGAAACCAGACAACTCTGTTGGTCCAGTGAGCTGGACGGATCCCGGGGAAGCCGCTGGCGCCAAAGCCCTGGGTCTGTTCATCAAAACCCGGCTCTCTTCTTACGCGGACACCCGAAACGACCCGCAACAAGACGGGCAGTCCGACCTGTCGCCTTACCTGCATTTCGGCCAGGTGTCGGCCCAGAAAGTAACGCTGGGCGTTCGGGCCCACGCCTGGGACACCCCCTCCGGCCAAACCTTTTTGGAAGAACTGATTGTCCGGCGGGAACTGTCCGACAATTATTGCCTTTACAATTCCCATTACGATTCGTTTGACGGGTTTCCCGCATGGGCCCAAAAGAGCCTCCACGCCCACCGACGGGACAAACGGCCTTTTCTTTATCGGAGGGCGGAATTTGAACAAGCCGCCACCCACGATCCGTTGTGGAACGCGGCCCAAACCGAAATGGTGAAACGGGGCAAAATGCACGGATACCTGCGCATGTACTGGGCCAAAAAGATTCTGGAGTGGTCCCCCAGCCCCGAGGAAGCCCAATCCACGGCGATCCACTTAAATGACCGTTACGAGTTGGACGGCCGTGACCCCAACGGCTACGCGGGCATCGCCTGGTCTGTGGGCGGGGTACACGACCGGCCCTGGTTTAACCGGCCGGTGATCGGTTCGATCCGCTGGATGACGGCCAACGGGTGCAAATCCAAATTCGACACGGACGGGTACATTCGGCGCGTCGCGTCGCTGTAACGCCGTTGACCTCATCGACGGAAAAGTGCTAAATTGATTCGGCTCCCCGGAGGGGGCCCTTATGTCTTATCTCGTTCTTGCTCGCAAATACCGCCCCCAAGGGTTCAGCGATTTGGTGGGCCAAGAAGCCGTGGCCAAAACCCTGCAAAACGCGTTGGCCAGCGGACGGATTGCCCATTCCTACGTTTTATCGGGCCCGCGGGGGTGCGGCAAAACCACCACCGCCCGAATTTTGGCCCGGGCGCTCAACTGTGTCCAGGGTCCCACCCTGACGCCCTGCGGCACGTGTCCCCAGTGCGTGGACATCGCCGGCGGGACCTCGACCGACGACGTTTTGGAAATCGACGGCGCCTCCAACCGCGGCATCGATCAAATCCGGGAACTGCGCGAAACCGTCAAATACGCCCCGGCCCGATCGCGCTATCGGGTGATCATTATCGACGAAGCCCACCAAATTTCGAAAGACGGATTTAACGCCCTGTTGAAAACCCTTGAAGAACCCCCGCCCCACGTGGTGTTCATGATGGCCACCACGGAATCGCAAAAAATTCCCGAAACCATTTTATCGCGCTGTCAGCGGTTTCAATTGCGATCGATCACGTTGGCGGACATTGTCGAGCGGTTGAAATGGATTGTGTCCCAGGAAAAACTGCCGGTTCAAGACGCCGCCTTGCGGGAAGTGGCTCGGTCGGCCCACGGATCCTTGCGCGACGCGTTGTCCTTGTTGGACCAGGTGATTGCCTTCGCCCCCCAGGGAGCGACGGTGGAGGACGTGCGGCGTTTGCTGGGGTTGTTGCCGGGCGAGTTTGTTCGATCGTTCAGCGAGACGGTTCGACAAGGCGAGCCGGGGCCTGTTTTGCAGGCGATACAAAAAGCGGTGGAAGACGGGTTGGACTTGTCCCAGTTGGCGGAGGATTTTTTGGATCGGCGCCACCGTCTTCTGCTCTGGAAAGCGGGCGTTCGCGACGCCCGAGACCCCGACGGGGCGGAAATGGAATCGGAGTCGGCGCTTTATTCCGAGTCCCGCCTGGAACGGGATTTAAGCGTTCTGTCGCGGGCGGTGGCGGACATGCGGCGAAGCGAGTCGCCCCGGGTCACCTTTGAGTTGGCTTGCTTGGAAATGGCCCAAGACGCCCTGCCCGTGGCGGAAATTTTAGAACGGCTGGAAACCCTCGAAAAATCCCTGCGGTCGGGGATACCCGCGCCGGTTGTGATCTCGCCGCCGCCGCGGGAATCAAAACCTGTTTTCTCTCCCCCTCCCCAACCTCCTGTGACGGCCGTACCGGCTCCGCCGACGGCCGTGAAACAGTCCGAACCGGCGTCGCCCGCAACCGGGCCCTGGAGCGCGGATACGGTGCGAACCGCCTGGGCCACCATGGTCAACGAGATCGGCCATAAAAAACCGTCGCTGGAAACGTTTCTTCACACGGCGCGCTGGTCCGCTTTGCCGGGAACCATTTTAAAATTGGCTTTTGACCAGGAATTTCAGAAAAACCAGGTGGCCGCCCAAGAATCGGTTTGGTTGACTTGTCTGAAACAAAAGATCGGCGCCGCGTTTTCCATCCAATATGCCGTGGACCCCCCCACGGCTCGACCTTCCACCGACCCGACCCCCGTTCGCAGCGCCGCGTCCTTGAAACCGGCGGCCCTCCCCCAAAATGAACCCCGGGGACCCGTGCCGCCCGAGGCGGCGGAAGCGCACGAGGAAGCCGTTGTGGACGACGAGGACGAACCGGAATCAAGCGAACCGGTTGTGGAAGGCACGGACGAGTCGCCGGAATCGGCGGCGGCCTTGGACCCCGGCATTCGCAAAGTGTTGGACAAGTTCCCGGGGCGGGTTCGGCGGGTTGACGCGCCGGCGCGGTAATCGGACATGAAAGGCGCTTGGGACAATTTGGTATCCTCGATTCTGGGTTTGCCCGGGGTCGGCCCGAAAATGGCGGAACGAATCGCGTTGCATTTGCTTCGCCACCGCGCCGAGGCGCGCCAACTTAGCGAGAGCGTGACCAACGCGCTGGCTCGGATCCGCCGCTGTCCCCAGTGCGGAAACCATATGGAAGCGGACGAATCGGTGGAATCCTGCGGGCATTGCCAGGATCCCCGGCGGGACCGGACGGTGGTGTGCGTGGTGGAAGAGTCCGGCGACGTGGCGGCGCTGGAACGGTCACGGGCGTTTCGGGGGCGGTATCATGTACTGGGAGGCGTTTTGTCGGCGTTGGACGGCGTGGGCCCGGACGAATTGAGGATCGAATCGTTGCTCACGCGGGTGCGCGACCAGGGGGCCAACGAGGTCATTTTGGCCACAAACCCCACGGTGGAAGGGGAAACCACGGCGGCTTATTTGGCGGATTTATTAAAAACCGCCGGGGTGCGCGTGACCCGGCTGGCGGCGGGCCTTCCGTCGGGAAGCGCGATCCAATACGCGGACGAATACACCCTGGCCCAAGCGGTGACGGGCCGGCGGGACATGAGGACACCATGACGAACGGAAAAATTGTGATCGCCGACGACGAAAAAGAAATCACTTTCTTCGTGCGGCGGCTTTTGGAAATGGCGGGCTACACCGTGTGGGCGGCCAACGACGGCGACGGGGCCATCGAGCTTTACCGGAAAGAAAAACCCGATTTGTTGATCTTGGACGTCTTCATGCCGGGCAAAACCGGCGTGATGGTGTGCGAAGAGATCCGTAAACAAGATGAAAAAGTGCTGATCCTGATGTTGACCGGCCAAAAAAAAGACGACGACAAAGTGGTGGGCCTCACGGCGGGAGCCGACGATTATCTCACCAAACCGTTCGGCGAAAAAGAACTTCTGGCGCGGGTGCGATCGCTTTTCCGACGGCCTGTGTAAATGAAACGGAAGGTTTTGGTCGTGGAAGACGACGCGGCCATCGCAAAACTCCTGGCGTACAATCTCGAAAAAGAAGGGTATGAGCCGTTGCTGGCCAAGGACGGGGAAACGGCGGTGGCGCTGTTTCGAAGCCGCAAACCCCGGGTGGTCCTCTTGGACCTGATGATTCCGAAAGTGGACGGCCTGGAGGTGTGCCGGTTGATTCGCGCCACGGACCGGTCCGTTCCGATTCTGATGTTGACGGCGAAAAGCGGCGAAGTGGACAAAATTGTCGGGCTGGAAATGGGCGCCGACGATTACGTGACAAAACCGTTTTCGGTTCGGGAAGTGATGACGCGGATAAAAACCCTGTTGCGCCGCACCTCTGCCGACAGCCCGGCCGCCGGGGCGGTTTTTCAAGTTGGCGCGTTGGTTTTGGATTCCGAAAAGCACACGGTTCATGTGGACGGAAAACCAATCACGCTGACGGGCAAAGAATTCGATCTGCTTCGAACCCTGTGGGCGGCCCGGGGCAAAACCATGTCCCGGGAAGACATGCTGGAACAGGTGTGGGGCATCGACCGGGCGGCCGACATCGATACCCGAACCGTGGACCAGCACGTGGCGCGACTGCGGGGTAAATTGGGTGGCGAAAAAAACCGGTTGGTGACCGTCAAAAACGTCGGGTATCGATTGGTCACGGAACCATGATCCGGCTGTTTCGCCGCCGCGTCCCCCCCGCGTCCCCCCCTGAAACAAAACCCGCCTCGGCCCGTCCCGATTTCATGAAAAATCTCGTCCATTCTTTAACCGACGGGGTTGTGGCGGTGGACGACCAACGGCGCGTTTTGCTGGCCAACCCGGCGGTGGACGGGCTTTTTAACCAGCCCTCGGCCAGCGCCGTGGGCAAACCCCTGTGGGAAGTGTTTCGCCATCGGGAGTGGGGCGCCCTGGTGGACCGCGTCTTTCAGACGGGCCAACCCGAAAACAAAGAAATGGCGTTCGGACCGGCCAACGATCGGATTTACGACGTGAAAGTGGTCCCCATTATGGAGGGAGGCACCGTCCGCCACGTGGTGGCCACGTTTCATGAGGTGACCGCCTTGCGCCGGTTGGAACAGGGGCGGCGGGAATTTGTGGCGAACGTGTCCCACGAACTGAAAACGCCGTTAACCGCCCTCAGCGCCGCGCTCGAAACCCTGCTTGATGGCGCCCTCACGGACCCCGACCACGCCCGCGACTTTTTGATCACCGCCCAGGAACAGACCGCGCGGTTGCAACGATTGATTGAGGATTTACTGGCTCTGTCCCGGCTGGACCGGCCCCAATCGAACCCATCGCCCGCTTCGTGCGTTCTTCAAGAAACCGGCCGGCGTGTGGTGAAAGCGCTGTCCCCCTTAGCCCAGAAATCCGGGGTGGCGGTGGGGCTGGATTTGCCAACAGATCCCTTGATCGTTGCCATGGCCGAAGACGAACTCACGCAGGTGCTTGTTAATTTATTGGACAACGCCATTAAGTTTAACAGGCCCGACGGTCGGGTGGAAGTGCGCGCCCGGGCGGACGGCGTCAACACGGTGATCGAAGTCAAAGACAGCGGTGTGGGCATTTCGGCGAACGATCAAGCGAGGGTGTTCGAGCGATTTTATCGGGCGGACAAATCCCGGGGCTCCGATCGGGGCGGAACCGGACTGGGCCTGGCTATTGTCAAACACATCGTCGAAAATCGAGGGGGAACTGTCGCGGTAACCAGCCGAACGGGAGAAGGGAGCGTTTTTTCCGTCCGGCTCCCGCGCCCGTAAACTTCGGCCGACGCCATCCCGGTGAAACCGGGACAGCGTGCGAGGTGCTATTTTTCCGCCACGATGAGGATGTGATCCACGGGCAAGCCGGTCACCGTGTGTAATTTACGGAACCCCACTTTACGCAACCAGGCTTCGTATTCCCCCACTGAATAGAGATAGCCTGTTCCGGTGGCAATCCCCAAAAAGTAAGGGTTTCCCAACGCGGTGCTGACGGGCCCCTTTTCTTCCGCGTCCATGGCCATTCCGAACAACGCCAACGCACCGCCGGCCGGCAGGGCGTCGAACGCCTTTTTCATCAGGCGTTGGTCCGTGGCTTCCTCCCAAATGGAAAAGAGGTGGCAAAACAGGATCAAGTCGGCCCCTTGGGGGAAAGGATCTTCCAACAGGTTTCCCGGGTGCGTACTGACACGAGCCTGAAGACTGTGACTTTCGATGTTTTGGCGAGCCATTTCGCACACGGAGGGAAGGTCCATGATGGTGGCTTTCAAATGGGGATAATGCCGGGCAAAGGCCAGGGCGTTGGTCCCGTTTCCGCCCCCGATATCCACCAAATGTTTGAAACGGGAAAAGTCAAAAGATTCCAACAGGGCCTCGTTGGCTTGGCGGGACAAACCCTCCATGGCCCGGGCAAAAACCCGTTCTTTGAAGGGGTCCGAACGCAAACGGGCGTAAAGCGAGTCGCCTTGCCCGGGAAACTTGTCGAGACCGGTGTTCTTGTTGGCGCGCAACGAACCGGCAAAATCTTCCAGACCGGGATAGACGATGTAACGTTGCCACGCCATGGTGTCGCCCAAATATTCGGGTCTTCCTTCCACGAGACAGCGGTCGGCCCAGGCGCTGAGCGAATAGAGGTCGCCCTCTTTGAGAAGAACCCCCAAACTGACAAGTCCCGTGACCAACACGCGCACGGGCCGTTCCTGCAGGTTAAGGCCTTCGGCGATCTCTTTTCGCGTCAGCCCGGGCCGAGCCGACAGCAAATTGTAAAGTCCCAGTTCCACCCCGGCCCACAGACATTGAAACGCCGCGTGACCTTCAATCAATAAATTTAGTTTTTCTTCGGTTAAATTGTCTCGAAAAAGCTCGTTGTTGGCGAACCGCATGGGCGTCTTTTCGTCCGCGTCCTTGTTCATGAGTCACTCCTTTGGGTCGGATTGGGTGTTTCCTTTCTTCAGTATAGCTCACCTCCGAAAAACCCGTGTAAAGAAGATGTCACATTCGTGTAAAATTTTTCCCATAAAAAACCATTGATTTATGACGAAATCTGAGTATACTGAAAGGGAACACCCTGGGCAAGGAGGCCCGCTTGCGCCGGCACCTGTTTTTCTTGATTTCCACCGTCTTCTTTTCTCGAAGCCCCGCAATGGGCCTGGAATTTTTCTCAGACCGAACCATCGCCACGAAAGGGCCGGAAATTTTGAACCGCAACATCGGCGCCGGACCCGCTTCCCGGGGAGGGACCGGCGTGGCGTTGGGAGAAGATTCCAACTCACTTTTTTGGAACCCCGCCTGGGTTCAGGAACAAAAGCGTTCTGAAATCCTGTTGACCCACGAAACCGGTTTTGCCGGAGAACGATTGGATAGTTTGGCCTGGGTTCGGCCCTACTGGGCCCGGGGCCGACGACGGACGTGGGGGGTGAGCGCGGCTTATTTGTCCCAAGACTCTTTTGAGATAAAATCAAATGACCAATCCATGGGCCAGGCCAACCCTTACGATTTGGCGGCGGGTCTGACTTACGCCCACCCCTGGGGACGAAGCCATGTTGGTTTGACCGCCAAATACGTTCGCCAAGAACTGTTCAGTACCCACGCCCAAGCCATTGCCGCGGACATCGGCTGGGCCTTGACAGGAACGCGGTTCCGGACGGGGGCCGCTTTGGCCAATTTGGGGACACCGCTCCAGGGGTCGGGCGAAAGCGTGGGCCTTCCGCTGTCGGTGAAAGGCGGGGGCGCCTACCGTATTTTCTCTCAACCCCGCCAACGCTGTTGGCTTGTGGGCCAACTGGACGCCCCGGCCGACGATCGGCCGATTGTCCATGGGGGATTGGAATACACCGCCCTTTTTTCAGACCGATGGACATTGTCGTTACGGGGAGGATATCAAACCCTCGGTGCGGGGGAAGGGGTTTCATCCGGGTTCGGGCTCCAACGGGAGAACTGGGGGTTCAATTACGGGTTCCAAATGCAAAAAGATTTGGGCGACCTGCACCGGCTGGACCTTTCGTTCCGTTTCGGAGATCCGATCCGACAGGAACAGCAACGGGCCGAACTGCTTCAGGACGCCGAGAAAAATTTGATCCAAAGCGACCTCTTGTCCGCGCGAAAAAAACTGATTGAACTGAACACGCTATCGCCCGGCGACCCGGCCGTAACCCGGTTACGTCAAAAGCTGGAATCGCGCCTGGCCGAAAGTGTCGACCCGGCCACCCTGTTCGCCCAAGGGGTTCAATTGTTCGAATCGGGAGAAACGGAAAAGGCGTTGACCCTTTTTGAAAAAGTGTCGGTCATTGAGCCAAAATTTCCCCACGCACAAGCCTGGCTGGATCGGTGCCGATCCAAAATCGAAGACCAACGGGTTCGGCAATTGAAAAAAGATTTGGCCCGGGCCAAAGAAAAAGAAATTTCCAAGCTTATGGTCCAGGCCCGGGACTTGGAATCCGCCAAAAAGTGGGAAGAAGCCGCTCAGGTCTGGAAAAAGGCCCGGGAAACGGGAGCGCCGGTATCGGTGGCGGACAACGGCTTGGATCGGTGCCGTGGGGCGTTGGTGGCGATCGCGGACCGGCGGGAAAAAGAGTCCGACTGGGACGGCGCCCTGGCGGCTCTTCGGTCGGCACAAACTTGCGGCGATCCCGACAAAGAATTGTCCGGCCGAACGGCCCGTTTGGAAAAAACAAAAACGGAATTCCAAAAACGTTTGGCCCAATCCACCTACACCGAAGGGATGGACGCCTATCAGGCCGGAGATATGTCCCGCGCCCGAACTCTGTTTCAAAAAGCGGTCACACTGGACCCCGCCAATTCCACGTATCAACGGGCCCTGGACCGCACCCGAGCGGACCGGACCAATCCATGACGATACGGACCCGCGTGACCGGACTGATGTTGATGTTTGTGCTGGGAATTGTTTTTCTTTCGGGCTCGGCCCTCTACGTCTCGGAAAAAAAGGCGCTTCGGGCCGAAGCGCTGTCGACTCGAACCAGAACGGCGGACCAATTTGCGCGGGCGTGCCGGGACGCGTTGAAAGTGGGTGACGAACTGGCCGCCCTGAACGCCGCCCAGTATGTGGGCCAGGTTCCGGGTGTTCTGCAAGCCTACGCGGTGGACGCCGCAAACAGGGTCGTGGCGCACACGGTGAAAGGTCGATTGGGCCGTTCGCCGATCCAGGATCCGCCCCTGGCGGACCGGTGGCGGGTGGTTCGGTCCTTGGGGCTGGCTCGTTCAAAAGACAAGCCCGACGCCCAAGCGGTTGTGGATTTTTCTCGATCCACGTTGGAGGACGACATCGCCGCGGCTCTACGGCCGGCGGCACGGCGCATTGCGGGGGTCACGGCGGCCGCGTCGATTCTGAGTCTGTTGGGGGCGGCTTTGTTGGCTGGGAGCATCACCCGCCCCCTCGATCGAATTGCCCAAGCCACCCGGGCGTTGGCCGATGGGCGGTTAAACCACGTCATCGAACCGCTCGGACACGACGAAGTCGGCGCGTTGGCCAACGATTTTAATCGAATGGCGGCCCGGTTGGGCGAAGTGGAACAAATGAAAAGCGCCTTTGTGGCCAACGTCACCCACGAGTTGCGATCGCCGATTTCCGCCATCGAAAGTTGCGCGCGGCTGATTGCCGAAGAAGTTCGCGCCGGCGATTTGGCGGACGTAACGGAGCAACTGTCGTCGGTCCGCAACAACGCGAGTCGACTGGGACGGTTTATTAATAATTTGCTTGACTTATCCAAGATCGACGCGGGCGCAACCGGGGTGGATCCGGAACGGTTGTCGGCGCGGGAGTCCCTTGACGAGGTGGCAAACCTGTTTCACGCCAAAGCCCTGGAAAAAAACATCGCGCTGGCACTGGATGTGACGGACGGGTTGGAGATCTGGGCCGACCCCGACAAGCTGGGGCAGATCATCACCAATTTGGTGGGAAACGCCCTAAAGTTCACCCCGCCCAACGGCCGCATTACGTTGCGGGGTCGGGCGGACGGGTCCGGCACCGTGTTGAGCGTGGCGGACACCGGTCCGGGAATCCGGCCGGAAGATCAAGCCCGTATTTTTGACCGGTTCGAGCAGGTTCGGGAAACCCGCGATCGGGTCAATGGCCCGAAAGGAACGGGCCTGGGATTGGCCATTGCGCGGGGTCTGGCCGAAGCCCATGGGGGCCGTTTGACGGTTCGTTCCGTGGTCGGACAGGGAAGCGAATTTATACTCTGGTTACCCAAGGAGGTAGAGAATGGTTAATCAACGCGTGTTGGTGGTGGACGACGAACCGGACTTTCGCATGGTGATCGGGAAGATATTGCGGGACGAACAATTTGTGGTTTTGGAAGCGGCCAACGGCGAAGAGGGGGAAAAAATGGCCCGAGAATCCCGTCCCGACGCTCTGCTTTTGGATTGGAACTTACCGCACAAAGATGGAATTGATGTGTGCAAAGCGTTGAAGTCGGATCCCGCCACGCGGTCGATCCCGATTTTAATGTTGACATCCCGGTCCCGGGAAGAAGACGCCGTGCTGGCCCTGGAAATTGGGGCCGACGATTTTGTGGTCAAAAAGGCGTTGCGCCGAAAAGAAGTGATCGCGCGGGTTCGCGCCCTGATCCGGCGGGCCGCCGCGCCGGTGGACACGTCCGGAGAAATCATCGAGGTGGGCAAGATCCGCATCGACACCGCCCGGCGCGTCGTGACGGTGCAAGGAAAACCCGTGGCCCTTCGGCTTAAAGAGTTCGACCTGCTTCACGTCATGGCCAAACGACCGGACCGGGTGTTGACCCGCAACTTTCTGAGTGAAACCGTGTGGGGCGATCCCTATTTCGGCACCACCCGCACCATCGACATGACCGTCGCCCATTTGCGGGGCCAACTGGGGCCGGAAGGGCGGCGCATCGAAAGTTTGATCGGGGTGGGCTACAAATTTCTCGGACCCAACAGCTAACCCCAATGCACTTTAGATAAGCCGTCATCCCGGCAAAAGCCGGGATCCAGTCATTGGAATGATGGCTAAAGTGCGGTTTTAAACCCTGGCCCCCGGCTTTCGCCGGGGAGACAATCCTTATTTGAACCGCATTGCAGCTAACCCGAAATTACCATTCCACCAGAACTTCGCCCCGGTCGGTTCGGCCGTCGGCCTCAACGGCAATGACGTACATCCCGGCGCGCACGCGTTCCTGAGCCTCGTTGCGGCCGTCCCACACAACGACCGCCGTTCCGTTGACCTCCTCATCAAGAAGAGTCCGCACTTTTCGTCCGCTCCGCTCAAACACCGTCGCCCGCAATCGGCCACCGGACGAAAAACAGTCCCACTGGGCACGCTCCGCCCCGCCCCGTCCCACCCGGTTGGTCACCACCGCCATTCGTGATCCCGCGTTCGCAACGGTGAGGGCCACCGAAGCCGGAGCGCTTTCCCGTCCGGATGCCTGCCGAAAGACAACCGACACCGTTTTGGGCCCGGGCGTTCCAACGATCTCAACGGTTCGCCGAGTCTGGTAAGGCATCCACCGATCTTTATCCGGACCGTCTATGGCGCCCGACAATTTCATTTCCGTTGGGGAACCCCGAACCGCGAACTCCAAGTCCGCTCTTTTTGTTGACCCGCTTTGCCCGACGATCCGCACCGTCGGATCCGTGAGGGGTTCAAACCCATAAAACAAGTTGATGTGCCACCGATGGAGGGAAGGTCCGGGTTTTTGGATGATCCACAGATCGTCGCGGCCGTCCAGGTCCATATCCACCAGATGGATTTCGTCTTGTTCGTGGGATTCGCCGTCAATGGTTAAGCTGGGCGTGTTCGACAGGGACCCGTCCGCCAACGCGTCGTCGGCCAAAAAGAGGGCGGTCACCGTTTTCACTCCCCCCGTGGAAGACCAAACCAAATCGTCATGCCCGTCGCCATCAAAATCCCCGGCGGCGGCCAGGGTGTCCACCTGGCCCGCCTGCCGGAGGAACGTGGGGGACAGCCCATCGATGGACACAGTCCCATTCTGGGCTCCCAGCACCGGTCCGGAGAGAAGTCGCCAGCGAACGGTTGACCCGGACTGTTCGCGGACCACCGCGTCCAAGCGGCCGTCTCCATTTCGGTCCGCGGCCAATACAAAATCCAAAGACCACCCGGGCGACGCCGTAACCCGCAAGGGCGGGTTGCTGGACGCGTTCCACGTGGACGGCAAAGTAGTCGCTCCCCAAAAAATGTCCAAGCCGGTTCCCCGGCTAAGAACCAGATCGGCGACGCTGTCTGCGTCTAAATGGAAAACAGGGTTACGTCCTTTCAAACAACCGGAATAGCCTTGCCATTTCTTCACATCGGGCATCGAGTCCAACAGCACAGATCCGGCCAAACGGGTTTTCATGGGCAAAATGTAAAGCACGTCATGAACAGCGGAAAAACCGGTGCTGGTCATAACAAGATCTATTTTTCCGTCGTCATCAACGTCCCCCGCGTGGAGAGATAACGCGGACGGGAACTGGGAGGAAGGCCATCTCGCCTGAAAATCAGGGCTCTCTTTATCCCGAGTCGTCCAGGCCTCGCGACCCCAAAACACCCCGAGGGTGGTGTCGTAGAGGACGAAATCCAATTTCCCATCACCGTCCCAATCGGACAGGTTATGCAATAGACTGAAATGCCCTTGACCGGATTGATTAAAAAAAGACGATTCATACAACACAAAAGACCGAGCCTCGTTTAGATTAATTGTTTCGGACAACCGCTGGCCTGGGCGGCTCAACACCGAAACATTCGAATACACCCATCGGCCTGAAAAAATGGGCGGTGATTCCAAAACATGAAAAAAAACCGCGTCGGGCTTGCCGTCCTGATCCACATCACCGAAAACGGCCTGCCGGCCCGCCAATGAGCCATGCTGGCCTGTTTCAATGCGCGCATCTTGGTCGCCGTCTTCCAGGGAATAATTTGGGAAAGTGCCGGCGTAGACCGAAACGAATCCGACCGTCGCCGCGACAACCGCGGGAAACAAGGGCCTACTCCAGCAACACATTGACTTTCTCCTGGCGTCCATCAAAATCAACCACCACCACGTACACTCCGGGCCGAACCCGTTCTCCGGCGTCGTTTCGCCCGTCCCAACGAACGGTCAGTAGTCCCTGGCCATCCAGCGCATTCAATTGCCGAACTTTCCGCCCGTTCCGTTCAAACACCGATGCCCGAATGGGGCCCATTTCCACCCGGCAATCCAATTCCACATCCGGTTGCGATCCGGACATCCGGTTGGTCACCGCCCGCAAGCGGGGCCCATCCGAGGAAACAGTAAGCGCGGCTGAAACCGGCGCGCTTTCGCGGCCATCGCGGGTTCGATAAACGACCGTCACGCTTTTGGGCGCCGGATTTGATGTGAACCGGACAGATCGTTGAGATTGAAACGGGATCCACGCACCCGCCCATTCCTCATCCAAATCGCCGGTCAATTTCATTTCGGCGGGGTTGCCATTAACGGAAAATTCCAGCCGGGCCCGTTTGGCGCCGGGATCGTGACTCACCACCGAAAGAGACGGATTTTCCAGCGGGAGAAACCCATAAAAGGTGTTGAGGCTTGCCACGATGGGGTTGAGAAAACTGGAAGACCAAATAAAAATGTCTTTGATCCCATCGCTGTCCCAATCCGCCGAAAAAATGTTTACTCCGGAAACAAATTCATCCCCCGCTGTTTGGATGCTAAAACGGGAAGAACCGAGCGGAAACGAAGAGGCCGTGCCGCCTTTGAAAAATTCAAAGAGGGTGGTGCCGCCGGCCGTCATGGCCGCGGGATCGTCTTTGGTGTCCCCGTCCACATCGGAAAACAAACGGAGGGATTGGTTGTTGCCGGTTTGCATAACCAACGTCGGGGACAACGCGGACAAAGCGATGGTGCCGGTTCCGATATTGAGACTAAAACCGTCTACCCACCACCAGGTGGCGGGGGTCCCACTTTGGCGAAGAATCAGATCCACCATCCCATCTTCGTTTTGGTCCGTCACGAATCCCGGAGTTAGGGAAACGCCGACCTGCCCGCTGGTTACTTTTAAGACTTCCGTGGACCCGGCCCAATCCCATCCCATGCGAGGGGCGGCGGTTCCGTAAACAATCGTCACGTTGTCTTGGTTCCCAAACAACAGATCGTCCCGCCCGTCGCGGTTGACATCCATGACCGTTGACCCCATCTCGCGAACGCCCGCCAGCCATCGTTGGGCGTTTGCGGGATCGGTCGGATCGATGGTTTCCGGTAAATCCTCTTTTCCAAAAACAATAAGGGTTTCCATATCACCGGAAATGGACGGCCACGTTAAAACCAAATCATCCCGATCGTCCCCGTTCACATCGGCGGAGGTCATTCCGATACGGGACAAGAAACTCCCCTGGGGAGAGGGCGACAGAGGGACGGTCCAATCCGCCTCAAGGCGCGTCGAATCGTCCGTCCACACCGGCCGCCCCCGTAACACCCGAACAGCCGAGGATCCATAAAAAACAAGGTCTTGCCGTCCGTCTTTATTGAGATCAATGGTTCCCAGAAGCACTTCGTCCGGGTTTAAGAAAAACCGAAAAGGATTGTTGGAGAGCGCCTGGGAAGGACTCCCCGAACGGGTTCCATTTCCTTGGCCCAATATCACATTGGGCGCCAGTACGCTGTCGCCGCGAAACGCCACGATCAAATCAGGATGATCGTCCCCCATCACATCGGCCACCTGAACAGAATCGACGGTGGCCATCAGGGTAGCCCGGTCGTCCTGGTCCCCCCCCGCGCCCACAACGTAATGGGGAAACACCCCCGCCCCGGCAGGGAAAGACCACATAAGAAAGGCACAGGACACCCATTCCAACGGTTTCAATGAATCCTCCCCCGACCTTCTTCTCGCGCCCATAAGCATACCCCCGAATAACCCAATTGAAAACCCCCCGACCCGCACGCAAAGGGGACATGGTTGACCAATTGGTTTTTCCAATATTTGACATCCCATTACAAGCCAATGTAGAATTCATCTCCCGGCACGGTGTTGTGCCCGGTTGCGTAAAATTCAGACCCCGTTTTCAGAGACACCGACGTCTCGACGCGCGGCGACGACCGTGCGCGGGGCGTCTTTTATTTTCCGGAGGTCAATGTCGACATGAAACCCTTGAAACGCTGTTTGGCTGTCCTGGCCGCTCTTGGCGCGCCCGCTCTTTGGGCGGAAACAATCGCTGAAACTGTTCCGCCGCCCGCGGCGTCCGTCAATTCGGGCGACACCGCGTGGGTGCTGGTGTCCGCCGCGTTGGTCCTGATGATGACGCCCGCTCTGGCTTTCTTTTACGGGGGCCTTGTGCGGCGAAAAAACATGCTTTCCGTTCTCATGCAATGTTTCGCCGTCATGGGTTTGGTCACCGTTCAATGGGTTTTCGTGGGATACAGCCTGTCGTTTGGCCCCACGATCGGCGGATGGATCGGCAATCTGCAATGGTTGGGCCTCAACGGGGTCGGCACGCAACCCAACCCCGACTACGCGGCCACCATCCCCCACCAAGCGTTTATGATCTACCAATGCATGTTTGCGGTCATCACGCCGGCGCTCATCCTGGGAGCCTTCGCCGAACGAATGAAATTTTCAGCCTATGTCCTTTTTTCGCTTTTGTGGACCACGGTGGTCTATGATCCCGTGGCCCATTGGGTGTGGGGCGTGGGCGGGTTCCTGCGCCAAACCGGTGCCTTGGATTTCGCCGGAGGCGCCGTGGTTCACGTGAACGCCGGAATGGCGGCTTTGGCCGCGGCACTGATCTTGGGAAAACGACGGGGGTATCCCACCCGGCTTTCTCCCCCGCACAATTTGCCGTTTGCCGTTTTGGGAGCGGGCCTGTTGTGGTTCGGCTGGTTTGGGTTTAACGGCGGCAGCGCCCTGGGCTCCGGCAGTCTGGCCACCACGGCGTTTGTGTCCACCCACATCGCCGCGGCCACGGCGGGTCTTGTGTGGGCGGTTTTGGACGTTCTGGTCAACCGTCACGCCACCATGCTGGGCACCATCACCGGCGCCGTCGCCGGGTTGGTTGCCATCACACCGGCGGCCGGTTTTGTCACGCCCTTGGGCGCCATGGCCATCGGAGTGACGGTCGCTGGCATTTGTTTTGGTTCGGTGATGTTCGTGAAAGTGAAGCTGGGCTACGACGATTCTTTGGACGCCTTTGGCGTTCACGGCGTGGGCGGAATTTGGGGCGCCATCGCCACCGGCCTGTGGGCCACCACGGCCGTCAACCCCGCCGGAGCCAACGGCTTGCTGCACGGCAACCCGGGCCTCCTGTGGATTCAAACCAAGGCGGTTCTTGTCACAGGCCTCTATTCGTTTGTGGTAAGCGTCGTCCTGTTTAAGCTGGTGGACGTTCTGGTGGGTCTGCGGGTATCCGATCAAGATGAGCGCATCGGGTTGGACCTCACCCAGCACCGGGAAGCCGCTTATACGGTCATTGACTGATCCAAAGGAGAACTAATTTTATGAAATACATTGTAGCCATCATTCAGCCGGACCGTTTGGACGACGTGTTGGACATTTTGGAACAAAAAGAAATTCACCTGGTCACCGTGACTAACGTCATGGGCCGCGGGCGCCAAAAAGGCATCTCTGAAGTTTACCGAAGCCACAAAGAGGGCGGCAGTCTGCTGAAAAAAGTGAAGGTGGAAGTGGCTGTCAACGAAGAGTATGTTCAGCCCACAGTGGAAGCCATCCAGGCGGCCGCTCGGACAGGCAACGTGGGGGACGGGAAAATTTTTGTGCTCGACTTGGGCCAAGTTATCCGAATCCGCACCGGCGAAACCGGCCGCATGGCCATCGGTTAACCCGAAAAATTCAGTTGACCCCAGTTTATCGCCGACAAGGGCGGGAAAATTCTGTTCGGCATCCTGTCGACGAGAGCCCTGTGCCAACCGGGGAATCCCGGTTAACCGCAATTTCAGGTTAAGAGAAGGCCCGGGGGAGAAGTTTTTTCACTTCGGATTGGAGCTGGTCGGGACGGAACGGTTTGGCTAAAAACACGTCCGCGCCCGCGGACAACGATTCCGGCCCGGTCGTGGATGCGTCGTATCCGGAAATGGCCAAAATGGCGATGTCTTTGAGCCGGTCGTCGGCTCGAACAGATTCGCACACTTTGGCTCCGTCCAGGCCGGGGATGCGAAGGTCCAGTATGACCAAGGTCGGCACCAGCTCCGATATTTTTCGGCCGGCTTCAAACCCGTCGCCCGCTTCGTGGTATTCCACGTCGGGCAAGATGCGCCGCAAGGTTCGAACCACCAGCTTGCGGATACGGTCTTCGTCGTCCACCACCAAAATTCGCACCGGCCCCCGCGGACCCGCCATTTCCGGCGGAACCGGGATGTTGTGCGCCTTTAAAAAAGCCAGCAAGTCTTCGTCCCACACCCGGCGGTGCCCGCCGCCCGTGGTGAACGACGGCAGAAGGCCGTCCGCGATCCACCGTCCAACGGTCGGGGGCGTCACGTGGCACACGCGGGCAATATCGTGGGTTCCGTATGCTTTCGTTTTCATGCCGGGGAATCCTCGACCTCTTTTTATCCCCGGATCGGCCGACTGTCAAGGGCTGACAATAACCCGCTGTTGGGCGCGCAAAAAAATAACTTCAAAACCGCATTTTTCGCCTAGCGCCGACTCCACCGCTTTGCGATAAGCCGTTCCTTGAGCTTCGTAATTCCGCGCCTGTTCCTCGACGTGTGCGGCGTCCACCCGGTCGGTTTTGTAATCGGCCACCCACAGGCCCCCGTCCCGACGATAAAGAAGGTCGATGACCCCCCGCACAATCACGTCGCCGTCCGGGTAAAGAAACGGGGCTTCCCGGGCCAAAATGTCCGCGCGATCAAACGATCGCCCCAGCGGCGACGAAAAATAACCAGACAAAATGACCTTCGCTTCCCGAAGAACTTCCGGGTCGGATTGGATCTCCGGCCCCAACCGTCGCAGGGCCCGCTCCAACACCGACGCAAGATCGGATTTTCCCCATTCCCACAATTCCAGAACCCCGTGGCACAATTGGCCCACCCACGCCGACCGAGCCCCCGCGCCGGGAGACGAATCGTCGGCCCAGACCGCGCGCGCCCGAGGGTGCTCCCCATCAGAGGGACGGCCGAACAACGGCCGGCCCTGGAGGCGCTGTCCGTTAGCCCGGCGGACCGCCCACAGGTGTTCCAGCTCGCTGGTGAGGAGCGGCGGGCTCGGACTTTTTTGTTCGGACCACAACGGAAGCGGGGCGTTTTCGGGGCCGATTTGGCGGGGCACCAGGGCAAGTTGGGATTGGCCCGACAGCATTTCCATAAACGATCCCGTGGACGATTTCTCCCCGCCCACCAAAATCACACGCTCCCGGGCCCGGGTGGCGGCCACGTAGAATAACCGGATGGCCTCTTCCTTTTCCCGTCGGCGTTCGTCGAGATCCATGAACGCCATGGCCAGGTCGGCCCATTTTCGCTTCACCAACCGATGGCCCGCCCGGCCTTCGGCCCAATCCAACCGAAACGCCGCCGGGCGATGGGCGGCCCCCCGCACAGTCGCGGACAAGTTGGGCAATATCACCACTTTGTATTCCAACCCTTTCGCCTTGTGAACCGTCAACAGGCGGACCGCCGCGGTTCGGTCTTCCCCCAGAGGATTTTCGCCCTCTTCCACGCCCCGCCCCACGTCGCCGGCCACCCGTCGAACAAACCCGCCAACCGTTTCGCCCCGGGTTTCGCCGGCCTCGGCCGCCAACCGGGCCACCTTATGCAGATTGGCCACGGTTTGTTCCCCATGATACGCCGCCGCGCAGGCCGCCACGAACTCCGTCTGTTCCACCACCCGAGCCGCCAGGGCCCCCAAGGACTCCGTGCGCGCGGCCTGTCTCAAATCCGTGAGCGTTTTAACCAATTCCGCGATTCGGCTGTTTACCTCCGGCGGAACCGACGGGCCCCCTTCCCAGGAACCGGCGTCGGCCAGGGCCATCACGTATCGGTCTTCCACCATCATCCAAGGTGACCGCAGAAGGCCCACCCACGACACACGATCATTCGGATCGTCCAACACCCGCAACACATTTAAAAAATCCGTGACTTCCGGCGTGCCATAAAACGCCCGGTCGCTTTCAACCCGATAGGGGATTTTGGCGTCTTTTAAGGCCGCCATATAGGCCGACAGCGGCGACGTGGATCGAAACAACAGGGCCACATCCCCCAACCGCCATGGCCGGCCAGACCCCTCCGGCCCGCACTGGCCGACGATCCACCGGGCGATCCAACGGGCCTCGGCGGCCACACCGCCGTCAACCACGACCAGGTCCACGTCTCCGCCGGAACCAGGGACCCCAAGAGATGGACGCTCCTCCCCTGCCCTGTCGTTTTCTTCGGGCCGAGGCAACAACGGCAAGTAGGCCGGCTGAAGGCCTTTTTCTTCACGCATCAAGCCGGAAAACAGCCGGTTGACCGGATCAACGATCCGCTCGTGGGTGCGGAAACTTGTCTGCAAGTCGCATTTGATTCCCCCCTGGGAAATGACCAAGGACACAAACGCTTCGTAGGCGCGTATGTCCGCTCCCCGGAACCGATAAATCGATTGTTTTGGGTCGCCCACAATGAACAGTTTTCCCGGCTCTAATTTGACGTCGCTCCACCGATCCGCTGCGGAGTTGGGCCCTTCCGCCAAAAACAGCAACATTTCACCTTGGAGTGGATCGGTGTCTTGAAACTCGTCCACCATCACGGCGCCGAAACGCTCCTTCAATTCCCGCCGCACCGCCGGATGGCGGGCCAACAGGTCCCGCGCGCCGCGCAACAAATCATCAAAACCCAACCACCCCTGGGCCCGATAGTGTCGGCGGCACAGGTCGGCAAACGGCGCCAACAACCGACGAGCGCGAACCAACACCGCTTCCCCTTCCGGCGAAATTCGGTTGGCCAATTCCCCGGCTTGGGTATAAACGTCGACCCCGGGCAACCCCTTCCATTCACCGGGCCACTTTTTTAACGATTCTTTCCAATCCGACGGTTCCGAAATCGGACCGTCCGGATCCCGGACCACCTGCTCCACCGCACGCAGGCGTTGGGCGATGGAAGAAATGGACTTTAACATGTCTCCCCGGGCGGGTTTGGGTTTTCCTTCCGGCAACCGCTCCAGCGCTTCCCGAAGTTCCACCAGCCGATGAAGGAGCGGCGCCGTGTCTGTTTCGCAGGGCGGGTATTTTGACAAGGCCCGGGCCAACAGACCCAGGTCTCCCACCCCCGCGTGGGCCAACACGTCCCGCCACTGTTGTTCCCGGGGACTATCCAGAACCAATTCCTTTTCCAACCACAGCGACCATTGCGCCTGAAAAACGTCTTCGAACCCGCTTCCTTTATCCACTTGAAAATGGGGGTTCACCCCCGCTTCCACCGGGTAAAGTTGGATCAATGTTTTACAAAAGCTGTGGATTGTTCCGATGGGCGCGCGGTCCAGATCGCGCAACGCCTCGTGCGCCATGCGCCGCAACCGATCGTCGTCGGCCCCAAATTCGGTTCGCGCTTCGGCCAACCAGAATTTCATCCGCGCCGCCCGCTTGTCCGGAACAGGCAGGTCTTGAAGAACGCGCAACAAATCGTTCAACCGTTCGGCCAACCGGATTTTTATTTCCCCCGCGGCTTTCTCCGTGAACGTGAGCGCCACGATGCGGGTGATGGACAACCCCGCCCGGTCCGGACCCCCGGCCAAGAGCAGGAACATCAACCGGTCTGTTAACAAGGTCGTTTTCCCGGTTCCCGCGCCGGCTTCAACCACGATGTTGGCGTCCAAGATTTTCCGCGCGGTGTCGCGGGATTGTTGGTCCGCCGTCATGGGACGATGTCCTCCTCCGATTCAATGGAGCCCAGGGCCCGACGTCGCGTGGGTCCGTGGGCCTTTCGGCACGCCCGGGCAAACCCGCACAGGGAACAGTGGGAACCCGGCCCATCGGTCGGACGAATCACAAACTCGCCGTTGCGGATTTTTGATAACAGCTCCCCTCGCGCTTTAACGAGAGCGGGACCGTGTTTGTCCCAATCCTCCGCCGACAAAATGTCGGTTTCCGGTGCGGTCAACGATTCAAACCGAACGCCCCCGCACACCGCCCCGGGGCCCCACAGGCCCTGGGCCGACACCATTTCCAAATAGGCGGGAGCTTGGTGAGCCTGACCGGCGGCCACCCGTTTCAGCAACGGCTCTTTCATGATTTTGTTTTTGTAATCCACCACGGTCCATCGGCCGGTCTGGGAAGAATAATCCACCCGGTCGATGCGTCCGTTCCAAAAAAAATCGGTGCCCGTCATGGGGGCTTTGATAACCCACTCCAATTTCTCGGGCCGGGCGCCCTCTTGGATTAAGCGCGCCACGTCACGGCGAACAAAATCCGCCAATCGGCGGGTCACCCGATCGACCACCGTGCGCCACACCAACGGATAGGGGCCCGCTCCCTCGCCGACCGCGTCGGCAAAAAACGGGCCCGCCTCCTTTTGAAGATGGTCCGCGGCCGTGGCCGGGTCGGGAATCCCCTGAGCGGCAAAATCCCCATACACCCGATTCAACAAAGCGTGTTGAAGGGACCCCAACGCGGCGGGGAGAGGCCCCTCTTCGTCATAAAAAGGTCGAGGTTCTCGAATGCTCAACACCTGGGCCATAAAAAACTCGAACGGGCAATTTGCCGCCGTTTCCAACGCGCTCGGGGACAAACCCCGGCGAACGCATCGGTCCAAAAAGGCCTCCGGTGCCTCCACGCGACCGTCCCACGGGCCTGGATGGTTCCCTTTAACCAGATGGGTCGCCCGTCGAACCGTTTCGCCCAAGGAACCCGTTGGATCCCGCCCATCTAAAATGTCCGCCAGGGCCGCTTCCCGGAGGGTCAATGTGTTTGCCGAAACAGACGTCCATTTGGCCAAGGGAGGACGGGGTACCCGTTCGGCCTCGTCCACGTCGAGACCCAGAGCGCTCGCCAGGGTTCGCAGATACAAAGACGGAATTTCTGTCCGTCCTTCTTCTCCGGACCGGGAATAGACCAAATACAACCGCTCTTGAGCCGACGAAATTAACAGGGTGAACAACAGTTTTTCTTCATCGTGCCCTTCCCGTTTAGGCAAAATCCAATATCCACCCGGGTCCCGCAAAAACCGTCGGGCGTCGTCGTTCAACAAGGGATCTTCCCGAATCACCCGGGGAAACACGCCTTCCTTCAGGCCAATCAAAAACAAAACCCGGAAAGATTCTCCCCGGGCGTCCATGGCGCCCATGACCCGAACGCCCTGGACCGGCCCCGTCCCGTCGGCCCGGGCTTGACGCAGGGCCTCTGAAAAGGCCGAAACAAATTCGTCATTCTTTACCGGAGGCGAAAACCGATCCAATTCCGCTAAAGAATCAAGTGTTCGCGACACGGGATCCAGCGTATCCAGAACCGACGGATCCACCAGCCTTTGCCACTGTTCGCGAAGGGCATCGGCGTGGGCTTTCCACGATCGTTCCCCCTCATCAAAATCAAGCCCGGCTGACCCCTTGGAAGCCCCCCCGACTTGAAGAAACAATTCGGCAAGCGCCGGAATTTTTTGAGCGGCGGGCGCAAGAAGATGGTTGAACCCCGCCCGGGGCCCCGCCGTGATCAAATAGCTTCGGGCTTCCCGAACAGCCGCGGAGGTAAAGAGATCGGCCCGAAGGAGCGGAGAGGACAACAAATCAAGCAAAACGGTGCGATCGTGGCCGTGAGTCCGAACCCCCGCCAGGTTTAAAGCAAACCGAGCCGCGGGTTTGGCCAACAGGGGTCCCCCGTCAGTCAGAGAAAATGGGATCCCATGGGCGAAGAAAATTTCATGAACCAACCCGGTGTAATTTTCCACCCCGCGCGCCACCACGCCCATGTGGTTCCAATCCACAGGATTGGATCCTTCCCGCAACGTCAGGATTTCTTTGGCCACGCGCCAAACTTCGTCCCGTTCTCCGGAGACATTCAAAATGCGGACATTTCCCTCCCCCTGTTGCGTTAAGAACCCCGGATCGAAAATACGATCTGCCAGGACACCCAACACCCGCGGTTCGCGGGACGTTCCACTTTGAATTCGGGCCCCCCCCCACGGAATGTTGACGTCCAAAAATCGCTCGGCAAACGACCACCCCGGGCTCCCCTTGACGCAGGGGAAAAAAAGCGTGACCGGAGCCGATTGGGCCATAGCCCGGAAAAAATCCGACTGGGCCCCGTTTAAATCGTAAAACCCGTAGTAGAGGAATTCGTCGTAGACAGACAAGAGGGCCGGGTCGGATTCCACGGCGATCGCGGCCCGACGGGCCACATCGGCGGACCCCGCTACGTTCGCTTGGTCCAACCGGGCCCGATAGGCGTCGGCCATGTCAATCAACCGGTCCAGTTTTTCTTTGCCGGAAAAATTCAAATCAGAGAAATGCTCGCGGAAATGGCTACCCACCACGCCCGCTTCCACCAAATCCCGCAACGTGGACCGATACGCTCCCGCCAGTGCCCGGGCCCGCTCGGAACCCATTTGATATTCTTTCAACAAAATCCGTTCCACAACCCGTTCATGAAAAAGGTCGTCGTTGATCACGGTCGGCAACGGTCCACCGGCCAACCGCAACACATCCAACGCCAAGCTGTTTAAAGTATGGAACCGAATGTTGAACAAAGAAAGGCCCCGCTCGGCCGACAACAACCGCTGGAGTCGTTCGGCCATCCGCTGAGACGCCGTGACCACCGCCACCCGCCGCCCTGGTCCCGGGGGGGTTGTTGTCAGATAGGAAACGAAGGATTCTTCAAGATAAGAAAACGAACCCACCTGAAGGGAAAGGGACATACGATGATTATAAAACTTCGATTAATTTATTTCAGAAGTCTCTCTATCAGGCGGCGCCGGTGGCGGGCAAGCGGGATTCGGAGCTGGAGGAACGCACTTCGGTCGTCAGCGTTGCTTCCAGATCGGAAAAAGAGGCCCCCGCTTTGTAGGAAAATCCGATCCGGACAACGTCCCCCAGCCCGACGGGGAAGGCTTTCGGCAGCGGTAAGATCAAATAGTGGCTGTGCCAATCAATGGTTTTTTTTGTTTCGGACACAACCGCCAGGATGTTTTTCGTAATAAACCGGAGGGCATTCAGGGCCCCTTCTTTTTCAATCTCAATTTCGCCGCTCCAATCGCAGCGGGCCGGGATGGAGTCTTTGTACGTATGCAACTGATACACTTTCGGCATCCCCAACTCCCGTGTTTTTTCGTGCAAAACATTGGGATTTTGAAGAATAGGGATCGGGGCGTAATACCCATCGAAGGTAAAATCGTGTTCCACCGGTTGCACGGCCTGGATAAAGGCCTCGGGAACAAACTGGGGCAACGGGTTCCCAAACCGAGCCAGATATCGTTCTTTAAATGAATTGAGAATAGGAATTTGTTTTTCCCTCAACATGGCCACATGGATCATTTCACAGATCACCACGTCCACGGGTTCCGGGGGCAGGTATTTGAACGCGTCCGCTTTGATCACCTTTATTTTATTGCCGCACTCGTTCATTGAAAGGATCTGTCTTGCTTTCGACACGAGTTCCGGATTGCGCTCAACGCACCACACTTTTCCGGCTTTGAGTCCCGCGAAATAGGAAAGAACCCCGGTTCCACCACCCAATTCCAAGACCTTCCCCCCCAGCGGAACCAAATAATCAATAGCGGTTTTAAACCCGCGCATGCGGGTGACGTCGCTGAGCATGTTGTGATGGTAGTGCAGGGGGATAAACTGCCCCAGCACCGAGGAGTCGTCCGCTCGAACCATGCGAGCCTTCTTTACTTAAGTTGGGGACACGGCCAAACCGCTTCCGGGACCCAACGTAAGTATCGGACGAATTGGGAATTTCTTAACGGAGAGAAAAATAAAAATGGCAAAAACGTTGCTTGTATGTGAAACAACACACCTGTCCGGGGAAAAAATAAGGGAATCCCCCGTTATTGGTAAAATGATTGTGCGAACAATTCATTTTATCGACGGAGGATTCCCGTGGCCCATTATAACACGATTTTAAATCAGTTGCTGTTCCATGTCCCCCGACATCAATTCGACCGACTGGTCGAAACCCACCAAGCGGACCGCTACGCGAAAACGTTTAGCACCTGGAACCAGCTAACGGTGATGCTCTATGCCCAATCGAGCGGTAAAGAGAGCTTGCGTGAAATTGAACAAGGACTGGAAACCCAAGAGAGCAAAACCTATCACGTGGGATTGGCAGGGCCTGTTCGGCGGACGACGTTGGCGGATGCCAACGGGCGGCGAAAGTGGGAAATATTCAGGGGAGTGTTCGGAGAGTTATTGACCCGGTGCCGATCGGTGACGCCAAAGCACAAATTTCGGTTTAAAAACCCACTGTATAGCATTGACTCGACGGTCATCAGCCTATGTTTGAGCCTTTTCCCCTGGGCGCGGTATCGAACGGCGAAGGGGGGCCTGAAACTTCATTACCAGCTGGATTACGCGGGCCATATCCCGAGCTTAATGGTGATCACAGAGGGTCGAGAAAATGATGTGTCCGTGGCGAAAAAGGATATACCGATTGAACCGGACAGCATCTATTGCTTTGATCGGGGGTATGTGGACTTCGGGTATTTCCGACGGTTGGAGAATATGGGGTGCACGTTCGTGACACGGGTGAAAAAGAACCTGTCCTATTGGGTTACCGGACAGCAGGAATGCTTGAAAAACCGCGGTGTTTTGATGGACGCGACGATTGAGCGAGGGCAGGGGGAGTATGTGGGCAAGGATTGCCCGCTACGGCTGATCCGTTACTACGATAAGGAGAACGATCGGACGCTGGAGTTCCTGACCAACAACATGACGTTTGCAGCAACGACGATTGCGGAGATCTACAAAGCCCGCTGGCAGATCGAGGCATTCTTCAAGTGGATCAAGCAGAACTTGAAGATCAAGACGTTCCTTGGCACGACGGAAAACGCGGTGCTAAGCCAGATCTGGGTGGCGATGATTTATTACTTGTTGTTGGCTTACATCAAATATCAAACCAAATACGGCCGTTCGCTGTTCTATTTGCACCGGGTGATTAAGGAGACCTTGTTGGATCGGATCTCCCTGATGGATCTTCTCAACTTAAACGAAGCCAGGCTTAAAAGATTGAAGCGACTTGACCCGCAACTCCATTTTTCCTTTATCGCCACCTAATTTCCAAACTTTCCCCGGACAGCTGTGGTGAAACAATAGTTTACAAAAGATTTACAAGTTGTTAAGGCGAAATTAACTTGGTTCAGTTACAATATCCTCGTTAAAATTGTTTCACCTATTTTCCAAAGATAATTAATGGCTTATTTGCTTATGTCAATGCGCTACTGCATAGTTATACAGGAACGAAAGGCATTTCCATGCCCGTCATTCCGGCGTGGGGTTAGCCGGAATCCAGTCGTTTCTGTCTTGAGGGGGCCACAGTGATGTCGTTATTCTTTTCGGTTTCCGGGATTCGCAGGCGTTGGTCGGTCTTCGCGCTCAGTGTGATATTTTTTGGGTCCAATGTCCTTGCCGTCCATGCGGGAGAGGCCAGTTTTTGGGCGGAGCGTCGCAATGTCTCCCGACGAATGCATGGGGTGGAAGCAAAATCCGGGGCCACCGGGTTCGGGCTGACGGCGGAACAGTATCAGACCCTGACCCAACTGCCGAAGGCTGGCCAGTTGAACCCCGGCAGCATTCAGGGCGGTTCATCCGTCGGCTCTGGACGGGCAGTGTCCCCCCCTGTTTCGAACGTCTTTCGACCTTTTGAACACCCGACCCTTTTGGGTGACACCCCCACGTGGGTGTCACAGCTTATCCTCCCTTACGGGTCCATCCTTGAGGCGCATCTCGCCAAAAAAACCAACGCGCCCTTCATCGTCCACATCCAGGACGCCCACGGGATCGAGGAAGCCCAAAAGAACATGGCGGCCATGATCGAGGGGCTGAGCGAAAACCGCGGGGTGAGCCTGGTCGGGGTTGAAGCCGCCCAGGGCCCTTTCAACATGGGACCCTACCGGGACTGGCCGGACGCAAATGTGACCCGTGACGTGGCCACCTATTTCCTCAAAGATGGCACAATCGGCGGAGCGGAATTCGCCGGGATCACCGCCCCCAAGCCTCTGACACTTTGGGGGATCGAGGATACAGACCTTTACCTCGCTAACGTTCATGCCTTAATAGACGCCAACAAGCTGAAACCGGAACTAACAAAAGCCTTAGCCGGTATCAAAAGGTCCGTTTCTTCCCTCAAGGAAACGATTTATTCCAAGGAACTGAAAGACTTTGACAAGCATTTCCAGGCCTATCAAGACCAACGGGAAGGGCTGGGAGCCTATGTCCGATTTTTAACGGCCGGATCACTGTCAAACAAAAAGGGGTTGCCGAACCTCCACCTTCTGGTCAAGGCTCTCATGGCCGAAGAGGCCCTGGACTTCAAGCAAGTGGAGAAAGAACGGCTCAAGCTGGTGGAAAGGCTGGCCCTTCGCCTTGCCAAGGATAAGCTGGACCTCCTTGTGCAAAAGAGCTTCCAATACCGCGCCGGTCAAATTGGCTACGGCGATTATCATCGGTTTCTAAAATCTCTGTGCCGTGAAAACGGGATCTCCCTGGGCGACCTGAACCAACTGGACAATTATATCGAATACGTCCTCCTGGCAGACAAGATTGACCGAAACAACCTATTGAACGAGTTGACCCGCGCCGAAAAGGCCTCTCAAGACCGGCTGGCGATCACGTCCGAACAAAAAAAACTACTGGCCGTCGCTCGGCGCCTGGCCCTCCTTGAAAAACTCTCGACCCACACCATGACGCCAGACGATTGGGCGGCCTTCGAGAAAGAAAGAGAACATATTCTGACCATCGCCTCCGACCTTGCCACCCTTTCCGGCGAAGAACAGGCGCTACCCCTTGACACCCTGGCCGGTCTGATCAGTCCGTCAGAAAGTTTTTGCCGTTTTGCCATCGACCGCAACGCCGCTTTCATTGACAACCTTTCCGCCCAAATGGAAATGAAAAAAGCATCCTCGGCAGTCCTCGTAGCCGGAGGCTTCCATTCCGACGGCCTAACCCGCCTTCTCCGGGAAAGAGACTTATCATATGTGGTGGTCACCCCCAAAATCAGCGAAGTCCCCAAAGAGAATAATTACTTGGATGTATTTGCCCGTGACCCATTGCCCCTAGAAAAACTGTTCGCGGGGGAAAAGATTTCGTTAAACAGCGCTAGGCTGTCCGGTGGAACGATGAGGGGGTTTGAGGGCCCGGCGTCCGCTTTTCGGCGCGAAGGGGTGGCCACCATGGCCGCCACGGCTTCTCTTGAACCGAACGTGGATCACACAGCTCTCAGTCGGACGGCGGAGAGCACCGCGGCGGAGCTTAGCGCACCCATGTCGATCAAGATTTCCGGCAGTTCCAACCGTACGTGGACAACCATCGACACCAATGGGGACGGTCAAGTCGACCTGAAAATGATAGCGACTCCTTCGGGACGTTCGCTGCCGCCGCAGGAAGATTCCCCTCCCTTGTCAACAGTGGAGATCGACGGCCGCGCCAAAATTACCTTTCACCAAATCCGTCCAGGTTTATTCAAAAAAGTTTGGGCTTCGATCCGGAAAATATTTCCCATCCGCAGTCCGGTGAACAGCCGTGGTGGGGTCGAACAAACACCTACATCGAACACCGCTTTCCCCATCCTTCATGTCCCCCAGGGGGGCCTGATTGGGAAGTTTCGTCTTTTGTCCGACCCTCAATGGGATCCCGCTTCAAAAACTGTCTCTTTTGTGGGGCAAGACATTGAAAACCCGGGCAAACCACCCGAAACAATTCGCCTTGAGGCTGAAATCGTTGATCGAGAGGAATGGGCCGACCGCCTTTATTCGAGTCTATCTGGTAGGGAAAACGACTTGGTGACTGAGATCATGGATTGGTTTCAAGACGCTTTCCATGGTCCATTGATCGTTTTAAGAGACAATCCCATCACCCAAGGCATAGGGACCCAGGTGGGAGAGCAAGGCGGATTCGTAGCCGTTTCTGAACGCTACGCTAATAATCACATCGCTTGGTTTCACGAGATTGCGGAAGCCATGGCCCCGAATGCCGATGAAATCCTCTCACGACTTTCCCCAAACTCACAGGCCTGGTACAAGGCCCATATGTCCAAACCGGGCCGACAGGGTATGGAACGGCACTACGCCATCCGGGCTCTCCAACGTGAAGTATTTCGGCAATCTGACTTAAGTTTGACCTATGAAATCAAGGGCCGATTGTCCGCCACGGATATCTCGAAAAAACTCAGTTCGGCCAAATTAAAAAAAGGGTTTGTCGTTCGGAATGAGTTTTCCCGGCAACGCTCTTCGCAGAACAGCCGGGAGGGTGAAATATCTTTATTGGAAGATCTGATCAAGACCCAGAGGAAGGCCGAGGAAGAAGAAATTGAAAGACAACGGATTGAACAAGAAGAGATCGAACGGCGCCATGCCGAAGAAACAGCTGTAAGGGTTAAAATTCGATCTCTTCTCGATCGAGCAAAGGGGATTATCGAAGCCCCCTTGGCTTCGGATTTGGCGCACGAACACCGGTTAATAGAAAAAGACAAGGCCGCCCTCGCCGCCGTTTCCGTTCTTCGGCCGTTATTCGAAATGAATCCCGAATGGGTGGCGGAGGCACTGGTTGAAGATTTGATGGCTGGTGGCGCAACGCCGGCGGACCTCTATTCCCTCATGGGGAAAGACTCATTTGGGGTATACCTTGCGAAGAATGTTGTCCCCCAGTTGGGAGAGAGGGCCTTATCGCAAACATTATTAAAGCTGATGGAGAAACGATCGACATTGCAATGGAATAGACGAGCATTCAAAGCCCACGCTGCCGTCGTCACCCTTTTCGTCGACCATGCGCCAAGACTGGGGGAACGTGTAACCGCTGAGGTCGCCGGGCCGCTTCTCATGGCCCTACGAAAGGAATTTAGGGCTCGGCCGTACACGCGCTTGAGTTTTGTTCAAGGCATTCCTGATTACAGGAGATACTTCGACGTGGATGGAGACGTGGTCTTCTTTAAAGACGACTTCTTGAATAGATTGCTGGTGCGAGACATGGGAGCCCGCCGGAACCTACACACGCTGTACCATGAGGCCATTCGCGAACAGGAATATTTGTCAAGTTTAACCGACAACTTGCTGTCAAAGGACACCGAGGGGCATCTTTTTAACGCCCTCCTTTCAGCGCTCCATCAAGAGGGAAACCCGCTCGTGCGTGCTCATTTGGAGAGTAGTCTGATCCGCGCCTGGAGAACCACCCTCCCCTCCGCGCATGAGAGGTTATTAAACCTTGTCAAGGAGATTCAAGCAACACATCACAATGGCGATGAGAGATTAAAAGAAGACGCGATAGGACGCTTGTTAATGATCGCACACAAAGATGGTTGGGATTCTGGAATTTCCTCTGACATTCTTTTTTCAATGGCCATGGATGGCTTGCCGGGATTATTCGAAGCGGTTCGATCCCAATCTTCGGAAATAGACAAAATGCCTCGCGGTATTGAAAGGGATATGGCAAACAGGCAAATGGGAGAGACGATGACGGCGGTGAAAAAGAGACTCGCCATTTTGTGGAGGGTGGCTTTAAGCGCGACGTCCCAATCATCCGTTCCGGCATCGATCTCCGTGGCGGGACGAGCCATGGCTTACCTTGTTGAAGTGGCGCAAATGGAAGGGGACATCGCCATCCGGTCCGAAACCATCGCTCTCCTTGGGATCGCGGTCGAAAAAGGTTACCCAGCCGCGGTTCGTGCGTTCCTTCCCTCAATACAGCCGTCTTCCCAACAATTCGAAAACCTTTTTTATGACAACCCCAGTGATGAGGTCATTCTTAACGCCCTACGGTCAAAGGCCATGTCTGTTCGTCTGGGGTTCCTCTTATTGCGTCGATACAAAAATGATCCAAGCCGCGCGGGGTTGCTGAAAGCCATCGTATTGGATAGGAAAACAAACGAGGGGGATTCCTTGGGCATTAATGCCCAAATTCGTTTCTATGCCTTTGCGCTCTACGGCAGTCAGTATTTGAAAACAACGAATGAAGATGGGATAACCTCTTCTTACGACGAGAATCAATTTCAAGAAATGGCCGGTGCGCTTGCGCCGCATGCACACGGTTTTATCGGGACCGCCATCGATGATTCAATACTCATCGACCGGCTGTTTGATGGTTGGCCTGGGCAGGACGAAGAGTTGGGAGCGTACGCAATCGCCACGGTCCTTGATGCCTTTCATGGGAATTTGACCGGTTTGAAAGCGAAGGGTTTTGTGGCGGTGGCAGAGAGAGTGGTTAACGCCCGCGCCAGCTCCTATCTAAATAATGCCTATGATGATCTCTCGTTCGGAGGTCACTTTCTCCGAAGAGCTCAAAACCCCGTTCAATTCTTTTTTCAAGTAATGGTCCACGAACTCACGCACATCTTGTTGAAGAACCAACATGATTATTTGGCGGGGGAATTAGTCGGTGGGACGATTCATGAATGGTTGGCTGATTTGGCCGCGGAGGATTTTTCCAGGAGAAGGGGTTTATCCCTGGAGGATTACCGAGATATCTTAGGGTTTGATAGGGATTTATCATTTGTTGAAGAGGATTCGTTCCATACCATTGAGGTTCATGAGGGTGCACGGGCCCAGCAGTTGCTGATTGCAGGGTGGCTTTCGGAAAACGGTCTCACGCTTGATCCGTCAAAAATGGTTCGTGCGGCATTGGATGTTCTACCGGGAACGTCGGGCGATGACCTGGACGTTGTGGTAAGAAAGGTCCTTGAGAGGTTTGCGGGACGTCCGCTGGAGGACTCAGAAACAGCGGGGATGAATCGTATGTTTCTGTCTTTGTTTGATTATAGATTCGATGAATTTATTGAGGGGAAGTATCGGCAAAGAATTCTTTCTTTGCCCGTTTTGCGTGAAATATTGAGCCCCTTGTTGGATGGGTTGGCCACCTCTCTTCAATCGGTGTTCCCTTCCGGACAGGAGGAAGGGGTTTTGGCGGAGGCGACCGCTCGCTCCCTGGCCGGAGCCGGCCTATGGACCGGGGGCCTCTTTCCATTGTTATCCCTGGGAACCAAAAACGTTTTGGACGCTGTCGCGAAGAGCCTTGCGGCATGGGGATTGGAACCAATAAAAGACATGAGTCCACGACTTTGGCCGCAAATGATTCAGGAGGCGATGGCGGGGGGACTTCAGTTAGAGCTGATACAATCCATCGTGGGCGCCCTGGCGAGGGACGGATTCATGGAAGAGCGTGCGTGGACTGCGAAGGAAAACGCCGCTCTTGAGAAGGTCCAAAGACGATTGGCGTCGGACCTCCCGGGGGTTCGCGCCATTGAGTATGTGCGACTGGGATTTGGCAAAAAGGCCGTGGATCCCTCCACGGGGGCCGAAGTATCATTGGACACAAGCTTGTTTATGGGGTTTGACATGAAACCGGATGGGACGTTAAGAGTTTTTGTCCATCCCGACGTTTTCAATGGGGCCGCCGACCCGGCCGCGTTTCTTCTCGATGCCATGATGCACGAGATTCTTGAAGGACCAGGGGGTGTGGAACACTCGATCCTTGAGGACGAAGGCATCGGAATGGACCGAAATATCGATTGGCAGACAGCGGAGGCGCGAATTTCATCAGTCCAGTTGAGGTTGGCAACGAACTTATTGGAGCGATGGTCACGGGATGGTGATCCAGATGCCCTAATAAAATTGGCGATGGTTGGGGCTCATGGGGTGAATTGGGATGGAGCGCGGCCAGCGACCCCTGTCGGGGCCATGGGGCCGACGTTCGCTCTGGCGGGGGACCGTGGACAGCGGGCGTTGGCTCACCTCATGGCTGTGGCGGAGGATGTCGGAATGGATTCCACCCTGGTCGAACGATTGTTGCATCGGGGCCTTTTGGTGGCGGGTTGGCGGGCGGTATTGGCCGAGGCCCCCGGCGCGTTCCACTATGTGGACGTTTCCCCTCTGGATGAGGCTCCGGAATCCGAAAATCGGTTGGCCTGTGAAACGCTTCTTTCCGCTTTGGAGGTTGTTGTGGCCGCCGACCCAAATCCAACAAAGAGGGCCCAACAGATTTTTATCGGATGCGACAACCAGGGTCAAAAAACCTTCGTTGAGTCGCGGTTTCCGACCTTAAAGGGCTCTCGGTTTAAAACCAATCGATTTGAGGGAAAGGATATCGCTGTCGGATGGGCGGCAACCGAGGTCGACGAGGCCGGGTCGTCCTCTTTGCACGTTCACACGGTGCGGGAGTTGAACACCGACGGCACGCCTCCAGGGATCGACGTGGTGCCCAGCCCCTACAACTTGAGCACGATCATGCAAAAAGCATTGGATTCCATTATCCGCGTCTTGATTGCCGCTTAAAAATTCAACCTATTTGCCCCACCCGGGTTAAGGGGACTATAGTGAGCATTTTACAATGCAAAATGCTCACTATCTATACGAAATGCACGGTCCACAACCGACCGGCCAGATGTTTCTAACGGCCCAGGATGATGTCGATACCGGTCAGAACGAGGTTCAGTTGGCGGGATGACAGTTTTCCCGCCCGCTCGGTCAAAAGGGTTCTGTCGAGAGCGATGATCTGGGAGACGTTGGCGACGGAATCTTTTGGGAGGTCCGTCTCGTTTGCGGACAAAAAGACGTTCCCGGGAGCCTCCGCCCACTGGAGATTGCTTGTCAACGGGACACAAACAATAGTCGCGATTCGGCTCCTGTTCAAAGGGTCGCCCTGGACGACGGCGACGGGACGTCGAAAGCCGGGCCCCGACCCCGTAGGGTCGGGAAGATCGGCCCACCATATCTCCCCCTGGGCGACTTTCACCAGGACGAAGTTTTTAGACGACGGCGGCCCGCTTCTTGAAGAAAAGGATCGAGCGGTTCGCTCATTTCCCCGCAAACCCTGTTCATGGCTTCCGTGACTTCATTGGGGGAATGACGGTACAAGTATTCCTGCATGGCCTCGCTGAGGAGGCGGCTTCGTGATTTCTTTACTCGGCGCGTGTATTCCTCCACCTGGCGAAACAGGCGGTTCGGCATGGAAATGGCTGTTTTCATACCATTAGTATGACTCACACACATACGGCTGTCAAGGCCTGACAGAGCATTTTTTCCACGTTGGCAATTCCCTCATCCGGCCCTTCGGGTCGGCTTCGAGTCCCACGCTAAAACTGCCCGGGGCGGGACTCGAACCCGCACGAGCCTTTGGCTCACGGCATTTTAAGTGCCGTGTGTCTGCCGTTCCACCACCCGGGCCAAATTAATTTGTTTTCTTCTGTTCTTACCGCGATGAGTCGGTTTAAGACTGTGACAGTTGGGACAGAGGATCCTTAGATTCACAAGCCGATTGTCCGTTCGATCACCATTAATGTGATCCAATTCGAGCGGCAGATAGCCATCGGCCGTTTTTTTTGCCCACCCGCATTCTTCACACGCCTTGCTTTTTAAACCCTCAGAAAACAACCTTTTTTTTAGCTTAAAAATTTGAAAATCACTCCCCATGACAAGAATTTTACTCAGTGGAAGCCGGGGCTTTCCAATGCCTCGAAGACCGCGATTCCAGGCTTGGTGTTTAAAATGTGAGATATCCAACCCCAACTCGGCAATATACTTTCGGAGCTGAGAATAATTCCCCCCAGCCTCCCTAAGCCCCAGACGCATCAACAACTGGCGGTAGCTGTAAACTGCGGGGACAGCGGACTTCAATGTCTCCTCGGACCACTTACGCTCTCGCATGGACCGAATCATACAATTCGGCAAAGGCATAAACAACGGCACACGCAAAAACATCGCCTTCGGAGATGCGATTTATCCCCTTACCGGCGGCAACCCCGCCAGGGCCATGGCCAGTTCGCCTTCGTCCAATTTTTGGTCCACCAACTTTCCGGCGTTGTAATCCATGTAGGCCTGCATATCGAAATGACCGTGCCCGCACAAATTGAACAGGATGGCCCGGGAAACCCCTTCGGCCTTGCATTTCAACGCCTCGTCAATGGCGCCCCGGATGGCGTGGTTGGCTTCCGGCGCCGGCATGATTCCTTCCGCCCGGGCAAACTGGACCCCCGCCGAAAAACACGCCGTTTGATGGAACGCCGCCGCCTCGATCAGCCCCAATTCTTTCACGTGACTGACCAACGGCGCCATCCCGTGATATCTCAACCCCCCGGAATGGAACCCCGGCGGCGTGAACGTGGACCCCAGGGTGTGCATTTTGGTTAATGGAGTCAAATGGGCCGTGTCGCCGAAATCGTAAGCGAACTTGCCGCGCGTCAAACTCGGACAGGCCGCGGGTTCCACCGCCACCACGCGGACTTTTTTTCCACCCCGCAGTTGGGCCCCCAAAAACGGAAACACCAGGCCACCGAAATTCGACCCGCCCCCGGTACACGCCACCAAAATGTCGGGATAATCGTCGGCCATCGCCATCTGTTCCATGGCTTCCAACCCGACCACCGTCTGATGAAGGAGAACGTGGTTTAACACCGAACCCAAAGCGTAGTTGGTGTCGTCGCGCTGGGCGGCCACTTCCACGGCCTCGGAAATGGCAATACCAAGGCTTCCCGGATGTTTGGGATTCTTGGCCAAAATGTCCCGGCCCGACTGGGTTTCGTTGGAGGGCGAGGCCACACAGCGGGCCCCATAGGTTTCCATTAACGCCCGCCGGTATGGTTTTTGATCGTAAGACACCCGCACCATAAAAACCTGAACATCAATGCCAAACAACGCCCCCGCGAACGCCAACGACGATCCCCATTGGCCCGCGCCGGTTTCCGTGGCGATTTTTTTGATGCCCGCTTCTTTATTGTAAAACGCTTGGGGAACGGCGGTGTTGGGTTTATGGCTCCCGGCGGGGCTGACACCCTCGTACTTGTAATAAATCCGCGCGGGCGTATCGAGCGCTTTCTCCAAACGGCGCGCTCGGAAAAGCGGCGACGGCCGCCATTGGCGATAAATGTCTCGGACCGGCTCGGGGATTTCAACATCCCGCTCCCGGGTCACTTCCTGCTGGATCAACGACATGGGGAACAGAGGTTCCAGGTCGCCCGGCGTCACCGGCGCGTGGGTGCCCGGGTGCAACACCGCCGGCGGCGGCGCGGGCAAATCGGCCACCAGGTTATACCAGTGTTTCGGAATTTTTGATTCGTCGAGAAAATACTTAACGGTTTCGCTCATGGGATCTCCTTGTCCATGGAGCCCCTATTCTATCAAAACGTGTTGAGCGCGTTGATCAAAAGCCGCAACCGGCCGAAATTAAACCGATTGAACGGAAACACCAGCCGCGGAAGGTTTAAGAAATCCGATTCTTCTTCCAGCGGGCCCTGATTGACGAAATGGGCGCCTTTCAACAAAATGTCCTTAAACTGGGTTTCAAGACGATCCAACCCCGACTGGGGAATGGGCCGTTGAAGTCGAATAACCATTCGGTCCCGAACATAGCGAACCGAGTGGTAATTTTTATAAAAGCCCGCGATTTCCTCGGCCGCTTTATTGACCGAATCGGTGACCAAAAACAGGTTGAAATCTTCCTCGGCGATCTTGCCCCGTTTCAACAAATGTTTGCGAACGTAGCGTTCCCAATCTTTCCAATACTCGCCGCCGGGCGTATCAATGAAAACGATCGGCATCGGGTCGGCCTTGCCGGTTTGAACCAACGTCAACACTTCCATTCCTTCGTCGTGGGTGCCGAACCCGCCGGGGAACAACGCCACGGCGTTCGCTTCTTTAACGAACATCAGTTTACGCGTAAAGAAAAACCGACAGTCAATAAACCGGTCTCCTTTGTCCACGTAGGCGTTGGTGCTTTGCTCGTAGGGCAAGCGGATGTTGATGCCGAAACTGTTTTCCGGCCCCGCGCCCTGGTTGCCCGCCTGCATGATGCCCGGCCCCGCGCCGGTGATCACCATAAACCCCCGCTGAACCATTTTGCGCGCGAAGGCCCGGGCCTGCTTGTAATCCATTTCCGACGGACGGGTTCGAGCCGATCCAAAGATCGTCACTTTCCGGCGATTGCGATAGGGGCCGAACACCCGAAACCCATACCGCAGTTCCCGCAACGACCGGCTTAAAATTTTCGCGTCCCCCCGGGGAAGTTGGGAATGTTGTGTTTTCAACGCCGTCACCACGATTTCCCGCACCAAGTCGCTGATGTCTTCTTCCGGAACGTTGGACACCCGCGCCCGCTGAACCAGCGCGTCGATTTGAGCGGTGATTTCCGGGTCCCAGGCGTTGAACGATTCGGTGCGGGGCTCCTCGGGAAATCGCATTTCGTTTTGCGGCGAAGGAACAGGTTCTTGAGTCATAAAAACGTCCTTTTTAATGATCGTAATGCCGAGCGGTTTCTTCCGCGGTCCATTCCCGCGGCCGAACGAAGGCCCGTCGTAAACTTTGTTTTACATAGGCCGCGCCCAAAAACGCCAGCGCATGCCACTCCCGCAACCGGGGATGCGCGTCCCAGAACGCTCTCCGCCGGGCCGAGGGAGGCGATCCCGCATTCGAAACATCGACTTTGTTTCCATCGAAATCCATCGCCGCCGTGCACGACGGCGTCGAACAGCCCAGCCAGCGGACAACCGCGTCGGCCGCTTCCTGCCCCATCAAACGGAAGTCTGACATTTTTCCCCCGGCCACGGTGAACATCCCCGGCACAACAGGGGCGTGATTAAACACCCGGTATCCGCGAGACAGCAATTTTTCCGGACCCGATTGCCCCAACAGCGGCCGTGCCCCCACCGTGGTGGAATCAAATCGGGTTGGAAAATCGGGGAAATAGCGACGGCAAGAAGCCAGGAGATAGTCGATTTCGTCCGCGGTTGTCCGCAACGAGGTTGGATCTCCGTGGAACGCCAGGTCCGTGGGACCCACCAAGGTTTTTTCCCTTCCCGGAAGAATGAAAATGTATCGGCCTCGGTCCGTTGCTTCCAACAGCAACCCCAATGGGAATGGCGTCCGCCCCAAGATAGGCAAAGACCGATACACCAAATGGGAGCCTTTTTGTAACCGTAACGGAACCCGCCCGCTTGCGCCCTGGGCCACGGCATCGGCCCACGGTCCCGCCGCGTTAACCACCGATCGGGCGGACACCGTTTGGACAACGCCATCGGCTCGACGCAACGACACCGAAAGCCCTCCGTTGATGGGAGTTATTTTCTCCGCTTCCGTATGCTCTTCTACCCGGGCCCCGGCCCGAATTGCGTGATCCACGTTGGCGCGTGTGAGACGCACAGGATCGACCCAATATTCATCAAAAATCAGCCCCCCCACCAAGCCCGCGGGGGACAACCCCGGCACCAACCGAAGGGTCTCCGACGCGTTCAGACGCACATGGCTTTTTCCGAATTTTAATTGTTGAAACGTGTCGTAGGAGAACAACAGGGCTTCCACGGTGCCGATCCCCCGGCGATGCCATCGGTACACAGGCCACAAAATGGGCAATCGCGTTAGAAATTGGTTCGCCAAACGAACAATGTGCCCCGCGTCCCAACAACTGGCGTGGGTGGTGAGGCGGTCGTAGAGCAGGTATCTCAATCCGCCGTGGATCAAATGGCTGGACGCGGCCGTGGTGGCGCGGCCGAGAGTGTTTTTTTCCACCAGCAAAGAGCGGACGCCCCGCAAAGAGAGGTCCCGCAACACCCCCGCTCCCGTGATCCCGCCGCCGATCACGAGGGCGTCATACACGGAAAGGCTCATTGCCTCACCTGTCCCTTCGGGACATCCTCTCCCAGGAGGAGAGGAACGCCTCAGTCAATTTTCGCCTGCACCGTCCAACCGCGGAAGAAACCCCGTCCTGCAAATCCTAATGGCCCGCTTTTTTTGCGGCGTCTTCGGCCACTTCCGACGCGCCGCCCAACACTTCCCGCACGGTGGTTTGGCCTTCCAAGGCTTTCTGCAATCCGTCCACCAAAATAGAACGCATTTTTTGCGTCGATTTATTGGCGGCCGAATCCCGAATGGAATCGGCGGTCATCTCTTTTAACATGCCCGTCCGCACCGTGTCGTCCACGATCAGCAGTTCGTGAATACCCAACCGGCCTTTAAATCCACTGCCGTTGCAGGTCCGGCACCCGGTCCCTTGAAAAATCTGCGCGCCCGCCGGCAACGGGAAATGATTGGTTTTATACACTTCGACCTCTTCCACGGTCGGCGCATGGGGGGTTTTGCAGTCGGGACACAAGCGGCGGCACAACCGTTGCGCCAACACGCATTTGAGCGTGCTGGCCACCATGAAGGCCGGAATCCCCATGTCCACCAACCGCGTGACCGTTGACGGAGCGTCGTTGGTGTGGATGGTGGAAAAAACCAAGTGGCCCGTCATGGCCGCTTCCATGGCGATGTGGGCGGTTTCCTGGTCGCGGATTTCCCCCACCATGATCACGTCGGGATCCAACCGCAAAAAGGACCGCAGGGCCGTGGCAAAATCGAAACATTTGTCTTCGCCCAACTTCAAATCGGGATTAACCTGGACCTGCACAATTCCGTCCAGGTTGTATTCCACGGGGTTTTCGGCCGTTAGAATTTTGATGTCGTCGCGATTGATGTGGTTGAGCGACGCATACAACGTGGTGGATTTTCCCGACCCGGTGGGTCCGCACACCAACACGATACCGAAGTTCTTTTTTCCACCCACGCCGGCCATGAGCCCCAGGTAACGGTCCAACGTCTCTGGAAAAAACCCCAACTTTTTAATGTCCACCTGCACCGCTTTTCGGTCCAAAATCCGCATGACGACCGATTCGCCATAAACCGTCGGAACAATTTCCACGCGGAATTCGATCGGGTTGCCCTTGGCCATCACCTGGATACGCCCGGACTGGGGGATTCGCCGTTCTGTGATGTTCATGGAATTCGTCATGATTTTAATTTTGGCGATCACGGCGCTTCGGTAGGTCCAGGGGATTTGGAATCCGGCTGGCTTTAAAAACCCGTCGACCCGGAAACGCACCAACACTTTCGACGACCGGCCCGCGGGGTCTTCGAACGGCTCGATGTGAATGTCCGACGCTTTTTGCCCCAGGGCGGACAAGATAATTCCATTGACGATTTTTTCCACTTCCGGGGCCGACGCGTCCACCTCGGTCACGTCGGTTTTTTCCTGCATTTTTTCCAGCGTGCCGTCCACGTCCGGGATCGCCGCGGCGTCGGTCACGGACTTCAACAGTTCCGCGCCTTTGCCGCTTCCGGAAATGCCGTACACTTTGTCCAATTCCCGAATAATGTCTTCGGGCATGGCCAAATACCGCTGGACCTCAAGTCCGGTTTTGATGTGGATGTCTTCCGAGACCATGAAATCCCTTGGGTCGGCCATGGCCAGCAGAAGCACCTGGTCTTCTTTGGCGAACGGAATCACCAAATGTTTGCGGGTGACGTTTTCGGCGAGCAAATGAACCACGTCGGCGTCGATTTCCATTTCGGCCAGGTCCACGGCCTTGGTTCGCCATTCGCGGGAGAGGACCTGAAGCACGTCCACTTTATCGGCCCATTTTTTTTCCACGACAATTTGTTGAATGGGACGGCCGGTTTTAAGGGATTCTTGCTCGGCCAACACAAGGTTTTCCGGAGACACCAGACGGGCCTCCAGGATCACCTCCTGAGCGGTTTTACGCCCGGCGCTGGGACGCGGCGCGGTGCTCATGGGTAAACCCCCGTGATCAACGGACGCAAACCGTTGCCCTGACTATTCCGTTGGGGGGAGCATTTCCGTCCGGGAGGACTCGCCAATTCTGTCCCCCGCACAAGAAACGGGAGTCCCGTTCCAGCCGGGGAATTCCGGTTACATTTTCTGTGGTGTCGGATCGATGGCATCATCACGAGTATTTACACCCAAAACGCCATTTTGTCCAGCCCACAAAGAGGTGACGAGCCCAATTCCGCCCGCCAGAGCCCACCACGCCCACGCCATTGTTAAGCCGCGCCGACGCCGTTGGGTGTCGGTCTGAAGAGAATGACATCGCCTGACCCACACCAGATCTCCGGCGCGCCGTCCGTCCACCCACATCGGCGCCCGAAACAGCCAGCTGTCGAGACCCATCCGTTTGTCGTTGATTTTTGATTGAGTTGAAAAGGAAGGGACATCCACCGCCGGACCCGCCCGAAACACCCACTGCCCATCCAAATCGATGAGACCGGTGGTCCATGAATCCGATTCCGCCGACAAACGCCGAATCAATCGGTCTTGGGCATCCGGTTGACCAACGTGGTCCGCCAGGCGATCGGCCCACAGTTCAACGTAACGGCGCCCTTCCCGGCGAAAATCACGTTGCGCGTTGCGCGCCCAAAAGAGATTGACGAACACCAAAACAACCCCCACCCACACCAGCGACAACGCATACCCGCCCCCCAACACAATTCGCCACCGCGGGCGCGGGTTACCGTCGAAACGCGACACCCGCGAAATCAGCCCCGGGGAGGAGAGAGCCGCCGCAACGCCGCGGCGATGAAGTCCCGAAAAAGCGGGTGGGGATGAAGCGGCCTTGATTTCAATTCCGGATGGTACTGAACCGCCACATACCACGGATGATTTTTAAATTCCACCGCCTCGGCCAATTTCAGCCGGGGATATTCCCCCACCACCCGCAACCCGGCCTTTTCAAGGGCTTTGCGATATTTGTTGTTGAGTTCGTAACGGTGACGATGGCGTTCGTTCACCAAATCTTTCCCATAAGCTTTGCGCGCCAACGAATCCGCCTTCAACCGGCAGGGATAAACCCCCAACCGCATGGAGGCGCCCAGTTGGGTCACTTTTTTTTGTTCCAGCATCATGTCCACCACCGGGTGCGGTGTTTTGGGAGCGAACTCGGTGGAATGGGCTTTGCCCAGTTTGGCCACATGCCGCGCCACGTCGATCACGGCGCACTGCATTCCCAAACAAATGCCAAAAAATGGAATTTGCCGTTCCCGCGCAAACCGAGCCACGGCGATTTTTCCTTCCACGCCGCGGTCGCCGAACCCCCCGGGGATCAAAATGCCGTCCACCTGAAGCAGTTGAGATTCCAACGTCTCGTCTTCCACATCCAAATATTTCACGACCACTTTGGCGTTGTTGGCCAACCCGCCGTGAAGCAGGGCTTCGCCGATGGACTTGTACGCGTCTTTGACTTCCACGTATTTGCCGGCAACGCCGATGGTCACGTGATGCTGGGGGTTGCGGATTTTCTCCACCATCTGTTTCCAGGAAGCCAAATCTTTCGCGGGACTGCGCTGGCGCAACAACATCAACACCAGCTCGTCCAACCCCTGCCGTTCGAACATCAGGGGAACGTCGTAAATTGTATCCACGTCCACGGCCTCAATCACCGCGTCTTTGGGCACGCTGGAGAACAGGGCAATTTTCTCCCGAATGTCTTGCCCCAACGGCCGGTCCGTTCGGCAAATGATGATGTCGGGCTCGATGCCGATTTCCCGCAATTTTCCGACGGAATGTTGGGTTGGTTTTGTTTTCAATTCTTCCGCGGCTTTGATGTAAGGGACCAAGGTGAGATGGATGTACATCACATTGTCGCGCCCCGCGTCGATGCGCATCTGGCGGATGGCTTCCAAAAACGGCAGGGATTCGATGTCGCCCACCGTGCCGCCCACTTCCACGATCACGATGTCGCGCCCCTTGGCCACACGAAACAAGCGATTTTTAATTTCGTTGGTGATGTGGGGAATCACTTGCACGGTCTTCCCTAAAAATTCGCCCCGCCGCTCCTTGGCTAACACGGTTTCGTAAATTTGGCCCGACGTGGCGTTGTTGTCCCGGGTCATGTCCACATCGATGAACCGCTCGTAGTGGCCCAAATCCAAATCCGTTTCGGCGCCGTCTTCGGTCACATAGACTTCGCCGTGCTGGTAGGGGCTCATTGTGCCCGGGTCCACGTTGAGGTACGGGTCCAACTTGATCATCGTGATGTCCAGCCCGCGGGCCTTCAACAACCGGCCCAAGGACGACGCCGCGATTCCTTTCCCCAACGAACTGACCACGCCCCCCGTTACAAAAATAAACTTCGGCATCACGTCCCCCTTTGCCTTAAAATTTTTTCCACCCGGGCCACGTCGGCCGGAAGGTCCACGCCAATGGAATCGTCGGGCGTCGTTGCCACGCGAAGGCGCACCCCGTTTTCGAGGGCGCGCAACTGTTCCAACTTTTCGGCGCTTTCAAAAAAACCAGCCGGCCACCGCACGAACGTCCGCAGGGTGTCCGGCCGATACGAATAGACGCCGAGGTGCTTGAACAAAAATTTGTTGGGCGGCGGAGCGGGGGGCGTTCCGTCCCGAAAAAAAGGCAACGGGGCCCGGGAAAAATAAAGCGCGTCACCCCGTTTATCCACCAAAACTTTGACCGCGTTGGGGTCGGGCCAGTCCGCGGCCGTCAACGTCGTGGCCGCGGTCCCAAACGTCACCGACGGGTCTTTGTGCAGGGCCAACACTTTTTTAAGCGTGCGCGCGGTCATGAGCGGTTCGTCGCCCTGGATATTGAGATAGAGATCCGCCCGGTGTTTGCGGGCCACTTCCGCCACACGGTCGGTACCGCTTCGACATCGGTCGGACGTCATCATCGCTTCGCCGCCGAACCCCTTAACCGCGTCGACAATCCGGCGGTCGTCCGTGGCCACCACCACTCGGGGCAACGCTTTGCGCGCCGCGGCCCACACCCACCAGATCATGGGTTTCCCGGCTATTAAGGCCAAGGGTTTGCCCGGAAACCGCTGGGCCGCAAACCGGGCCGGAATGACGCCCAAGACGTTCATGGGCGTTTGCGAAGGGCCGTCGTGAGTTCCGACGGACTGACCGTGGCGGTGCCCAGTTTGCCGACGACCACGCCGGCGGCGGCGTTGGAAATTCGCGCCGCGTCGGCCAAGGGGATTTTGGCCGCCAAGGCCAAACTGAGCGCGGCGATCACCGTGTCCCCGGCCCCGGTCACGTCGAACACTTCCTGAGCCTGAGACGGTATATGCATCGGCGGTTGGCCTTCCCGATAGAGGCTCATGCCCCGTTCACTGCGGGTGATCAACACCGAACGGCACCGAAGCCGCCGCAAAATACGTTGACCCAACTGGTCCACCTCCGCATCGGTTTGGGGCGGCAACGCGCGAACGCCTTCGGTGGCTTCTTTCAGGTTGGGCGTGATGCAGTCCACCCCGCGGTAACTGAGGAAATGTTCGATTTTGGGGTCCACGGTCACCGGTTTTCCTTGACGGTGGGCCCAGCCCAACACCGTTTTCAACAACCGACGGTTCACCATGCCTTTTCCGTAATCGGAAATCACCACAGCCCGGGCGTCTTTCAGTTTTTCGTGGATATTTTCCAACAGGCGATCCACCAAGCCTTTGGGGAACGGGGACCGATTTTCACGGTCGAACCGAACCACTTGCTGGTGTCCGGCCAACACCCGGGTTTTGAGAATAGTGGGCCGGTTCGGGTCCGCCACAACGGAAGACACGTCAACGCTTCGATCGCGCAAGGTGCTTAACAGGCGGTCGCCGTCAGGGTCTTCCCCCACCAACGAGACCAGGCTGGGTTTGCCCCCCAACGCGGCGATGTTGGACGCCACGTTCCCGGCGCCGCCCGGCATGAATTCCTCGTGATGGACGTCCACCACGGGCACCGGGGCCTCCGGAGAGATCCGGTTCACCGACCCGCGAATGTAACGGTCGACCATCAGGTCCCCGATAATCAACACGGGCAACCCGGCCATGGGCCGTATGCGGGAAACCAAATCGCTCATGGGGCGAGACGCAAAACGATTGAATTTAGGACTAGACCGCGGCCGAAACAGCTTTGGTCCGTTGACGATAAACGTGAGCGATGGCGAAATAAGTGATCGGCAAGGTCACAAACAATCCCAACCCCACCACCAACAAACCCAGCAAATTGATCCCTATGCTGACCAACGAAAAAAGGAACAACCCCCCTTTCGCCCCTGCGGTCAACGCCTTGCTGGCTTTCAAGGCCTGGATGGGCCCCAAATTATGCTCGATCTGGGTGTAACCATAAAACATGAACATAAGCCCCCAAATCACACCGGGCACCACCAGCAACAACACCCCGCCCGCGGTGATCAGTCCATAAAGGATCGTGGCCAAAACGTAGAACCAAAAGGGCCCCTGGGGCGTCCACAAATCGGCGTAACCGGTCTCTTTATCGTCGACAATTTTAATGGAAATACCCAGAGCGTTAAACGTCATGAACCAATTTAACACTTGAAACCCAAGCCCCAAAACAACCTTCACCGCCACCGCATCGATGGCCTTGTCCAGAAAAAACCGAACCGCCCCAATGGCCAAAAACGTTCCCGCGTAGGCCAAAATCAAGGGATACCGCGACTTCGTCATCCGCCATCCGGCGGCCAGGGACTCTTTTATTGCAATCGTTTGGGACACAGGAATTCCTCCTTAGTAGGTGCGCGCGTAAAAATTTACTCTCTTTGGAAACGAAACCAGACCATCCGTCAACCGAGTCGATTATACAAACATTCCAACCCAGGCTGAACATCCAATTTTTAAAAAAAGTCACTCCGGCAATGTCATCTCCGCGTCAAAAGCCCCCACCATCACTTTGGATCGGAGCAGGACCGGGGTGTGGGGCGGGGCTTCGGTGACCCAGACTTCCAGTTTGCCACTGGCTTGAAAAATACCGTCGCCGGCCAAAATGGGTTCCAGCCGATAACAGTCGAACCGCCCGGCGGGGACTTTCACGGTTTCTTTGCGAAGCACATGGACCGATAGCGGCCAGGTCGCCGCCCCGGAATTGGCGTCGAGCGTGAAATTCTTTCCCACCTCCAACGGTTGGGTTCGAATGTAATACAAACTCGATAACACATCCTGCACAAAAGGTGGAATGGCTCCCTCGTGGACGGTCTCTTTTCCTTTGCGCCATTTTTTGTACAGGAACCGCCGATTGGGATGATCGTACGTCGTCTCCACCCGGCGCGTGTAACGCCCTTCCCGAATGTCCTGACGAAATTGGAGGGAACACAGGCTTTCCGCGTCGATCCACGACTCGTTGAGGTCGCGCACCTTAAAAAGGACGTCCATGGTTTTGTTGGTCCGGGCCTCGGAAATGACCTTGTAGGCCAACCGACCGGACACGGTTTCGGTGGATTTCACTTCCAACGTGGCGAACCCGGCGTGGATCACGCCGTATTTAATGACGTACAGGATCGATTCGCCAACGGCAAATGGAGGCGGCGGTTCGGTCCGCCATTGAAAAGCGAAAGCAGGCGCGGTGGACACCGCCGGCTCTTCCCCCCACGCCCCGGCGGCGGTGACCAACAAGAAAAAGACCGCCGCCGGACGAAATCGAATCACAGATCGAATAGTCCCTTCACAACCAAGACGGCCACTCCCGCCGCCCACCCGATCGCGGCGTTGTATTCCTTGTTTTTTTGATAACGGGCCCACTGGAATTGGTCGGGGTTTTCCCGTCGGGCGGGATGGAGGTTCGGCAAAAATCGGTGGTTTTTGGCCACAAAATTTCGCCACGCGTCGCCGAAATAGCCTTCCAACGCCTTTTCTTCGGTTTTGATGCGGGACGGATAAATAAACCCGAAAAGGAGGACGAACACCCCCCACAGAATCCACGTTGCCACCGGTACCACGCCGGTGCCCGCCCAACAAAATCCCAAGGCCATTATGAAACTCCCCGTGTAAAGGGGATGGCGCACCCACGCGTAGGGCCCGTCCTGGGCCAAGCGTTTGCCTTTTTCCAAATAGCCCGCGGCCCATCCGCGCAACAGCAGGCCGGCCAAGGCAATCAACAGACCCGACACCGCCCGCGGCCAACTCGACACGTGGGCCACGAACAAAAAGACAGCGCCCGCCATAAACCCCATAAACACTCGCCACCGTGCAATCACGTTAAGTCACCTCGTTTGTTGGTGTATGGGACAGCCGCCAAGCCGTTCCCACCAAGAAAAACAGACACAACAATATTTCGGAATCGTTAAACCACGATTCCGTCACACCGGCCACCATCAGTCCAAGAAACCCAAATTGACGACCCCGAGAGACCGTCACGGTTTCCATCGGTTGTGGATCCAAAGCCATTGGGCGGGACGCTCCTTAATCCAACGCTCCAGCATATCATTCAATTGCCGGGTCACGGCGTCCACCCGTTCGGGTGTGGCGGGACCCGGTTCGATTTCCAACGGCGGGAAAAATTCCACGGTAATTTGCCCGTTTTCCCGCCAACTGCGCAACGGCACGATCGGGCACCCCATCCGAAGCGCCAGCAGGGCCGGCATCCCGGTGGTGTGAGCGGGCCGACCGAAAAACGGCACTTGAAGGCCCCCCGCCGTGATGCGCTGGTCGAACAACAACCCCACCACGCCGCCCGATCGAAGGTGCCGCACCGATTCGCGCACGGCGTTTTTGTGCATGATCACCTCACATCCCGACCGCGCCCGAAGGGCCGTGATCCAGCCGTTCACCCAAGGATTTTTCATGCGCCGAGCCACGGCCATAATTGGAACCCCGGTCAACGCCGCGGCCCAAGAAGCGTATTCCCAGTTTCCCAGATGACCGGTGACCAAAACCACCCCTTTTCCCCGGGCGTGGGCGGCGCGCAAATGTTCTTCCCCCAGCACGCGGACCTCGTTACGAAATTGGTCTTTGGACAAACATCCCAGCCGAGCAAACTCGTAGATGCCCGCTCCCAGATCGGACCAGACATCCCGAATGAAATCAGCTCGTTGCCCAGGCGTTTTGTCCGCAAACGCGTTGGCCACATTCTGGTCCGCCACGCGAAACCGTTTGCGCGAAACGAATCCGACCAGGATACCCAAACCCCGCCCGACCGCCAAACCCGCCGGTCGGGGAAACCGCCCCAACACGCCGTAGAAGGCCCGCACCGCCAGGTATTCTATGAAAAAACGGATTCGATCTCCGACACCCACGTTTCCTCCTCGTTCACATGCCAATCCAATCGCGCCACCCAGGGCGAAAAGCCCGCAGGCAATCGTTCCCGATCTTTTTCGGTCACAATCACGCGGCGATGTTCGCGTTGGGCCCGTTCAAAGGCCCGAGCCGTTTCCTGTTCGGAAAAAACGTGATGGTCTCGGTATCGGATGGCCGCCACATCCGAGCCGTCCCGCGCCAAAGATTGCTCAAACGAAGCAGGATCCCCCAACCCCGATAGGGCCAACCACCGCTGGGGACCCGTCGATTGGGTTCCATCCGGACTTGCCCAGGTCACCCGGCTTTCCACGAACGAAAAGCGAATTCCCCTTTTTATTAATTGGTTGGCCAACGCCTCCCGTTGGGAAACGGACAATCGTTCGGCCCGGGTTATAAAAATTCCGTGAGCCCGATCCATCCCGCTAAGGGGTTCCCGCCAAGGTCCCGCCGGCAAAAGGGGAGCGGGCCGGTTATCCACCACTGTTTCGTAGGCCCGGCGACCGTCAAAACAAAGCCAGTCCCGGTCCCGGTAAATGCGCCGATGTTGAAATCCGTCGTCCATCACCAAGCAGTCCGGCCGAAACTCATCATAGGCCCGCTCGCCGGCCAAGGCCCGGTCCGTACCCACGGCCAGGGGCACGCCGGTCCGGCGGGCGATCAGGCGGGGTTCATCGCCCATCTGGTCCACCGTTGGGAGCGGTTCTCCCCGGTTGGGAACCAACAACGGGCCCGTTTCCCGTCGACCATATCCCCGGCTGATCACCGCCGGGCGATGCCCGAGCCGTTGAAGAAGACCCACCAACCACAGAACCCCCGGTGTTTTTCCCGACCCACCCACCGTGAGGTTTCCCAGACAAAAAACCGGAACAGGAACACGCACGATCTCAATCCATCCCCTGCCATAGGCGGCGGAGCGAACCCGCATGCCGACTCCGTAAACCCACGCGGGTCCGCCAAACACCCCGCGCCACAAATAACCCACCAAAGAAGTCGGTTGGGGAAAAGAAAAAGCCATGGTGTCAGCGCCCCGCCAGAGCGGCTTCCACCTCTCGGGCCACCCGATCGGCGGACACCCATTCCATGCACTCGTGCCCGAAGGGGCACCGGTCCCGGTTGCACACCAAACAAGACAGGCCTTCCGCCTGGACATAGCGGTGGGGCGGACGGCGGGGGTTCCAGGACCCCGGCGAGGTGGGGCCATAGACGGTCACCGTGGGGGTGCCCACCGCCACCGCCAAATGCATAAGCCCGGAATCGTTGGTGATCGCCACCCGGCAACGGGCCAAGGCCGCCGCCGCCCGGTGCAGAGAGGTGGGAGGCAGAACCCAGGCTTTCCCCGGAAACTCTTTTGCGATCCCTTCCAGATACCCTTTTTCGTCCGGGCCGCCGACCAAAACGGCTTGACGCCCGGGAACCGCCAATACGAGCCGAAGCAATTCGATAAACCGGTAGGCGGGCCACTGGCGAATTTCGTGTCGGTGTTTCGGCATCACGGCGATGGGTTGGGCGGCCCGATCAATTCCGCACTCACGCCACCAGTCGTCCAGCGGCTGAGTTTCGGACGGATCCAACGCCAACCGGGGCAAGGCGAAATCGGGAACCGGCACGCCCAACCGGCGCAAAATTAGAAACTTATTTTGGACAGCGTACAGGTCTCCGATCGGGCGGGGCACCCGGTGCGTGTAGACAAGGCTCCAAAAAGGCACCACAAACCCCGCCCGAACCGGCGCGCCGCTGATCCACGTCAACTGGGCGGTTCGCGGGTTGTTCATAAAGTCCAAAACCCAATCGTAACGGCGCCGACGGATTTCCCGCACCCAAAACCAAAACTTGGATTTTTCAAACACCAGCCGTTGCGTTAGTCCCGGGTAACGGTCCAACACCGGCGCCATCCCCGGTTCCACCAAAAAATCAATTTGCGCTTCGGGAAAATGGCGGCGCAACACGTCGATGACCGGCGTGGTCACGATCACGTCCCCGATCCGCCGCGGTTGAATGATAAGTATTTTCACGACAACCGCAACCCGAGCGAAGGATCCAAAGCAAGAGCGGAATTTAGCAAGGACAAAATGACCTCAATGACCCATTTGAAATATCAACGAATCCGTATTGAGGAGGGCGAAAGGAAAATGACGCGCTCTTTGAATTCTTCGATGCGGCGATTTTTGAAAAAGGATTCCACCAGGTCAGCTTCCTCGGAACCCCTAAGATTTCCATCGGATATGCGGAAACCGAACAGAATTGGTGAAATGGCGATCACGGGAAATCAGAATCCGTTGCTGAGCGGACGCCAGCGCAAAAACATCGTCATCGGGGATGCCTCGGGTGAATTCCATATTGGCCACAACCGCCACATCCATTCCGAGCGCCCGAAGACGTTCACCGACGTCCAGACTGACGTTTTCGTCAAGAAGAACGCGGACGTTCACGCCGCGCGTTCGGATGCCAGGAACGCCGCGTATTCAAGGCACGCTTTGATGTCGAGACTCACCGCGCGGGGAAATTGCCGAAGAATTTCCGCCTCCGTTTCCCCGGCGGCCAAATGACTGAGGATAACCCGCACTGGAATCCGAGTTCCCCGGATGCACGGTTCCCCGGCGCAAACCGCGGGATCGGAGACGACGCGATCAGGAACATTCATAAACACCCCACCCCTTCCGAAACACACTCAACAGATTACACACAGAAAAATAGTAGCACTTTTTCGAAAATGGAAATCAAAACCGGCTTTGGCCGCGGGTGAGGTTGAGGTGGAAGTCCCAGCGGGTGTCGTCGCCCCGGACAAAAATGCGTTTGAGGCAAAAGGGGGCCGCCGCCACGTCCGCCAAGCCCCGATGCACCGAACACGCGGTCTGATAACCCGACTTTTGGATCAGGCGACGAATGTCGCCGTTGTCGGCCCCGTCGCCGTAGGGGTGGGCGAACGACACGGGGGCCATGCCGATTTTTTCGCCCAAAATCCGACGGCTGTCCACCAACTCATTTTCCACCTCGGACAAGGGCAGGCGTGTCAACCGAGGATGATTGAGCGTGTGCGACCCAATGTCCCACCCCGCCTTGGCGAGAGCCATCACCTCGTCCCAACTCAGCATGGGCAAACGGGTTTCCGTGGCGGGGTCGTGCCAAAAGTTGTCCCGGCCCACGGCGTTGACCACGATGTAGAGGGTCGCCGAAAAACCAAACTCGTTGAGGATTGGAAACGCGTTTTCGATATTGTTCCGATACCCGTCGTCGAAGGTCAACACCACGGCGCGGGCGGGCAAGGGCGGGCCGCCGTTGATGGATTCGGCCACACGCCGCAGGGTCACGGGGGCATAATTGTGTCGTTTTAAATAGCCCATCTGCCAGCGAAACTCGTCTTTGGACACCCACAGTTTTTTGAGCCGCGACCCCTCCGGCGGCGTCCCCACCTTGTGGTACATCAAAATCGGCATCCCCGAAGCGCGGGGTCGCCACCAGTTCCACCGGGCCGACACGCCCAGGGCGGCCAAGCCCGCCGCCACGCCGATCCCTTCAGCGAACATGGCCTTCTCCTTCCATGACGCGGACCAACTTCAGCCAGGTGTAATAGGCGCTCAAGACCGCGTAAATCAGTCCAGGGTTTCCGTCTAAAAATCCCAATTTAAGCACATAACGGGAAAAAAAGTCCCAGGGCAAACGCGCGTGGCTCCAGAGGGTAAACCGCCGCCCTTTGCGGTACTTGTCCCGGGCGATCAAGCCCGTGTAGCGGTTACACTTTTCCAAATATTCCGCGAAATTTTTATAACTTTCGTGCAACACCGGGCCGCGCAATCGCCCGTAAGGGGGGACCACCGAAATGCCTTCATGAATCTCGCGCCCCTCGTAATGGGCCTTGTCCCGGCGAAACAAACGCAAATGCCATTCGCTCCAGTGCCCGCCGAAACGCAACCGGCGGCCCAAAAACAGGTTGTGGTAGCGCAGATGAAACCCGTTCACCGTCGGTGATCCAGCCAACACGGCCCGGATCTCTTGGCCCAACGCGGGGCTGAGCCGCTCGTCGGCATCGATGTTGATCACCCAGTCCCCGGTGGCCTGTTCCAAGGCGAACTGTTTTTGAGGGCCAAACCCCGCGAAATCCCGTTCGATCACCCGGGCGCCTTTTTCCCGGGCGATGTCCCGGGTTCGGTCGGTGGAATGGCTGTCAACCAGGACAATTTCGTCGGCGACACCGTGAAGGCTGTCGAGACAACCGGGCAAATCCCGTTCTTCGTTGCGGGCAATGATAATGGCCGAAAGTCGTGTCATGAGGGGGTCCCCCACACCTCGTTGTAGAGTGATTCGTATCCGTCCGCCATGGCCCGGGCGGTGAACCGCGCCGCCGTTTGGCGTCCCTGTTCCACCCGACGCCCGGCCTCCGCCGGGTCTTGCAAAACCCACAGAACGTTTTTCGCCAACGCCTCCGCATCCCCCGCGGGTGTGAGTTCGGCCGCGTTGGGACCTTCGTAAAGGTCCGCCAACCCGCCCACGCGGGTGGCCGCGGTAGGCACCTCCACCGCCATGGCATCGATTAATGCCCCGCCGATTCCTTCCGCCACGGAAGATAATACGAAAACATCGGCCAGGGCCGTACACGCCACCACGTCCGTTCGGTGCCCCCACAGGAAAACATGGCCGGACAAACCCAGATCCACGATGCTTTTTTCCAACACCGGCCGAAGAGGGCCTTCCCCGCAAATAACAAATTTGATTTTGGGAACCCGCGCCTGAAGCCATTTCGCCGCCCGCAAAAACGTGGCCTGATCTTTTTGGTCCACCAACGCCCCGGCGGTGAGGACCACCACATCGTCCACAGCCAACCCGCGTTCTTGACGTAACCGAACCCTGTCGGCCGACGTGGGATAGCCTTCCCGGTTGACTCCGCTGTGAATCACCCGAATCTTTTGTTTCGGAACCCCGCCCTGAACAGCGATGTCCCCCACCGCCGTGGCCACCACGGCCATGCCGTCCACCGCGGCGTACTTCCAGCGGCTGAACGGATTATGAGCCAAGGGCGTATCCACCCGTCGGGTGGCCACCAGCCTAAACCGACCACGACCCAATTTTTTGGCCAAAGCCCCCAGCCCCGCCGCATGCCCCGTGTGGGCGTGCAAAATAGAAATGTTTTCTGCCTTCGCGTACCGTGCCAGACGGTAAGCCAAAACCGGGTCCCACTCGCCCCAGGGTCGAACGGGCAAAACACGGAGGCCTTCTTTCTGCGCGGCCACGGCCAACGGCTCGCCAGGTCGTGCGGCGATGGTGTTGCGGTATCCGCGCCGGGCCAACTCCACCGCCAGCAAAAACGTTTGACGTTCTCCGCCTCGCCAGCCCCGTTCCGTGTTGATGTGCAAAACGCCCCAGCTCACCGAAAGGATCTCCGTCGATGAGCCACGGCCTCGTCGTAGGCCTTTTCGGTTTTTTCTCCCATGACCGCCAGGCCAAACTGGGTCTCGGCCAAACGACGGGCCCGCTCGCCCATTTTCCGCCGCCGATCCGCGTGCTCCATAAGAAGGCCGATGGTTCGGGCCAACGCCCCCGGATTCTTAGGTGGGACCAGATACCCGTTGTCGCCGTTCAACACCATTTCCGGCAACGCGCCAACAGCGGTGGCCACCAACGGCCGCCCGTGGGCCATCCATTCCAGAGCGGCGCGGCTAACCGCTTCGCTTTCCACGGACGCGATGATCCCCCCATGGCAGTCGTCCATAAAAGCACCCGCGTCCGGCACGCGCCCTATCACACGAACCCATCGGGACAGTCCCAAGCGGGCCGCCCGTCGTTCCAATTCGGGCTTGGATATTTTTTTATCTTCCCCCGCGACCAAAAATGTTTGATCGGTCAGCCGGGGGATCAACAGTTTAATGGCCTGAAGAAGGTAATCGTGCCCTTTGACCGGATCCAAACGGCCCAGCAACCCAAACCGCAACGGGCCCGGCGGAGGCGGGAGAGTGGGATGAATTTCGACCCCCGGATAAATGACCGACAGCCGTTCCATAAGAAAAGGAAACCGCCCGTTGTAGACCTCCGCCAACGCTTTGGACGCCACGATGACGCCGTCCGTTTGGCGAAACAAAATAGATTGGCCTGGCCGGGGGGACGCAACCCGCGCTTCGCCCCGGGTTCGCACGAGAGCGGTGGGTTTAAACCGCGTGGCGAAAAAACCCACGCTGTGGCCCGCGCCCGTGTGGGCGTTCACCACATGAAATCCGTTCGCGCCGACCCACCGTCGAAGCCCCACGGGCGATCCCAAAAGATAAACCGGAAAACCCAAGGACTCGGCCTGACGCGCCGGCGCCAGACCGGGCCGCGCCGCGACCCAAATGTCGTGCCCGCGCTGTTTCATGGAACGGGCCGCTGCTAACCCGTAGGCGGTCAAACCCGAGTCCCAGCGTTCGTCGAGAATATGGAGAATTTTCATGCGGTCACCGGTGAAGGACGGGTCAATAGGCCCCGAACCGCGCTCACCACCCGATCCACGCTCACGTCGTTCATGCATCGAAAGTGTCCTTTCGGACACGTTTTCGCGCCATGGAGAGAACAGGGCCGACAATCCAGTCCTTCCGACTCCACAACCGTCGTCCAGTGCCCTTTAGGAAAGAAGCCGAACGGCTTCACGGTGGGACCAAAGATTGCCACGGTGGGAACACCCAACGCGGCCGACACATGCAAAGCGCCGGAATCGTTGGTCAACACCACGCGGCATTGGCTCAGGACAATCATCAGGTCCCGCACCGACGTTTGTCCGGCGACGCTGACGGCCGGGGATTCCAACGTGCGCAGGACCCATTCGACCGCTCCCCTATCCGATTTTGAACCCAATAATACAACCGGTAAATTCAGTTCCCGGGACAGTCGATCCGCCGCCTGGGCAAACCGGTCCGGGAACCACCGTTTGGTGGCGTGCAAGGCCCCCGGGGCCACGCCGATGAACGGGCCGGGCCCCAACCGACGTTCAAGGTCGTCCGCCAACCGGTCTCTGGGCGGCACAGGGAGGCGGGGAACCATGTCCGTGGCCGCCACGCCGAGAGGCGCCAAGGATTCCACGTATCTTTCCACAACACCGTCGTTCAGCCGATCCGACGGCTTTTTAAACCACACCAACAGACGCCGTTCCCAGGCGCGTTTGTCGTAGCGCACGCGCCGGCCCGCGCTTGACACCAAAGACCACAAACGGGACCGAAACGTTCCATGCAAATCCACCACCAGGTCAAACCGTCTTCGCCGAATTTCCCGCGCCCACCCCCAAACACCGAGGGATTCGAATTCCGCCACCTCATCGACGTGAGGATGTCCAACCAAAACTGGCGCGAACGATTTTTTAACCAAAAAAGTTATGTGCGCCTGGGGCCAGGCGGATTTAAGCGCCGATAGGGCCGGCAAGGTCAACACCACATCGCCCAGGGACGACAACCGAATAACCAAAATTCTTTTGGGTGTCATGAGCGAAGGGCTCCTTCCAACAGGAGCACGTTGGATTCCAACGCGCCCCGCTGGCCGTCGGCCACTGTGCGGGCGGCCGAGCCCACGTGGTCGCGCCGAGCGCTCGACGACAACAACAAATCGATTTGCACCGCCAAATCGTCCCCGTTGGAGACCGACACGGCGGCTTGATTTTCCACGAACAGCGCGGCCACTTCCCTGAAATTTTCCATGTGGGGGCCGAACAGGGTGGGAACACCCCACCGAGCGGGCTCCAACGGATTTTGCCCTCCCCGGGGAACAAGGCTTCCCCCCACGAACGCCACGGTGGCGGTTGCGTAGAGGTCGGACAACTCGCCCACCGTGTCCAAAACAAGGACGTCCGCTGACCCCGAATAAGACGACAACCGGCTTCGCGGACAGACACGAAAACCGCGTTCGGAGAAAAGCCGAGCCACGTCTCCCGCCCGTTCCGCGTGTCGGGGCGCGGCCACCAGCCGGAGAGCCGAATGCTTTTTTCGCAGAGCGGTAAAAACGTCCAACAGGGTTGATTCTTCACCGGGATGGGTGCTTCCCGCCACCCACACAGGGTCGTTACCGGAAAAACCGTAGGCGGCCCGCAACGCCGATCGCCGAGACAAGTCGGGCAAGGGCACGTCGAATTTGAGGTTGCCCGTAATGACCACGGATTGAGGTGACGCGCCCAGCTGAATATACCGGGACGCGTGGGTTGGACTTTGAACACCGACCCGGGCCAAGGTCGACAGAAGCGGCCCGAACAGCCCCCTCGCCCGGTAATACAGCGGAAATGCCTTATCTGAAATGCGCCCGTTGATGACCACCACCGGAACCCGGTGCCGCGCTAAGGTTTGGATCCAGTGGGGCCACAGTTCGGTTTCCACCAGAACCACCGCTTTGGGTTTCACGTTGTGAATGAGCCGGCTCACCGGACCCGGCCGATCCAAGGGAGCCAAGCGAACGGTTTCCGCCAACCCCAACCGCTGAGCCAGTTCTTTGCCGTTGACAGTGGTCGTTGTAAGCAGACGCGCTACACCCGGGAACCGACCGGGCAATGCCCGCAAAAAATTCTCCGCCGCGCGCACTTCGCCCACGGACGCCGCGTGGACCCATACCACACCTGTCGGCGACGGTTCGACGCGCCACGACAACCGTTCCGGCAACCCTTTCACCGTTCGTCTAAACCCGTAGCGCCAAACAAAAACAAGAAAAAGGAGCGGCGACAAAAGGAAAAACAAAATCGAATAAAGCGTCATAGGGACGAGAGGACCGACTGGGCTTGGGTTTCAACAGCGATCAGTAGGTTTTTCAATTTTTCCTCCGCGGCGGGGCCGGATTCGGAAAAAAATGTCGGTTCGCCGTAAACCACGGCGTAACGGCCAAAGGGTTTGGGCACCAAGAATCGATCCCAACTGCCCAACTCTTTGACACGGCGGCCGGCCCACGCGAGCGGGACGACGGGCACTTCCATTTTGGCCGCCAGGGCCAATACGCCTGGTTGAACCGACCGAAGCGGGCCCCGGGGCCCGTCGGGCGTAAAAGCGACGGATCCACCGCCTTTGAGGACATCGACCAATTTGAGCAGGGCCGCGCCCCCGCCCCGGCTGGAGGACCCCCGCGCGGTTTCAAACCCCAACCGGTGAAGAGTTTGAGCGATCAATTCTCCGTCTTTGCTGCGGCTCACCAGCACGTGAACCCCTTCGCCGCGGTGAACATAAAGCATCAACACCTGATACCGGTGCCAAAAAGCGTAAATCACTGGGAGGTTGCGATCACGCCGGTCCTGATAGCCGGCGGATCGTGTCAGTTTAATGCGCGAGGTCCGACCAACGCATTGCACAACGAACCACCCCGCCACGGACACGAAAAATGCCACGAAGCGGTCACGAAACGGCAACGGATTAGAAGAACGATTCAAACGGACAAACCCAGCGGGTTCATGGATGGGAAGGAGGCGGGACGAATCCGATTATTTTTTCTTTTTGGCCGGGGGTCCCCACGGAATCACACCGACGCGCGTGAAACGTGGTGACAAGTGGCCCACGGTGTCGAAAGAAATCCCGACCCGATCGGCGCCCAAAGCCGCAAAAGCCGACCGAGCTAATTCGGGGTCGGTAACAAACCGTTTCTCCTCCAATTCGCAGGATTCGTGGCGAGCTTCTTCGGTCACAAGCCGTTCGACAAACAGGGCCGATTGGTCCGCCAGTTCTTCACCCAACGCCGTTAACAACCGACTGCGCAACCCTTCGCCCCGGGCCAACGCGTCGCCCAACTCATTTTCAAACGGGACGCCGATGGTGGAAACAAACAGGGTGAGCGCCACCGGTTTTTTTTCGCCCTCCGCCGGGATCCACGAAGAGGCCAACCAGTCCAACGATTGGGTGGGAGTGATTGTTTCGTAGAGGGCCGCCGTGTCCAGCCGCCGGGCGGCGGAGGCGCATTCGCTTTCCACCGCTTTCTCCAGTTCGGGAGTGATCGCGGCGCCGTCCATCAGAGATTTCAAGTTGCGCAAAACCGCGCTGGGACGGGCGTGAAGCCGAAACCGTCTAATTTTTGTGGCGGGAACAGGGGGATTGGCCGAGCTTGGCCGGGACTCCCCGGTTAGCGGAGCGATTGGGTTCGTTTCGTCTGCCACAGGTACACCATCGGCGTGGCGATGAAGATGGTTGAATAGGAGCCCACCACAACGCCAAAGGTGAGGGCCAAGGCAAAATCGCGGATGACTTCGCCGCCGAAAACCAACAGGCAGATCAAAACCAAGAAGACCGTCAACGACGTAATGATCGTTCGTGACAGCGTTTCGTTGCACGAGCGGTTAATCAAGGCATCCAAGGGTTCCTTGTTGGCACGGCCGCGAAGGCGAATATTTTCCCGGATTCGGTCGAAGATGACGATGGTGTCGTTAATGGAGTAACCGGCCAACGTTAACAGCGCCGCAATCACCGTGATGGAAATTTCCCGACCGGTGATGGCCATGAACCCCGCCGACAAAAACACGTCGTGCACCAACGCAAAAACACCGGAAACGCCCCAAATCCAATTTTTGAATCGGACAGCCACATAGATAACGATTCCCAACATCGAAAAGAAGATGGCCAGGGACGCCTTGCCCATCAAGTGACGGCCCACCACAGGCCCCACGAATTCCGCCCTTTCAACGACGAACGGGTTGTCCAAGAACTTTTGGGCGAAAATTTCTTTAACTTTTGTTTCAACGTCTTGCCGATCCGCGTCGGACTGTTTCGTTTTGAATCGAAGGATGAACGCGTTGTGGAGGGGAACGCTTTGCAGTTCCGCTCCCACCAAGCCGCCTTCCGTCAAGGCCGTCCGAACCTGGTCCATGGGAACCGCCGATTTCTCAAAAGAGCCTTGAATCAAGGTGCCGCCCGTGAAATCGATGCTCAGAATATTTTTACCCCTGGACACAAGGGCTCCCACACTGAGCAAGGCCAGCAACGCGGACAGGCCGAAAAAGAGCTTGTGGTATTTGATGTAGTTGAAGTTGGGGGTTTTAAAGAGTTCCATTTAGACGCTCAGCTTTTGAACTTGATTTTTCATCATCCACAACTCGTAGACCGTGTGGGTTACCACAATGGCGGTAAACATGGACACCAACAAACCCAGCAAAAGGCTGATGCCAAACCCTTTCACCGGCCCGGTGCCGAATTGGAACAAGAACACCGCGGCGATGATTGTCGTGAGGTTGCCGTCGAAGATGGCCGAGAAGGCTTTCTCGTATCCCTGGTCAACCGCCAGGCGCGGGGTCTTGCCCATCCGGACCTCTTCGCGGATCCGTTCCAAGATAAGCACGTTCGCGTCCACCGCCATCCCGATGGTGAGAATGATACCGGCGATGCCGGGCATGGTGAGCGTCGCGTGAAACATGGCCATGGCGGCCAGCAAGAAGAAGAGGTTCAAAACCAAAGCCACGTTGGCCAGCATACCGGACCATTTGTAGTAGACCGCCATGAACAAAAAGATGAGCCCCAACCCAATCGCCCCCGCTTTGAGGCCGGCTTTAATTGAGTCATCGCCCAAGGTGGCGCCCACGGTGCGCTCTTCGACGATTTCCAACGGCGCGGGCAGAGCGCCCGCCTGCAAGACCGCTTTCAAAAATTTCGCGTCTTCCGATGTAAACTGGCCCTCAATGACCGCGTGACCGTCCGGGATACGTGACCGGATCACCGGCGCGCTCTGCACCACGCCGTCCAGCACAATGGCCAGGTTGCGTCCCACGTTGGCGTCGGTGATATCGGCAAACCGCTTGGTTCCCTCGTCATTAAATTCGATGGCCACGTGGGGCGACACGCCCGAATAGTCACTGCCCATTTCCACCCGCGCGTTCTTAATTCCCGCGCCCGTCATTTCGGAAGAGGATTTCACCAAAACATAATTGGATTCTTTGCCCGCCAGCAGTTCGGTTCCCGGGGGCAAAAGGTCTTGAATGTCTTTGGGCATCCGACCCGGTCGAAGGTCCACGGGCCCCAGTTTGAGTTCCCGGGCTTTAGCCACAAGCCCATCCGGCAGTGCGCCCGCTTCCACAAGGCGAAACTCCAACAACGCGGTGCGTCCGATTAAATCTTTGGCCTGTTCGCGGTTTTTCACCCCGGGCATTTGAACCACCAGCCACTTTTCGCCTTGACGCACAATGAGCGGTTCCGACAAGCCCACCTGGTCAATGCGGTTGCGAATAACCTCGATGGCCCGGTCCATGGCTTCGTTTACGGTCTCAGTGCGTTCGTCAGCCAATTGGGTCGTTTTTAACTCTAATAAAAGGTGAATACCGCCCTGGAGGTCCAAACCCAGGTTTAAAATCTTGCCGACAAGCGGGTTGCGGCGCGAGCGCATGTCTTCCTGGGCGGATCGGGGCTGAGAGTAGAACCGGAAGGAAGGAAACAAAAACCACCCGGACAAAACGATCGCCGCCAGGACGATAATCGACCGCCAGTAAGCTCGGTGCATTAGGCCTTTGCCGCCCCGTTGGAAACCACTTCAACCTCCAGACTGGGATCGTTTTGGAGCACTTGGGTCACAAAACTTTTTCCAACCAGGACTTTCGTTTCCTCGGAAATTTTGAGTTCAATCACTTTGCCTTTCACCGCATGGACGGTCCCATAAAGCCCGCCCTGGGTCAAAACGCGATCGCCGCGTTTGAGCTCGTTAACCATCCGTTGGTGTTCTTTGGCTTGTTTTTGTTGAGGACGGATAAGAAGAAAGTAGAAGATGACCGCAATGGCGATAAGCGGCACAAACGACATCAACCCTCCACCCTGGCCCGGCGCCGCGGACGACGCCCACGCCGACGAAGAGAACAAAACCATGGCCAATCCCAATAGATAGCTCATAAAAACTCCTTAGTAATCACATGCCCGTTCAGGGAAAAATCGACAATCTAAAGGCCACACCGACTGTAGCGGTCCAAAAAGTCCTGTTTAAAGGATTGAAACGCGCCGACGACGATGGATTCCCGAATGCGACGGGTGAAGTCTAACATAAAGGCCAAATTGTGTAAAGACACCATCCGCAACGCGGCGTATTCTCCCGCCCGAAAAAGGTGGGCGATGTAACGGCGGGTGTACCGGGCGCAGATGGGGCATGAACAGGCCTGATCCAAGGGCCGGTCGTCTCGACGGCAGGCGTTCGTGCGAAGGTTGAGCGGCCCCTGGGATGTGAGCGCCTGGCCATTACGACCGTTTCGCGTGGGCCAAACACAATCGAACATATCGATACCCCGTTCCACCGCTTCCAACATGTCTTCCGGGCGACCGACGCCCATGAGGTAGCGGGGTTTGTTTTTCGGAAGCTCTCCCACGCTGGCCTCGATCATGGGCCCCAACAGGTCCCGGGGTTCCCCCACCGACAGCCCCCCCAAAGCGTATCCCGGCAAATCCAGTTCCACCGTGCGCCTGGCGCTTTCTTTCCTTAGTGCAGGAAACGTGGCCCCTTGAACGATGGGGAACAGATTCGTGGACCGATATTTTTCTCCCCGGTTGCACCAGACTTCTCTGGCCCGATGGGCCCAACGAAGGGTTCGTTCCATCATATCCCGGGCCTCGGTTTCGGAGCAGGGATAGGGCGGACATTCGTCCAAACACATGGCGATATCGACGCCCATGCGCATTTGGGCTTCCACAACATTTTCCGGCGTCAAACGGTGGCGGGCGCCGTCCACATGGGAAGCAAACACCACTCCCTCTTCCGACACCTCCCGCCGGTTGGCCAGCGAAAAAACCTGAAAACCCCCGGAATCGGTTAAAATGCCGCCCTTCCAAGACATAAAGCGATGGAGCCCCCCGGCCTCCTCCAGCAAATCAATGCCCGGGCGAAGCCAAAGGTGGTAGGTGTTTCCGAGGATCAAATTGTATCCCAACCCTTCCAGGTCTTCGCAAATCAGGGTTTTAACCGAGGCTTGGGTCCCCACCGGCATAAAGACGGGGGTTTCCACCGTGGCGTGGCCCAAGCGAAGCGTCCCAGCCCGGGCGACGCCATCGGTGGCGGAGACGCCAAATAGTTCATTCATAACCGTTGATCAAAATTAATTTTCTCCTGGTTTGAATTTTCATGAAATTTTAAACCACCGGTAAGAATATGTAAACAGCGCCGAGCCCAAACCAAACCATCCATCCGCTCCGCACCACTTTCGCCATTTGAAGATAGCATGAACGAGCCAGCAGAGCACCGTCATTGTTGGAAGTGGTTATCGTGGGTTGCGCCCAACGAGGGGTGCCTATCCACAAACAATACGGAGGTGCTGGCTCATCAAAGAGTTTACCAAAACGGTGGTGAAGTTGGGCAATAGGGGACGATGATAATTTAATAACTTAATAAGAATATCTCGTTAACAGTTTTACTTTCTCCCAATAAATTAGGAAACCATCATTATCTTATTAAATTATCAACGTCCCCTAAAATAAAAGTCTCCGGAAAAATTGTGCGAGTTGTTTTGGCAAGAGTATTTATAAATGTTCTTCTCTTTTGGTTTTTATGCGGACATGTTTACAACGACAATGCGTTTAAGGCCTTCCGGTAGACCACGAGTCGCATCCATGACAAGACCGGGCAAAATGTCCACGAGCAGGCGGACATCTCTTCGAATTTCATCGGCAAGGCTGTCCCAATCCCAGTCATTTCGAGACATGAGATACATTTCAATGGGGCCACTCATGCCCTCCTTATCCCCCCGCACCCAATCGACAAATCTTCTGAGGGAGTATTTTCCCTCCGCCAGGACCAATTCGCTTTTGGGTTTGGTGGAAATGTTGTGCAACAAGCCCCCGGCGCCTTCGCGGGTCAGAGCCGTTTCCACTTCCGTTTGTGTTATTCCTTTCGGGATCACCAGATGAACACGTTTTTGAAGGTCACCTTTAGAAGCGGCCTGGGCCACCCTTTTGAGTCGATCCCATTGGGCTTTTTCCGCAAGAGTAAGATGCTTTAAATCACCTTGAATCATGGAAATCGTCAATTCCAGGGCGATTTCCCGTTGGTCGGCAATGGCCGCGTCCAAGGCCTTCTCAAAGTCAAACAATCCCTGGGCAACGTGATAGGCGTCAATAATTTGTGTAATCCTGCCAATGGCCTCATTTAACGCCGTTTCACCATCCAAACCGACCAAAGACGGGGCCAGGAGAAGTTCCAACTCTCTCTTGATGCTTTTTTCATCCCCTGAACTTCCATGCCCACGCGCCAGCGCACCCGCAATGGTCTCTTCAGAAACATCGGTGCCTAGGCCAAGAGACCCAAGCATTGCGTTCCGTTCTTGGACCAGCGACTGCCGGTCATCAGCCACCCTTTTGCGAAGTGCGTCTATCGACACCGTAAGCATGGTTTCAGGAACGATTTTACCCGCCTCCCCCCCGAGAAAGATCCGTTGAATTTCAATTAGATTTTGGTGGTTCATTTTGCCGAAATTACGCGGAAAAAATTCGGCTAAATGGCCCCCACCTAAAGCCACGACTCGCGTGGTGAACGGATGGATCGAATTTCGCAGGCCATGGAACAAAGAAGAAATGGATACGCCCGCAAAAAACCACTGTTCGAGGGAACCGGGAACGGCGAATCCGAGCAGGGGGGCAATGACGGGGACGAGGGTGATCACCAGAAAGGACCCGAAAAATAAGTAACTTGCACGCCGAAGGGAACGGAGGTGATCGGCCGTCATTTCAACAAGCTTCAATCTCCACCCGGCCATATACTCATAAACAAATACCCTACCGCCATGGGCTTTTGGAAACATCTTCCAAATTATGGCCGTGGACACAATAAGTCCCCAAACGAAACCGACCCCAAAAATCCAGCCGAGTAACCAAGCCAATCCACCGGTTATTAGAGCAAGAACACCCTGTTCCACAAATCCAGCGATCCCAGTGGCCAATCGGGGATTTACACCGAAGTGGATCAAGAAGTTGTACACAGGCCGACCGATCAAAGGAAGCAGTCCCAGTGGTGACGCCGAAAGAGCCGGAGACACATTTCGAGCGACAGCCGATACATGCCCCTTTAAAGCGTCGGGCACCATGCCAAAGAATTTGTGCCATTGGCCCGACCCAACGGCGTAATCAATAAACGCCTTTTGGCCAAACCCGTCGCCAAAAAAAACCAACAGGGTCAGTGGCCCGTAAGGGCTCTCTTCGTCGTTGCGATCAATCCCTTGATCAAACTCCGCCTTAAAACCGGCCATCAGTTTTACCCACAGTTGGGCGCGAACCTGGGCGGCATGCTGTGTGTCGACCGGCATGGTTCGATCCGGACGTGACAGCACGTCCATAAGAACGTAGGCTTCCAAGGGGTTCAAAATCATAACCCGGTCATCCAAAGAGCCTTTGGTGCCCAGAATAATTTCCCGAGCCCAATCTTGAACATCCACCCACAAATCGCCCTTGTTCGAAGAATTGAGATTGTTCAGATAAACAGGGCCGGGCTTGGAGAATCACCATTTTGATCGGCGTTAAGTTCCTCCTGTTGCGAATTCTCGGACAAACCTTGATCAGTCTTGACGAGTTGGCTCGCCTCTTCACCAGGAGAAGAATTCAACGATTCAATCGCATTGGCATCTTTATGGAAATTAAAAACCCCAAAAGTTATGATCAAAACAAGCAAACTTATTAAGGATCCCCATCGGGATTGACGTTGTTTTGATTCTTTTCCCCCCCGGGGACTTAGCCCCTCATTAATGGTCGTAATCGCCCGGTCTTGCAGGATGGCCAATTTCCCACCGACAAAGGTGTATTCGACGTTTCGGGGGTGTCCATAATGTGTTTGAAGCGCGTTTCCAACTCGGACAAGCCATTTGATTTGATCCGCCGAAAGGACTTGCCGTTTTTGGTCTTCGGGTGGAACATCCACAAGAATTGTTCCCTCTCCCGTTGGGTTCGCCACAACTTTTTTCTGTTTTTGTGGGATGGTGGGGTTGGCGATCAATTCTCCATCCGATTTTCGGACAACATATTCGTCGCATTCCACTTGATTATTTTCAATCCCCTCGTTCAAACCGTAACCGGCTGTGATCACGATGGAATCTTCCCCCGAGTTCGGGTTGGCGGTCATCATCACGCCGGACATTTCGCCGCGAATCAATTCTTGGATAATCACCGCCAAGCGGGCGTCTTTTTGTTTCATTTTTTTATGGGCCCGATATGCAACGCCCCGAGACAACCAGAACGACGCCCAAACCTTTGGGATCATCTGCAACAGGTTAATCCTGTTGACGTTCGAAAACGATCGGGCCCCCCCGGCGAAAGCGGCGATGTTGTTGTCTTCCATATCGCCTGAGGAACGGAGGATTAAGGCCGCATTTCCCAACCCCGCCGACTCCAAATCCATCCGCAATCGCTTCCCCAAATTCCCGTTCTCATCAATAGAATGGGACTCGATCGCGTCTCTCATTTCCTGAGACACCGCCTGGACCTGCCCATAAAACTCAGAATCCCGGGTCGAATCGCTTTCGTAAAAACCGTCCAATTCAGACGCCAATTCGTGGTATTCCAAATGGATGCCTTGTTCGACAAGGAAAGAATCAAAAGCATGGGACGTGACCCCCAAAGCCCGCGGGACAAAGGCCCCTTCTTGACGAATGAGCGGCTCGCTTTCCCCAAGGTTCGAAAATTTCCCTCCCACTTCCTTTGTGAAATCACGGTCGACTTTGTCCAGCGCATAAACCCACGCCTTCTCTTTGCGAATCTGATTGCGTTTGTCATCGGTTAACGCACGTTCTTTTTTGACCAACCGCTGAAATGACTTGTTGTTCAAGGGAACGCCGTTGAGTTGGGACCTTCTCAGGACGAATCGTATGGCCGGAAGGTCCGCAATCGTCGCTTTTTTTCTATCCCACTTAGAAAGTTCTTTGAGAGATTGGTCTCGCAGTTTTTTTTCTTTCGTTTTTATCTCGCTGTTAAAATCGGAGAGATCGGCCGAGCGGGGGGCAACAAGGGAAAGCAAATTGGCCAACCCTTCAAGAGAGAGAATTTTGTTTTGTATCTGTTTAAACGAAGCCGCAATGTGGTTAAACGTCGAGGCCCCACGAAACTTTTCAGCCAACCAGGCTAAATCTTTATCGGTTTTTTCAACCGCCAATTGCAAATACTTTATTTTTGCTTCAGAAAAGCGGTCCCGATCGTCGGCCGAAGAGTCAGCAACGGATTCTTCCAATAAGGCGATAACACGCGCTCGCTGAGTCTCTTCAAGCCCATCGTTGAACACCGCTAAAAACAAGAACAACTCCAGGACATCCCAATTATTAAAAGACCTAACGAATGACACGACCTCTTGCGCTGAAGCTCGATTTTCCTTAAAGTCACGCCACTTCGTGTAAACAGCTTCCACCCACCCTCCGGAGAGCATCGAAACGACACCGCGTTCCCCATCGATTAACAGGACAGATCCTTCTTCCACCAGATGATCTTGCACATCGACCCCGGGCGTAATCCACAACCCTTGCTCCCCCTGAAATGGTTTGTGAGGTCGATCAACGGGAACAGACAAGGCGCGCTTTCCGTTTCGGGTCACCCAACGAGCGCCGCGAAAGATGACCCCGCAGTGATGAAGTTCACGAAGCGTAATTGCCGAATGGGATTCCGGGTTCCCAAGAGTCGTCAATGTGGCGAGGGAACCTTTCATGGCATCAAAGTCGGAGGGGGTGGTGAAATCCACAACCAGGACATGGTCCGCTCGCGCCCCGGCCTTTTCTTGAAATGTCCGATCGAACGTGGCGACCCCCACAACCGAGCCGGTCCCCGAGGAGATCGGTCTTCCTCGATGGACAAGGCCCGGCATGGTTTCTTCCTGGGGTTTACCGCGAAGCCTTTTTTCGGAAATACTTTTTCGAGACCTCCTCAAGGCTTCGCCAAGACCCTGAGTGATTTCGGGCGCGTTCAAAAGCTCTCCCAGATCTTCGAGAGTTAATCGACGCACTCTCTGGTCACCCTTCAAAAGGGAAGCGGTCGCATAAACAAGTTGTCTGGAATCGGGATCCGCCAAGCCGCGCACGACCAAACGGTCCCCGGAACCAACGATCAATATGCACTCCTCCGCAATCAACTCGCCAACAGCACCGATCGGGTGGAACGCCAGGTCCGCCATCAGGCCATTTAATCCAGCGGCCATTCTCATTAGTTCGTCCCCCCGATCAAGGGACTCCCGGGCCAAGTCCTCGATCGGCCGGTAATTCCGATTTCGGACAGGGCCCTCCGCCTCAACACGAATTTCCCCCTTGGCCAACGCCGACATCAGCGGTTCGGTATAATAAGATTGAATGACGCCCTGCCCAAAGGGAATGGTTTCCGGAATAGGCGATAATCCGCAACGGACCAAACGATTGTTCAAGAGCTTCCTCACGCGATTTCGCTCCGGCTCTTTCGCTTTGTAGGTTTGATAGGCGTGATCCAATCGTTGCGCGTATTGCGGGTCGTCCATCAAGAAAAACGGGATCGACTCTTCCGCCAAAAACACATCCGCAAGATCAGAAAATTCGCCTTGCGTCGCGGCATAGGCCTCCGCCCTGTCCATCCCGTTTTCTTTACACTTGGCCCCAATCACGTGATCAAACATCAAGTTAAGATCCGGGGTAAAATAGAGAACTCGGACGAGCAAATACAACGCCTTTTCAATCTGCTCTTGGCTAAAAGCCCCGGATTGAATGTCGAGAGTTCCGTTGAGAAACATTTCATTTCTCACTTCCGTTTTAAATCCCAACTTAGTCAAAACCGCCTGGATAAAAGCCAATCGCATGATGTTCCCTTCTTTGGGACGCCATTCAAGAAAGGAGACCTTGATGCCGCCGCCGTTTTCCGGAGGCGCGATGGACGCAAGAAATTCCACACTATGAACTCCCAGAGCAACACTTCCTTTAAGAAATTTGTTATCCAAAACCACCTCCGCGGTAGGGCCACTCCCTGGTTTTTCCAACGCCCGCAGAACCTGCCGAAGCTCTCGATTTACAAAAACCCCGTTTGACTCGATTGGATTTCCGCTCAAATTTGCCACGGTCACCGCGACATGGCCGACTTTCACAATGGTATTGACACGGGCCAGCCCCGCCGCCTCCGCGAACAATTGTTTTCCTTTTTGGTGCATGAAATTTAGAGCCTGATGGAGAGTCCCCACTTCTTCCCACTGAACAGCGGGGCGAGGCAAATCCAGGATTAAATGTTGAATTTGGCTGGAGACAACGTCTTCAGGACGAAGGGAACCAATCCCATCCTGAATGGTTTGTTCAAGCCGTTCCCAAACGGGCGGGAGGGTGGAATTGGGCAATCCATTTTTTTCCCCAAGACGGTTAAACGCGTCGACCATTTTCCCAACAATAACCAAGAGGGATTCGGCGTCAGCGCGAGTCACCGCGCCGCCAGCCAGGCTCGCAAATCGCGCGCGGCCTCGTTCATCTATCGCCAAGAGGCGTTTTCGGGCCGCCACCAATTCCTGGAATTGATGATCAAGCGGTTTCGACTCGTCCGCCGAGATAACCGCAAACTCGCTTCTGGATTTTGGGGCCGGGTTAACCGCTAATGATTCCTCTTTCATCCACGACGCCAAAATGGCGGGAAATGAATAACCCAAAATCTCGACTTGGCTCTGGCCGGACCCGATTGGGACGACCGGCCTCATTTTGCTTAAATCATCCCATTCATCCGTGATGTCCCTTCCCAGAAGACTTCCCATACTTGAAAGGTTATTGACCAGGGAAGACAAAAAACCCGTGGTTATAAACAGCGAATTGCTAAATCCGGTGGGAGACAATCTTGATAAGGACGGAACGAGCTGAGCCAACGCTTCAACAACACTCTGTTCGTCTCTGTGGACAGCGCGCAACAGATCCAACGCGTTATGGAATAGCCTTTCCAAACGCTGGGCAATGACTCGGCGAACATCGGGGTCCGTCGCTTGCCGAAATTCGTTCACCGGCCGTTCCCATTCCTTTTCTCCCTGGACCACAGCGAGAACTTGAGAAATCTTTTCTTGAGCCTCACGGGATTCCAAAGAGGAATCAGGCCCTCCCGGGTTTGGCTCTCCGTCAACGTTTGCGGTTACTCCAAGGAGCGATTCAGCTTCGGCTTGTTCTATGCCCCCCGTTCGAATTTCAGTAAGAAATCTATCCACGAACCAATCGCTTGCAACCAATCGCTGAACGGTCACACGTGAACAGAGGGCCGGATCCACTCCCACTCGCAGAGAAAATCGCAAGAGAGCGATTAGGTGTGCGTCAGAATAAAGGGGGGAGGAAAGCTCCCGATAAAGAATCTCCGTTAAAGAAGGCCGAAGCAGGTCCTCGACAGATTGGCCATTTTGAAGATCCAATTGAACAGAAACCTCCATTAACCGTTCCATCATTTTGAGGGCTGGCAAAATCTCAAAATAGGAATTTTCCCGGACCAGATCCATGAGCTTCGCCAAAAGACGAGGGACTTTTTCAACCAGTTCCTTTTTCCCCTCGTCGCTTTTCAACAAAGATTCAATGACACTGCCCATGAGCGCACTGTACGCATTAAATTGATTTGGACGGATTTGATTCTCACACCAATCCAAATCCCTTTTTTGGTCATTTTCTGAATCACGAATATCGGCCATGGCTGGCACGAAACGGCTCCCCCCAAACAAACGTCCCACGAAGTTATAGATCCCATGGAACAACAATCCGCCGACCACGATGGACCCAACGGCCCTTCCCGTTTCTTCAAATAAGGTTATTGGTCCCTGGGCCTCGACCAGCCAAACACCAAGCGCCGGGACCAAAACCATGGCCCCCACCGTTACAAGACTGATAAGGCCGTAGGCGATAAATAAATTCCGGCGATAATCCGATGATGTCGTTCCCGGATTTTCATCCAACCACCGGGACTCAGCCGACCCGTGATGATCACGAAATTTCGGCCAATACAAAATCGCCGCCGTTAGACCCACCAACACATGAACAATCGGGCCTCCCGTCAGCCCAAGCGTGGATGTCAAAAATTCACCGGCCAGAACACCCAACACCGACGGAACGAAAAACCGAATTTCTTTTAAGAGGCCCGTCAGAGGAACAACGGTTAACGCCGAGCGCACACCTTTCACTAATCCCGTGGTGGATTTTCCATCCTTTTCTTTCCCATTTTTCAAGCTTAACAACCATGCCTTAAATAAGGTGTCTCTGCGTTTGGGAGCGTTCGGCGCCGCGCCGATTGTCTCCAAGTTATTTTGTGTTAAACGGGGGTAAGCCAAATGAATCACGTCGCCGGCCAATAGTTTTTCGAGTGGAAGTGGGGCCCGAACAAAAATGTCCAGGGGACGGGTGTCGGGAACTTTCGATATTTTTGGCGTGATCACGACGTAAGAAGCGTTGGCTTCTTTGAGCAACGCCATCATTCCGTCCGTATGAAATCCCCCCGCCACCAGAACGGATAAATTGACCTTGTCCGTCTTCATTTTGGCCAGCAGATTCTTCACCAACGCATTGTTTCGTTGTTCGGCCTTTAGGCAATACTCCTTATACGGGGAGAGATCGGGCAACGAAACGGTGTTGCTCCCGAACGTCGGGCTGATTTGGGTCAAAACCGAGCGAATATTTTCCAACGAGAGGTCTTCTTTTTTCAACACTCTCCATTCCTGGGGCGTCAAACCGTGGTTCGTTAGCTTGTCCAGGAGGGCCAGACCACGGAACACGTCCACCAGCTTTTTTTCCTTGCTTGTTTCGGCCAATCCGGTCAACGCCGCCAATTCCAGCCGGTCCAGTTCGTCCAACAACTTTCCGGAATCCAGCGGGTCCGCCCCCTGAACGTAGTCCATGTAAGCGGCAAGAGGCCCAAACGTGTCCAGCCGGATATCGTTTTGCCGGCACACGGTGGCCACGTATTTTTGATAAGTCCCAGCCGTTTGCCGTCCCGCCCGATAGGTCAAACTGACCTTCACCAACCGGTCCAAATCGTTGGGTTCAAGCCGTTGGGCCAGCGCCTCGGCCAACCTCACCCGTTGTCGTTCCACCTCTTTAAAATCGAGGGTCCGTTCTTGGGCCAACAATTTGACCAACATGGCCACCTGGGGATAAGCCTTTTTGTCCCCCGCCAGCGCGGACCAGAGGGCCGGCACGTAGTCTCCCAACGATTCTTTGTGGGACATGTAGGCCCGACGGTGGTCGTCCAACGCGCGCAGGCTGGGCGAATAAAACGTTTCCCGGGCTTTGTCGGCCGCGGCGGAGAATCCCGCCAGGGATTGCCGCACGTGGGCTCGGCCCGATTCGGATTTTTCAAACGCGTCGACGTGGCCGCGATAAAGCGCCAAATCCTCAAGACCCCACAAGGTCGGTTTTTCTTCGGCGACGATTCCCGCCACTTCGGGGCCGGTTAAATAGCCCAAGTTCAAAAAACGATCGGACAGTTTTTTCCGAACGTCCAACGGCCCTTCGCGAAAAAAGTCCAACTCGAACGACCCCAGAGCCCCTTCCAAACCCACCAAAGAAATTCCTCTTTGCGCGCGAAGCGATTCCACCAAACCCGCCAAATTATTCTGGGCTTCTTCCACCTCATGCACATCCTGCAAATGAATCACCACCGGCGCGTCCGCTCGAGGCGCCACGTGGATTTCCCGAATGTCTCCGTAACCCGCCACCAGGTCCGGCAACCAGCCCCAGTCTTTTTGCATTCCCGGCGACAGAACTCGGTGGGACGGACCCGCCGCCAACTCCGCCAAGCTGGACGGGGAATCACCCGTTGGACCCGCCGCAACCACCTCGGCCGCCCGCAATCCTTGGGTTGTGGCGAGAATGGCCGCTGAACCGCGCCGCTGACCGGTTCGGCGTCGTTCTTCCCAATAATTCGTTTCGGCCGAATAGAGGCTTACCACGTTGGAAAATCCGTAAATCAGCACCAACGCTTGGGCGAAATATCGTCTCATTTCAAATCCCTTCTACTGGAATGAAAAACCTTCACTTTGCGGTCTTATTTTACTTAGGATGACCGTTGGAAACCCTTAAGAAGTTGTAAACTTCTTGTAACGATTTTTTTGCGGCGGGCAAACAAAAACCCGGGGGCCGCCTTGGAAAGGAGACCCCCGGGTTGGATAACGAATGAACCGGTTATTTGGAGGTGTAAGACTTTCCGGTTTTGTCCTCGATCACCGCTTGGGCCGCCGCGAGGCGGGCCACGGGAACACGGAACGGGCTGGCGGAAACATAGTTCAGACCCGTGCGGGCGCAGAACTTAACGGACGCCGCATCGCCTCCATGCTCACCACAGATACCGCACTTAAGATCCTTGCGGGTTTTGCGGCCTTCGCGGACAGACAGGTCCATTAAGCGGCCCACACCGGTCTGGTCCAAGGTCGCAAACGGGTCGTCCGTGAAGATCTTTTTGTCCAGATAGACCTTCGTGAACTTACCCGCGTCGTCCCGGGAGAAACCCAACGTCATTTGCGTCAGGTCGTTGGTCCCAAACGAGAAGAATTCCGCTTCCTGGGCAATGTCCGCCGACGTGAGCGCGGCCCGGGGCACTTCGATCATGGTGCCCAACAGATAGTTCACTTTCACGCCGTACTCTTTTTGGACCTCGTCGGCCACGCGGCGGACAATGGCGGTTTGGTCTTTCAACTCTTTCACGTTGCCCACCAGCGGAATCATGATTTCCGGCAGAACGTTCACTTTTTCTTTCTTCAACTCGCAGGCGGCCGACAAAATGGCCCGCACTTGCATTTCGGTGATTTCCGGATAGGTGATCCCCAACCGGCATCCACGGTGGCCCAACATGGGGTTGAACTCGTGAAGTTCGTGGGTCTTCTGAACAATTTTTTCCGTCGGGATCCCGATTTTTTGGGACAACACGGCCGCGTCTTCTTTGGTTTTCGGCAAGAACTCGTGCAGGGGCGGATCCAACGTCCGAATGGTCACACCGAACCCTTTCATTTCTTTCAAGAGACCTTTGAAGTCGTCTTTTTGGAACGGCAAGAGTTTGTCCAAGGCCTTGCGTCGTTCTTCCTCCGTGTCGGCCAAGATCATCTCCTGCATGAACGGCAACCGTTCCGGCGCGAAGAACATGTGTTCGGTTCGGCACAGTCCGATGCCTTCGGCGCCGAGCGACCGGGCCATGATGGCGTCCCGGGGAATATCGGCGTTGGCGCGGACATTGATTTTTCGATACGTGTCCGCCCACGCCATGACCGTCTTGAAAGACGCAAAAAGAGTCGATTCTTTGGCGGGCAATTCGTTGCGCAAAACCCGCACCACTTCAGACGGAAGCGTGGGGACCTGGCCCAGCAACACTTCGCCGGTGAACCCGTCGATGGACAGGTAATCGCCTTCTTTCACCGTGTGGCCGTCCACATTCAGCACGCCGGCTTCATCGTCAATTTTCAGCACGCCACACCCCACCACGCAGGGTTTGCCCATCCCGCGGGCCACCACGGCCGCGTGGGACGTTCGCCCGCCGATGGCGGTTAAAATGCCTTCCGCCGCCACCATCCCTTCGATGTCGTCCGGGTTGGTTTCGGGACGGACCAAAACCACAGGTCCTTTTTTGGCCATTTCCACAGCCCGTTCGGACGTGAAAGCGGCTCGGCCCGTGGCTGCGCCGGGACCGGCGTCGATCCCTTTAGCCAACAATCGGCCGCCTTTGACCGCCGCCGTCTTTTCTTTTCCGTCAAAGACGGGGGCCAGCAACTGAGCCAACTGGTCCGGCTCAATGCGAATCAGGGCTTCTTCCTTGGAAATCAGCTTCTCTTTCACCATGTCCACGGCCACTTGAACCGCGGCAATCCCGGTCCGTTTGCCCGTGCGCGTTTGGAGCATAAACAGGGTGCCCCGCTCGATGGTGAATTCAAAATCCTGCATGTCGCGATAGTGTTTTTCCAGCTTGGAGGTGATCTCCCGGAGCTGTTTGTACACCTTGGGCATGTCCCGTTCCAATTCTTTGATGGGTTTGGGGGTTCTCACGCCGGCCACCACGTCTTCGCCCTGGGCGTTGGTCAAGTATTCGCCGAAAAATTCCTTGGCGCCACTGCTGGGATTGCGGGTGAACCCCACCCCGGTGCCGGAATCGTTGCCCATGTTGCCGAACACCATGGCCTGGACGTTGACGGCCGTCCCGATATCGTCGGAAATCTTGTTCAACCGGCGATAGGTGATGGCGCGGGGGTTGTTCCAACTGCGGAACACGGCGTTGCGGGCGTCTTCCAACTGTTTGAGAGGATCTTGGGGGAACTCTTTGCCGGTCTCATCAAGGACCAGCTTCTTCAGCAGGTCCACCACTTCTTTCAAGTCGTTCACGTTCAAATCGGTGTCCAGATGAACGCCCTTTTTTTCTTTAACGGACTCCAACACTTTCTCGAACGCGCTCTTCTCGATTTCCAACACCACGTTGCCGAACATGGAGATGAACCGGCGATAGGCGTCCCAGGCGAACCGATCGTTGCCGGTTTTCTCGGCCAAACCGAGCACCGCCGCGTCGTTCAAACCCAAGTTTAAAATCGTGTCCATCATGCCCGGCATAGAAAACTTTGCGCCGGAGCGAACGGAAACCAGCAGGGGATCGGTGGAGGACCCGAACTTTTTACCCAGGGCCTTTTCCAGTTTGGCCATGGCCTCTTTGGACTGGCCCGCCAGTTCCGGGGGCAACTTTTTGCCGTTGGCGTAATAGTATCGGCAGGTTTCCGTGGTGATGGTGTAGCCGGGAGGAACAGGCACCCCCGCTTTGGACATGCCGGCCAAACCAGCGCCTTTACCACCCAACAGGTCCTTTTGAGTGCCGTTGCCTTCTGCCTTGCCGTTACCGAAAAAATAGACATATTTCTTAGCCATACGAGTGTGACTCCTTGATTTGTGGGGTATTCAGGTAAAAATTCGTCCAGACTCTACTATATTCCCAACTGTCCCGCCAGGGCTTCCGGGCCGGTGACGGGTTGTTGGCACGCGAAATTGTGGCACAGATAGGCCGTTGGTATCCCATCCACCGGCCCTTTTTTGACCAATTCCGGTTGCCGACGCGCCCAAAAAGCCGGGTCCGCCTCTGGCACAAAAAGAGACAGGTCCGGTAAAAAAGCCCTCTGCGCCACGGCCAGCATTCGCCGGATTTGCTCCTGGTCCAAGGATCCGACGACAACCAGTTCCCGGGGTGGGTTTTCCCACAGCAAACGAGCCGCTTGAATGATTGGAAAAGCCCGGTCGTTGCCCCCAACCGAATGGGCCTGAATGAGTCGGTCCGCGGCGGACAGGAAATCGTCCCGGCCCAGAAGGCGCGAAAGCCGAATCGTCGTTACCGCCAGCACGCTGGCGGCCGAAGGTTCCACGTTGTCGCCTTCCTCCTGGGCCCGCAAAAGAAGGAGCGGGTCGTGGTCGGCGGGCGCTGAATAGAGCGCACCGGTTTGGACGTTCTGGAACCTTTTTAAAGCCAAATCCGCCAGGGTTTCTGCCCAAACCAGCCATTGGATTGAAAAGTCGGCTTCGTAGAGGTCCACCAACCCCTGGGCCAAAAAAGCGTAGTCGTCAGCCATGGCGGGCACATCTTTTTGGCCCAACCGCCACCGCCGCCACAAGGCGGATCCGTCCCACAGATTGTCTTTCACAAAAGAGGCTGTTTTTTGCGCCGCTTCCAGATACTTAGGTTCAGAAAATACCCTCGCCCCCAGGGCAAACGCTGACAGCGCCAATCCGTTCCACGCCGTTAATATTTTATCGTCCCGTAGCGGACGGGGCCGCCGCTCCCGCGCTTCTCGCAGTTTTGCCAGACACCGGTCCAACCGCCGGCCGCACTCCGCCGGATCCAGATGGAATTTTCGCGCCGTTTCCTCTACCGAAACAGACTCATACAGAACATTTTTTCCAGAGAATTCCCCGAAAGGATCCGCTTCCACATTCCCCAAACCGTTGACACCGTATCGATGGGCGAACAGGTCCGCATCGTCCCCAACCGCGGACCGGATTTCACCCATTGTCCACACATAAAACGCTCCCTCCACTTTTTCGGCGCTTTCGGTTGCGGGAAAACTGTCGGCGTCTTCCGCGGAATAAAGTCCGCCGCCCGGATGGGCCATGTCCCGAAGAAGATAATCCAAGGTTTTCCGGGCCACTCCGGCGAATATCGAATCGCCCGTCCGTTGAAAGGCTTCCGTATAAACCACCGCCAACTGGGCGTTGTCGTAAAGCATTTTTTCGAAATGGGGCAAAAACCACCGTTCGTCCGTGGAATAACGATGGAACCCGCCGCCCACCGCATCAAAGAGCCCCCCTTGGGCCATGTTTCGAAGGGTTTTCAGAACCATCTCTTCGGCGCGCAAACCCTCGGCTGTCGTCTTGTTAAAATAGCCATACCGCGCCAAAAAAAAGAGGTTGGGCGGCATGGGAAATTTCGGGGCGACAGAAAATCCCCCCCCCGCCTCGTCAAAAACCGAATCCAACGAGCGAAAACAAGACTGGGGGGAACTTCCCCCCGGACCCAACGGGGCAGACGGAGGAGACAGAATGTCTCGAACCGCTTGAGTCAGCCCATCCCCCTGGGCCGCCATTCGTTGCCGCGCCTCGGGATCGCGCCAGGACGCGCCGATAGCGGCCACCACGTCCGGCCAAGCCCGCCGGCCCTGGCGGGGTTCCGGCGGAAAATAGGTGCCGCCGATGATCGGTTTTCCCTCGGGCGTCACAAACACGTTCAGGGGCCAGCCCCCTTGGCCCGTGATGGCCTGAACAGCGGTCATGTAGAGGCGGTCCACGTCGGGGCGTTCTTCCCGATCCACTTTCACGGACACGAGGTTTTCGTTCATCACCGCGGCAATGGCGGGGTTTTCAAAACATTCCCGCTCCATCACGTGACACCAATGGCAGGTCGAATACCCAATAGAGATGAGAAGAGGCTTATTTTCCCGCCGGGCCTTTTCGAAGGCCTCGGCCCCCCAGGGATACCAATCCACGGGGTTGTGGGCGTGTTGGAGAAGATAGACACTGCTTTGTCCCGCTAACCGGTTCACCGGGATTCCCCGGTTGGGACGTGGTCACATTGACAGGTCCTGGGACTCCAACGGGCAGACCAGGCAATTGGCATTCCCTGGCAATCATAGATTTTTCGGTTCATCATTTTTAAATATACTACTTTTTTGTATGCATTGCGGACCCGGAGGCGAAGTGATACCCTTTTGTCGTGAACCAGGGAACTCTTAAGAGGTTTTTGGCGTTCTTATGAACGATGACCGACGACTGGAATTTAAAGAAAAGGCCCTTCCTCTCCTGGACGAACTCTACGGGGCGGCTTTGCGCATGACCCGCAACCCGGCCTCAGCGGAAGACCTGGTGGCCGAATCCTATGCCCGTGCCTGGAAAAGCATCGACCAATTTCAACCGGGAACCAACATCCGCGCTTGGATGTACCGCATCGTGACCAACACCTACATCACCCATTTCCGAAAGAACAAACGGGAACCCGAAAAAGTTGCCGTGGACGCCTACGAAAAAGCGGATCATTTTCACCTCTACAACAAGCTTTCGTCCCGAGCGCCCTCGGCCCCGGACCCGGTCAAAGAAGTCATGGGCCGCTTGACCAACGAAGATTTTCGCAAGGCCCTCGACCTGTTGCCGGAAGATTACCGAACCGCCGTTGTCTTGTTTGACTTGGAAGGCCTTTCTTACCAGGAAGTGGCGGATGCGTTGGACGTGCCGGTCGGAACGGTTCGGTCCCGGCTGGCCCGGGGGAGGGGCCTGCTTCAATCCTCCCTTCACCAGCACGCCGTTGAATTGGGGCTGGTCCACGCATGAACCCCTTTGACCCCAAACACTGGGATCCTTGCAACGAGGCCCTCGAACGGGTCCATGAGTTTCTCAACCAACGGGATTTAACCCCCTACGATCAAGCGGAAATCCGCCGTCACCTCAAGGATTGCCCCCCCTGCGGAGATCGATTCGATTTTGAGGAAAAACTGCTGGAACGCTTAAAGAAAAGCGATCCGTGCCAATGCCCGGAACGGTTGAGGGCCCGAATTAAAGCCTTACTGAACCTGCCCTAAAATGCTAGAATGGGTTTGGAACTTTTTTCCGAATGGCGCGTTACACTAATCGACAATACATTCAAGGAGGTTTGCCCATGTTCGGTCCCGGCTGTGGTTGCTAGTTTTTAAAAGGGGGAATGAACGCACAACGTCATTCCCCCTTTTTATTTCCCCGTCGATCGTCCTGTTCTCCCCATGCCATCCGCTCAAACCAAAACAGCGTTTTTGTTTCGCGCTTTCCGATACCCCAACTACCGCCTTTTTTTCGGCGGTCAAATTGTTTCCTTAATCGGGTCGTGGATCGGCTCCACCGCCACCAGCTGGCTCGTTTATCGGCTTACCGGGTCCGCGTTGTTGCTGGGCCTGGTGGGTTTTATGAACCAATTCCCGGCTTTTTTCGTAACCCCGTTCGGGGGCATTATCGTGGACCGTTGGGACCGCCGCCGTTTGTTGGTGGCCACCCAAACATTGTCCATGCTCCAATCCTTGGCCCTGGCCTTTTTGGCCTTAACCCAACAGGCCACGGTGCCCGCCCTGCTGTTCCTGTCGGCGATACAAGGGTTTGTGAACGCCTTCGACATGCCGGGCCGGCAAGCCTTCGTGGTGGACCTCATCGAAAACAAAGACGACCTGGGCAACGCCATCGCCCTCAATTCGTCCATGTTCAATATGGCCCGGCTGGTGGGCCCCACGATCGGGGGCTTGTTAATCACAGCGGTGGGCGAAGGATGGTGTTTTTTTATCGATGGGTTAAGTTACCTGGCCGTCATATCCGCCCTGTTGATGATGCGAACTCGCCCGCCTGCCCTTTCCAAACCCCACCCCCGGGGCGTGCTTCATTCCCTTTGGGAAGGATGGCGGTATGCTTATCATTCCCGGCCGATCCGATCGATCTTGGCCCTGTTGGCTTTGGCCAGCCTGTTGGGAGCCCCATACATGACCCTTGTCCCGATATTTGCCGGAAAAGTGTTAAAGGGCGGCCCCCACACCATGGGATTTTTAATGACCGCCGGCGGTTGCGGCGCCTTGCTGGGCGCTTTAACCCTGGCGGTTCGGCCCTCCAGCGCCGGTGTGGCGCGTTGGATCCATCGGGGGGCGTTGATTTTTGGAGTGGGTCTTATTGCGTTTTCGTTTTCGCGGGTTTTGTGGGTGTCGATGCTGTTGTTGGTCGTGGCCGGGTTTGGGTTTATGATCCAAATGGGCGCCAGCAACACCCACATTCAAACCATCGTCGACGACGACAAGCGCGGCCGGGTGATGAGTTTGTTTGTGATGTCTTGGCTGGGAGCGGCCCCCATCGGCAGTGTGGTGGCCGGATCGCTCACCGAAACAATCGGCGCCCCCCACACACTGATGCTGGGCGGATTCTGTTGCCTGGCGGGCGGGATTTGGTTCTACAAAAAAAACTGCACAGGGTAGGATTCGAACCTACGTAGGGCGAGGCCCGCCAGATTTACAGTCTGGTGCATTTGACCGCTCTGCCACCTGTGCGAAAGGGGGAGGAACCAGCAGAATGGCGCCTATTCTAACCTGTTTTAGACGATAAATCAAACGGACCCATTCGGGGACCCATTCGGGTCGGGGACCCATCCGGGTCCGAGATCCGTTCGGGTCGGAAACCCGTTCGGGCCAGGAACCTGTTCGGAACCGTGAGCCAAACCATTTGACGAGAAAGCTCGCAGACGATAAAATCTGCCCATGTCGTTAACTCCATCAACCATGGCCCCGCTGGGCACGCTGGCTCCGGCGTTTTCGTTGCCGGACGTGACGTCGGGACAATCGGTCCGTTTGGAAGATTTTTCCGGCCGCGACGTTTTGCTGGTCCTGTTTTTGTGCCGGCACTGTCCCTATGTGAAACACGTGGAAAAAGAGTTGGCCCGCATCGGTCGGGATTACGCCCGCAAAAACCTGGGAATCGTGGCCATCAGTTCCAACGACGCCGATCAGTACCCGGACGATTCCCCCGCGGGGTTGGCCCATCAAGCTCAACAGGCCGGGTTTGGGTTTCCTTACCTGTACGACGAAACACAGGCCGTGGCCAAATCTTTTGGCGCGGCCTGCACGCCGGACTTCTTTCTCTTCGATAAAGGCCGCCGTCTCATTTATCGCGGCCAGTTGGACGACAGCCGGCCCGGCAACAACAAACCGGTCACCGGAAAAGACCTTCGCGCCGCCCTGGACGCCGCTCTCACCGGCCAGCCGGTGCCCACCACCCAACGCCCCAGCACCGGATGCAACATCAAGTGGAAATAAATGTTGGGTTCGTTAAGAAATGTCTTCGAAAGCCGTGATCTCCGGCGCAGCGGCCACCAACGCGGGAACCAATCGCAATAATTCTTGAATGTGCGGCGTGGCCATGTGCGCGTCCGCCGCTTCTTGGGAAACCCATTTTTCCACGCTCACAAACAGGGAGGGATTTCCCACCGCCCGGTGAAGTTTGTATTTAAGACATCCTGGTTCTTTCCGCGAGGCTTCTACCGCTTTTAACCAAGCCCGCTCCAAATCTTTTTCTTGGCCCGATTTGGCTAGAACCCGGGCGATCACGATCACGTTGGCCATGAATTCCTCCTTTCATAATAGTGAATGGATCAGCGGCCGATCCAGGGATCGGTAGCCCACCGCTTCGGCCACATGTTCTTCCCGCAACGAGTCAGATCCCGCCAAGTCGGCCACGGTTCGGGCAACTTTTAAAATCCGATCGAACGACCGGGCGGATAACCCCAACTTCGAAACCGCCTCTTTCACCAAGGTCTTAGACGGCGCGTCCAATTTACAATGGGCTTTCACTTCTTTGCCGCTCAGGCGCGAATTGGACATGACACCCCGGGCTCGCTGGCGCGCCCGCGCGTCCAGAATGCGAGACAGGACAACACCGGTTTTCTCGGACGGGGGCGGCTCTTCGGTGATCTCCGCTAAACTCAGGGCGGGCACTTCCACGTGCATGTCGATGCGGTCCAGCAAAGGCCCCGACACTTTTCCCCGATACTTGCGAACCGCCATAGGCGTGCACACGCATTCCCGTTCCGGATGGCCCTCGTATCCGCACGGACAGGGGTTCATGGCCGCCACCAACATGAACCGCGCCGGAAAACAAACTGTTTTGGCCGCCCGCGACACCGTCACCGACCCCTCTTCCAAGGGTTGGCGCAACACTTCCAACACGTGCCGGTCGAATTCCGGCAACTCGTCTAAAAACAGCACGCCGTTGTGAGCCAACGACACTTCCCCGGGCCGGGGATGGGTTCCGCCGCCAATCAAAGCCACATCGGATATGGTGTGATGCGGACTGCGAAACGGCCGCTCACCAAAAATGGCACCGGACCCCAACCCCGCCACCGAATGAATTTTGCGGGTTTCCAACGACTCATCGAACGTCATGGACGTCAACAGCCCCGGCAATCGGCGGGCCAACATGGTTTTGCCGGACCCCGGCGGGCCGATCATCAACAGGTTGTGGGACCCCGCCGCCGCCACTTCCAGCGCCCGTTTGGCGAACAGTTGGCCGCGGATGTCCGCCAAATCCAACCCTTCCGGTTCCACAAACGACGGTCGAACGGGAGCGACGAAAGGTTCGGGTTTCCATTCGCCGCGAAAATAGTGGATGGTTTGTTCCAAGCTGACGGCGGGCACCAGCGTCAGCCCTTTGACCACGGACGCTTCAGCGGCGTTGGCGGCGGGCAAAATAAGCGCCGCGCCTTCGTCCCGGGCCGCCAACGCAATGGGCAAGATTCCCCGCACCGGCCGAAGGCGGCCGTCCAAGGCCAGTTCGCCGATCAACACGTGGCGGCCGATCGGGTCCAACGGCAAAAGGCCGTCCGCCGCCAACACGCCGATCGCGATGGGCAAATCAAATGCGGTGCCTTCTTTCTTTACGTCCGCGGGAGACAGGTTGACGGTGACCCGACGGGACGGAAAATCGAACCCCGAATTGCGCACCGCGGCCACCACCCGGTCTTTGGATTCGCGCACCGCCGCGTCGGGCAAACCCACCGTTGAAAAAACCGGCAGTCCCGACGACAGGTCCACTTCCACATGGACAATGAACCCGTCGATGCCGATCACCGAAGCGCTTTTCACTTTGGCCAACATGGGCAAAATTATGGCATAACCCGATTCAATTGTCCCTTGACGGACGGATGATTCTTGGGCATGCTTATCTTTATGCGAAGACCTTTGTATGTGGGACTTCTTTTGTTGGCGTGGAATACCTTGGCCGAACCGATGGTGAGCGCACGGCGCCCCCATTTGGACAGAAGGCCCGGCGCCGTCGTTTATCGACTTAAAGCGAGCGCTTCCGCCGAAAGCGATAACAATCTGGCGGCCGTGCGCCGGCTTCGCGTTTCGGAGGAACGCAAGGAAATGGGCGCCGGATTAACGGTCGAACGCTTTAGGCCAACCGGAACGAACGAAGAATTTCTGGCGGACGAACTCATGGCCACGGGAGCCGTTGAGTTTGCCGAACCGGATTATTTGGTTCCCCCCGCGCTGGTTCCTGACGACACTCTGTATTCATTGTCATGGCACCACCCCAAAATCAAAACACCCGCCGCCTGGGATGTGTCCTCGGGAAACGGGGTCACCATCGCCATACTTGATACCGGAGTCGATTCGACCCACCCGGACCTTTCCGGCCAAGTGGTGCCGGGGCGCAATGTGTTGGACGGAAACTCCGACACCCGAGATGTCTATGGCCACGGCACACAGGTGGCCGGCGTGGCCGCGGCCGTGGCCAACAACGACACCGGAATCGCCGGTGTCGCCTGGAATGCCAAAATTATGCCCATTCGCATCGCCGACGCTTCCGGATACGCTTATTGGAGCGATATGGCCACGGGAATTGTCTACGCCGCCGACCATGGGGCCCGCGTGGTAAACCTAAGCTACAACCAATCCTGTGGAGCCGGTGTGATCATTACCGCCGCCCAGTATTTACGCACGAAAAAGGGAGTTCTCGTTGTCGCCGCCGGCAACGACGGCAATGAAGTTTATGACACCGCCAGCGCCGACGTGACCTGCGTGTCCGCCACCGATTCCAGCGACTTAATCACGGACTTTTCAAATTTCGGATCCCTTATTGATATTTCGGCGCCGGGCGAGGGCATCTACGCGACCAACAACGGCGGAGGTTACAGCGCCGTCATTGGAACTTCCTTTTCCGCTCCGAACACGGCGGGGGTTTATGCTCTCATGATTGCCGCCAACCCGTTATTGACGTCCGCCGAACTGGACTCATTTTTGTTCACTTCGGCCGATGATTTGGGAACCGCTGGAAAAGATAAATATTTCGGCCATGGCCGGCTCGACGCCGAGGGCGCCGTAACGCTGGCCGACCAGTCCGCCGACAAAACCCCGCCCACCGTAAACATGACCGCGCCCGCCGAGGGGGCAACCGTAGGGGGAATCGTGACCCTGACGGCCACCGCTTCCGACAACACCCAAATGGGGGGAGTGCAGTTTAAAGTGGATGGGTCTACTGTCGCTATCGAAGACACATCCTACCCCTACTCCTATTCCTGGAACAGCGGTTTGAATTCCGATGGGGCCCACACCATCACGGCGGTGGCCCGGGATGTGGTCAACAATACAGCGACCTCATCTCCAATTACTGTGGTTGTGGATAACACAGCACCCGCTCTTTCCAACGTTACCATCCCAAATATTATTGCCGTGGGAGCCACGATCTCATGGACATCCAATGAACCGGCCACGTCCCAAGTGGAATATGGTTTAACGAACGCATATGGAAATTTGTCCTCGCTTAATTCCACGCTGGACACGTCCCATTCGGTCACACTAACAGGCCTATCCCCGGTTACAACCTATCACTTCCGGGTCCGATCCCGGGACAGCGTGGGGAATCTGGGCACCTCTGGAGACAGCACGTTCACGACAGTCCCAGATGAGATCAAACCCAGCGTGTCCATCACGGAGCCTGAAGCAAGTGAAACGGTCTACGGAACCCTGATTGTTTCCGCCTCGGCCTCCGACAACGTCGGTGTGACCCGCGTGGAATTTTATCTGGACGGACAAAAAATTGCCGAAGACACAACGAGCCCCTTCCAGTATTTCTGGAACACGGGGAGCGCCTCAAACGGAACACACACCTTGACCACCATCGCTTACGACGCCGCGGGCAACGATTCGCCCCCATCGGCGGTTCAAATCATCGTGGAAAACACCGCGGAAACCCTCAACACGCCGAAAGAAGCCTACGCGTTTCCGGACCCCGCCACCCACGGCGCCGTTCCAACCGTGCGGGCGTTTTTTAATGACATCGACACCCTTCAAATTCGAATTTATGATGTGGCCGGTCAACCGGTTGAAAGCGCGGATGTTCCCGCTGTTCCAGCCGGGGTAGAAGACGGACGCCTTTACTATGATTGGCCCTGGACAGGAACCATTGCCAGCGGGCGGTATTTCGTTCTCATCGCCGGGGTGAAAGGCGGAGAGCGAAGTTACGTTAAAACCCTTGTCCGGGTGGTGCGATGAAACGGCCACTGGTTGTGTGGGCCCTCGTGATGGGGGTTGGCACGATCCGCGCCCAAGATCCGGGCGCCGCGTTTTTAACATTGCCCCCTTCGGTTCGATCCGAAGGGGCCGGCGGATCCGCCGGGCTGGCGTTGGGCGCTGAGGCCCTGGGCATGAACCCGGCCTTAATCACACCAACAACATCTCAAGGACAAATCTATTCTTCCTTTGCCCAACTGTGGGAGGACACCGCTTACGCCCACGCGGCGGGAGCCTGGGGAATAGGTCGGCGGCACACCGGAATCGGGGCCGCTTTGTCCACGGTTAAAACCGACGGGACCAAAGATCGAGACACCCATGGAACCCTAACAGGAACAACCAGCGATTCCCAGGACACGACCGCGATGGTGGGAATGTCTTTTCGCCCGTCTGTCCCGTGGCGATGGGGGGCCGCCCTGCGGCTGTTTCGATCCGAAATCGGCTCGTATCAATCCGACACCGCCTGGTCCACCGATTGGGGCGCGGCGTGGTCGGCCCGCAAGGCGCTCCTCTCTTTTTCGATCAACCATCTGGGACCAGGCCAGCGGTTTATTAACCAGAACGACTCGCTCCCGACAGTTTTTCGTGCCGACGGGTCCTGGACGACCCCCCGCTTCACGTGGGTGTTGGGCGCCGGACAAGAAATCGCCTTAGCTCGCACGCGCCTGAACGGCGGCGTGGAATATCGTTGGGGACCTTTGGCGTTGCGGTCTGGGTTTAACACCCACTGGGGCGGAGAGGAATCCGCTATCGATGATTCGTCAACGGAAAAAATGGTCAGCGGGCTCAGCGCGGGACTGGGATTCCAGGCTGGAAAAAATTGGCGGTTCGACTACGCGGTTCGGCAACCGTCGTCACACTTTGACGTCGTTCACCGAGCCGGTCTGTCCTGGTCGTGGGGACCTTCTCCCCAACCCTTTAACCAAGCCAAACCAAAAGGGAAAAAAACCGTTCCCAAAGGCGCCACGCCCGCCCCTCGGCCGCGACTTAAATTATAAGCCCCTCTACGTCTGACCCAACACGCTCGCCATGCGGGCCGCGCCGGCCGACGACGCGGTGTGAAAATGGATTTGTTTGGGCCGCAGGGACGGATCCATTTCCGAAAGGTGATGGGCCACCGGCAAAAAGGTGCCCCCCTCCCCATCGCCGATAAAATAATCCAAGCTAACCTCCACAACGCCGCCCGCGTCCAAAACAGCGATGGCCTCTTTCACTGTCCGGGCCACCGTCCAGCCCGGCGGCGGGGTGCGAACGTCGTCCACATAGAGTTTCATCCCGGATTCTTCATTCGAAAAATCCCCTTCGCGGAGCTCAGGCGGGCTTCGCCCGGGATTACCCCTCGGACCAGGCTCGCCGAGCGACCCTGGTCCGAGCCCTTCGGGGAATTTTTCAGCCGCACATTTTTGTACGCCGTCTGTCGGCTGTAAAGGAAGACGGCTGAAAAATTCGGGTTCATGATCGGCGCCGTTTTCGGCGGGGCGCGGGTTTTTCGTCCGGTGAATTGTCCGACCACAGGCACCCCCGCTTATCCCGCCGAGCCGCGTCTTCCAATTCCATCATCTGTTCCTTAAGCGCGCCGTCGCGTTTCCACGCTTTTCCAAACCCCTCTCGCACCAGCTGAGCGTCGATGCTCACGCCATCCTCGGAAAACACATACGCCAACACGCGATTGTAATTGTCTTTCTGACGCTCATCAAACGCCAACCGAACCGACCCGCCCGAAAGGGCGCGGTTTCGTTGGGTGGCCTCGTCGTAGCAAGGATGATCCCGCTCCGGGGTGTTCACCCCGTAGTAACGCAAAAACAACGGCTTGTCTTTCCACAAAATTTGGGCGGTGTCGCCGTCCACCACGCGCAAAATGGGAGCCTGGGGCAAAGTCTCTGGGCGGGCGAAGCGAAGGGCCTCGGGGGTTGGGTCCAAGGTCATGGTCCGAACCGTCACGGGTTCGGCTTTTTCCGGGTGGGGAGCGCGGGGATTCCAAAAATAGACGACCGCGCCCCCAATGAACATCCAAACGAAAGGAAGTATCGCCCGGGAAACGAACTCGTTTGATTTTCGAAGGGGAGCGGGGGAAACCATCAGCGTCATGGGCAAACGGAGATTCTCATCCCCGGGAATTGAAAACCCCCGAGGCCCATAACCTTATCGTTGCGCCAGGGGCTTGAACACCCGGTCCGTCGGACCGGTGTAATCGGTGCGGGGACGAATGAGCCGGTTGTCGGCCAACTGCTCGAACACGTGAGCGCACCAGCCGGCCACGCGCCCGGCGGCAAACACCGTGGTGAACAGGTCAATGGGAATGCCCAAGAGGTAAAGCACCGAGGCGGAATAAAAATCCACGTTCGTGTAAATGTTTTTGTGCCGTTGAACCGCTTCGGCGACTTTAATGGAAATGTTGTACCACCGCATGTCGCCTTTTTCCACGGACAATCGATGGGCCATGGCCCGCAACGGAACCGACCGGGGATCTTCCACTTTATAGACCCGATGACCGAACCCCATGATTTTACGTTTTTCCTGCAACGCTTTTTCCACCCACGAATCGACTTTGTCGGGGTCGCCGATTTCCAGAAACATCTCCATGGCCTTTTCGTTGGCGCCCCCGTGCAGAGGCCCTTTGAGGGCCCCGAGAGCCCCCGCAATGGCGGAATGCATGTCGGACAAGGTGGAAACGATCACGCGCGCCGTAAACGTCGATGCGTTCAAATCATGATCGGCCAACAACGCCAGATACATGTCCATGGCTTCCACCTCGCTGGGGCTGGGCCTTTTTCCCGTCACCATGTAGATAAAGTTGGCGGAATGGCTGAGGGTGGAATCCGGGGGAATAATCGGCAGTCCCCGCCGAATTCGGTCCCACGCCGCGGCGAAGGTCGACATGCGAGCCACCAGGCGCAGGGCCTTTGCCCGGTTGTCTTTTTGGGAACCGTCATGGGCATCCGGGGCGACCATGGCCAACAGGGTCACGCCTTCCCGCAACACATCCATCGGATGGCAATGTTTCGGAAACTTTTCCATCACCGCTAAAACTTCTGCGGGCAACGCCCGGTTGTCCGCCAGGGATTTCGCAAAGGGTTGAAGCTGGGTCCGGTTGGGAAGATCTCCTTCCCAGAGGAGATACACAATTTCTTCGAATGAAACATGCCCTGCCATGGCCACGGCGTCATATCCCTTGTAAAGCATGCGGCCTTTCAGCCCGTCCAAAAACGTAATGGAGGACGGACCGATCACCACATCTTCGAGTCCTTTGGGAACGTGGAGGTCTTTGGGTGTGTCGCTCATAGCCGGACCATTATACAAACGATGGGCATTTGGCTCAAGTAAAACCTCCGGACCCGCCCGGACGGAAAAGCTCGTAGAGGAGAACCGCGGCGGCGCAGGAGGCGTTGAGCGAGGCCACGCCCCCCGCCCCGGGAATCGCCAAAATATGGTCACACCGTTCCCGCACCAGGCGGTGGAGACCTTCCCCCTCGGCTCCGATCACCAGCGCCGTGGGACGGGTTGCCGGGCTTTTCTGGCACGGCACACCGCCGGCGTCGGCCCCGTACACCCAATATCCTTTTTCTTTTAGTTCCAGCAACGTCTGGGCCGTGTTGGCCACTTGCACCACGGGCACCAGACCCAACGTTCCCGCGGCCGCTTTTGCCGCCGCGCCCGTTAAACCCGCTGACCGCCAGCGGGGAACGATGACACCGCCGGCCCCAAAAAAGGCCGCGTTGCGCAAAATGGCGCCCAAGTTGTGGGGATCCGTAATCCCATCCAAAACCAGAATCGGGTCCGGCCGGCCCAGGGCCCACAAATCGTCAAGGGTTTTATACGAATAGGACGACGTGCGCGCCACCACCCCCTGATGAACCGCCCCCGGCGCCAAGGCCGCCATGCGTCGACGGTCCACCCACTGAAAAACCACCCGCAGTTCCCGGGCCAACTGAACCAATTCATTAATCGCGGGCCCCCCGGGCCCGCGCAGGATCCACAGTTTGTTCACCTGTCCGGCCTTGAGCGCGGCCACCACCGGATGGCGGCCGAAAACAAGTTCGGATCGATCTACTTTTTCTTCCACCAGCGGGGTCCTTGGGGCGTGTCTTCCAAAACAACCTGCCGAGCGGCAAGCTCGGCGCGCAACCGATCGGCCTCGGCCCAATTTTTCGCCTGGCGGGCCTGTTGGCGTTGTTCCACCAAATACACAATCGCGTCTTCTTCCTCGTCCGCCGCGACGGCGGACGCAACCGCCTTGACGCCCAACACCTCATCCAACGTTTTGTGAAGAAGGGATATCCCCCTCTCCAACCCGTCCCCCCACACCGGTTTGCCTTTGGCCACCCGGGCTTTCAGCTCGCCCAACAGCTCAAAAACCAGGGCGATCACCCGGGGCGAATTAAAATTTTCGGCCAACGCCTGGTCCACGCGGGCGTCAAACCCGTCCAAGAGAAGGCGCAACTTTTTTTCTTCTTTGGGTTTTACCGCCTCGGGATTTTTCAACACGGCGTCAAGGCGTTGGAGATCGTCATCGATTTCCGCCAATTGGGTTTTGGCGTTGGCCAACTGGTCCTCGGAATACTCCAGGGGGCCCCGGTAATGATGGGACAGAAGGAAAAACCGAACCGTTCGCGGATCGTGGGTTTTAAAAATATCGCCCAAGGTAAAAAAGTTCCCCAGGGATTTGGACATTTTCTCTTTGTTCACCGTCACGAACCCGTTGTGGATCCAATAGCGGGCGAACGGCTTTCCTGTGGCGCCTTCCGATTGAGCGATTTCGTTTTCGTGGTGGGGAAAAATCAAATCTTGGCCGCCCCCGTGAATATCGAAGGTATCCCCGCCCAACACCGTCAAGCTCATCACCGAACATTCAATGTGCCACCCCGGCCGACCGGGCCCCCAGGGCGACGGCCACGACGGCTCGCCGGGTTTCGCCGCTTTCCACAGGGCAAAATCCAAGGGATCCTGCTTGCGGGCGTCCACGTCCACCCGGGCGCCGGAAATCAATTCGTCCGGGTCCCGCTTGGAAAGACGGCCGTAGCGAGGAAACTTTCGCACCGCGTAAAACACGTCCCCGTCCGCCGCATACGCCAACTTTTTAGCCACCAGCCGCTCAATGAACGCCACCACCGCCGGCACGTGTTCAGTGACGCGGGGATACGCGTCGGCCCGGCGGACATTCAGCCGGTCCATTTTGTCAAAGTAATCCGCGATATACCGCTCCGCCAACGCCGCGGGCGATTCGCCCCGCTCGCCGGCGCGCTGGATAATTTTATCGTCAATGTCAGTGAAATTTTGCACGCAGGTCACGTGGAAACCCAATCGACTCAACGCGCGCCGGACAAAATCAAACGTCACGTAACAACGCGCGTGGCCCAAATGGCATTCGTCGTAGGGCGTGACACCGCACACATACATTTTTATTTTTCCCGGTTCCAGCGGAACAAACGGCTCTTCTTTGCCGGTCAGGGTGTTCAGGAACTTGAGCTCGGTTGTCATTTTTTTTCCAGGGCGCATACGGCCAGGGCGGCCATGCCTTCTTTCCGGCCGATCCAGCCCATGCCTTCGTTTGTTTTGGCTTTGACGTTCACGCGATCGACAGAGATCTTCAAAACGCGCGCCATTTTGGCCCGCATGCGGTTTTTGTAGGGACCCAGGCGGGGTTCCTCGGCCAGCACGGTCACGTCCACGTTGAGAACGCGAAACCGGTTTTTTAATCGACGGAATGTGTCGCCCAGCAAGACCAGGCTGTCGGCGTTTTTCCAGCGGGCGTCTTTGTCAGAATAAAGCATTCCGATGTCACCCATCCCCGCCGCGCCCAACAGCGCGTCAATCACCGCGTGCAAAACAACATCCGCGTCGGAATGGCCCGCCAACCCCTTTTCAAAAGGGACCCGGACACCCCCCACCATGAGCGAACGTCCTTTCACAAATCGGTGACTGTCGTAGCCCATCCCCACGTAAGACATGAATCACTCCCGATCGTTAAAAAATGCCCGACACAATTGAAAATCTTCCGGCACGGTAACTTTAAAATTCGAGGCCGATCCGACCACCATTTCCACGGGAATTCCCAGCCACTCGGCGGCCTGAACGTCGTCGGTCAACGACGACGACAACCGGGGCGCCACCCGCTCGGCCGCGTCCCGTCGAAACCCTTGGGGCGTTTGGGCCAGCCACAACCCCGCGCGGGGGATCGTGCGCTTAACATAAAACCGCCCGCCTTTTTCCCGGCCCGCCTTGATCGTGTCGGCCACCGGCCGCGCGGCCAACGCGGCGCCGGTTTTTCGAGCCGCGTTCGCCACTCGGTTCACGATGTCCGCGGTCACCAGCGCCCGGGCGGAATCGTGAATCAACACCACATCGTACCGACCGTCCAGAGCGGCCAACCCGCGGCGCACCGAATCGGCCCGTTGGGCTCCCCCGGCCACCACCGCAAAGACTTTTTTAAACCCATGGCGCGCCACGTACCGCCGTGCCCAAGCCACCCGGTCCGATGAGACCACCAACGCCACCTGGGTCACCGAGGGCACCCGATGAAACGTGCTTAAGGGCCAGTGAAACAACGGCCGTCCGTTTAACCTTAAGAATTGTTTTTGTTTACCGAACCGCCGGCCGGCGCCCGCCGCCAATAAAACGACAGAAATGGTCAAGGCTGAATCAAAGGTCGGGATGGGCGGCCTGCTCCGCCGGTCCGCCGGCGGGGGCGGCGTCCACGGCTCCGCCTTTCTGAAGTTTGGCGAAAATCAGCCGGCCCGCCGACGTTTGCAAAATAGACGTCACCGACACTTTCACCTTTTGGCCGATGGCCCGACGGCCGTCTTCGACCACCACCATGGTCCCATCATCCAAATAAGCCACTCCCTGCTCCCGTTCTTTTCCTTCTTTGAGGACGAACAGGGTCATGGGCTCGCCGGGCAACACCACGGGTTTGAGGGCGTTGGCCAAATCGTTCACGTTAAGAACGGTGATTCCCTGCAAGGCAGCCACTTTGTTGAGATTGAAGTCGGTGGTCAACACCCGCGCGCCCAAATCTTTGGCCAGGGCCACCAATTTGGAGTCGACTTCTTTAATGTCCGGAAAATCCTTGTCAAACAGTTTCACCGGCAAATCCGCGTTTTCTTGGAGCCGGGCCAAAATATCCAACCCCCGCCGCCCCCGGGCCCGTTTGGCGCCGTCGCCGGAATCCGCCACCGCTTGAAGTTCCCGCAAAATAAATCGAGGGACCACCAACGTTCCCGCAACAAATTTCGTGTCGCAAATGTCGGCGATTCGCCCGTCGATCAACACCGAGGTGTCCACCAAATACGTGGTCAAGGATTTCTTTTTGCCTCCTTTGACGATCAAGTCGCGGTCCAACAGTTCGAGCTCGGACCGTTTTTGAATCGCGATCATCACCCCCAAGGCGGCCATGACGAAATGCGTAACTAAGGAGTATTTTTGAACCGATCCATACAAGGCGGCGTTGTCCAGCAGAAACACGGACCAATTGAGCAACCGCGCCGCCACCAGCCCCATCACCGCGCCGATCACCGCGGAAATAATGGCGTCCAGCGGTATCCGCTCCACCAACAGCTCGACACCGATAATAAACCCGGCGGCGACCAGACCGACCAGCAGGCCTTTGGCGTCCGCCGATACTTGGGTGTATCCGATCAACGGCCCCGCCAACACCACCAACACGCGCAACACATTAATAATCACAGCTCACCTCCGAATGAATGATATGAATGAAATTGTCACGATCGAAGTCCCGCCTGCTGAAGCGCGTCCGACAAATGGCACACGCCCACCACCTCCATTCCCGCGGGACCGGTCCGGCCGCGCAACGCGCTGGCCGGCACAATGGCTTTTTGAAACCCCAATTTGGCCGCTTCCGCCAACCGTTCCGACACCTGGGGCACCGAACGAAGTTCGCCCCCCAACCCCACTTCGCCCAACCACACCGTCCGCGCCGGCAACGGCTTATCCGCCGCGGCGCTGGCCACCGCCGCGCACACCGCCAAATCCGAGGCGGGTTCCCGCACGTCAATGCCACCCGTCGCTTTCACATACACATCCTGAGATTCCAGGGAAAACCCGCACCGGCGGTCCAACACCGCGATCAACAACACCGCCCGGTTGTAGTCCACCCCCGACACCTGCCGGCGCGGCATCCCAAACGCCGTACGCGCCACCAGCGCCTGGATTTCCACCATCAACGGCCGCGTTCCTTCCAGCGCCGCCAACACCGACGTGCCCGCCGGCGCCGCGCCGTCGCGCTCACCCAAAAACAAAGCCGAGGGATTGGTGACTTCGGCCAACCCCCGCCCCGTCATCTCAAAAACGCCAATCTCGTTGGTGGGCCCAAACCGATTTTTAACCGCCCGCAACACCCGATGAACATCTTCCCGTTCGGTTTCAAAATACAAAACCGTGTCCACCATGTGCTCCAAAACCCGCGGCCCGGCCAAATCCCCCTCCTTTGTCACGTGCCCCAACAGGAACACGCCCAACCCCTCCCCCTTCGCCAAATGCAACAACTCGGCGGCGCATTCGCGGATTTGGGCCACCGACCCGGGCCCCCCGGGCAACGACGCTTTGTTCACCGTTTGAACCGAGTCCACCACCAACGCCCGGGGTTTCGCTTCCCGCACAGCGCCTAAAATTTTTTCGAGATCGGTTTCCGACGCGAACAACAACGACGGGTTTTCCGCGCCCAGCCGCACCGAACGACCGCGCACCTGTTCCGGCGATTCTTCCCCCGAAATGTAAAGAACCGGAAAATCCGGCGCCGCCAGCCGGTTCGCCGCCTGCAACATGAGCGTGGACTTGCCGATCCCCGGCGCCCCGCCCAACAACACCAACGAGCCCGGCACCAACCCGCCCCCCAAAATCCGGTCGAACTCGCCGATGCCCGTGGGCCGCCGGGAAACTTCCGACGCTTTCAACGACGCAAGGGGCACCACCGCCGACGAAAAATCCGTTAACCGCCGGGGTTCCCCCGCCGCGCGACCCGATAAGCGGGGGGCCGATTTTTCCGCCAGGGTGTTCCACCGCCCGCAGGCGGGGCACTGACCGGCCCATTTGGGCGTATCGGCGCCGCACTCTTTGCAGACAAAAATAACCCGCTCTCGGCTTTTCAACTCGGGGGACCTTCGCCGCCCTCTTTTTTCTTAAGGTCCCGGAAAAAGTCTTCCGGCGTCATGGTGTCCAACTTCTTTTTAAAATCTTCCACCTCTTGGCCGGTGATGGGTTTCAACAGTTCCGGGCACGCGGCGAACACCGATTCGTCCACGAAAATCGGGCAGGTGTCCCGCACCGCCAAGGCGATGGAATCCGACGGACGGGCATCCAAAATCACGTCGGGCCCGTCCCGTTTCAAATGGACTGCCGCAAAAAAAGTGCTGTCTTTGAGACCGGTGATCACCACCTTGTCCAACGTGGCTCCCAACCGACGGATCGCGTCCAGCATCAAATCGTGGGTCAGCGGCCGGGGAAATTTTTGTCCGGCCAACGCCATGCCGATGGACCCTCCTTCATACAGCCCAATCCACACGGGCAACAGACGCGGCCCGTTCACCTCTTCAAGAACAAGAACCGCCTGCCCTCCCACGTTGGCCAACGAATAAATACGCGCTTCTTGGATCATGTCCCCCTCCTCCTATCGGGCCAGCCCGATGAACGCGAGCAAAAACGCCAGGTCTTCGTCCCGGAACTGCATGTTGGCGTTGACGTTCAGATTTTTTCGTTCGGCCACGTCTTCCACCTGCGCGCCCAGCCACAACCACGGGTCGATCGCTTTCACCCGCGCCCCCACGTTGTAAACAGGGGCGTTGAATGTGCGGCCCTGATATGTTTCGTCGCGGCCAAAATTGTATCCCTCGGCCTCCAGCTCCACCCGCTTGTTCCATCCGGTGGACACCGGCAACGGACGAATCTTGACCCCGCCGCCTCCCGCCGATCGGATCACGCCTCCGTAGAGGGTGACCGGCCCAAAATCGTGCCCGAGCACGCCGGTGAACGTGTTCCGTCGCTCCAAATCCGACCCGGTTAACGTCCGGTCTTGGCGTTCACCCAAATTGTTCCCCGCCAAATAATAGTACTTGCCGGGGCGCGGAACCACCTTGACCCCCACGTCCGGGCGCCAACGGTCGTCCTCGAAATCGTAACGCTGGCGGTAGTCCCAATAAACACTGATCGCGGCGATGCGCCCGGTAAACCCTTTGATGTCTTTCGTCGCCTGGTTGACGTTGGACATGGTTTGGTCCAGGTTCTTACCCAGCTCCGGATCGTTCACCAATCGCCCCAGCAACCCTTGGCCGTTTTGAACCCGCTCGGTGATTTCGTCCAACCGCTCGGAGATGGATCGAAACTTGGCCAACATCACTTTCACGTCTTCTTTCCGCTCGCCGGAAATCTCCCGCAGGTCCGCCGCCACCTGTTTGGCGTGGGCCGACAGGTCCCGAACATTTCGCACGATTTCCGTCAACTCGGCCCGCTGTTCCCCCAGGGAATCCGCCAACGACTGGGACACCTTGCGGAAATTGGCCAGAGTGACCCTCAAATTCTCGGTGGCTTCCCCGGTCACGGGATCATCTTTTAAAAAACCGCCCAACTTCGACATGACGTCGTCAAACGTAAACGTGGGGGTTCCTTCCACCGATTCGCCCGCCGGCAAAGCCGGACGAGAGGGGTCCCCCAGCGTCATTTCCAAATATTTCGACCCGATAAAACCTGTCGACGCCACCTGGGCCTTCGACCCCTGGGGCACCGCCACCCCCTTGCGGATCCGAATTTTTACCCGCGCGCGCTGGTTTTCCAAATCGATGCGTTCCACCTGCCCCACTTCCACGCCAGCCACTTTCACCGGCCCCTTTTCGGGCAAGCCCAGGGCGTTGTCGAAATAAACGTAGAGCGGGTAAGTGCCGTGAAATTGGAAATCCCCCAACACGATCACGCCCAACGCAAACACGAACAGCCCCGTGAGCGTGAACAAGCCCACTTTTGTTTCTGTCGTTAACGCCATCAGTATGACCTCACCGGCATTTGAATGGGGCCCTGCGACGACCCCGTGATGAACTGCTGGACCAACGGATTATCGGACCGCTGAATCTCGTCGGGTGTTCCCACCGCCACCAGACGGCCCTCGTGAATCATCGCGATCCGGCTTGAAATTTTATAGGCCGACTTCAAATCGTGCGTCACGGCGATGGACGTGATTTTCAATTTGGCGCGAATGCCCACGATCAAATCGTTGATCACGTCCGACATGATCGGGTCCAACCCCGTGGTCGGCTCGTCATACAAAATATATTCCGGCTCGTGGGCGATGGCCCGGGCCAACCCCACCCGTTTTTTCATGCCCCCGGACAATTCCGCCGGCTTCAGGGCCGCCACTTCGGGCTTCAACCCCACCAACGCCAAACACCGCTCGACAATCGCGTCGCCGCGAACCAGTTCCCGGGGCTTCAAATTCCGCACGCCGAACAACACGTTTTCCGCCACGGTCAACGAATCAAACAACGCCGCGCCTTGAAACAAAAAACCGAACTTGCTTTGAATCCGAGACAAATCATCTTCGTCTAACGCCGTGATGTCCTGGTTGTCCACCCACACCCGGCCTTGATCGGGCTTGAGGAGCCCCACCATGATTTTCAGGGTCACGCTTTTGCCGGTCCCCGACCCGCCGATGAGGGTCAACGTTTCGCCTTCTCTCACCTCCAGGTCCAGCCCGCGCAACACCCGGTTGAGACCAAACGCCCGATGAACGCCTTCCAGCCGAATCATCCAATGCCCAGAGACACCAAGATCGCCGACAAGAAATAGTCGCTCACCAAAATGCACACCATGCTGATCACCACCGCGCTGGTGGTGGACCGGCCCACGCCTTCGGCGCCGCCCGATGTTTGCAACCCTTTGTAACACGCGGTGATCACAATAATAAGAGCATACGCCACGGACTTTATCAACCCATGGAACGCGTCTTCCAGCTGAATGGCCCGAATTTCGTCCCAATAAATACTGGACGGGACATCGAGCCGAAAATGGGCCACGAAATACCCCCCCACCACCCCGATCACGTCCGCATACACGGTGAGCAGGGGAACCATCAAAAGACATGCTAAAAATCGCGGCACCACCAGGTAACGAACCGGATGGGTTCCCAGAGTGTATAACGCGTCCACCTGCTCGGTCACGTTCATGGTGCCGATTTCCGCGGCGATGCGCGCGCCCACCCGGCCCGCCACCACCACGCCCGTCAACACGGGGCCGAGCTCTTTTAAAAGCGACAACCCCACCACGGTTCCAACGTACAACGGTTCGTTGAAAACCCGGCGAAAGGAAAACCCCGTTTGCAAAGCCAACACCATTCCCGTGAACAGCGCCGTTAAGCTGGTGACCGGAAACGACTGGACGCCCACTTCCATCATCTGGTTGAACACGTTTTTTCCATCGGCGCGCGCCGACGGCAACCAGCGAAACGTTTTTCGAACCATCACCGTGACGCTTCCCACCGCATCGGCCAAGTCCAGAACGCGCTGGGTGTAGATTCGAAACACCACTTTAATGGGCCTCACCGGCTCCCCCGGAACAACCGCGGTACCCGCTTGGAAATGCCGCAGACAATTTCGTAGGGGATGGTATCGGCCCACCCGGCCATGTCCGACACTGAAATTTCGGCCCGCCCCTGAGCCCCCACAAGCACGACTTCTTCGCCCGCCTCCACACCCGGCCGGTCGGTCACATCCACCAAAATTTGGTCCATGGTCACCCGGCCCACAACGGGACAACGGTGTCCTTTGATCAACACCTCGCCCCGGCCGGACAAATCCCGACGGTATCCGTCGGCGTAGCCCACCGGCAACGTGGCGATGCGACTTCGCCGCCGGGCCCGCCAGGTCCAACCGTAACTCAGCGGCGTGCCTCGCCGAACGGTTTTTAAAAACACCACCCGGGTTTTCCACGCAAGAACCGGTCGAAGATCAATTTTCTTTTCCAAACCGGGCCACGGCGGAATTCCGTACAACAACAAACCCGGCCGAACCAGATCCATCCACGCGTTCGGCCGCGCCAAAGCCGCCCCCGAATTGGCCGCATGCCGCACAGGGGGGGGGCATTCGCCCCTTTTTCCAAAACCCTTTATTGTTCTTTCGAATAGATTTATTTGGTGAGCCGTGGCGGGAATGGAATCGGCACAAGCCAAGTGAGTGTAGACTCCCTCCACCGTAAGCCACGGGTTTGTGGAAAAAGAGGCGAACGCCTCCGGAGACATACCGATGCGGCCCATACCGGTATCGATTTTGATGTGGCAATGGGCCGGACGGCCCCGCCGTTGGGCCCGCTGGGCCAGGGCCTGCGCCGACGATCGGCTGGACACCGTGGGGATCAAATCCTTGTCCAGGACAGTGTCGAAACTGGAGAACGGAAAAAGGCTTCCAAGAATCAGAATTTTCTTCGTGACCCCCGCGTCGCGCAACGCCACGCCTTCCTCCACGCTCGACACCCCAAACCCCCACAACCGGGACCCTTCCGCCGCCACCGCCCGGGCCAGCCAGGCCGCCCCATGGCCGTAGCCGTCGGCCTTTAACACCGGCATGATTTTAACCCGCCGGGGCAAAAACCCCGCCAACGCCTTAAAATTGTGTTGAAACGCTCCGGAGTCCACCTCGGTCCAGGTGGGACGTATGGGCGCGGTTGAGGAAAAGGGCACGGCCTGCAATCGCGCGCAAGAGGACGTCACGCCGCCCTCAAAAGTTGTCGCCTTCGGGCGCCGGGTCGGCGAACTTGGTGAACTCGGAAATAAAGTTGAGGTCGATGTCGCCGATGGGCCCGTTGCGCTGTTTAAGTACGAACAGTTTGGCTTTTCCCTTCACGTCCGGATCGTCCCGCTTATAAACCTCTTCGCGAAAAATCGCCGCCACCACGTCCGCGTCCTGCTCCAAGGCCCCCGATTCACGGAGGTCCGACAGTTGGGGTCGGCCTTCGCGGCCTTTGTCTTCCGGGCGGCGGTTGAGCTGGGAGAGGGCGATGACCGGCACTTGCAGTTCCCGCGCCAACCCTTTGATCGATCGGGAAATTTCGGAAATTTCCTGTTGGCGGCTTTCCATCCGCGACCCGCCGTGAAGAAGCTGAATGTAGTCGATGATGATCAGGGAAAGAGGCGTGCCTTTTTGTTTGAGCTCGTGGGCCCAGCGGCGGGCGGAGCCGCGGATATCCAAAATGGACGGGGAGGTGGAAAAATCAAAATACAACGGGGCCGACGCGATTTCGCTGGCCACGTTGGTGATCGTGGGCCAACTTTTGCGCGACAGAAACCCTTCCCGCACACTGCGCACGTTGATCCGCGCCTGACTGCACAACAACCGAAGACCGATTTCCTGCTCGCTCATTTCCAACGAGAAAAACACCACCGGCCGTTTGGACTTGATCGCCACGTGTTCGGCCACGTTTAAACAAAACGCCGTTTTTCCCATGGACGGCCGGCCCGCGACGATAATGAGGTTCGCCGGCTGAAGCCCCGACGTCATTTTGTCCCATTCCGCGAATCCCGTGGACACGCCCGTCACGTATTTGCTGGACTCGGCCATTTTTTCCAGCGTCGTGATGGCGCTTTGCATAAGGGCGCTGGCCGACACCATTCCCCGCGCCGCCCGGTCCTGAGACAACACAAAAAACCGTTGTTGCGCGCTGTCCAAAAGGGTTTGGGCTTCGTCGGTGCTGGTGCGGGACTCGTCGACCACCGTGCGGGCGATGGCGATCATTTGGCGGAGGATGGACTTTTCCCGAACGATGCGGGCGTAATGCTCAACGTGAAGAGCGGAGGGAACCAGGTTGGTCAGCTCAAACAACGCCGCCCGTCCGCCCAGCCCGGCCAAGCGGCCGGCCTTATCCAACTCGTCGCCGACCGTCACCACATCGGCGGTCACGTTGCGGTCGTGGAGGGATCGAACAGCGGTAAAAATGCGCCGATGATTTTCTTCGTAAAAATCCTCTTCCCGAAGCATGTCGAACGCTTTGAGTAGGGACTCTTTTTCCACCAGCATACTGCCCAAAACGGCCACTTCGGCCTCCCGACTGTGGGGAGGAAGGCCGTCGGTCACAGGGGCACGGGGGGACGTCGCGGACAAGGAGGGGGCCACCGGGGTCCTCCGATCGGCGGGATTACCCCGCCGCTTGGACCAGGATCTTGAACGTCGCCCGAACTTGCGGGTGCAACCGCACCGCGCCGGAAAATTCGCCGGTGGTGCGGATCGGTTCGCGCAGTTCCACCCACCGCCGATCAATGGAAACACCTTGGCCCAGCAGGGCCTTGGCCACATCGGTGGTTGTCACCGATCCAAACAATTTTCCATCCTGGCCGGCGCGCGCGTTCAGGGTAATGACCACATTTTCCAATTGGCGGCCCCGTTCTTGGGCGGCGGCCAATTTGGATTTGCGGTCGGTTTCGACCTGAGCTTTGCGGGCGTCCCACATGGCCCGGGCGCGGGCCGTGGCGGGAACCGCCAGTTTTCGCGGAAGCAGATAGTTGCGGGCATAGCCCGGGGCCACGTCTTTAACGTCGCCCGCTCCGCCGAGGTTGGGAATATCGTCTTGCAAAATGACCTTGGTTTTCATGGCTACTCCCCGGTGTATGGAAGAAGGGCAAGCATGCGAGACCGCTTGATCCCCTGAGTTAATTGGCGTTGGTGCCGAGCGCAGTTGCCCGTTGTCCGGCCGCCCAACAATTTGCCGCGAGCGGTTAAGAAACCGCGCAATATGGGAATGGCTTTGTAATCGACTTCGGCAATTTTTTCCGCGCAAAACCGGCACACCTTGCGCCGCATCATGGGACGACCACCGCGTCGGGCTGCGCCCGGTCCGCCGGGACCCGCCGGGGGACGACCGCCCGAAGATCCGCCGGGCCGAGAACCTGATCCGGGACGGCCCATGGGCCGATTGCCGCTAAAAGGTGGCCTCGATCCGGTGGGTGAAGCCGCCGAAGTCCGAACGGGACTGGATTGTGTTTCAGAAAGGGGTTTCGATTCGTTCATGATCTCTCCTCTTAAAAAGGAACGTCTTCTGTAACCGGAGCCGCCGCCATGCTGTCCGACTCCGCGGCAGGAACGTCTTCATCCGCTGCGGGAGATCCGGCGCCGGTTTCCGCTTTTTCCAAAAATTGAACGCGCAAGGCATCCACTTCGTGACCGGACCGTTTTTGGCCGTCTTTGGTTTCCCAGTTTCGGCTTTTCAGTCGTCCTTCCACGTAGACGGGACTGCCCTTTTTCAATTTTTCGCCACACCGCTGGCCCGCCTCGCGCCACACCACAACGGGAACAAACGACGTGTCGTCTTTCCATTCCCCGGCCTTATCTTTGTACCGGCGGTTGACGGCCAAGTCAAACCGGCACACCGGTTGGCCTGAGGTGGTAAACCTCAGTTCGGGGTCCCGGGTCAGCCGACCGACCAACTGAACGTTGTTAAGCTGCAGGAGTCGGATTTGCGTGGGCATGGGAGACCTCCGGGGCCGCCGCCGCAACAGGCGCCGCCGCCGGCGCACCGCCGACGGACGGACCGTGGGAACCAGGACGATGGCCTTGGGTTTCAAATGACGGCGTTGGCGGAACAACCATCATGGGCGAAGCGGGTTTGCCCTTCAGCGCCTTGCAGATGATTTGCCGGATCACGTCTTCCGACACGCGGAAAAACTGGTTCAGTTCCGCCACAAACGATGGCTGGGCGTTGAATTGAATAAAGGTGTAGTATCCTTCCCGCTGACGGCCGATGGGATACGCCAATCGACGACGGCCCCACTTTTCGGTGAGGGTCACGTCGCCGCCTTTTTGGGTGATAAGGGATTTTACTTTTTCGACGAAATCGTCCACCTTTTGGGGTTGGGCGTCGCCGGGCAAAACAAACACGGTTTCGTAATGGATCAAGGAATGCGCCTCCTTCATGGACATCCGTTCGCAACAACCGAAACGGGCTGGGCCCCGCCAACTTCCCCGGGACCGAAGAGGACAAACTCTACCAAAATCAGAGCGGAAATGGCAAGAAAATTTTTGCGCGTGGGTTAACTACCAGGAATTCCAAATTCGTGCGTTGCTGTCGATGTGAGTGCAGTTGACAGCCACGGCCCCTGATGAAGGGAAGTAGACCCAATTGCCCACATCCGTATACGCGCCGGCGTAATCCAGCACGCTGGACTGGTCCCCATGATTGCCAGGCTCAGGGACCCGCGCAAACGGGACATGGTTCAAATATTTTCCGTTGGTTGTGAGCGCGTCTATCAATCCCCCCGCCGAAGGATTGGTTCCCTCCGTATCAGAGTAATAAATTGAGATGGCGGACCGAATCGCCCCCAGCGCCCCCTTGGTGGAGGATTCTTTCGTTTTGATCATCATGTTCCCAAATTTAGGGATCGCCACCGAGAAAACAATGCTGATGATGGCCACCGTCATCATCAGCTCGATTAACGTAAACCCCGTCCGTTTCATTGCGGAGCCGCCGGGGAAGCCATTGGTTTGGGCGCCTTTTCAAGCCGGTGCGCGACCAGAACGCGCCGATAACTGTTGACCGTTCGACGAGGGACCGGGAAACCCAACCGAATCCGTATCTGTTCCTGCAAATCCATATCGGTCTTGCGGTCGAATTGAGGGTCTTCCTCTTCGATGTTCTCCAAAACGGTCACGCACAGGTCTTTGCGTGAACAAAACAGGTCTTCCAGAAGGACTTCTTCTCCCCAGGGCAAAACCAGGCTCCGCCCTTGGATGGCCCGATTCACCGTGGAAGGCGCCACGGCCAACCGTTTCGCCAACTGGCGCTGGGTGATCGGAACTTTTTTTGAAGCGTCCTGGGTCGCCAAGAAAGCCCGCTGGCCGTGACAGACAAAATCCAATATGCGATACAGGGTGTTTTGGCGCCAATTGATGAACTCCAAGCGCCGAATGAACGCTTTTAAATGCCGCTGATCTTTCGGCTGAAGCTGGCCGTCCCGCAACAGGTCCTGGAGGTGTTCGTAGTGAATGTCGTAACGTCCCCGGGCCAGCAAAGGCGACCCAAACTCAAAAACAGGTTCCCCCGCGTCGTCCAAGCTGACCCGCGCCAACCGAACCACTCGTTGGCCGTGCGATCCCGGCGATTTAACGGAAGGATCGAAAAACTCCGCCTGAACCGAATACGCCAAGAGAAAATCCCGAACCGTTTGAACTTCCTCAGGGGTGATGTTTAACTCCGCGGCCACGCCGGATCGGTCCAACTCTTTATCGGCCCGGAGAAAGTGGGTTTCAAACTTTTCCTGCCCCATGCGATGGACAATCCCCAACGCCTCCCGGCTTTCGGCGATCACCGAGGCGGCCTCAGGCCGCGCGCCCTGGGGCAAAACTTCCTCGTTCAGTTCATAAAAAGAAGGCGAAAGGTGGGTCCGGGGATTGGGTTGGTATCGAACCACCTTCCATTTGCCTTCTTTGGGATAGAGGAGACGTTCAAAAATGGGGTCGTTTTCGGCGTCGCGAATCAATTCGGCGATTTCGCGTTCCGACATTTTTAACAGTTGAACGGTTTGTAGCCGAGCCAACAGGGTTGCCCGATTTTGCAGGGCCGCCTGGGGTTGCATGGCCAGGTGTGGCCGGCGAGGTTTCTTTTCCATGAAACAAGTCTAGCCGGAGAACGCTGATTTTGCAAGTTTTTTTAAAAAACCGGCCCTTGACAGGGTGGGTCTTATCTGTTACATAAGAATATGAAAATTGAGACCAACCCCGTTTGGAGGTTTTTGATGGCCCGTCTTTGGCGCCGTTGGCGCAAAGAAGTCAGCCGGCGCCTGACCATCATGGTTATCCCCCATGGGATGGCCCGGCCCCGCCAGATGTCCTTTTCGTTGCCCTTTTTGGCGATTTTGTTTGTTTCCTGGACAGCCTTAACGGGTTGGGCTGGGTTTCTGGCGTCAGAGCGGTTCGATTACTGGCGGGCCCGGGTGAGCAGTCACTACCTCAAACTCAAGCTTTCCTACATGACTAAACAGCTCAACGAATCCCGAGCCATGCTGGACGAAGTGAAGAGTTTGGAAACGGAACTGCGCACGTTAATGGGGCTTGGCAGTCGAGACGCGATCATCCAAACGGAAGGTCCTCCGGAGCGGTCCTCGCCTTACCGGGCGCTGGGGGGGCCCTCGGCGGCGGACGCGCGGGCCCTGGACCAAATGCTCCAGTCGTCCCGCCACGAGATTTCTTTTGAACAGATCGGACGCGAAGTGCAGGCCCTGCGCGCCGAAGCGGAACTGAGGATTGCCAGCGTTCAACAGCTCAGCGAAAAAATTTCCACCGAACGCCAAATTTACAAAGCCACGCCCAACCTGTGGCCGGTGTCGGGCTACTTGACCTCCCACTACGGCATGCGTTTGCATCCCATCGACGGGTTCCGGGAATCCCATCAGGGGTTGGACATCGCCGGACCCGCGGGATCCCCCATCCGGGCCGCGGCCGAGGGGGAAGTCAAATTGGCCGGTTGGGCAGGCGGTTACGGCAACGTGGTGGTCATTGACCACGGGATGGGTTATTCCACCCGCTACGGACACAACCGCCTGTTGTTGGTCAAAAAAGGCGACGTGGTGAAACGGGGCCAGACCATCGCTCTCATGGGCCAAACCGGAAAAGCCACCGGACCCCATTGCCATTACGAAGTGTGGTATAATGGCCGCGCCGTGAATCCTTTTCGATTTCTTAAAAAGCACACCTCTTGATATGATCGGAAAAAAAGAAGGCCTGTCGTCTCCCATGGAAACCGTGATCGGGGCCGGAACGCGGTTTCAGGGGAACATCCGTTCAAAAGGCTTTGTTCGCATCGACGGCGTGGTGGAAGGCGGCGTTTGCGCCGAAGGCGTGATTGTGGGCGAAAAGGCCAACGTCACCGGGGACGTGATCGCGAAAATGGTGTTCATCGCCGGGAAAGTTACCGGCAACGTCACGGCGGCCCACTCGTTGGAAATTCAACCCAAAGGCCAGGTCCGCGGCGATCTGCGCACCGCCCAGGTTTCCATCGCCGACGGAGCCTTTTTTGAAGGACATTGTTTAATGAACGCGGAAAAAATCGGCGCGCTGGACGTGGAAGAAGCTCTCTCCCAAACCACCGCCCCCTCCATCTCCTAAGGACATCCCATGAAATGGTTTCACACGCATCGCACGAAAATTTATTTGGTGGTCATCGCTGTTTTTGTGGTGGGATCGTTCGCGGGGTTCGGAAGCTACTTTTTCGACCAGTCCCCCCTGGACGCGGCCATCACCGTTAACGGACGAAAAATCCCTTTCAAACGATTTGATAACTTTTACCAACAGGTCTTGGAAGAACAACGCCAGCGGTCTCCCCAACCGTTGACGGACCCCCAACGGGATTACCTCAAACGTCAAGTGGTTCAGTCGTTGGTTCAAGAAGAAGTTTTCGTCATGGAGGCGGAGAAGCTGGGCCTCGCGGTGGCCGACATGGAACTGGCTCAGTTCATCCAGCACATTCCCGCCTTTCAAAACGAAGGACGTTTTGACGTGGGCCGTTATCGGGACATTTTGGGGCGAATGCGGTTGAAAGTGGAAGATTTTGAGGCGGATCAACGACGCCAGTTGTTGGCTCAAAAAGCCCAATTTGTCATGGCGTCAGGAGTAAAAATTTCTTCGCTCGAATTTCCCGCCAAACTCCAGGCCGCCTTGGCCCAGGCCAACGAAGACGACCGAAAAAAGATATCGGAAAACCCCGGCGGGTTCCAGGAAAACGTTCGCCGCCAAGAAATGCAGGCGGCCCTTCAAGAATGGTACAACGACCAAAGCACTCGCCTGAAAGTAAAGGTTCTTCTGAGCAAGCTGGAAGGGCCCAAAACCCCGGCGCCCGCCGCACCCGCCCCCGTTACCCCGTAACTTTTTTCAGCAAACTCCTCAAACCCCGCAGGGGCAACCCCACCACGTTTTCGTATTCGCCGCGATACCGTTCGACAAACGGGTTTCCCCGGGCCTGGGCGGCATAGGCGCCGGCCTTGTCGTGGTTCTTTTTTGACCACCGATCCAATTCCGATTTTGTGAAAGCGCGCAATTTTACCCGGGTTCGATAAACGCCGGTCCACACACGTTGGCCGGGCCGAACCGCCAACGCCAGCCCGGTGTAAACGTCGTGCCACCGGCCGCTCAACTCGGACAACATCCGTCGTGCGTCCGCGGTATCAGCGGGTTTACCGAACACCCGGCCCCGTAAAACCACCTCCGTGTCCGCCCCCAGAACCAGCCCGCGCGGAACGCGCCGCGCCACCGCGAGGGCTTTGCGGCGGGCCAATTGAACCACATGCCACTTCACGTCCGTTCCGGGACAGGGCGGGGGTTCCGGCACCCGGCTGACCCGAACGCGGAACCGCGGAACCACTTTTTTCAACAACAATTTGCGCCGAGGCGACCCGGACGCCAATACAAAAAGGGGGTTCACCTGAGCACAACGATTTTTTGGCTGGCGCGGACTTTTTCCCCGCCTTTGTGGGCTTCCACCGACCACAGGTAGGCTCCGGAAGAAAGACCGTTGGTGTTCCAGCGCAATTCAAACGCCGTTTTTCCTTCCGGGGTGCGCACAGCCACAGCCTCGTCGCTTTCAAACACGGTTTCCCCGGACAACCGCTGGACCCGAACCGAAACCCGCTCCGCCGAGCCCACTTCCATGTGAAACAGGGTTGATCCGTCTGTCACGGGATGGGGCGTGCAGGAAAGACGCCCCAGAGCCAGGGGCTCGTCGGCTCCCGAATTCAGAGAAGCGGCGGTCACCGCCGCAGACAAGGTGCGTGCCGTGGCCGTTGCGCTGTATCCGGACAACAAACTGTTCCCGTCATAGGCGCGCACCCGAGCGTAATAGGCTACCCCACTGGCCAGCCCAGAGATCGGGAAACTCAAGACGTTGTTCAGGCCCAGGTTGTTGTAGTTCGGTAACAGAGTTGAAAAGGTCGAGACCGTGGACACATCAATCCGATAGCCTTTAACGGCCTCGTTGTCGGTGGCGGGATCCCAGGCGAACGTCAACCGGCTCGTTGTGGGATTGACCAACCGAGGATTGCCAGGGACGGTGGGCGGCGTGCGATCGTACGCCAACGTCACGGCCACCGTGGCGGTACTGCGGTTGCCCGCGTAATCCGAGGCCACCGCAGAAAGAACATAAGGGCCGTCGGGCGACGTGGACGGGATCCATCCGTAGCTAAACGGAAACGTGGTGTCCACGGCTTTCGAAACACCATCCACCAAAAAGGACACGTTGGCCACGTCCACGTTGTCGGCGGCGGCCGCCGCAACCGTGATGGGCCCTGTGATTCGCTGCCCGGCCGTGGGAGTCGAAATGGAAACCGTGGGCGCGGTCACATCGGCCGTCACCAATGTGGCGAGGGGCGCCGCAACGCCGTGGCCGGACACCAGACCGTTGGAATCCACGGCCCGGACCCGAGCCCAATAGGTGGTTGCGGGAGTCAGCCCGCTGATCTGACGGGAGCGGCTGGTGCCCACCGACAGATCGTTATAACCCGGCAGCAACACGGAGAAGGACGGATCCATCGACACGTCCACGCGATAGGCCGCAATCCCCGATAAATCGGTCGCGGCGCCCCACGTAAACAAAAGCGTGGACGGCGAGGGTCCTTTCAAAACCGGCGTGGGAGGAACCGTGGGCGCCACCGTGTCCGCCACGACCACATAAGAACGGTTCCACACCTTTTCGCCGAAATAAACGGGGGGCGCTCCTTCTTTGCGCATTTGCCAAGCCAACGGAACCGTTCCGGGCGAGGCGGGGGCCCTGAGGGTAAATGAAAAGGTTTTGGTGCCCCCGGTAACGATGTTGTCCGTGGCCGACAAGGACACGCGGGACAATCCCCACACCGCATTGTCGGCAGGGTCCACGGACCCCAGCTGGTAACCGCCCGCGGCCGACCACGCGTTGGACCCCGAATTTCGCAAGGCCGCCTGGACCGAAAGAACTTGCCGCTGAACAACCGACGGTGGAACTCCGGTCACGGACACCACTTGAGCAAAATGGGACACTGTCACGTGCACCAAAACGGACCGAACCGCGGCGTTCCCGGCCCGATCAACGGCATGGGCCGTCACCGTATGGGTCCCCGGAAAAACCCCGGCCGTGTCCCAAACCCACGAAAAGGGGGCGGTCGTCATCGTTGAAAGCACCACATCCCCATCCAAAAACACGACCCGCTCAATCCCGGATAAACCGTCTCCCGCTTCCACGGTCAGCCGGGTTGGACCGGTGATAACCGAGTTGCCGGCCGGTTCAACCCATCCGATCGACGGGGGCGTGGCGTCCACCAGAAAAGGTGCAAACCCCAGGTTGTTGGATTCGTCCAACTCCGTTTGCCCGTTCAACGCGTCCGCGATGATTTTAATGGAATGAACCCCTTCCGCCGGGGCGACGCCCCGGAACGTCCAGGAAAAGGTCTGGCCCGGATTCAGGAGCGGCGAAAACGCGCCCCAAGACGGCGCGGATTGGCCATCCAAAAACCCCTGGAAATTTAAATCCGGCATGGACGGGCCTTCGCCGGCGTTTTTGATTTCGACGTTGATATCGTAAGACGCGCTCGCTTTCATTGCGTAAGGCACAACGCCCGCCCGGGACACCACCAGGTCCGGGCGTCCCCACGTCACGCCGATCGCCGTCGGGCTGTTGGGAGAAACCCCGGCGCTGTTGTAGGCCCTCACGCGCGCGTAGTACGTGGTTTTGGGCGTCAACGAAAGCAGTTCCGTGGATTTTTGAGAACCAAAATCGATGTCATCGAACCCGGGGCTTAAGGGAACAAAGAGCGGGGATGTGGACAGGTCAAACCGAAAACCCGTGGCCGCGTCGCCCGCGGGAGACGCCGCCCACGACAAAGTCAGCGTATCCGCGCCGGGTTTGGAAAAGGCGGCCGTGGGCGCCAGGGGAGGGCGGAGCACGGCAAACGCCAAATCGTCGTGGTCGTTGTAACTGCCCGCCGCGCATCCTCCCGCCGGCGGGCTCCCGAGATAGCGGAACACGCCCCGCACCGCCTGGCGCGGTCCGCCCGATGTCAACGTAAAGGTGGTGGACACCACCTGCATGCGGGAACCAACCACGCCCAGGGTGGCCAAGGGCACCCACACGGGGCTGGCCGCGTCCGGGGCGTACATCACATCCAAAAAGTTCGCCCCGGGGGAAAAGGCCCACACGCGGGCGTCCAAGCGAACCTGTTTTCCGGCCGCAAAAGGGGACCCGTCCGTGGACGCCACGCGAAGCCAGTCCAGGGACTCGTCCAAATGATAGGCGCCCGCTGTTCCATCGGAACACGGCGCGGGAAAAAGGGTATTGGGCTGATTGGGTTCCGGAAATCCGCCGGCGATGTTGTCGCGCCCTTCCAACCGTCCGCCCGAGGCGCACGCCGCGCCCACAACCGAACATTCCGGCGCGCCCCCTCCGGGATTAAACACGGCAATGACCGCCCCGTTGTTGGTGGAAAAGGCCCGCGTTGAAGACGACACGTTGCTTTCGTTGTCCATCGCGTCCACCCGAAACGTGTGAAAGCCGTTGTCCAACTGGGTGGTATCGAACACAAACGACCACGTGGAAAACGCCACGCCCAGGGGGACGGCCCCCATGTCGGCGGGAGCGGGCCGATTCGACGCGGAGGCGTCAGCGGGACCTGCGCCCGACAGGGTTTTCCATTTTCGTCCGTCCACATAAAGCGTGACATGGGTCAACGCCGAATTGTCCTGGGCCGAGCCGGACCACAGGGAGAGCCCGGACAACAGGGCTCCTTCCGACGGGGTGGCAATGGACACCGCGGGTTTCGTTGAAACGCTGTCGCGCGTGGTGAACACCAAGTCGTCGTGGTCGTCATAAACGCCCGTTCCGCACGGGGCGGCCACCCCGCCGTAGCGAAACCGTGCCCGGACCGCTTGCGTTGATCCGTGGGGCAATGTGAACGAGGCGGACAACGTTTGAGCCCCGCTGATCGTGGCCGGAACGCTGGCCACCCATTGCCAAGAAGGGTTCCCGGCATCGGCGGCCGAATAAAGGTCGAGGATGTCCGTGGTGGCTGTGTAGGCCCACACGCTGGCGTCCACGCGCACAAGCGATCCCGGAGCCAACGTGGACCCGTCCACGGTGTAGAGGCGGATCCGGTCGTTGGACTCGTCGTAATGAAAAGCGCCGGCGTTGCCGTCGGCGCAGGAACCAAACAAGGTGTTGGGCGGGTTGGATTCGGCCCCCCCCGTGATCAGCCCGCGCCCGCGCAAGAGCGTTCCGGAATCGCAGGCGGATCCCGGCGAAAAACAGCCGGGGGCACGATACACCGAGGAATATCCCGCCAGGTCCGTTTTGAGCACAGAAACGGGGAGCGACGCCGATCCAACGTTGCCTTCCGCGTCCCAGGCCCGAACCGTGAGAACAAGGTTGCCGCTGTAAGAAAGCGGATCAAACAGGAAGGACCAGGCCGTTAATCCGGAAGCGACATCCAAAAATTGGCCGTTAACCAAAACATCCACTTTCACCACCCCGACATTATCCGAGGCGGTTCCCACCAACAGGGTGGGCCCAGTCAACACGGCGCCGGGCGCGGGCGTTTGCACAAGCACCAGCGGAGGCGTTGTGTCTGACGGCGCGGGAACGGCGGACAACGCCGCGCGGGCATTGATCCGCCCGGCTCCCGAGACCGTATCGGGCCCGGGCGATCCCACATCGTCGGCCGACTGGCGGATCACCTGTCGGACCTGGGACGCCGAATAGTCGGGATGGCTGGCCAAGATTAGAGCCGCCAACCCGGACACGTGAGGCGCGGCCATGCTGGTTCCGTTCAAGAACGAATACCCGCCCTTGTACGTCGATAAAATGGAAACGCCGGGGGCCGCCACATCGATGCGTGTTCCAAAATTTGAAAACGCGGCTTTTTGGTCGGCCGCATCGAACGCCGACACCGCCACCACGCCCGGCAACCGAGCCGGGTAAAAATCTTGGACATCCATATTGCTGTTGCCCGCCGCCGCCACCACAACGGCTCCCACGCTCACCGCATAGGCCACGGCGGACTCGATGAGAGGATCCGACCCTTGCCCGCCCCAGCTGTTGTTGATCACCTGAGCGCCGTTGTCGGCCGCGTAAATGAGTGCCTGAGCCAGATCGGCGCTGGTTCCGTTTCCGTAATCGTTCAATCCTTTCACCGGCATCACGCGCGCGTTAAAGCTCAAACCCACCACGCCCACCCCGTTGTGGCCCACAGCCGCAATGGTGCCCGCCACATGGGACCCGTGGCCGTAGACGTCCGTGGGCCCGTTGTCTTCGGCCACGCAATCCCATCCTCGGACATCATCCACATACCCATTTAGATCGTCGTCCAGGCCATTGCCAGGAATTTCGTCGTTATTGACCCACACGTTGGCCGCCAGGTCCGGATGAAGGAAATCAACCCCCGTGTCAATCACGGCCACCACCACGCCGGATCCCGTGGACACGTCCCAGGCGGCGGGAGCTTCCACTTTCGTCATCCCCCACAATTGGCCGAACGACGGATCGTTGGGCGTCCATTGCACTGAATAGATGCGGTTAAAATCGGCTTGCTCCACGTCGGACAAACTCCGATAGGCGTTGAGAACCCGGCCCAGATCTTCCGTTGAATCGACGGAAATAACCACGGTGCGGTCCAAGGCGTCTCGAACCGATTCGGCCCGGCGCACATCCGTGCGCTGGATGGATCCCCATCGGGCCGACCGTCCCCGATGTTTCAGCGGCAAACCGGCCTCGGCGCGAAGGACCCGACGAACTTCGCGGGCACCGAACCGGGCGTGCACGGCCCGGGTGCCCGGGGAAACATTTTGCAATCCTGCCGCCGTCGATCGCCGAACCCGGGGAGGAAGGCCCGTGGACCGGGTGGATTTAAACCGCACCACGATTTCGTTGGGGACCCGTCCCTCAGCCGGCGCGGCGCCGTTGACGACGTCGCGCCCGGCGTTTAATGATACCGCTAAAGAAAGTGCCGCCAAACCGCTCATGAAATATTTTTTCATTGGAACCTCGCTTTGTTCAAAGAGGGAGTCGTGTTTTCGGAAATCCAAGAGAGATAGTTGGCCAGCCCGCCCGCCAAGGGCAACGCGATGATTTCGGGGACGTCGTAGGGATGGACGGCGGTCAAACGGGCTTGGAGAGCGGCAAGGCGATTGCTTGTGGTTTTCGCGATCAGCATATATTCCCGGGCCGATTCCACGTCGCCTTTCCATCGGTAAACCGATTGAACGCCGCCCACCACGTTCACGCAGGCGGCCAACCGCTCACGGACCAGCAATTTGGCCAGCCGCCGGGCCGTGGACCCGTCAGGCGCGGTGGCCAAAACGATCAAGAAATGAGAGGGGGTGAACTTTTTAGAAAACGCGGAACGGGACCGAGTCCGACGGGGGACGGTCGATGGGGAATTTCGTTTCAGGGATTTTCCCAACCGCCGGCCCGAACCCACCGGGCCAACGCTTCCACGCACGCCGCATCGAATTGGGTGCCGGCGGCGGACTCCAATTCTTTAAGACCCTCGGCCGGGGAGACCGGCGGACGACCGTCGATTCCCCGGGTTAAATCGTCGAGCCTTTTGACAACGGCCAGAACACGCGACGGGAAGGGGATGGACTCACCGGCTTTCTTGTCGGGATGGCCGGCGCCGTCCCAGCGTTCGTTGATTGACCGCAGTACCAGCGCCACCCCGACCAGGGGAGGCACTGCGGCAAACGCATCGGGTGTGCCCACGCGGCAGAGCAAGGCGGACCATTCGGCCTCACGCTGTTCGTCGGCCGAAAGGCCCACGGCGGCGGACACCGCCAAGACCCGCCGCCGAAATCGGTCAGCCAGCGAAACCGCGCCGGGGCCCGACGAGGCCGTGCCGCCCGCGGCCAACAGGTCCGCCAAACAGGCGACGGTGGATCGGGACAAGTCCAGCCATTTTTGGTGTGTTTGGGCTTTTTCCAAGGCGGCGGCGGTTATAACCGCCAGACCGGACAACGACACGCCGTCGGCCGACGAAAAAGCCTGGCCGTCGGCGCGGTTGACTGCCTCAAGCACCCCGTGGATCCGGCCGTTAACAGCCAGGGGCGCCGCCATCAAAGTCCGAGGAGCCTCGCCCGCCACCCCGTCGATGGGGGCGGACACCCGATCGTCCTTGGAGGCGTCCTCCACCCGAACGACGTCGGTTCCTTCCGCCGCGCGGCCGGCCACCCCTTCGCCCTTTTTAAACGACAGGGGAATCGGCTGTCCCCCGCCGGACGCCGCCGTGCTGTGCCCCAACGACAACGTTTGGTGGGATTCGTTCCAGAGGAAAAAGTGAACCGTTTGGGCGTTGACCAGCCGCGCGCACAGTTCCGACGCGTTTTTCATGAGCACCGCCGGGGACAAGGCAAACGCGATGGGCTCCACCGAATGGAGCAACCTTAAAATTTGGTGGGCCGGGGTGGCGGCGTCGGCCAACGCCTGAACCCGATCGAGTTCTTCCGAAAGCGCCTGAAGGCGCCGAACGTCGTGTTCGCGCGAACGCATGGCCGTGTCCAACAACCGTTGGTTTTCTTTCAACTGGGATTGGGCGTCCCGCGCGGTCCGTCGGGCCTCCAACAACTCGTCTGAAACCGGCGCGACGGCCGCCGCGCCGTTGGCAACCGGTTGGCGTAATTTGAGCGTTTCCCACACCAGCGCAATTTGGCGACCCAAACTGACCGCCAGTTCCATGTCGGCGGAAGAAAAGGTCCCCCGGGGGGTCTTGTTGAAAAGTTCAAGAACGCCCAGCCGAACGGATTCGGTTTGAATGGGCACGGCCAATAAATTGGTGACGTGATATTCGGCCGCGTCGGCCATGTCTTTGCGGAACGATTGATTTTTGGAAACGTCCGGAAGAATCAGGGGTTCCCGGCTTTGGTACACCTGGCCCACGATGCCCTCCGTGAGAGGGACACGAAATAAACGCAGGGCTTTTTCTTTGGCGGCAACGGACCCGGCGGTTTGGTTGGCCCAGCGAAAAGCGGCAAAATCAAAAAGACCGTTGGGCTCGTCGGCCATCGCGATGGCTCCGGCGTCGGCGCCCACCAGGGCCAACACCTTCCCCAGCAAATCGTGAACCACCTGGTCCACGGGCGCCGAAGACCCAACAAACTCGCCCAAAATATGGAACCCGGCGGTCTGGCGTTCCAGCGCTTTCACCGAATCAAGCAACAATTCCCGAGGACCGGGCATGCGACCACCCCTTTAACTAAGATCCAGACACCGGGGTCATTGTAGCGAATAAATTTTTATTTTTCTTTGTGGAGGGCGGCCAGGCGGATGTAACGGAGGGCGTTTTTTGTAATATCGGAAATTTCTCGACGGCGCAGGGGACGAACCACACGGGCCGGCGAACCCAAAGCCAAATGGCCGGCCGGGATTCGCGCCCCAGGCGCAACCACCGACCCCGCGCCCACCAACGCGCCTCGGCCCACGACGGCTTTTCCCAACACCACCGACCCCATGCCGATCAGCGCGCCGTCTTCGACGCAACACGAATGCAAAATGGCCCCGTGACCTACCGTGACGCGGCGGCCCACCATCGTGGGAACGCCGTGGTCCGTGTGAACCACCGCGTTGTCTTGAATGTTCGATTCGGAGCCGACGGAAATTTTTTCGATGTCTCCGCGCAAAACCGCGCCGGGCCACACCGACGCGCCGTCTTCCAGAGACACCCGCCCGATCACTTCCGCCGACGGATGAACGAACGCCGTTGGAGAAACAACGGGGCGAATCCGTCCAAAAGGTCGAATCACTTTTGACAGGCCAGAAACTTTTTTAAGACGGCCTTTTGAACGTGCAACCGATTTTCGGCCTGTTGAAACACCATGGATTGGGGGCCTTCCAACACCCCGGCGGTGATTTCTTCGTCTCGGTGGGCCGGCAGGCAGTGCAAAACGATGGCCGAGGAATCGGCCCGCTTCAACAACGCCTCATTGACCTGGTAGGCGCGAAACAGCTTGCGCCGTTGGACCGCCTCGGCTTCCTGGCCCATGGACGTCCACACGTCGGTGTAAATCACGTGGGCGCCCGCCGCGGCGTCTTGCGGATCCACCACGCACCGGATCCGCCCGCCCGATCGCGCCGACATGGCGGCCGCCTGGCGTTGGATCTCCACAGCCGGAGCGTAGCCTTTCGGCGAAGCGACGGTCAGCTCAAGCCCCAACAACGCCGACGCCAACAGCCACGACTGGGCCATGTTGTTGCCGTCGCCCACGTAGGCGATGGACAGCTTTTTTAGCCCCGCCACGTTTTTCAAGCGGAAGCCTTCCATCACCGTCAACAGGTCCGCCAACACCTGGCACGGATGTTCCCGATCCGTTAATCCGTTAATGACGGGCACATCGGCGTAACGGGCCAACACCTCCACGTCGTCGTGGCGATGGGCGCGGATCATGATGCCCGCCAGATACCGAGACAACGTGCGGGCCGTGTCCGCCAACGTTTCCCCCCGTTTCAATTGAAGCTGTTGCTCGCTGAGGGTCAGGGCCAACCCGCCCAACTCATACATGGCCACCGCAAAGGACACCGCCGTCCGGGTGGACGGCTTTTGAAAAATCATCCCCAAACTTTTGCCCGCCAACGCCGTCGACGGCCGCCGGTTTTTTTTGAGCCGCGCCGCGTCGGCCAGCAGAGCGGCGATTTCGTCGGCGGTCAAGTCCGCCATGGATAAAAAATCTTTGCATGCCATAAAAGGTCCTTTGATTAAAATCCCCAATGGGGGGTAAAACTTCGTCCGGGAAACGCGCCCAACCGCCGCGGAGAAGATCCGTCCGCGCCCATCACCCACAGCTCCGGCCGGCCCCCCCGCGTACTGGAAAAAACGATGTGGCGCCCGTCCGGCGACCACGACGCATTTTCGTTGTCGCCCTCCCCGAACGTCAGCCGAGACAACCGGCCCGTGGCCACTTCCAACGTCCACAAATCGAAATACCGCTTTTCCAACTGGGTAAACACCACCAAATGCCCCAACGGTGACCAATGGGGCGAGTCGGCTTGGGGCCCGGTGGTGGCCCGACGGATTTGAGCCCCCACGGCGTCCATCAAATAAATTTGCGGCGTGCCGGGCCGGTCCGACGTAAACGCGATCCTCAGCCCGTCGGGCGACACCGTGGGCGCGGTGTCCACCGCCGGGGACTGGGTTAACGTGTGGAGGATGTTGCCCTCCAAATCCACCTGATACAAATTGGGCGACCGACCGTCCGACAAGGTGGCCACGATCGATTTTCCGTCCGGCATCCACGCCGCGGCGGAGTTCAGCCCGTCAAACTTGCACACGACCCGCCGTTCGCTTCCGTCCGACCGCATGCGGTGGATGGCCGGGCGGCCGTCTCGAAAGGAGGTAAAAATGATCCACGCCCCGTCGGGGGACAGTTTTGGAAACAGCGCAATCGACCGGTCGTTGGTCAACCGCTGAAAGTTTCCCCCGTCCGCGTCGGCCACGCAGACTTCTTTTTTCCCGGTGGCGTCGTTGACGAAGACCACGCGGCTGGAGGAAATCCCAGGTTGCCCTGTGAAATAGCGGACGATTTCGTCCGCCCACCGGTGCGCCAAGCGGCTGGCCGATTCCTCGAAAACAAACTTCTTTGAAAGAACCGCCAGGCCGGTGTTCGCGTCGCGCAATTCGCCGGAAAATTGGATCCGCCCGAACATCGCTTTCTCAACGGACCCCAGAACCACCACGTTCGCGCCCAGCCTGGACCACTCCCCGGCAAATTTGGACCCTGCTTCGGAAGGCCCCCCTTCGATTAACGTAAACAACCCCGTATACGCCAAATCTTTTTTAAGGGTCTCGAACAGCTCCCCGGCCTGGGCGGATTGGGGCAAAGACCGATCGGCTTTGATCGCCGCCAAGCCCAAATCCATTTTGCTTCCCTTGGAGGACAGTTCCAAATACAAGGAGTCTTCCGCTCTCAACGGAACGCAAAAAAACAGGATAAAAAGCCATCGGCGAATGTCCATGGGAAACACGCCTTACGGCGCGGATTTTTTCGGCGGTGCGGGTTTGGGTTTCGGTTTTGCGGCGGGTTTGGGTTTGGGGGCCTGGTCGTCTTTGTCCCCGCGCAAGGCTTTTAACCGCTCGTGGGCCCGTTGGGCCTCTTTGCGATGGGGAAACTTTTTCCGTACCCCGTCATAAATCCCAATCGCTTCCGGGGTTTTTCCAATCTGTTCCAGGGTCAACCCCTTTTGCAAGAGAGCCGACGGCACCGACCCGGATTTAGGGTATTGGGCCACTACCTCGTCAAAGGCCGCCAGCGCCTCGTCCCAGCTTTTTAACGCGAAATGACATTCCCCCATATTAAACTGGACCACGGGGGCCTTTTCGGTATCCGGATACTGGTCCAAATAAGTTTGAAAGATCTGAAGAGCTTGATCGTACCGTCGTTTGGAAAACTCGTTGGCACCGGCTTGATACAACCGCGACGGGGACGGAGCGGGAATGGACTTCACCCCCTCCACGGTTTTGACCACCGCGTCGAGCCGGTTCGACGTGTTCTTGTCCAAATCGTCGATCTTCGACGCCAAACTGGTCATATGATTGTCGCTTTCCACCAGCTGGGATGAAAGAGCCTCCAACTTTAAAGTTAACTCTTCCATTTTTGCGGACAAGTCGGCCTGGTTGCCCTGGAGCGTCTCTTGGTTTTCTTTCAGAAGGGTCTGAAAATCGCCTTGGTTTTTTTGTTGTTCCGCCAAGGACGACTGCAGCCGAACAATGTCGCCCCGCAGATCGGCAATTTCCTGGGTCGTGGCCAAACATCCCGACAAGACAAGAGCCCCGCCGCTTAAAACAGCCATCCCGCACCGATTCAGCAACTTATTCATTGGAATCGGAGACGACTGTTGAACCCTTTTTACGGGACAGGAACAACAATCGGCTTAGACGCCTTAATTGTTGTTTCACCGCGGCGATTGGTTGCCCAACACGCCTCGGAAGAATCGGAACACACGGGGCGTTCCTCGCCATACGAAATGGTGTCCAGTGACGCCTTGGCGACCCCCAAGGTGGCATAATAATCCCGAACCGCTTTGGCGCGGCGCTGGCCCAAAGCCATGTTGTATTCCAACGTGCCTCGATCGTCGCAGTGGCCTTCCACGCGGACTTTAAGCCCCGTCGCCGCTTTTTGGACCGCTTTCAAGGTGGCGGCGTTCTTTTTCAAGGCGGCCCGGGCTTCAGGGCTCAACTCGGCGCTCATGTAATCAAAATTGACCGCCGCCAACACGCCGGGGGCGCCGGCGAAATCGGTTCCGACATTAACAGTGGGGCCCATGGGGGCCGGAGCCGGTTCCACTTCGGCTTGAACCGCATCGGTTTTTTCCGGTTCAACGGCTGGCCCCTTTGCTTTGGGGCATCCCGACAACAGCACTCCAAAAACAGCCAACAGCAAAGGAAGCAAGAACAAGTCTTTTGTGGTTTTCATTGTTGGGTTTCTCCTTTTTGTGGCAAATCGGCACCAAGAAGCCCAAAGTTAACCATATTCCATTCCCTGTGGCAAGACGTTGCGGATTTATGGCAAATTTTGTAAGATAAACCATTACTATCATGCAAAATAAAAAAGCGCCCACGCCTTTTGCGCGGGCATTGGCTTCAATTAACGATCGTTTGGCCCGTGCGGCCAAACGGGCGGGGCGGGCTGGAAACGAGGTGGAGATTCTGGCCGTCACAAAAACCCTTTCGGCTGAACGAATGAGAGAAGCCTTGGATTTGGGGATTCGGCAGTTTGGGGAAAGCCGGGTCCAAGAAACTTTTATTAAAAGAAAATTTCTGGCGGACCAATTGCCGCCCGATCAAATGCCCCGGTGGCATTTGATCGGCCATTTACAAACCAACAAGGCCCGTCGCGCGGTGGAGCTATTTGATTGCATCCAGTCGGTGGACAGCTTAAAACTGGCCGAACTGTTGGCCCACGAAGGCGAACGGCGCGCCCAACCGGTAAGCTGTTTGGTTGAAGTTAAAATTTCCAACGAAGCCCAGAAGCATGGGCTTCCGCCCGATCACTTGGCGCCGTTCCTTGAAAGAGCCGTTCGGCTCTCCTTTCTTCGAATCGAGGGCCTGATGGGAATCGCTCCCCTTTTCAAGAACCCGGAAGAAACCCGACCCTATTTTGCCTCTTTGCGATCTCTCTTTGACAAAAACATCGGCGCGTTTTCCGTTAACCGTCCCATTTTGTCCATGGGGATGTCCCAGGATTTTGAGGTGGCCGTGGAAGAAGGAAGCACCCTGGTAAGGATCGGAACCGCTCTTTTTGGGCCGCGGTCATGAAACTGCGGCTGGGTATTGTGGGCGCGGGCAACATGGGAAGCGCGATGGTGGCGGGCCTCGTGGCCTCCAAAGCCTTGGCGGCTGGGTCCATCACGGTGACCGACGTGGATGTCCAGAAGTTGGCTCTTTTGAAGAAAAAATACGGGGTCAAGACCGCCACAGACAATCGGGCCGTGGCCCGTTGGGCGCAAGCGTTGGTTTTGTGCGTCAAGCCCCAACAGGTGCCCGAATTATTAAAAGAGGTGGGCGGGATTCTGAGCCCCGGCGGATGGGTGATGTCGGTGGCGGCGGGGATTCAAACGAAACAAATTGAGGCGGCCCTCGGCTCAGTGGGCGTGGTGCGGGTAATGCCCAACACGCCAGCCCTGCTGGGAGCGGGCGCTCTGGTGTATTGTTTGGGCCGGCACGCGCGGCGGTCCCAGGAAACGGCCGCTAAAACAATTTTATCCACCCTGGGCAAGGTGTGGAAAACCACGGAATCCCACATGGACGCCGTGACGGCCCTGTCGGGGTCGGGTCCGGCCTACGTTTTTTATTTGGCCGAATGCCTGGCGTCGGCGGGAACCGCCCTGGGGTTGCCCGGTCCGTTGGCCGAGGCATTGGCCCGCCAGACGGTGTGGGGAGCGGGTCGAATGCTGGCCGAAACAGCGGACCCGGCCGGGGAGTTGCGCCGACGGGTTACCAGTCCAGGCGGAACGACAGAAGCCGCCCTCCGGGTTTTAATGGACCGGAAAATGGACATCTTGTTTAAAGACGCGTTGGCCGCCGCGTGCCGACGTTCAAAAGAACTTTCTACGCATAAGGAGACCAGACCATGATCATCCGTGTGAGAGTGATACCGAACGCCGTCCGAAGCGAAGTGGTGGGCCGGATTGGTTCCACTGTTCGCGTCAAAGTCGCCGCTCCGGCCATTGACGGCAAAGCGAACGCCGAGCTGACGAACTTCCTGGCGGAATTCTTCGAAGTGAAGAACCGGAGCGTCAAAATTGTCCGCGGCCAAAAAGGCAAAGAAAAAACCGTGGAAATCTCCGGCCGAACCGAAGAAGAGCTCGAAGACGTCATGGAAACGATCCCCTGAAAACCGCGTCCCCGCGGTCGGCCCCCGCGGGGGGGTGACCGGGGGAGGCTGGAATTCAACCGATTATTCTTCCTCCATGAAATACAACGTCCATTTGCCGAAGACGGCGTTTCCCATGAAAGCGGATTTGCCTGTTCGGGAACCCGATCTTCTGGCCCGCTGGGAAAAACAGCGGGTTTATGACCGCGTTCAGGAAAAAAACGCAGCCGCTCCGCCCCAGGTTTTGCACGACGGGCCCCCCTATGCCAACGGCGCCATTCACGTGGGGCACGCCCTCAATAAAATTTTAAAAGACTTTATCGTTAAATATCAGTCACTCAAGGGCCGGCGGTCGCCCTACATCCCCGGCTGGGATTGCCACGGGTTGCCCATCGAACACCAACTCATGAAAGAAAAGGGATGGGATAAACGCAAAGTGGGCCGGGTGGCTTTTCGCCAGGAAGCGGCCCGGTACGCCGAACACTGGATCGACATCCAACGCCGCGAGTTTAAACGGCTCGGCATCTTGGGCGACTGGGACCACCCCTACAAAACCCTTTCCCCCGACTACGAAGCGGGCATCGCGAAAACGTTTTTCGATCTTTTGGAAAAGGGCCACGTGGTTCAAGACCGCAAACCGGTTTATTGGTGTCCCCATTGCGAAACCGCCTTGGCCGAAGCCGAAGTGGAATACGCCGACAAGACCTCCACGTCCATTTTCGTTAAGTTTCCGGTGGTGGAGTGGCCGGCCAACGAGGACGCGCAAAAATTGGCCCGCCTCCACGGCAAAAAAGTGAACGTTCTTATCTGGACCACAACGCCTTGGACGCTTCCGGCCAACGTGGGGCTGGCGTTTCATCCGGAAGGACGATATCGAATTTGGGAATCCCCCAAATCCCCCGAACGCTTTTTGGTAGGCGACCCGGGCTGGGCGGTTCTGGAAGAAATGATCGGCGGTGGCAAAACCGACACCCCCGCTGTGGACGGATTGGCTCTGGAAGGACTTGTGGCCAAAAATCCCCTCAACAACAACGATTCCCAGGGTTTGTTGGCCGAGTTTGTGTCTGCGTCGGAGGGAACCGGCGTGGTGCACATCGCGCCCGGGCACGGGGAAGACGATTTCGCGGCGGGAAAATCTTACGGTCTGGCGGTGTTGTCTCCGGTCGACGATCGGGGCCGGTTCTCCCAAGACGTACTGCCCAACGATCTCGCCGGTAAATCAGTGTGGGACGCCAACCCGCTCATTATAGAACGACTGGCCAAGTCGCGCCTTTTGTTAAAGGAGACGAACGTCTCCCACAGTTATCCCCACTGTTGGCGGTGCAAAAACCCCATTCTGTTCCGGGCGGCAAAACAATGGTTCCTCAAAGTCACCGACGCTTTGCGCGCGGAGTTGTTAAAGAGTGTGGATCGCGTGGAATGGATTCCCCATTACGGCAAAGAGCGGATCGTGGGCATGCTCAAAACCCGGCCGGACTGGTGTTTGTCCCGCCAACGGTTTTGGGGAACGCCGATACCCCTCTTTTTGTGCGCCGAGTGCGGAGAACCTCTAAAGAACAAAACCGTGTTCGCCAACGTGCTGGACGCGTTTCGCCAACACGGAAGCAACGTGTGGTATGAAAAAGAGCCTTCTCATTTTGGCGTCGGCTCCGCCACACCGTGCACGAAATGCGGGCACACCGTGTTTAAACGGGAAGAGGACATTTTGGATGTGTGGTTCGATTCGGGCGTGTCGTGGGTGTCCGTCTTGGGCCAGCGGCCGGAAACACAAGGGGTTGGCCGATCGGATGTTTTGTATCTGGAAGGTTCCGATCAACACCGGGGCTGGTTTCAAACGTCGTTGTTGCCGGCGGTGGCGCTCACGGGCGAACCTCCGTATGGGCGGGTGCTGACCCACGGGTTTGTGCTGGACGGCCAGGGGCGCGCCATGTCGAAATCGGTGGGCAACGTGATCGCGCCCCAGGAACTGGTCCAAAAATACGGGGCCGACATTGTTCGTCTGTGGGTGGCGGTGACGGATTACCGCGAGGATGTTCGCTTGTCCCAGGACATTTTAAACCGTGTCATCGACACCTATCGAAAAATCCGTAACACGTTGCGATTTTTGTTGGGTAATTTGGGGGACTTTGTGCCTTCGCGCCATGTATTGGCAACGGACAAAATGGAGGTGTTGGATTTGGCGGCCATGGCGGCCCTCAACAAGTTGCTGGACCAAATCACAAAAAGTTACAACGCCCACGAGTTTCATTTGGTGACGGCGGCGTTGGCGGACCAGTTTTGCATCAACACCTTGTCCGAATACTATTTGGACGTTCGCAAAGACATTTTATACTGCGACACAGCCGATTCCCATCGACGGCGAAGCGCCCAAACCGCCCTGTGGCACATGGCGCGGGCCTTGCCGCGGGCCTTGGCGCCGCTGTTGTCGTTTACCGCCGAAGAAACCTGGCAAACCTTGGCCCAGCAGGGCCTGCTGGCGGCGGAAGACAACGCCGAAAGCGTGTTTCTCAATTCGTTTCCAACGCCCGTGGCGTTGCCGGCGGGAAAGTTTTTCGTTATGGCGGATTTTTTGCGGGCCAAAAAAGAAGTCAACGAAGCCGTTGAAAAAGCCCGCCAGGCCGGCACGGTGAAAGCCGCCAACGACGCGTCGGTCAAATTGAAAATCCATGAGGGAAATGCGCCGTTGTGTCAACTGGCGCCGGACGAATTGGCGTCGGTGCTGGGCGTGGCCCACGTGGACGTCGAGCTCAGCGGATCGGGGGATCCGGTCCAGGTGATCGGCGTTCAACCGGCCCCCGGGTCTAAATGTTCGCGGTGCTGGATCTGGCGTGACCTCACGGACGGGTTGTGCCGCCGGTGCCGAGAAGCGGAATCCGCCGCGTCCGCGGCCGCCGCCCCCCATTGAAACCTCCGCAAACCCCTCACCTCAACGGCGAAACCACCCCCCCAAAAAATGGGATCCGTTCGATTCTGGCGAGTCGATGGCGATCACTTTGCGTTGTTTTGACCGTATTGGTTATCGATCAAATATCGAAGATTGTCGTAGAAAATCAGATGCCCCTGGGTCACACGATCCCGATCCTTCCTTTTTTTTCTTTAACCCACGTTCAAAACACGGGGGCGGCGTTTGGGATGTTTGCCGATTCCAACAGGGCTTTTATCGTTTTAACGTTGGTCCTATTGGCGTTGTTGGCCAAAATGCACCGGGACCTGGCGGGCCAGGGGACCTGGGCCGCCGTGGGCGTTCTTTTGGTCTGGGGCGGAGCGGTGGGCAACCTGGTGGACCGAATCCGAGTCGGCGCGGTAACGGACTTTTTGGATTTTTATTGGCGCGGATGGCATTGGCCCGCCTTTAACGTGGCCGATTCGGCCATCACGGTGGGCGTCACGTTTCTTTTCGTTCAAAACCTTTTTAGAAAATAAACCATGTATCCCATTCTCTTTCATTTGGGTCCGATCACCCTTCACACATACGGTCTGATGGCGGCGTTGGGCTTTTTGGCCGGATACGCCCTGGCATCCCGTCGAGCCAAACAGGCGGGCCTTCCATCCTCGTTGGTCGGCGACGCGTTGACGCCGTTGGTGATCAGCGGCATTGCGGGCGCCCGATTTTTTTATGTGGTGTTTCACGGGTCGGAATTTTCAGGAGCGTGGTTGGACACGCTCAAAATATGGCAAGGCGGGCTCATGTGGCAAGGCGGATTTTTGGGAGCTCTGTTGGCTCTCGCCGTTTTTGCGCGGCGAAAAAAAGTTCCCTTTTTCGTGTTGGCCGACCTGTTCGCTCCGGCGGTGGCATTGGGCCAAGCGGTGGGAAGAATCGGCTGTTTGTTTGCCGGATGCTGTTTCGGCCACAAATGCACTTTGCCGTGGGCTATCACCTTTCGCCATTCGGAAAGCTTGGCGCCCGTTGGCGTGCCGTTGCACCCCACCCAGTTATACGACGCCGGTCTTAATCTGTTGATCTGTCTCATTCTCATACGTGTTCCATGGATAAAGACCTTCGGGCCCACGTCGGATCTCCAGGGGCCAACGAAATCCGGGGAGACAGGATTTTTCCGTCCAGGCCGGGTGGCGGGCCTCTACCTTATTCTGGCCGGCCTGGCCCGCTTGGCCGTGGAACCGTTCCGAGCCGACGCCCGTGGCGCGGGCCTCGGCCTCTTTTCCGCCACGGGGTTGGTGGCGCTGGGGTTGGTCCTCGCTGGGGCCGGACTGACACTCTGGACTTATCGACGGGCCAAATGAGCGAGGAGAAAACGTTCGTTTTTTCGGGCAAGGAAGAACGGTTGGACCGATTTTTGACCCGTTCACTCGTTTCCCTGTCGCGCACGCGGGTTCAACGGTTGATTGATGAGGGCGCTGTAACGGTTAACGCGGTCAACGCGCCGGCTCGGCGAATGCTGGAGGCAGGAGACCGCGTGCAGGTGCACGTTCCCACCTTTTCGTCCTTACCGCCCGCGGCTGCGGACAGCGTACCCATCTTGTACGAAGACGACGACATTATTGTGGTGGACAAACCCGCGGGGTTAGTGGTCCATCCGGCGGGACCGCACCGAACCGACACGTTGATTCAGCGTCTCTGGCCCAAACTGGCCGCCGGGTGGACCGCCTCCGGCCAACGGCCCGCCACGGACCGGCCCGGCGTGGTACACCGTTTGGACAAGGGAACCTCCGGCGTGATGGTGATCGCCAAAAACCCAGCCGCCGCGGAAAACCTGTCCCGCCAGTTTGCCGACCGAACCGTGAAAAAAACCTATTTGGCCTTGGTTCAGGGGATCGTGTCAGGCCCGGGGCGGGTCAAATCCATGGTGGGCCGATCCCGGTCGTCGCCCTCAAAGATGTCCACGGAAACCGGCCGCTGGTCCGAAACCGAATACACCGTTTTGAAAACGTTCCCCAACCACGCCCCCCCCGCCACCTTGCTCGAAGTCCGCCCCTTAACCGGCCGAACCCACCAAATCCGTGTCCAAATGGCCGCCCTCGGCCACCCCCTCATCGGCGACACCCTCTACGGCGGCCCTCCCCACAAAACCGATCGTCCTCTCCTGCATGCAAAAAGGCTGGAATTTAATCATCCCGTATCAATCAAACCCCAATCTATTGAGTCATCAATAAAAGACCCATTTATTTTTTGGTAATGGCCATTTTGCCGCATGAAATATAATAAAGTGAGACCTATTTGCACCTTTTTTTAACGAATTCGACTAATTCTTGATTTGGCAAAATTATCGCATAGGTAGGGGTGATGGAACTAAATATATTCCCTTGACACAAGAACAATTGGGGCCCACACTAATGGAAGGGGACGGGTCAACGGAGCTGTAAGGAGGTATCCTGTGAAATTGACTGAGTTAATAAACCGGCTCTCAATGAGCTGGGTCCTGTTAACGTCCTTATCGACGTTCGCTTTTGGTGGTGGTGTCCGCAAGGCTCCTCTTGCCCCACCAGAACCATCAAGTAACGCTGATGCGTTCATTCCTTTTGATTTAGGGGTAGGACGGGATCAGCATTATTCCTTGGCTAATCGACGGTATTTCACGAACATTGTAGCCGTTGCCGTGGGGGACCTGGATGGGGATAACAATCAAGATATCGTTATGCTGGCCAATGCGATACCTCAAAATGGCGCCTATTCTGCGGCGGGACCGACTCAAAACCATAATTATAGCCACTATTGCTTTGGCAGTTCTGTATTCAAGCTGGGTGGGTCGAATTGGCACGGCGAATTTGTTGAACCGGGAGATATGCTTTATGATGCGGCAAGCACTTTGTCGGGATTAAACCCGGTGGACTCAACCCCAGGATGGTTCACTCCCACAGCAATGGGTTCGTTGAACGGGACTTCAAGGACACAAACTGTCCATTACGCGCCGCCTTCTCCCAATGTTGTTGCGGGCATGATCACGAACCCTCCTTACATCGGAAGTGATTTGGCCTGGTTGCAAGGTGACGGGAGAGGCAACTTCACTCTCCGATTTATTACACCAAGAGAACGTGGGGTTCTGGGGCCAGCGCGGATTCGCATGGGCACTGAAATCCGGCTTGCTAAAATGTCCCCTTCGGCTGTTCCCGGGTTAGACATCGTTCTGATTTCGGCCAACGATAACAGAACAAACGTTTATCAACCACAAGCCTCCACATCCATCGAACTATTTACAGGGACCAGTCGAGTGACGTGGCTTGAAAACAATGGATGGGTCGGCAACCGTCTTGATTTCACTGATCATGGCATAGCCGAATACACATACGATCGCAACCCCAACTGGATTTTTTACGCGGCCCACCAAAACACGTCGGGAGGGTGGGTTGGTCCTTACGCTTCCTTGCAACCGATCAATGTTGAAATTCTCCCGATCGATTCGGGACCGGAACTTGATGTCCTCGTGGCGAACATTCCAGAATCCAGTCACGCCGCGATGAACGTTAGATACGATGGGACAAACCCATCCATAGCGACATTGAATGCTTATTATTCCGCAGCCATCCCAAGGCCCCAGGTGGGCGATCTTTGGGTTCAAAATGATCAGCTCTGGCCAACCGGCGGAATTACCGGCAGTGTCAGCACAATTTTATGGTATGAAAATTCCACGATCGGGGGTTCGGCCCATCTCTCAACAGCAACGTTCCACACAGCGTTCCTCAACGTGGTTGGGTCAACGTTTAGCGCGACGTTCAGGCAACTTGTCCCCATGCGGGTAAGAGGCGGCCAAGCCTTTGTGACCATCCAGGAGGCTGGGGCGGGGAGCCAAGTCTATTTGCGCCAACCGATTGCGGACGAATTGGTCCTGTCTCTGGCGCCGACCCGGATTCCACCTGTTTCAAACTTTCGTAATGGCGCGGCCACGGCGGCGGACATGGACGGGGACAATTTCGATGAACTGTTGGTTAGAACATTCGATTGTATTGGCGGTTGCTATGACAAGGTGAAAGTTTATTCCGTTAATCCAAATGTAAACCGAACCGATGTTAGCGTCAATATGCTTTTCGAACACAAGATGGAATATAAACATGGCGCCTTTAATGGATGGGCCATCTCGGATATGAATGGGGACGGTCGAAACGATGTTTTTATCCCGAGCACGGGAGAAAACGGCAATCTCATGGAAGGTGTTGCGGCATTGATTCTCGTTAATACAACACCCCCGGGTGGGCCTGTCTCATTTTTTCCGATTACTCAGAAAAATCCCGTGTTACCGCCAAAACAACGTAATACCAGCGGCTATTCCCAGATTGGGTATGGGTCCAGCGGCGCAGTTAACAACAGCATGCGGGTTGCCACAGGGGATTTTAATAGAGACGGATCCAATGACGTCGTTCGTGTCGGCCCCATCCTCCCGGCCACAGTTTTTCTAAGTAACTTCGATGGGCTTCAACGGTCAAGAGTGACAGCCACGGTTGAACACAGAACGGGGGCAACCAAAACATGGACATCCGTTTGGGGCGGGGAGACGGCCGGCCCGAACATTCGCCCCTATACCGGCGACCCCGCAACGGCATCGGGAGGGATCGGCATACAAGCCGTCCAAACAGAATGAAAAAATCAAATCCCGCGGGGTTTACCCTTCTCGAGCTGATTGTTTCCGTCAGCATCTTGGCTCTTTTTATGGGGATGGTCGCTTGGTTTGGAAAAGGGGCCACCGACCACAGGATCCGTTCCGAAGATAGGCTTAAACTACTTGAGAAATTGCAAGCCGTCATGTTTCTGATTGAAAACGATTTTCTTTCGGCCCGCCGACACACCCTTGGGAATGTCCTTTGCAACAATGTCGTCTTTTCTGTGTCCGGCGCCGAATGGCGGACAACGTCCGACCCCGGGTTTGATTCCGAATACACGCGACTCACCAACGACCCGGCTGTTCGAAACCAATGGTTTTTTCCCTTTGCCGCACTGGTGCCGGGGCAAATTAATCCGGTTCCGCGAGCGGGCCGAGCGTTCGTTGATCCGACCATTGCGGGGCGGTTGCACGGAACAGGGAGCCTTGCCATTCAGTCAAACCTTCCCGGCAACACCTACTACTCCGTTCGAAGCCCTGACATTTCAGAATTGGTCAGTCAAGAATATGTGCTGGCGGGATGGGTCCGAGGAGAGAACAGAGGAAACGTTTTTCTCGTCCCTCAACTTGCCTTTCAAGAAAACATCGGGAACGGGCTACCGGGGATGGATATCAGGTCTGTTTCAGACAATCGTTTCGCAATTCAATTTGGGAACTGGGTGTATTTGTCTGTTCAGATTCCAGCCAATCAAATAGATCCAAACAAAACGTACAATGTTTACTTGAGAACTCAAGTCCAAAACGGAGATCCCACAGAGGTCTTAACAGCCCATTTTGACAGCATCACCCTGACTCCCGAAACCGACATCGCACAAATCGACTTCGATCTGGCAAAGTCAATGGTTGTCTCTAACTCTAATGTAAATCTGCATAAAGACAATTCTTTGGGAACGGTTTTTTACCAATCAAATCCATTGGATGGGATTTTGGTTGAAAGAAAATATATTTTTGGCGACGGAGACCAGCGCACTTTTCCGCCCACCCGCCCCAATCTCCTGCGTTATTCATCGACAGTCCCCTTCTTCCATCGTTCGTGGCGTGGAGATGCCGAATGGCCCGAAAGATCGAGAAGTGTCCCTGGTGAGCCAAGACTTGACCAACCTCTCCCTAACCTTTCTTCTCTAACAATTGCATGGGTCGGGAGCTGGAGCGGTGGCTCAAACAGGCCAATTCGGATTACCGCAACGGTGAGAGAACCCAACGATCCTAACAAAGCCATCTCATTAACAAGAGTTCTCACTCCACCAACGGATTAATCCCATGAACCGATTAACCTCACTTTCACGATTACATTCCCGCCCCCCTTCAGTTGCAATTCATTTGACTATTCAGCAACAAGCGGGATTTACTTTGATCGAAACAATGATCGCAGTGATCGTGGTTGCTGTTTCTTTATTGGGGGTCATCAAGTTGATGTCCACAAACCAACGGTCTTTAACCGAAAGCATGGCCAGCCTGCAAGCCCAAGCCTCAGCGGAAGAACTTCTGCAAGACATCCGCCAAATGAAATGGGACGCAAACTCACCCGATATAGGGCGAATGCTATTGGTCGGCGGACCATCCATCCCCTCAGTCGTTTGTGCTGGTCCTTGTCCAGCCGTTTTAGCTCGTACGGGCATCGAGCATTGGAGCAAGCATAAAGACGACGATAAATCCCGTCCATCTTATGGACCCTTTAAGCGTAGGGTGAAGGTGCGGTTTTTAGACATGGATGCCAATGGGCAACTTGTTGTATCTGCGGTTGCAACCCATCGCAAAGAAGTGACGATTTGGGCCATTGGGCGAAATTCGTCCGCAACGATCACGAGCGTATTTTATAACCTGCCATGACAAACATTCGAGATCAACAAGGGGCTGTCACACTGGTACTGGTTACCATTATCATGTTCGCGATTGTCATGGCTTTGTCCATATCAAACTGGGTCAATATTCAACGTCGAGGAGACACCCAAAGGAGAATTGCCATAAAGGAACATTATCTGGCACAAACCGCAATTCAAGAAACACGGCTTAGGATGGCCGAGGGGACGATCGGACCCTGTGTAAGAAATGTTCCCCAAACTTTCACCTATTTCACCGTAGACGGTTCAACAATAACAGTCCAGGTGGATTGTAATCCTTTTCCCTAATCTCAATGCTGGTAGGCCGAGACCATGTTTGCAACTGCCCCAGCCCCTTGGGATATACCGATTGCATCACTTTATCAACGTCAATATACCGGATCAATCGGATAATTTCACTAAACCGGGATCCCCTGGTTGAAACAAGACCACTTTTAAAAGCCTTGCACGGAATTCCCAACCCCTCATCGAGGACAAAGTCCAGTTGGTTGTTTTTGTAGGTTAGGGCACCAATCGTTTTAACAGTATGACTTCCAAATATTAATTTGTCCGTAACTGCTTCTTTTTCGTTATCCGGGTTTCGTGGGGGGTTTGCCGGAAAGTTGGGTGAGGAGGTCGCGGAACTCCTCAACGGCAACTTCGAACCCTTCGGAAGGATGTGATCCCTCCGCGCCCTTGACAGAAGGCGTCGGACCCTCCGGCGTTGGCACGGCGGCCGGTTTTGACTCTGCCGTGGACGTCCGCACCGCATCCTGCTTTGCCTCCGGCGTCGGCGGGATTGTCCCTTTGGGCGTTGGACCGGGGCCCGGTTGCGCTGTTGCCGCGGTCGCGCTGGGAACAGCCGCCACGGAAGAAGTTTGGACCACAGCCGATGGCGGCGGTGTTGCGACTCCCACCGGGGAACCGCCTTTCGCGGCGGCGGGCGTCGCGGTCGGCAGAGGCGGCGGGTAAGCCTTGGGCCGGGTGAGTTGGATGGCCATTTCGCCGATGCTTTGGGCCAACTCCGTCAGTTCGTTGGCCCCCTTGAATCCGGCCAGTGGAACCGCCTTTTCCCCCCGGGCGACCCGGTCGGCCCAGTTTTTCATGCTTTGAATCGGCCGAATTACCGTTCGATAAAGAGCCAGCAACGAGACCAATCCAAAAAACGAAACCAGTCCCAGTCCCGCCATGAGGCCCATGTGACTGAACCGAAGATCAAGGCTCACCCGGGATTCGGCCTCGTCTTTGGCTGTTTGAACCCTTTGTTTAATGGCCGCGAAAGCCGCCAAGGCCCGGGCACTGACCGGGGTAAACTCTTTTTCCGTCAACGCCATGGCCTGGACCCGTTTTTTTGCGGCCAACAAACCGCGGATTTTGTTCGATGATTTGGCGATGGTGTCGTGAACTTGCTGAACAGCCGCCCGTTCAACGCCGTTGGCTTCCCCCCGCCGGGCCGCCTTGTCCCACTCCTCCAACCGTTGCCGCGTCTGGGTGACCGCCTGAACCAACTGCAACCGTTCGGATTCGTCCCCCAACAGCACATAGTTTTCCAACAAGCGCGCCTGGCGAACCAAAAAATAGTCGATGTCGGTGACAATTCCCAAGGTTTTCAGGGCTCGGCGATTTTCCAAAAAAGCGGTTTCTTCCCGTCGAATATTGAAATAGCACCACGCCATGGCCGCCCCCGATACCGTCAAAAACAAAAGGGCCGATAAAAAAACTTTTGTGCGGATTCTCACTTTTTCCCTCCCTTTTTAACACCGCTGATCTTGTCGATTTCCAAACGCACTTCGGACAGATCAATCCCCGACGGGGCGTATTTTTTAAGAATTCGTTCCAACAACGACAACCGTTCGGCATTGTTGGCGCCCTGGGCGACGGTTTTGCGGTAAAAGTCCATGGTAATTCGGTAATCCGTCGACACTTGAGCCAACTCCGCTTTGACGGCGCCCAATTCTTCCCGCGCCACCGAAACGTCGACGCCTTTGTTTTTATACTTTTCCAGGGTGTCGGTTAAGAAATCGACCCGCTCGGTCAGCGTGGCGCCCCGGGCCGCCAATTTGTTGTAAGCCCGCATGGAGGCGTCGTACGCATTCGCGTATTCACGCAAGGCCCTTTCCCGCGCTTGCTGTTCCCGTTCCGTCGATGTCGCCCGTCGCGCGGGAACCACCACGGTGGAAGGTTGTACCCGTTTCATGGTTTCAAGTTCGGCCCTTAACCGTTCCACTTCGGTGGCGTATTCGTTGACCAGCTTGTTGCGTTCCTCTTTCATGAAAACGGCTTCAGACTCCGCCGCGGCCTGGGCTTCTTGGGCTCGGGTTAGAGCCTCTTTTTCTTCCCGCAACTCCTCGGCCAGGTCGTCTTCGGAGATGGCGCTCCCGAACTTGAACGACAACGCCACGTTGTGCATGTTGCCCGTTTCGTCCGCCGCGCCCAAAGGCATCGCAAAAACGTAATCGATGCCGAGCCCGTTAACCTCATACCCCGCGCCCATGTTGACTTGGCGATAATCCCGCCCGCCCGCGGCCGCGCCCCCGCGCAATGAGAGCAGGCCAAACCGCCGAAATGCCCATTGCCGTTCGCCTCCAAAATGAAAGCGCGTGTCCGCTTCTTTTTCCAGATAGGATCGACGGGAGACCTCCAGGCTTATTCGGCTAAACGTTTTGTCGTAGGCCATTCCCCCTCGGAGCACAAACGGAAGCCGATCGGACTGGCCCAACCCCAAATCCGGCTGGTTTAGGTTCGCGACAGCCAACCCCACACGCAACCGCCCGGTCAACGCATACAGGGCCCCCAGGTCGGCCCCGAACGCTTTTTTCGAATTTCCGTCTTTAAATAACGGGTCCCCGGCGCCGGTCCGGTTACCTGGATTATTTAAGAAGGCGTTTTGGGTATCGGCCGTTTCACCGAAACTTCGTGTGAGCTGTTTGATCCCCACCCCGAGAGCCAACCGGTCGGAAAACAGCGATCGACCGTATCCCAGCGTGATGGTTTCTTCTTTAAACAAACTATCGACGCGAAATTCCTGATACCCCAAACCCAGCCCGCCCCATTTTCCATTTTCGGCTAAAGGAACCGCGCCGGCCACGAACGTGAACGCCGTACGGGTTTGGTCGGACAAGTTGGGGAACAACCGGGCATAATAGGCGGTCACTTCTGGCCGATACAAGCTGGCCAACCCGGCGGTGTTGTAATACAGGGTGTTCACGTCGTCGGCCATGGCGGTGAACGCTTCGCCCATAGCGGCGGGCCGGGCCCCCACCGGTACTTCATCAAATCCCCATCCGTTCCCGATCGTTAGCGGGATCAACACCCACACGGCGAAAAGGCGGGCCCGGGCAGTCATCGCGCCACCACCACGACGCCGCTGACAACGGCGCCTTCTCCGTCGATCCGGTACACGTACGGGCCCGCGGGAACCACATCCCCGCTCTCGTCGCGTCCGTTCCAGTAATAACGATCGACCTCGCCCGAAGGGGACAAATTAATTTCAGCCACTTTTGCCCCGGACATATCCAAGACAATCCCGGATACGTGTGATTGGGTTGGATTGGTTAACTGGAAATAAACACCGTCGTTGATCCCATCGTTGTTGGGAGAAAATATGCGAGGGACCACGTCCGTGGCCGGATTAAGGGAAATGGCCTGCGCCGCATACGGCGCAAACAAAACAAACGCCACAATCCCAAATCCAACGATGGTGTCGATCGTCGTTGTCTTTACCATAAATAGTCCTAGCGGGCGACCACCAATGAGCCGGTGATGGTTTTGCCCTCCCCCGTGATCTTATATATGTATACCCCCGGAGGCACCAAATGTCCAGAGCTATCTTTGCCATCCCAGGTCAGGGTATCGGCCGTGGGCGCCCCCGCCCCAGCGGGCCTTAAAATACCCACTTCCGCTCCACCCATATCCAAAATCTTCCCGGAAACGCTGGACTGTTTGGGGTTTTCCACCATGAAATAGATGACATCATTGATGCCGTCGCCGTTGGGCGAGAAAATTTGTGGGAACACAGACGCCTTGTCCAACGTCAGTTCCGTTGCGATATCGAATTGGCGAATTTGGTAGACCCCGGGCATGGCCGTGTTAAACGAAACGGTGATGTGGTTGCCCACACCTGATTCGGTCACGTTGGCCTGGCCAACCTTGACCCAGGTGGCGCCGTTCCACCACAACACGCCGGTTTTGTTTTTGTCCAAGGCGCCGTTGGCTCCTTGGTAATCCAACACCACGGTCATTTGGGGCTTAGACAGCGTTTTTTCTGCCGACGCCGCCGTGCCGCTTGGTTCCCGCAAACAGATGGTGTAAGTCGCACGGGTTCGGCTTCCGCCCGCATGAGCCAAATCGGTTACGGTTGGCTCCACATACAGGAGGAAGTTTTTGTCCGGCGTTTTCAAGTCCGGAATCAACGGTTCCGGCACGTAGGCCCGGCTTTGGGTTCCGTCGGTGGCAATACCGGTTTGGCCCAGGAACTGTTGGGGCGTAACATGCAGGTAGTTGGACCGGCTGGGCAACGAATATCGCCCGCTCGTATCCAGACCCACGATTAGGTAATAGGTGTCTACCAACGGGGTCGGGATGTCCACTGTGCGCGGTTGGCCCACGGGAATCGTGGCAACCGTCACGCTGGATGCGCCGAAATCAAACAAGCTCGGCGACCGATAGACACGGTATGATGCCAGGTCGACGATCGGTGTTCCATCGTCGTTTTCCGTCACTTCCGGCCATGTCACGGTGTAGCCGGATGAACTGGCCGTCACCACAAACCCCGCGACCGGGGCCGGCGTTTTTAGGTCCGCCAACGACCGTGTCACCACGGTGGCTTGTTGATCCGGCGTCGACGCCAGGGCATCGAGGGGAGACAGGTTCCCCGCCTCGTCAAGGCTTCGCAAGGCGAACCAATAGGCGGTGCCGGGCGCCAAGTTAAGAATCATGGGCGTCTCGGCTGTTCCGGGACTGGCGGTGGGCGTGGGCGGCGTATCCGCTGGGATCGAAGCGCTCGCCCACCAACTGGCGGCGGTTCCTCCGGCGGCTATTTCGTCCACGATGGAATACGTGGCGTATTTGATCAGGTAGGAACTGACTTTACCGGTTGAGACATAGACCCGGTTGTCTTCGTCGGGGGCGGTCCAGGTGAGCAAGACTTGCCCTTCGGTTACGGTGGCCGCGGCACTGAGGTCCGGCACCGCTTCCGGCGGGAACGTATCGTTAATGTTGACGCGCAGGACAAGGTCCTCCGTGAGCGCGGCCCTCCCAGGCGCCGCCCCAAAGGACAAAAGGCCTCCGAGGGTCGCCCAAAGCGCCCTAAAAAGGACTTTCCTCATCCAGGTGTTCCCATTCACGACAGCGTTCACCTCTCGATCGTTCTCATTCTGTCTTCCGCTTCACTTAAGTACCATCACACCTCCATCAGGGTTCCGTGGTCACAAACACCCTTGAATAGAATCCCAGAGGAAAATTCATCCCGTCCATTTCACTTTCGATCAGGAACATGAACTTTTTTCCCCTGTTTTCCGGAACGTCCGGAATGGTCAACGCCACGCGGGTTCCTTTGATTTGGTCCGGCTTGATTTTCAGCGTCGATGGCGAGATGCTCATCCACGTCGGGTCCGGCAACGCCCAGCCTTCTTCTTTTTGGCTGTTGTTCGGACGTACGCTGGTCAACTTCAACTTCACCGGATCGGCGCCGCGGTTGGTTACCTTGAACACGACGTTTTTAAGCTCTTTCACGTCCACGGTTTTCCCCAACGGCACGTTTTCCAATCGGACGCTGGACGGCGTTAAGTCCAAGTCCAGTTTCCCCAGCACGGTTCGGCGTTTGTCTTTTTTGGCGTTCTCGGGTCCCAGGGCCCCCACCGTAAAGTTCAAGTAACTCTTTACGGCAATGGCAATGGTTTCCGGACCATCGGTGGCGGAGCGGATGTCGATTTGGAAATGCCGCCCGATCAACGACGGATCGTTGGGCACCGACAGAATCAACTCCGCACTGGCAATGTCACCGGGCCCCATCTTGAACCGGTTCGGAACAATTTGGAGCCATTCCGGATCCGCCACGGGCTCATACCCTGGTTTAAGGGTTGCTCCTTTTGGATCGGGCCGTTCAGATGTGATGTCCACATCCACGGCGTGGTCGGATCCATTGATGACAACGTAGGGCACGCCCCCTTTCTGGCGAAGGTTAATCACCGACCCCGGCGCCACGTTTTCCATTTCCACATCCGGAAAACGAACCGCCAACGACAGCTTCGCCTGTGCGGGAACAGATCCCCACAACAACGCCGCAACGACCGTCAATCCGGCCGCCGCACTGTTTTTTGCGTGACTCATGAACGATTCCTCCGTGATGTCATTTCAACCACCTTCTAGTTGGCGGAGACTTCAACGGTAAACGACCGCTGGGTGCCCACGGTTGACGTCAAGGGCATGTCCATCTTAAACCACAGACCCCGCGTGTCGCTCGACGCGAACACCGACCCGTTTTGGTCGCCCGAATACACCCCGCCCACACCTGTCGACAGTTCGGCTCCGCCTTGGGTCAACACATCGTCGTTGGCCGCGAAGTCCCCCGCCACCGGCGTCGCCGAATTAAACAACGCGCGAAGGTTGTAGGTGTTCGCCGCCGCCGACGCCCCTGACGACCACACCCCGTCCGCCGTTTTGATCCGCAGACCCAACGCGCACTGCAACGTCCCGTTGTTCGTGACTGTCACGGACGACGAAATGTTGTCCGTGCTGGCCAGGTTCAACGTCCCCAACGCCAACGTGCCCGTGGACAACGTGATGCTTTTCGTTCCGTTCGGCGTCACCGTCAAGATCAAGTCTTCGGTTGCCGCCGCCTTCGCGCTTCCAACAAACACACCGATACAGCCCAACACAAGCAGTCCTACCAGTTGCTTTTTCATTGCCTTTCTCCTTTTGATTTTAATGTCAAACGCATTCTAGTTTGCGGACACTTCCACCGTAAACGACCGCTGGGTGCCCACGGTTGACGTCAAGGGCATGTCCATCTTAAACCACAACCCTCGCGTCGTTCCCGACACAAAGGCCAAGCCGCTTTGGTCGCCTGAATACACCCCGCCCACGCCGGTCGACAACTCGGCTCCGCCTTGGGTCAACACATCGTCGTTGGCCGCGAAGTCCCCCGCCACCGGCGCCGCTGAGTTAAACAACGCGCGAAGGTTGTAGGTGTTCGCCGCCGCCGACGCCCCGGATGACCACACACCGTCCGCCGTTTTGATCCGCAGACCCAACGTGCATTGCAACGTCCCGTTGTTCGTGACCGTGACGGACGACGAGATGTTGTCCGTGCTGGCCAGGTTTAACGTCCCCAACGCCAACGTGCCCGTGGACAACGTAATGCTTTTCGTTCCGTTCGGCGTCACCGTCAAGATCAAGTCTTCGGTTGCCGCCGCCTTCGCGCTTCCAACAAACACGCCGATACAGCCCAACACAAGCAGTCCTACCAGTTGTTTTTTCATTGCCTTTCTCCTTTTATTTATTGTTTGTACAGACCTCTCCCACCTACGGAATGGTCCATCCTTTATTTAACCCCAAAATGGGGGATTTTCAAGGGTTTTTTTTATTTTTATATTTAAAATTATGTTTAATTAACGCGGTGTTTTAAGAGGAAAGGAATTCTGACAACTATTTTTTATTTTGTTTTTTTAAATCGTCTGCGGGGAAACGATCGGAGGGTTTGGCCATCCCACAATTGAGCCGATTCATAGGATTCCAAAATTATTTTTTCCATGTCCAATTCCTGTTCAAGCCGACGGATGAGGGCCGTGTCCACGTTGGTTTTTGGTTTTTTTGCGAGGAGAGAACAACAGTCTTTGTAGGGCTGGACGGCGAGATCGAACACATCAATTTTTTTTGCCAGGGCGATGATGCTTTCTTTGTCGTAGGCGATGAGCGGCTGAAAAACAGGAACAGATAATTCGGTTTGGACAGCCATCAGATTTTCGACAGTTTGGCTTGCCACCTGGCCCAGGCTGTCTCCCGTAATGAGCGCCTGGTAGTTCAACTTTTTGGCCATGTCTTCCGCGGCACGGAACATGAACCGGCGAAAAAACACCGTTTCGGATGATGTCGGCACGCTGAGGGAAGCGGTGGTTTGATACCGATCGTGGGGAATTAAAAAAAGCCGCAAGTCGGGATTGAAACCAGCCAGAACGGAAAACAGTTTCGTGATTTTAGTTCCCATCACTTCATCGCAAGATCGGTAGGGATGAAAATGCAACAAGTCCACTTTCGCGCCCCGGCGCATCATCAGCCACGCGGCCACGGGCGAATCGATCCCACCAGAAAACAAACACAACATCCGGCCCGAGGAAAATTGGGGCAACCCCCGAACCCCTTGGACACGGTGGGACAATACAGCGATCTCGGTTTCCAACACTTCCGCGTAAAGGGTGCGGTCCGGGGTGTGCACATCCACCCGCAACCCCGTGGCGGACACCACCGCGTCGCCCAGCCGCACGCACACGGCGTGGGACAGGTGGGGGTATTTTTTGGACGACCGTCGTGTCTCGATTTTGAATGTGCGGACCGCCGGTTCGGCCCGGGCCAACACCACCGCGGCGGATTCGACTTCGCTCAGCCCGTCGTTTTCGGGCGACCAGGGGACCAAGTATCCGAAGGCGTACCACGCCATGCCGAACACCGGATCCAAAACTCGGCCGATCTCCGCTCGGTCCGTGCAGGGAACAAGTTCGGCGATCACTCGAGCGCTGTCCAGCCGAACTTTTAAAGCCAGGGACCCCAACCGACGGCGCACATCGTCGGCAAATTTCCGCTCAAACTCCCGCCGGTTGCCGCCCTTGGTCCCCAACTCCGAATAATGCACCACCACGACTTCTTTCATAGGGGAGAATAGTATCACATTGGAGTTGGTTTCTTTTAGGAGAAAAAACGAGACGCCGAAATACGGGCGATCGCTTTTCCTCCTAAAGCGGCCACGCCAGGTGTTCGACAGATCTGGATAAAAGGGATGTCCCCGAGTTGTGTTTGCGTGCGCACGTGGTGAACGTCCACAGGGCCATCCGATAATTTTGCCTCGAGCAACAAGAAGGGTTTCAGATCCCTGATCACAAGGAAATCCGTTTCACGTCCTTCCCGTGTTCGAACATAGAACAAGTTGTGCTTGATCCCTGTCGCATCGGTCCACAACCGGCACAAGCTGAAGAGTTCAACAGCCACATAATTTTCAAACTGTTTTCCCTCGTCCTGCACCCGTGTCCAGTCGTAGAGGTACACCTTGGGCGATTTGATCAAAGCGCGTTTCACGTTCTTGGCGTAGGGGAAAAGACGAAAGGTCAGAAAAAAATCATCCAGTCGTTTGAGATAGGCCTTAATCGTATGGGGACTCACTTCCAAGTGGGAGGCCATTGACGAAAATGAAACCGGGGAACCTGACATGTTCGGGAGCAGTCGATATAGGTCGGCCACGGCATCCCGATCCAATATCCGCGTAAGAGCCCCAATGTCCTCGCGAACCACGGATTCCAAATAGTCGTCCGCCCACTTACGTCGAAAATCGGCAGACTGACTCAGAAAGGGCTCTGGAAATCCTGTCCCAGCCAGAAGAGCGGTTAGCCCTTCCGGGCGATCCGGCGCGTTTAAACGCTCTTCCATGAACGTCTTAGGATCCGGTGGAACAGTAACCTCCGAATGACCTTCAACCTCTCGCAAAGCGAGCGGCGATAAATGAAATTTAAAAAAACGACCGGCCAAACTGTCTCCCGCTCGTTTAACAACATCGAATTTTGCTGAACCCGTGATGATAAACCGGTAGTCGTCTCCCACACTGTCAAACATCGCCTTGAGAGTGGTTTTCCAACGACGTATTTTGTGAATTTCGTCAAAACACACCCAGGGAACACCAGGACAAGTCGGACGGTCGTTGATAAAGAAGAGTTCGTTGGCGCGATGACGGGCACGCACATCCTGTCGATCCCAAAGATAATACATCGGCCCACATAATTCCAAAGCCAGTTTTTCTCTGGCCAAAGTGGTTTTCCCCGCCTGACGAGGTCCGGTGATAAACCTCATCTGGCGACCCCAATCTTGTGAAAACACAATGTTAAACAACGATCTTTTGATCATGCTGACATTTTTGCATATATATGCATTTTAGTCAAACAAAAATGCGCATATATGCTTTTTTGCCAACAGGAGGCCGATGGAGCGACCTGACTTTTCGATAGCGTAATATCGATTGGTCTTGACTTTTCTACAGTCCGTTTTAGAAAAGTCGAATGCAAAATCATCGTAACCACCAGATCTCGTTTCGTTTTTTTTTGATCGTCATCCCGGCATGGGTTTGGCCGGAATCGATTATGGCTGTTAATGGGACTCGAGCCGTTATCTTAATTTCGCGTGAGAAATTTAGGCCGCGGCGGCGGAGACGGGGGGCGGTTTTCCTTGGACGACGCTGTGGTCCCAGGCGTCGCGCAAATCGGTCATTATTTCTTTCACTTTTTGAAGAGGCTCCGGATCCTTTTTCAGGTTCGCGCGCACCAACGCGTCGTACATAAAGTCGTAAAGCAAAAAGAGGTTCTGGGCGATCACGCCGCCCTGTTCCATGTTGAGGTTGTTGGATAGGGCCACAATAATGTCTTGGGCTTTGATAAGTTGACGGTGAGACTCGGGAACATTTTTGGCGGCGATTTCGGTTTCCGCCTTGCGGACCGCCAATAAGAATCCGTCGTAGAGCATCAATATCTGTTTGGCGGGTGAAGCCGACTCGATTTCATGGGCCAGATAGTTTTTCTCGTAGGTGTTCATGATGTCACTCCCCCTAATTCGATTGAGCGGCGGCGGTTTGGTTTAATGCGTTGTTCAGCGCCGTGGCCATGGTCTGATTTTTCGACATGGCTTTTTCCATTTGTATAAATGTCTTTTCGATGCGGGCGATCTCTCGCTCCACGCGGCTGTTGGTCACTTCAATTTGCTCGTCGAGTCGGGACTTTTCCTCCGTGATCTGTTGGCGGGCGGTGGAAAACAGGCCCCCCACATCGTCTGAAATCCGCGTGACCAAGGCCCCCGTCCGACGGGAGGCGCCCGTGGCCTCATAGGCTTCAAACTCCACGATGCGGGATTGTTCATCCGCGGCGTGGGACGCCAACACCTTGACCCTCAGCTGATTTGTATACGCGTTGATGAGCTGTGAGTTCACCCCTTGGGTGTTGTTGCGCACCGACGCGACCACGGTCCAGCTCTCATCTTCCATGGGGTCCCCACCGATCCGGAGGGCCTCGATATCGTAATCCTTAATCCCCCAGCTGGCCACCGGGTGAGTATCGGTGTTCAACGTATGGACCACAGCGCGGGCAATCGTTCGGGGGGAAGCGAATTGGAGAGTGACCGTGTCGGAAAAAACCCCTGGTGTATCGTCCATCCAGCCATCGGTGGTAGGACCGAAGACAGCCGGATCGGTGACACCGTTGGCCACGCGATTGACGTCGTAATCAGTCGCCGTACTGCTGGCGGAACGCGTGGCGGTCAGAGCGCCGTTCAGGGAACTGCTGAAGAGTGCCTTCACATCGTCGTAATGGTTGGTCATCCAATCGGTCATGGTGGCCGTGTTCACTTCCAACACCCCGCCTTTCCCGGCATTGACTCCGATTTGAAAGATCGACGTCGCTGTCGTGGTCAACCCATCCACGGACGCAGTCAACGCGTTGGTAAGTTCGGACAAGGCCGAGGAGAGCAAGGGGTTGTTAAACAGCGCCCCGCCTTTGGTTTTGGTTTCCGCGTTGTAGGTGTTCTGTTCGGCCACGGATGTGACGATGCCATTGTAGGCGTCGATAAAGTTTTTGACCGTCACGACGGCATCCCCCACCGCGGAAATCACGTTGACATTGATCGTTTTATTCGGATCGGCATCCACCACTTTCAACGACAACCCCTGAATCACGGAGTCAAACGTGTTGGTCCGGCTCCGAAACTCCTGCGGAGCGGTAGTTCCAAGCCTTACGATGGCGTCTTGGGCCGCCTCCACTTCCGTGAACGTAAATCCCGGATCGGACGAGGTCAGCGCCAGGGCGGACGCATCGCCGGAATATCGGCTCACAATGGAAAGTCGGTATGGCGTGGCGGACCCATCGTTCACAACGGATGCCGTGAACGGGCCGCCTAAATCGTTGAGGGCATCGCGCAATCCTTCCAGGGTATTATTGGATGAGCTTACGGTGATGCGGTAGAGAGGGTCCAAATCCGTGCCTTCCACTTCGCCATCGGTCGAGGATCCCAGGATGCCCAAAGACGCCCCCGTGGATCCTCCTTCTTCGGCCACCACCAAACCGCCCGTGGTTAGACCCGTGTTGTCTTGGATCAAAAGTCCCGTGCCATCCGCATTGAGTGTCGCCGTCACGTTGACCCCCGCCGCCCCGGAAATATCGTCAAGGACGTCCTGAACGGTGGTGTTCCCGGTCAAATCGATGACCGCCGACGTCCCGGTCCGATCCGTGATCCGGATCGATCCCAGGGTCACGCCGGCGCCGTTGTTCAGCATGGACAGCAAGGTGGCCCCCGTGACGTCTTGATCCACCGTCCCATTTCCGACTTTCAGGGTCAGAGTCCCGTCGGCCATGGCCGGCGTGTCTACCGCCGCAAAGTTGTTGGACATGCTCTCTTCGCCCCGCGCCGTTTGAATGACTTTCATCACACGGGTGCCCACTTCCGCCGTCCCGGTCACTTTCGCGGTCAGGAGGTCCGTGTTGCTGGAAGTGACCATGGTCGGCCGAGTGGAAAACATGTCGGTGAGAGCTTTGGCGGTGACGCGGAGCCCGGCAAATTTCGCGTCCATGGCATCCCAGGCCGCGGTGCGGGTGTCCAGCTCGGCCTTCCGGGCTTGGAGTTTGGCGATGGGCCGCTGGGCAATGGCTTTCAACTGGGCCAAAATCGTGTCTGTGTCCATTCCTGAAACGATTCCACCGATTTTAGGCATTTCTTCCTCCAGAGGTTTCATGGACAGCAGCGGGAGTCGGTTCCGGAGCGCGCGGGGACGGAGAAGATAACTTTTGTTGCATCTCCCGCATCATTTCCAGCGCTTCCGATTTCGGCACGACGCGCACCGGTTTTCGTGTGGCCGCGTCCAACTCTTCCACCGTGGGTCCTTGTTTTGTCATCGTGTAGTGGAGAACAACCTCTCGTATTGACTTCTCTTCAGATCGCAGAAACATTCCACCGCCCAGTTTGTGAGTTCCGGTAACGGCGGGTGGAATGGCGCCCATGGCGCCCACGCCCGGAAGTATTTCCATGACACCCTCCTTTCCCTGGACCCGGCCGGCCCCGCGGCACGCGCCGCGGGGCCCGACCGGTCCATGGAAACGTTACTGATCTATCTTTACCGCCCCAAGAGCGACAGGATCGACGTGGGCGATTGGTTCGCTTGCGCCAACATCGCGGTCGCTGACTGAATGAGCACTTGGAACTTGGTGAAACTGGCCATTTCGCTGGCCATGTCAACGTCACGCACACGCGACTCAGAAGCCGTCACGTTTTCCAAAGCAACGTTGAGCGAGTTGACTTTCGTTTCCAACGTATACTTCTGGATGGCGCCCAGTTGAGCGCGAGCGGTGGAGACGTCGTTAATGGCTTCATCGATGATCGACAGCGCGGTCGTGGGGTTCGACGTGAGGTTATACGTCGCGCCGGTCAAGATGGCGTTTAACCCCGTCGCACCTCCAGCCGTGGTTCCGAGGGCCGAGGCGCGCACGTCCTGAATGGTCGCGCTGACGGTGTCGCTGGCGGACGAACCCACCTGAAAGGTCAAAGACCCCTGGGTGGATGAGATGGCATTCGTCAGTGTGGCAACCGAGTTCCCTGCCGATGTCAAGGTGACAGCCATCCCCAAATACGGGTTGGCCCCGCTGGCGGTCAAAGTCAATCCCGCGCCTGTGGCGGTCGAACCGGCGATGGTCCCGGCGGCGTTGACGCCCACCGATGACATGAAATCCACCGTATTGAGCAGGTTGCTCGCGTCGTTGACGTTGACGGCATAGGCTGTCCCATACTGGTTGTGGCGGATGTTGATGAAGTTGCCGTTCGCCACAGCCGTCAGGTCCAACCCGTTGGTTGTGAAACCCGCTTGCAACTCGGCGATGGTGGCCGCTTGGGACGCCGTGTCGGTCAGGGTAATGTTGTACCCGTTGACGGTCACGGTTCCTCCGGCCGCCGTACCCGCGGCGACGTTGACGTCACCGACGATGGTCGCCCGCGTTGCGGCGGTCGTAACGTCAACCGTGATAAGGTTCGTCCCGGCCGGCGCGGCGCTTCCCGCAACAGCGGAGGCGATGGCGGTGGAGTTGACCACCGTGGCCGTGTTGCCCAACGATCCGTTCAAGAGGGATTTCCCGCCAAAGAACGTGTTATTGGCGATCTTGTTCAGGGCGTTGACGGCTTCGTCCACTTGGTTCTGGTCGGCCGCGATGGAGATCGTGTCGTTCACGCCGGTGTTTTTGGCGTGCAAGACCAGGCCGCGGATTTGGTTGAGGATGGAGTGCATTTCTTGCATGTTGCCTTCCGCGGTTTGAATCATGGACGCGGCGTCCTGGGTGTTGGACACGGCCTGTTTCAAGCCCGTGATCTGCGCCCGGAACTGTTCGGACAGCACCAACCCGGCGGGGTCGTCACCGGCTTTGTTGATCCGGTAACCGCTGGAGAGTTTCTCCAAGCTGGAGCTGAACATCGTTTCGTTTTTGGTGAGTTGCCGCCACGAGTTGAGGGCGGCGATGTTATTCGCTATTCGTGCCATGGTATTCCTCCTTGAGTTAGGAACCCAGGACTCCCTTCCCAGGTTGGGGGGGGTCGAATCCTCTGCCCCCCACCTGGAGGGCATTGCCCTCCGATCCCATTATCGGCACCCCCCCCATTTCCTTTACCCCCCCCTTGGGGGACGGAGTATATTTATTCACTAAATATCAAATATATGTTATCTTTAACCCATGCCAAGACAAGCACGGTTAGATATTCCAGGTCACCTCTACCACATCATCGCCCGCGGACTGGATCGTCGCCCCATTTTTTACGACGAAGAAGACCGTGTCGATTTCTTGTCCCGTGTGGAAAAAGCCATTGAGCAGGCCCCCACACAGATCTACGCCTGGGCGCTCATGCCTAACCATTTTCATTTCTTGGCCCGAGCCGGAGAGAAGGGCCTAGCGCCGTTCATGCGTCGATTGATGTCCGGGTATGCCAACCACTTCAATCGTCGACATAATCGGCAGGGATACCTTTTTCAAAACCGCTTTAAATCGGTTCTGTGTGAGGAAGGGCCCTATTTTCTAGAGCTGGTGAGGTATATCCACCTAAACCCTATCCGGGCGGGCTTAGTCAAGACACTTACGGAACTAAAAGATCACCCCTGGACGGGCCATCCCGCCCTGGTGGGTTTGAAAGGCCCCCCTTGGCAAAACACCAAAGAGGTTCTGGCCCTTTTTTCTGCCGACCCACACAGTGCCGTTACGCAATACGATGTTTTCTTGCAGGATCGAACAGGAATAAGACGTCGGAAAAATCTGATGGGGGGCGGGCTAAGGCGAAGCGTTGGAAAAAAATTTAATCCGAAGACGAATACTCAGGAATTCGATTCACAGATTCTCGGATCAGGGGACTTTGTCAAAAGAGTCTTAAGCCAAGTGGCAAACATCGATAAAGATCGCCTTAAGTGGAGAGGGACGGACCTACAAAGCGTCGCCGAGATCGTCGCCAATAAATTCGGAATCAAACGTGATTCAATTTTTATGAAAGGGCGCAAACGGGGTGTATCCCAGGCTAAATCTGTTTTGATTTATGCGGGAGTGACAAAATTTGGAGAGACCCAAAAAAAGATGAGCGATTTGGTGTGCATCTCTCCCGGCGGAATAGGAAACTCCCTCGCCCGCGGTAAAGCCCTATGGAACAAAATGGGGTTTGAAGAGGATCCGTTAGTTAAAGGAAAAGATTTATCCTCTCCAAATGGGAAACAAGTTTCAGAATCTCCGATGGTTTCCAACCCCGAGGCCTTCACCCATGCATCAGAATCAGTCGCCCGGGTCACAACAACCCCAACCACGACAGAAGCCCCGACACAAGAATAGAAGGGAACCCACTAGACACAGGGAGTAAGTGAATAATTATACTCCGTCCCCAGAATACTAAAAGCGCACGTTCAACCGGGCGCTCAAGATGTGGGCCTTGTAATCCAGGCTGTTGTCCGCCAGGGTCACGTTGGTTTGGCTCGCCGCTTGGCCCGTGGTCAGGCTCAAGTTCTGGTTGGCGAAATCCTCGATATCGTAGCGCTCGTGGGCGTAGCCCAAAGTACAGGTGACATTCGGACTTGCCTTAACTTCCCCATCCAACCGATACACCTGCTTGGTCGTCACTGTGGGGGGCGGCGCGGTCAATGTGGCCGCGTTTTGGGCATTGACGGTGAGGTAATCCATGGCGCCCCGGGAATGCGACAGGTCGTAGGCCAGGGCGAACTTGAGCCGTTCCGAGGGACGCAAATCCATCCCGGCCCCCACGGTATCGTAGCGGTCCGTGGTTTGAATCTCCCACACACCCTCCATATCGGATGTGTAGGGAGCGCCGCCGCTACGGTTCGACCGCTGGACGCCTTGCACCCACTGGAACTGGTAGAACCCGAATAATCCGACCAGCTTAGAAATATCCAACGAAAGGTCCGCCCCGGCGGAAGCCGTTTTTGAATTCAGGAGGCCATACATCTGTGGCACGTTGTTGGTCGAAACCAAGACCCCCTCATCATTGTTCAAAAGCCCTTCGCCGGATTTGTACTTGTCAGTTAGATAACCGCCGTTCAATCCGTAGGAAAGGGACCCCATCCAACCCGTGATTTGGAGATCTCCCGCGTTCCTGGCACGTGCCGCGATATCGAAATAGCGAAGGCCTTCGATGTCGGCTTCGGGAGCCTCATAATCGGAGGCGTCTCGGTAGGAGTTGGTGTAACGCCCGCGAACGCTGAGGTTTGATGCGGGACGAAATTCCAATCGGCCAATAACAGTGTCATCGCTTGTTTCCTTATAATTTCGCATCTCGCGATTGGCCGTCTCATTGAAGGCTTCCACCCCGAGGAGCCAGGATTTAGCCAAGTTCCAATCCATGGTGAGACCCATATTCGTCTTTCGGTAGCCGAAGCGATGGGTCGACCAATCCCCAGCGGACCAGGTTTGGTCCATAGCCACATGTCCGCCAAAATCCATGTGTTGAGAACCGTCCCCCAACTGTTCGGACCGCACCCTGGCACCGAGCGCGATATCCCGGGCCAATTGGTGTGTCAACCGATAATTTTGCACCCAAAGGTTGTTCGTGGCATCGGCGGATTTTTCGGGGAGGGCCGCTGGAGTTAAGGCCGTATTTACCGTATGAGGGAGGAGATCGGCGTTCTGTCTCATCAAGGTGTAACTGGCATCCGCGTCTAACCGAGTCTTCTCCGCCAAGGCGAACCCCACATTCACCGCAAAGCCGTGGGAAATGTTGTCCGGCTGTACCGACGCCTGCCCCTTCGAAGGACCGACGCCGGTGCCAACGTTTCCAGAAATGTCCGTTGCCCGGCGGTAGCTGTCGAATGTCAATTTGTCGAGATCGTTCTTGAACGAGTTGAACACGTACTTCATCCCCATGGACAGGTTCTTGCCGGAGTAGTCCACGCCCAGCGCGGAATCGTAGACCATTTGATCAACGGTCCTTGCCATTTCAACGGTGTAGTTGCGACCAAAACCAAACATATTCATCTGCTTTCCCGCTTTTTTTTCCTGGGACAGGTCCAGATTCACCGCCCACCGCGGGGCGGGGGAGAACCCTAAATTGACCGCGCTTTTGTCGCCCCGCACGTAAAGCGGCTCTGTATGGGCAAGACCGGCGAACGTGCTGTTCATGACGTTGAACCAGTTTGCGGTGGTGCTCCCGCTTGTCTGAAGCGTCCCTTGCATTCCATCCGGAAGGGACAGAACCCCCGGACTCGTCTCGTTGTAGAGGGTAACAGACGAATTCGACCAACGGTGGGGAGTTTGGGAGTAGTCCGCGTTGAACCATAGTTTTCCACCGCGATTGTATCCCAGTTCCGCCGACTGATCGTCCAGACCGGGCCGGAGCGTTTCAAACGACAGGTCGTAATTCGGGGCATCGACGTCCATGAAGTAAAAATCCATGTACGGCCCGTTGGGAACCTCGCCGTATTCCTCGAACTTCGCTTCGGAGGTGTTCACCGTGGCGCCCTGAACACCCACCCCCACTTCTTGAATAATCTTCGTTTCGGCCAAGATCGGGGTAAAAAAACCGCTCCCGAGGAGAAGTCCGGCCATATAGCCCAGAAGGTTGTTTTTCATTGTCGGTCGTCCTCCCTCTATCGAGTGAAGTACTTGCCTGCCGGATGGTTGGACCCGTGCACATAAGGGTGGCACTCCGCGCAGGACTGGCTCATGATTTTATTGTTCCCCTGGCTGGCTTCCAGACCGCCGTACGGAGTGCTCGGGTGGTTGCCGGCCACGTGGCAACGCTGACAGAGGAAAGGTTGTTTGACCGTCAACATTTTATCGTGGTGCGACCCGTGCGGTTGGTGGCAAGTCAGGCAATTTTCTTTGACGGGCGGATGGTTCCAGAGCATCGGGCCGCGCTTGTCTTGGTGACAGGCGAAACACAGTTGGTTCGCGGTTTCGGCCTTCAATTGTTTCGGCGTCGAAGTCCCGTGGGGGGAGTGGCAAGAGGAACACTCCATTTTTCCATCCCCGACCGGCATGTGGGCCGACCGGCGCATTTGGCCCTTCACGTCACGGTGGCACTGGTAACAAGTTTCAGACTCCGTGGCCTTGACCAAATCATTTTTTGGGCTGGCAGACGCGTGCACGCTGTGGCATGCGGCGCAAGACACGTCGCGCCGGTCATGGGAACTGCCCGCCCAGTGGGTTCGGCCGGCGTCTTTGTGGCAGGCCATGCAGGCGTTGGAAATGGCGGCGGTGTTCAACTTCTTGAACATTTTGATTGTGTCGAACCCCGGGTTGGTTTTGTCGCCACCGGCACCGGCGTGAAGCGAGCCGGGCCCGTGACAGGTTTCGCAGGCCTTATCAAATTCAATTCCCTTGTGTTTGGGAAGCATTTTGCCGTGGCGGGCGCCCTTGAAGGATTCCACCACGTCCGAATGGCAGGCGGCGCAGGCTTCGGCACCGACAAATTCAGCCACGGGAGCCGATTCCGAAACAACGGCCGGGGTTGATGCCGCCGTCTCTTCCGTAACCACCACGGGAGACGCCGAAACAGCCTCTTCGGCCATCACCGACAAACCGCTCACGCCGAATATCACCGCCGATACCCACAGAACGCGTTGGGCGCACCGCACTAGGTTTTGTCTCATGGCTCTCCTCAAAGATGTCGGTTCAAGAATGTCGTTGGCCTTCCCGCGTTGATGTATAACTGATGTTAATGAAAATGTCAATGATTTTCGTCATGCTCTTTTTTCTTCATTTTCTTGCGTCGGACGAATCCCGTCAGCCACGACCAGTTCATGGGATAAATGTCCGGGTCCATCATCACGCCGTAGATGTGCCAGACAAAAATGGCCAAGCACGCGAGCACGGCTTCGTAAAAATGGATTTGCATGGCCAGGTCCATGGTCCACAACGGGAAAAAGCGGAGCGTAAAATTATTAAACACCTGCAACGCGCCCGTGATCGCCATCACCACCGAGCCCCACACCAGGGCCCAATACTCGATTTTTTCGCCGTAATGGTAAAAAGCCGTCGACGGCGCGGGCGTTTTGCGCAGGCCCACATTGAACAGTTGGCGGTCAATGAACAATTTCACGTCGGACCAGCGGGGCCGCAACGCGTTCAACAAAAATCGTCCCCGGCGGGTCAAGATCATGTAAGCCGTGTGGTAAACGCCCAGAACCACAAAAATCAACGCCGCCCATCGATGGAGGCCCCGGCGAATCTCCTCAGAAAACGGCGCAATAACGTGCATCCAGGACTCTTCCGAGAATTTTGTGGCAAACCCCGTATACGCCAGCGTGCAGAATGCGACGATCAACACCCCGTGTTGGATGCGCTCGTTAACCGTGAGCCGAATATCCAGTTCCTCTTCCCCCAACACCGTTCGTTGGCCCGACCAGGCCTTGCGGGCCCAATCCAGAAAGTTGTGGAAAAACATCAACCCCACCGTCAACGGGATGACGAACAAATAAAAGGTCTTCACCACCCACAACGACCAGTGCTTCGACGTGGGCGGGCCGTGAACGTAGCCCGTGGCCAGCTGGGATCCCGCGCCGGTATGGCATTTGCCGCACGTGGTGGACAGATTGGCTCGGTTGATGGAGGACCGGGGATCCTTTGACGGCAGAACGTCGTGAAACCCGTGGCACGACGCGCAGTTGGCCACTTTCAAGTTGCCCCGTTCCGCCGCCATGCCGTGATACGAATCCTTATAGGTTTTCAACCGGTTCGTGGGAAGGCCCAACCGAAGAGCCAATTTCGTGGAGGTGTGACAGGTCGAACAGGTTTGCGTGATGGCCCCCACGTGGGTGGACGAGCCCGGATCCTGAGGCGACAAAATGGTGTGTTCCCCATGGCAATCCGTGCACACGGGGGATTCTTTAATCCCGGCGGCCAGGGCCTGGCCGTGAATGCTTTCCCGATAAGTGAGGGCCACGTTTTCGTGGCACCGTTCGCACGTTTTCGGGATGTTGGGCCGATAGACCCGGCTGGCCGGGTTGGCGGCGCCGTGGATATCGTGGGTGCCGTGGCAGTCTGAACACACGGCGGCGTTGGTTCGGCCCGCCGCCAAAGCTTGGCCATGCACCGTGGTGTTATAAGAGGCCAACGGATCGCGCTGGGTCAGCCGAACCCCGGCCATTCGTTCCGCGTCGGCGTGGCACTGGGCGCAGGTCTTCACAATGTTTTGGCGGTGAACCGGAGATTGGGGGTTGCGGGAATTAAGCAGAGTGTGGCTGTGCCCGTGGCAATCCTTGCAGGTGGCCGCTTCCACCCGACCCCGGCTCATGGCTTTGCCGTGGTCTGAGTTCAAATAAATCTGGGATTCCAGCCGATGGCATTGGGCGCAGGAAACGGGCGCCAGGGTGGGTGGGTGAGGAATTTCTTTGCCCGCGTCTTGATGGCAGGCCACGCACCGGACTTTGCCGTGGATCGACGACGAAAACGCCCGGTGGTCCACGAACAGCGGCCCCACGTCCGACTGGCCGTGGCACGCCAAGCAGTCGTCGTTTTCCTGGGCCCCTATTGGAAAGGCGAAAAGAAAGACCCCGCCGAGGAGAATCCCCGACCAGACCCAATAAACGCGATTGTCCCTTTTCAATCTCTTGATATCTTTATCCCTCACCTGTCCCTTTGGGACATCCTCTCCCAAGGGGGGAGGAACGCGTGACCGTATTGGCCCCTTAAAGAGGCCCCGATGCTTTTCCGTCAACCTTTGGGTTTCGCGGGGGCGAGGGAACGGAAATATTTCGTCAACGCAGAAATTTCTTCGGCTTTCAATTTGTCCGCGTAGGCCGGCATCTTGTTAAGTCCCTTGGCGGTCAGCGCGTCCAACTCTTCGTCTTTTTTCTTGAGAGTCGTTTCGTCCACCAGGTCCAAGAGGGCGATATCGACTTTAAACATTTTTGCCATGGAGGGCGCGCCTTTGCCGTCTTTGCCATGACACGACGCGCACTTTTGGGCGTAAAGTTTAGCCGTTGGATTTTCCGCCGGAACCTCCGCCCACGCCACGCCCGCCACCGCTGTTCCCAAAACCAACAGAGCCGCCAAACGTTTCACCATAAGGACACCTCCTGTTTCTGGATTCTGGCCAACTTCATGCCGCAATGACGCGGATGGAAATAAACCGCCCCTCAATCATAAAGCAAGAAAAGAAGTTTCGCAAGGTTATTTTTTTTCCAGCGCGGGAGGGGGCGGCGCGGACGGAAAGAACAACGCCACCAAACGGTCGTTCCCGGCCAACGATGGAAACACTTTGATCGAGACGATGCCCACCGCGTCTGGGCGGCTGACCGCAGGGGACGTCTCACCCCGGGCGCATTGGGCCAACGCCGGGAACACGTCTTCCAACGGCGGAAGAACCAACCCCCGCCGTTCCAGCGCATCCCACAGGGGCCGATCCAGTCGCACGGGCGAACGACCCAGCCATGTTTCCAGCGCCGGGCTGGCGTACACCACTTCCCACGACGGGCCCAACAACACCCACGCCCACGGAAGACGAGACGACACTTCTTTCAACGATTCCATTAAATCGGCACTGCCGCCGCGCGTATCTATTTCCAGTTCGCCCTCCGATCCCACCCCGACGCGCAACGAACCCACGTTAAGCCGTTCCCGTTTAAACAAGGCGTTGCGCCGCACCAACAATCGATGGAAGGCCCGCTGAAACACCGCCGCCACCAACTCGTCGTCAAGCGGCGCGCTCACGCATTCCACCGGAAAGGATCGAAGAATTTCCCGCGCCGCCAGTTCCGCGGGGCCCGATTCGGTTAATAATAAGATCACCTCGAACCCGGATCGGGCCGACCGATTTTCGAGCACGCGTTTTAACACCTCTTTGCCCTCAGGATGAACTTCCCAGACCAGCACGTCGAGTTCTCCCCGCTCGAGGGGCCCGCGCCAATCATCGACCGTCGCGGGAACGGCAGTGTCGCACCCGTTGGCCTGCAAAGCCCGTTCCAAGACACGCTGACACGATTGCGAATCCACTCTCAGAAACGCCCGCGGCCGCACGTCTTGGTTGACGGCCCGGCGTTTGGCTTGGATTTGGGAAATGACCTGGACCAACCGATCCAGGTTTAGGGGTTTTCGCAGACAGGCAAACGCGCCTTGACGGAGCAAATCTTTTTCAAGCGTTTCCGTGGCGAACCCCGTCAGCACGACAACGGCGGTGTGGGGCGACTTTTCTTTGATGGCGTGCAAAACGGCGGCGCCGTCCACCTGGGGCATCTGAAGGTCGGTGATCACAATGCCCGGCCGTTCCCGGCTGAACAGGTCCAAACCGCGGATCCCATCGGAGGCGGAAATCACATGGTATCCCAACCGTTCCACCACCCGGCACGCGGTGGCGCGAAACGGCTCAAAATCGTCAATGATCAGAATCTTTTCCACAGCGGCCATTGTAGCGTTTTTGGAATCCCCATTGACAAGGGGCGGTTTTGGGGGCAAGCTCAAGAGGTCCAACAAAGGGAGCCCTTTCAATGGTTGCAAAACGGTTTGAAGATGAATGGCTGGTGCGGGCGGTGGCAACGATTCCGGGGGTCACCGAACCCGTGCTTGAACAGTACCGCCGGTCCAAGTTTACCTGTTTGGCGCAGGCCTTGACTCTCGAAAATGTCTGCACCCCTGTCGATGTGGACAAGGCGGTGGAAACCGTGTTTCGGTTTTCCCCCGTGCCGGCCGGGACCAAAGCGGCGGAACCCTTGGCTCTGTCCTTGGTGCCGGAACGGGTGTGCCGTTCGCGGCGGATGCTGCCGTTTCGATTGACGGAAGACGGGATCGATCTGGCCATGGCCAACCCCCTGGACATGGTGGCGGTGGCCGACGCGGAATCGTTGTCGGGCCGAAAAGCCAAGGTGTTTTATTGTTCGGGGCCCGATCTGGACGTGTTGCTGGACCAAAACTTTTCGGAAGAGACCGTGATTGAAAAGCTGGCCAACAAGCTGTCGCCCGCCACCGACGACAAAGATGTGGAGGTGATCGTGGAGGGCCGCAAAGGGCCCAGCGATGTGGAAGAACCGGTCCGGGTCACCGCGCCGGTCATCCGGCTGGTCAATTCGTTGTTGCGCCAAGCCGTCTTACTGCGCGCCTCCGACATTCACATTGAACAGCAGGAGAATCAAACAGACGTGCGGTTCCGCATTGACGGGCTTTTGAAAAGCGTTATGACCGTACCGCTCCATGTGGGGCGGGGCGCGTTGGTTTCGCGCATCAAGGTGATGTCCAACCTGGACGTGGCCAACCGCCTTAGACCCCAGGACGGCCGGGGGAAAATTCGCTTCGCGGATCGGGAAATCACGTTGCGCGTCTCCACCTTGCCCACGGATCACGGCGAAAAAGTGGTGATCCGCCTGCTGGATCAAAATTCCGTGAATGTGTCGCTGGGATCGTTGGGGTTCGGGTCGAACAATTTGGCCCGGCTGGAAGCGCTGATGCAGGCCGGGCAAGGCATGATCATTGTCACCGGCCCCACGGGGTCCGGCAAAACCACCACCCTGTACGCCATGCTCAACCATTTGAAGAGCGAAGTGACCAACATCACCACGGTGGAAGATCCCATCGAATACCATTTGCCCGGCATCAACCAGGTCCAAGTGAACGAGAAACAAGGGCTCACGTTCGCCAACGTGTTGCGGTCGGTTCTGCGCCAGGACCCGGACATCATCTTGGTGGGCGAAATCCGGGACGCGGAAACCGCGCTGGTGGCTTTTCAAGCGGCCATGACCGGGCACCTGGTGTTTGCCACGTTGCACACCAACGACACCTTGTCGTCGGTCACCCGCCTGACCGACATGGGGGTGGAACCATTTAAGATAGCCCCCTCGTTGTTGGCCGTCACGGCCCAACGGTTGGTCCGGCGGCTGTGCCCTTCGTGCCGGCGGCCCATTGCGCCGCGCAACCAAAACCCCCGGGTTTTGGAACTCCTTCAAGAACACCGTCTTCCGTCCACCACGTTCGGCGCCGACGGGTGCCCCGCCTGCGCGCACACGGGGTACGCGGGACGATTGTCGCTTATGGAACTGCTGGTTGTTGGGCGACGTTTGCGCGAACGGTTGAGCCGAGGAGCCGACCTGGCTTCGTTGCAGGAAGCGGCCGAACAGGAAAAGTCCCTCACCCCCCTGTTGGTGGATGCGTTGTGGCATGTGTCGGAGGGACACACCACCGCGGAAGAAATCATTCCGTTTATCGGGTTGGGCACCCCCAAACCGACCGCGTCCGCCGCGATGTCTTCATTGCCGACCCGAATCCTGGTGGCCGACGACGACGAAAGTTTGCGTCTTTTGTTGCGGGGGATTTTGGAAAGCAAGGGCTACTTTGTTGACGAGGCAAAAGACGGGGCTGAAACCCTCAAAAAAATGGCCGATGACCCGGCCGATTTGCTTCTGTTGGATTTAACCATGCCCGGCCTCAACGGCCACGACGTGTTTCGCTCGTTGCGGGAAGAACGGGGCCTTTTCCAACTACCGATTGTGGTGGTGAGCGGCGACGAAGCCGAAGCCAGCCAAGAGAAAGCCTTCACCCTGGGGGCCGACGACTACATCACCAAACCGTTCAAACCGTCCTTGGTTTTGTCGCGGATCGCCGCGGCCCTGCGGCGAGCCAAATAGATGAACGACGATCCCGCCTGCCGCGAAGCCCTGGAACGGGCCCAACACGAATTCCTAAACATCCGGCGCGCCTTGGACGAGTCCGCCATTGTGGCCATCACCGACCGTCGGGGCGTGATCACGTATGTGAACGACATGTTCTGTGCCATTTCCCAATATTCCCGGGAAGAGTTGATCGGGCAAACCCATCGGCTCATCAAATCCGGGGAACATCCCCGATCCTTTTTCGAGACCCTTTGGAAAACCATTTCCAGCGGGCGCGTGTGGCGGGGGATCATCAAAAACCGGGCAAAGGACGGGTCTTTTTATTGGATGAACGCCACCATCACCCCCTTGATGGGGCCGGACGGCAAACCGGACCGGTATGTGGCCATCCGGTCGGACATCACCGCCCAAAAAAAATTAGAGGAAGAACTGCGCCTGGCCAAAGATCAGGCCCTGGAAGCCGCCCGGGCCAAAGCCGAATTTTTGGCCAACATCAGCCATGAAATCCGCACGCCGCTAAACGGCATTTTGGGAATGACCTCGTTGCTGGAAAAAACCGCCCTTAGCGCCGAACAAAAACAATGGGCCGACGTGATTCGAACCTCCGGGGACGCCCTGCTGTCTTTAATCAACGACTTGTTGGATTTCTCCAAAATGGAGTCGGGCAAATTGGATCTGGAAGACATTCCGATGTCCATGGAAAAATTGGCGTCGGACGCGATCCGAATCACGTTGCCGGCGGCCCAGCGCAAAGGGATCACCGTCGCCCACGTCCCCGCCCCCGGCATGCCCGCGGGGGCCCGGGGCGATCCCACCCGGATCCGCCAAATTTTGTTGAACTTGGTGGGCAACGCCGTCAAGTTCACCGCCCAGGGGTCGGTGACGATAAAAACCGCGGTGACGGCCGACGGCGGTCGAATCCGTTTTGAGGTGATCGACACCGGCATTGGCCTCTCGGAACCAGACCGGCAAAAACTGTTTCAGCCCTTTTCCCAGGTGGACGGATCCATCACCCGACGGTTTGGCGGAACCGGGTTGGGGTTGGCCATTTGTCGAAAACTGGTGGATCGAATGGCTGGCTCCATCGGGGTGGACAGCGAACCCGGCCGGGGAAGCACGTTCTGGTTTGAAATTCCTTACCGACCGGCTGAACCGCCCGTTGAAAAACCCATGGATTCTTCGGCCCTCCCACCGCCCCCCTCGGACGCACGGCCTCTTTTGGTGGTGGACGACAACGAAACCAATCGGCTGGTTTTGTGCGCGCTCCTGGCAAAAATGGGCCACAAAAGCGAAACCGCCGCGGACGGTCAGGCGGCGCTGGAACGGGCCCGTCAGCAGACCTATTGCGCTATCCTGATGGACTGCCAGATGCCGGGTATGGACGGATACCAAACCGCAAGGGAACTCCGGGCCCGGGAGCGAGGCCATGTCCGCACGCCGATCATCGGCGTCACGGCGCACGTTCTGGACGGCGACCGGGAAAAAGTGATTGCCGCGGGCATGGACGATTACCTGCCCAAACCGGTTCAAATCGGCGATCTGAGCGCGTGTCTGGCCCGATGGATCGGGAGGGCCCCTTCGGCCCCGACCGTGACGACCATCAAAACGGTCGATGTCCTGGACCAAACGGTTTTGGACGAAATTAAAGATCTCAAAACCGCCGATGGCAAAAACGTTTTGGAACGGGTGTTGAACACGTTCCAGAAAACGATGCCGGGTTACATTGAAGAAATCAAAACGGCGGCCGCCCAGGGGGACTTGGCCAAGATTAAAGCACCCGCCCACACGCTAAAGGGAAGCAGTCGGAGTATCGGCGCCGAGCGGTTGGGCAAGGTATGCGCGTCTTTGCTCAAAGCGTGCGCCGAGAACCGAACAGACCGACTCCCCGCGTTGCTGGCCGACCTGGAAACAGAATCTTTAGCCCTTGATCAAGCCCTCCGCCAGCGAAAACCCCACTAATTAGCCCCAATGCGGTTCAAATAAGGATTGTCTCCCCGGCGAAGGCCGGGGCCCAGTCTGTAAAGTTTGTTCTTATCAACATGTTTTAATTACTAGATGCCGGCCTTCGCCGGCATGACGGGCTTATTTGAACCGCATTGGGGTTAGCACACCAATTGCAAAGTAAGAAATGATCCGTGTGATTTACCGTTATATGACCGGCATTGGGGTCCGGTTAAAGTTTTTTTAATAACGTCCGATGACAATTGCGGAGAAAAAAATGGCGACAACCTCACTGAACCTGACAACAGCGCTGGACGATGCCGCGGCCGAGTTGGTTTTATTGGACCCGGAAGATGCGACGGCGTGGGAAACGGCGCGCACCAAAATTATAAGTTTTATCGACGGCGCACCGGACGGCGTGCGGGACATTTTAAAAGCCACGGCGGAAAAGATGGCGAACAACGGAACCCTGTCCGCGGAACAAAAAAAAACATTGCTGGACGAACTGAACAAGCTGATCCAGGATGGGCTTGAACAAGTCTGGGACAAAGCCAACGCGGAGATAAAATCAACCCCGCCCGCCGGCGCCAAAGAAACCGATTCCCCACCCCCCGCCGCGACGACGGTTGCACAAGCCGCAAGTCCCAGCCCCGCTCCCGAACAGAAACCGCCGGAGGCGGACAAATCCCCCACCCCGGCCGTTGGCTCCGGGGCGGCGGAAGAAAAACCATCCGCTCCAACTCCCGGGGAACCGCCTGTTTCCGCAACGCCGGGGGTTGCCCCGACACCCCCTCGCCGCGCCTTGGGAGGGAAATTTTTGACGTTTGTTTTGGGCAAAGAAGAATTCGGCTTTGAAATTTTGCGGGTTCAAGAAATCATCAGCCAGCTTCCCATCACGCCGGTCCCCCGCACGCCGGGCCATGTGCAGGGGGTGATCAACCTGCGCGGGAAAATCATTCCGGTGGTGGACTTGCGAAGAAAGTTAGGGCTTCCCCCCCTCGACGAACACAGTTGCGTGATCATTGTTCGGGCGCACAACATCGAAGTGGGTGTGTCGGTAGACCAGGTCAGCGAAGTGTCCACCATTTCGGACGAACAAATTGACCCGGCCCCCTCGTTCGGGTCCGGGGTGATCGGGGAATACTTGTTGGGGATCGGCAAAATCGGAGATCGCGTTAAGCTGTTGTTGGACGTGGACCGCACGCTGGCGCCGGAACATCTGGCCGGCGCGCGGGCCGGGGGCCAAACCGTGGTGGCCATGACCGGAGGCGGTCGGTGACCAAAGACATTCTGGCCCATGTGGAACTGAGCTCCGCCCAATTTGAGCGGGCCCGCAAGTTGGCCTATGAGGTCAGCGGGATCCGGCTGGACGACACCAAGGTGGGGTTGGTCACCGCGCGCATCATGCACCGTCTTCGGGCCTTGGGCCTGCCCAACATGGGGGCCTATTTCGAATTGTTGGACAAAGATCCCGCCGAGTCCGCCAAGCTGGTGGACGAACTGACCACCAACAAAACCAGTTTTTTCCGCGAATCGTCCCATTTCGACGTCCTGCGCAAAAAAGTGATCGCCACCACGGTCAACCGACGACTGCGCGTTTGGAGCGCCGGGTGCTCATCCGGCGAAGAGCCTTACACCTTGGCCATGACCCTGCGTGAAATGGGCGACGAACTGAATGGCTACGACGTTCGGATCTTGGCCACGGACCTGTCGGAGCGAATGTTGTCGAAAGCCCGGGCGGGGATTTATGACGACGAACAAATGGGGGACATTGCCCCCGCGCTTCGAGCCAAATATTTTGAACGGACGAACGACGACCAGTGGCGGGTGAAACCGGTTTTGCGCCAACTGATCCAGTTCGCGCCGCTCAACCTGCAAGGGGAATGGCCCATGAAAGGGCCGTTCAACGCCATTTATTGCCGAAACGTCATGATTTATTTTGATCGGGAAACACGCCAAAAGCTGGTGAATCGGTTCACGAACCTGTTGGCGCCCAACGGCTTTTTCTTTGTGGGCCATTCGGAAAGCCTGACCGGGCTGACCACCTCCCTCCGGTACGTGGAACCGGCGGCGTACGCGAGGCCTTGACGTGCAACACACGGTGGGAATCGCGGAAATGAAAGTGGCCCGGGGGGCGGACGATTTGATCATCACGCACGCGTTGGGCAGTTGTTTGGGCATCACCGCCTACGATCCGACGGCCCGGGTGGGGGGCCTTCTGCACGCGATGTTGCCCCAAGGTTCGTTAAACGCCGAGAAAGCGGCGGAAAATCCTTACATGTTTGTGGACACCGGATTGCCGCGGCTGTTTGAAGCGTGTTATCGCGCGGGAGCGATTAAAAACCGGATGATCATCACCGTGGCGGGCGGGGCGGCCATGAAATCCGTGGGCGGCGGCGGAGACGACTTTTTTCAAATCGGAAAACGCAACATCATCATGCTTCGCAAAACCTTGTGGAGCGAAGGTATTTTGGTGAAAGCCTCCGACGTGGGCGGCGCGGTGGCCCGCACGTTAACGTTGGAAATTTCCACGGGTGAAGTGGTGACGCGATCCGGCGCCACCGCCACCGTTCTTTTACCCGCACGTCCAAACGCCGTCGCCGTGGCGGAAGGAAGGAAACCATGAGTCTCAACATTCTTGTTGTCGATGACAGCCGCATGATGCGAACCGTTTTGATCCGCACACTCCACATTTCCGGTTTGCCCGTGGGCGAAGTCCACGAAGCGACCAACGGTCAGGAAGGGTTGGATCAACTGGCCAAGAACTGGATCGACCTGGCGTTGGTGGACATCAACATGCCGATCATGGACGGCGAAACCATGATCGACCACATGCGGGCCAACCCGTTGACCAAAGAAACGCCGGTGGTGGTGATTTCCACCGAAAGCAGTCCGGAACGCATCGAACTACTAAAGAAGAAAAGCGCCGGGTTCGTGCACAAACCGTTCACGCCCGAAACCGTGCGGGAAACCATCGAACGTGTGACGGGGGTCAACCATGAATCCGGCGATTGAACCGGCGTTGCGGCAAGCGGCGCTGACGACATTTGGCGACATGTGCATGGCGTTACCTTCCGTCGAAATGAGCGCGGACCAAATTGAAGCGCCCTTTGAAGCGGAAGTCCGTGTCCGGTTTCACGGGTCGGTGCGCGGCGAGGTATCGGTGCGGCTCTACGGCACCGTGCTGGACAGTTTGGCCCAGGGGATGAAAGGCGACAACGAACTGATGCCCACCGATCTTCTTCGCGACGCGTTGGGCGAAATCGGCAACGTCATTTGCGGCAACGCGCTTCCGTTGGTGGCCGGCGAACACGGCAAATACCGGCTGGACCCCCCGCGTCCGGCCCTGGCCAAAGACCCCGCCCTAGGCGGACCGACGATTCAGACCAAAACCCAAGTGGGTTTGGACGGCGGCCGAGCCGAAGTGGGCATCTATTTGGAAGATCCGAAATGATCCGCGTATTGGTGGTGGACGATTCGGCCATGGTGCGCAAAGCGCTCACGGACGAATTGGGCAAATTCAACGACATCGAAGTGGTGGGCACGGCCGTGGACCCCTACATTGCCCGGGACCGAATATTGGAGCTGAAACCCGACGTGTTGACCCTGGACATCGAAATGCCTCGGATGGATGGACTGACCTTTTTGGAGAAACTGATGGTGCACCATCCGATGCCGGTTGTGGTGGTAAGTTCGCTGACCACGGAACGGGCGGACATGGCGTTGCGGGCGCTTCATTTGGGCGCGGTGGCGGTGGTGGCCAAACCGTCGCGCTATTCGGCGCCGGACGTGCGGCGGGAGCTGGTGACGGCGCTTCGAACCGCGGCGGGGACCCACGTTCAAAAGCGGGTGACTTCAGCGGACGCCGCCCAACCCGCGTCGGCCCCCGCGCCGTTGTTGCGAACAACCCACAAAATTTTGGCCATTGGCGCCTCTACCGGCGGGACTGTGGCGGTGGAGGCCCTGGTGCGGGCCCTGCCTCCGGACGCGCCGGGGACCGTGATTGTGCAACACATCCCGGGCGGGTTCAGCGCCTCGTTCGCGAACCGATTGAACGATGTGTGCGCCATGGAAGTGCGGGAAGCCAAGGACATGGACCGGGTCGTTCCCGGGGTTATTCTGGTCGCGCCGGGCGGGTGGCATATGGTTTTAACAAAAAGCGGCGCGGAATACATGGTGCGCATCAAAGATGGCCCGTTGGTTCATTTTCAAAAACCGGCGGTGGACATTTTGTTCCAATCGGTGGCGAAAACGGCGGGATCCAACGCCATTGGCGTGATATTAACCGGCATGGGATCGGACGGGGCGAAAGGATTGCTGGCCATGCGGGAATGCGGATCGTTGACCATCGCCCAAAACGAGGCCACGAGCCTGGTGTTTGGAATGCCCAAAGAAGCCATCCAATTGAACGCGGCGTGCGAGGTGTTGGCGTTAAACGACATCGCCCCCCGCGTGTTGAAATATGTCCAAGACACCGCGGACACGGCCACGGCCGTTGCTTCAGGATCCAAATGAACTGTCCGATAATCCAATGAGAGGAAATCGACCATGACCGACAACGCATCCGACTCGGCAAACCCGGTTCTGCAAATCCTTCAAACCCTAAAAACGTTGGTGGCCGGGATTGACCCCAACGACCAACTGTCCCTTCTCAAACTTCTCCGGTGGTTCAAAGAGATGCCCAAAACATTGCCGGAGGCGGTTCTCATGCCCCTGGATGAGGCGCGCAAATTGGCCCTTCGCATGTCGGGCAACGATCGGGCTCCGGAAAAGACCCTTGGCGAGCTGGCGGCTGTTGTGGACAAGGTGATTAAGTCGGTGGACAAAAAACCGTCCGGCAAAGCCCCGCCGCCGGACACGGGCCCGGCGCCGGACGAAGAGAATCCGTCGGACCAGGATCGGTTGCTGTTCGGCGATTTCATTCCGGAAGCGGGCGAACATTTGCAAGCGGCCGAATCGGCGTTGTTGACGTTGGAAAAAGCGCCCAACGACCCCGACGCCATCAACACCGTGTTCCGCGCTTTCCACACATTAAAAGGCATGGCGGGCTATGTGCATTTGCGTTATTGCACGGACTTGGCGCACCACGCCGAATCGTTGTTAAGCCGCGTTCGCGAAAAAGAAATGGCTTACGGGCCGGGGATTGCGGATCTGAGTTTGCGATCCATTGACATGATGAAATCCCTGGTGGACTGCGTGCAAGCCGCGACCCAAGGCGGTTCGTTGCGGAAGTTGCCGGGCTACGACAACTTGCTTGCCGATTTAAGAAAAGCCACCGAATCCGGTGTTGCGGACTCGCCTGGCCCAGCGCTGGCAAGTAACGCGTCCGCAAACCCAACGATGGCGGAAACCCCGGCCCCAGCGGGGACGAATGCCCCCCCCGCGAATGCTCCCCAGGGGGCGAATGCCCCCGCGAACGCCCCCTTGGGGCCGAATGGCCCCTCGATGGTGGAGACGACTGTGCGGGTGCGCACGGACCGGTTGGACCGGCTGGTGAACGCGGTGGGAGAACTGGTGATTGCCCAGTCGATGATCACCCAAGACCCGGTGGTCACGTCGCCGGAAAACGCCCTGTTGGCCCGGAAAGTGGCCCATTTGGACAGAGTGGTGCGGGACTTAAGAGACCTGGCGATGGCGTTGCGGCTGGTGCCGATGAAAGGACCGTTCCAGAAAGCGGCACGGGCCATTCGCGACGTGGCGCAAAAGAGCGGCAAAGCGGTGGACCTGCATCTGTACGGGGAAGAAGCCGAAGTCGACCGCAACGTCGTGGAGACGTTGGATCAGCTATTACTGCACTTGGTCCGCAACGCCGTGGACCACGGATTGGAAACCCCGGCGGAACGGGAAGAATGCAACAAACCGCCGGTTGGCCAGCTGTTTCTGTCTGCCACCCATGAAGGAGGCAACCTGGTGGTGGAAGTGCGGGAAGACGGCCGTGGGATGAACCGGGAAAAGATTTTAAAGAAAGCCCGGGAACGGGGCCTGGTTCCCATGGACCGGGAACTGACGGAAGACGAAATTTTGCGGCTCATATTCCTGCCGGGTTTTTCGACCGCGGACAAAGTCACGGAAGTGTCCGGCCGGGGGGTGGGCCTGGACGTCGTCAAGAAAGGGATCGAAAACCTGCGCGGCCAGTTGGACGTGGCATCAAAACAGGGGCAAGGAAGCCGGTTCCGTTTGAGGTTACCGCTCACGTTGGCGGTCACGGACGGCATGTTGGTCCGGGTGGGCGACCAAACGGTGATTCTGCCGATATTAAACATCCGCCAAACCGTCCGGCCGGAACCGGGGATCATCAGCACGGTCACGGGCCGGGGCGAACTGTTGAACTTGCGGGGCGAGATGGTGCCCATCTTCCGACTGGGCCGGGTGCTGGGGTTTAGCGACAAACGGTCCGACGAAGGGTTGTTGATCATCGTGGAAGACCAAAGCACGCCCGCGGCGTTGTGGGTGGACGACCTGTTGGGCCAGCAACAGGTGGTAACAAAATCGTTGGGCAGTTGGTTCGGCCAAGTCCCGGGGGTATCGGGCGGTGCGATTTTAGGAGACGGCAAAGTGGGCCTCATTTTGGATCCGGGCGAAATTGTGCGGCTGGCGCGGGAAGACGGTCCCCCGCCGCTGGTTCAGCCCGAAACCCAAATGACGGTCACGCCGTAACAAAGGAGGATTCAATGGCCACAAACGCGCAAGAAACGTCGGTTGCACGGCGAGTGACGGGGGGCAAATTCCTTACACTCTTTCTGGCGAAAGAGGAATACGGCATTGAAATTTTGAAGGTGCAGGAAATTATCGGCTACATGGCGATCACGCCGGTCCCCCGCACGCCGGACTATTTACGGGGCGTGATCAACTTGCGGGGAAAAATTATTCCCGTGGTGGACCTTCGTTTAAAGCTGGGTCTCCCCCCCTTGGAAGGTCAGACCTGCATTATTGTGGTGCGCGCCCGGGGGCTGGAAGTGGGCATCACGGTAGACCAGGTGAGCGAGGTGGCCAACATCGCCGACAAAGACATTGAACCGGTGCCGGCGTTCGGCAACGGCGTGGCCACGGAAGATTTGTTGGGCATCGGCAAAACCGGCGGGCGGGTGCGATTGTTGTTGGACATCGACCGAATTTTGTCGGCTCAGGAAGTGGCGGAAGTGCGGTCCGCGGTCAACGCGGGGTAGTTAATCGGAATAAAAGGAGAAGGACCATGCTTGACAACCTCAAGATTGGACCCAAACTGATCGGCGGATTCACCGTTGTGGCGTTCATCGCGTTGGCCATGGGATTGAAAGGGACCCACTCGCTTAAAGTGCTTCACGAGGGAGAAGACAAATTGGCTGAAATCGGGGTTCAAGGATTGATCCACCTATCAAAAGCCAATGTGGCGTTCCAGCGCAACCGGGTTCGTGTCCGCGACATGATCCGACACAACGATCCCCAAAAGATCGCCGAGGGGGACGAAGCCATTTCCGGATACATCAAAGAAGTGTCCGACAACATGGCCGCTTTCAAGGAATTGGAATTGTCCGACCGGGCCCTGGCCTCTCTCAAAGAGTTCGGGGATAATCGAGAGAAATTCCTTTTCAACCTCAACGAAATGCGCCGGTTGGCCAAGGAAGGCAAAGACGAGGAAGCGCTCGTCATTCTCGACGGCGCCGGAAAAGAAACCTCGGACAAACAGCAACAAATCCTTTTAAATCTCATGGATCTGGTCGTCGCGGAGTCGAAAGAAATTGCCGACCTGAACGATGTGGAAGCCGACGCCGCCCGACACTTTCTAACGATTTTCATTTTCGTCAGTTTTTTGGTGGCCATGGGCATCGGAATTATCCTGACACGATCCATTACCGAACCATTAAAAAACGGTCTCGTCATGATGAATTCCCTCTGCGCCGGCCACCTGCAACGGCGCCTGCGCTTGACGCGGGGCGATGAAATCGGCCAGTTGGCCAACGCCATGGACCGGTTCGCCGACGATTTGGCCGCCAACGTGGTGGGTTCCATGAAAAAGCTCTCCGCCGGCGACCTGGCCGTCAGCGTCACTCCCAAAGACGACCGGGACGAAATTGCCCCCGCCATCAACAAAACCGCCGAATCGCTCCGCGGCCTGGTGGACGAAGCCAAAACGCTGACCACCGCCGCTCTCGACGGCCGTCTCTCCACCCGCGGCGACGCCGACAAGTTCCAAGGCGGATACCGTGACATTGTCCAGGGCGTCAACGATACCCTCGACGCCGTCATCACGCCGGTCCAAGAGGCCTCTTCTGTCCTCGAACGGCTGGCCGCCAAAGACATGACCGCCCGGGTAACCAGCGATTACAAAGGCGACCACGGCAAAATCAAAGACGCCGTCAATTCCGCCGCCGAAACCTTAGACCAGAGCCTCCAGCAGGTGGCTGTCGGCGCCGACCAGATCGCCTCCGCCGCCGGCCAGATCGGCACCGGCGCCCAGTCCTTGGCCCAGGGCACCAGCGAACAGGCCTCCAGCCTGGAAGAAGTGTCCAGCAGTCTCCAGGAAATGAACGCCATGACACGCCAGAACGCCGCCAACGCCAAAGAGGCCCGCGGCATCGCCGAAGCCACCAAAACATCCGCGGAAAACGGCGTCAACAGCATGGGCCGTCTCTCCGCCGCCATGGACCTGATCAAGAAGTCCTCGGACGACACCGCCAAGATTATTAAGACCATCGACGAAATCGCGTTCCAGACCAACCTGCTGGCCCTCAACGCCGCGGTCGAAGCCGCCCGCGCCGGTGAGGCGGGCAAAGGGTTTGCCGTGGTGGCCGAGGAAGTCCGCAACCTGGCCATGCGGTCCGCGGAAGCGGCCAAGAACACGGCGGACATGATTGAGGGGTCCGTGAAGAACGCGGAGAACGGCGTGACGATTAACCAGGAAGTGATGAAGAACTTGGAAGAAATTAATGGGCACGCGAAACGGGTGAGCGAAGTGATGGCGGAGATTGCGGCGGCCAGCGACCAGCAGAGCCAGGGTGTGGGTCAGGTGAACACGGCCATGGAACAGATGAACCAGCTGACGCAACAGAACGCGGCCAACAGCGAAGAGTCGGCCAGCGCTTCCGAAGAGTTGTCGGCCCAAGCCCAGGAGATGAAGGCCATGGTCAACGGTTTTAGAATCAGCGGAGGCCATTCGGCCCCGTTGGCGCCAACACCAAAAGCGGTCAGTCGCACGGCGACAAAGCCGGCCGCGGTGTCGGCGAAGAAAGCCGCGACCGCGGAAGAGGCGTTTCCCCTGGAAACGGCCGCCGGGAAAGATGCTTTTCGTGATTTCTAAAAATAATTCAGGAGGTGTGGCATGTTTAATAGCGTGAAGATCGGCCCGAAGTTGATCGGCGGGTTTTTAATGGGATCGCTTTTCACCTTGCTGGTTGGGCTTAAAGGCATTCACAACATGACCTTCATGCAACATGGCCAAGAAGCTACTTACCACAACGGCGTACTGGGACTGGAACATTTATCAAAAACGACCATCGTGTTTTTACGCTTACGGTCGCGGGTTCAAAACATGATCCGCGTCAACACGCCCGAGTACACCGCTTCGGGAGAAAAAGCCCTGGATAAATACGTGAAAGAAATGGCCGGGCATATGGAAGAGTTTCAAAAATATTCTCAATCCAAAGAAATCCAGACCGCCTTGGCCGAATTTAAAGCCAACGATCCTGTGTTCGTAAAAGATTTACAGGACATCCGCGACCTGTTGAAGGTCGGGAAGGCGGACGAGGCGGGCAAAATATTCGACGTGGTGGATGCCCAATCCTGGGAAAAACACAAACAAATACTGTTAAAAATGATCGATCAATCCGTGGAAATGTGCAAAATCATCGACGAAAATGCGGACAAAAAGGCGGTGGCCTCGAAAAGGTTTATGTGGGCGATGTTGTTCATCGCGCTACTGGCGGGTTTGGGGATGGGTCTTTTTCTAACCAACTCCATCACCGTTCCCTTACGAGCCGGAGTTGAGATGATCACCTCTTTAGCCAACGGCCACTTGCAACGGCGCCTGCGCTTGACGCGGGGCGATGAAATCGGTCAGTTGGCCAACGCCATGGACCGGTTCGCCGACGATTTGGCCGCCAACGTGGTCGGGTCGATGGCAAAGCTGGCTGTCGGAGATCTGGCCGTCAGCGTCACTCCCAAAGACGACCGGGACGAAATTGCCCCCGCCATCAACAAAACCGCCGAATCGCTCCGCGGCCTGGTGGACGAAGCCAAAACGCTGACCACCGCCGCCCTCGACGGCCGTCTCTCCACCCGCGGCGACGCCGACAAGTTCCAAGGCGGATACCGTGACATTGTCCAGGGCGTCAACGATACCCTCGACGCCGTCATCACGCCGGTCCAAGAGGCCTCTTCCGTCCTCGAACGGCTGGCCGCCAAAGACATGACCGCCCGGGTGACCAGCAACTACAAAGGCGACCACGGCAAAATCAAAGACGCCGTCAACTCCGCCGCCGAAACCTTAGACCAGAGCCTCCAGCAGGTGGCTGTCGGCGCCGACCAGATCGCCTCCGCCGCCGGCCAGATCGGCACCGGCGCCCAGTCCTTGGCCCAGGGCACCAGCCAACAGGCCTCCAGCCTGGAAGAAGTCTCCAGCAGTCTCCAGGAAATGAACGCCATGACACGCCAGAACGCCGCCAACGCCAAAGAGGCCCGCGGCATCGCCGAAGCCACCAAA
>JAYRXX010000064.1:0-3300 GCA_041917295.1 Elusimicrobiota bacterium
AGTTACAGTACACATTCCGCCATGGACGAAACGGCAACAGCAATTACAGTTTGGATGCGCGGCAAGATAATTTCTGCCGCATGGCAACATTCGTTGGGTCGAGTTCTGCTTCACAACTCGCCCAACAAGGCGGTCCAGCGGACGCGGGCACCATCAGCCCGCGCCGCTGACCTTTAACGTTGGGCGGTCGGATAGAAATGGAGGATATACCCTGAAACTTATTTCTGCAAAAATTCGCAATTACCGGACTCTGGAGTCCGTGGATCTCACTTTCACCTCCTCTTACGCCGCAATTTGTGGGCCAAACGATTCCGGCAAGACAAATGTCGTTCGCGCGCTTAGAGCTATGGTCCAAGGGTCGTCTTCAGGGCCATTCCAGTTTGAAGACGAGAACGAATTTTCTCGTAAAGACGATTACCCAAAATGGAAAACCACAGAACCTGGGACGCAAGAAATATCAATTGAAGTCTCGGTAGAACTAGATAAGGTTCGAGATGTTGGTTTCTACCAGTTTGTTGTCACACAGTTAAAACTTGAGGAGCCGACGAACCCGTTAGTTCTTGAGATCGGCATCCAGCACCGAGGAGAGAAACCTGAGCCAACAGTTACTGTCCGCATAGCAGGTAAAGAGTTTACTGGCCTGGACGCCCAGCAGGTCCTAAAGAAGCTCCAATCGTCACGAAGTGTCATTTTCCACAATTCCACTGAGACAGAGACTCGGTATGTCTATCCACGGCGGAGTGTTGCCGGCCACATTCGAGAAATTACTGGGCAACACGAGAACCTCGTCGAGTCAATGAAAAAAACGGTGAATAGGGGACTGGCGAAGATCTCTAAGTCCCAACAGGCAGAGTTCGAAGGCCTGCTTGGTCGGCTACAGACCAAATACCGGGTCGGTCTCTCGTTGCCTCCCTTCGACTTCGGCTATTTGCCATTCAGTATCACACTTGGCGACAAGAAGGTGGAGGTTCCCCTCGACGGATGGGGGAGCGGAACAAGGAACCGTACGCTTGTGTTGCTTGCACTGTTCCGGGCAAGACAGATTGGCGACTCGGAAGCATCGGCATCCAAGATCACCCCGGTAATTCTTATTGAGGAGCCGGAAAGCTTTCTTCATCCTGCGGCCCAAGCCGAATTTGGTCGTGTCCTTCGTGATCTAGCCGAAGAGTTCAGAGTACAGGTCATCGTAACTACGCACAGCCCTTACTTACTTAACCTAAAAGATCCAGCCTCTAATATCCTCCTATCACGACGTTCCACGTACAACCAGCTTCGCGAAACGGAACGCATTGATACTAGCGGCGATAACTGGATGGCACCATTTGGCCTATCACTTGGTCTCGATGCTGAAGAGTTCAAACCATGGAAATCAATGATGGTTGCGGGAACGGACACGATACTACTCGTCGAAGGAGAAACTGACGTTAAATACTTCGAAATGTTGAGAGGTCCAGAACACGGTAGTCATCGCCTTCAAATCCAAGGGGACATAGTCGCTTATGAAGGTACGGGTTCATTGAGCAACACCGTACTCCTTAGATTCGTGAAGACTCGGCACCGCAAGTTCTTCGTGACGTTCGACTTGGATGCCGAAAAACAGATCGAAAAGGTGCTGAAGAGCCTCCAGCTCGAGAAGCACAAGCACTATCTTCCTGTGGGCTTAAATGTCGCTGGCAAGAGGAATATCGAAGGATTGTTGCCTGAAGTGATCACACGGGCTGTGTATCAGGCTAACCCCGATTTTGTACAGGCCGCCACTAACGGCACCAAGGATGAGCAAGATACAGCAAAGAGGAAATTAAAGGGTCTCTTCTATCAAGAGTTCAAGAAGCAGGCAACTCCAGGACCAGAATACTTTGGTCACTTCTATACCCTTGTCAAAGTAATCAACAAGGCAATGCATGAGTAAATTTACATCCGTAGTGGGGGACGTTAACAACATAACAACTTAAGGATTCGAAACGCATGAATCAAAACTCATTGCCCAACAAATTATTCCAGCCGACGTCGCCCCGCGGGCGACGCGGCTGAATGTTTTCGTTGGGCCGGGTAAATCTCATTGAAATTTTACCGTTTGTCGCGTAGAGTTACAGTGCACGCTCCGCTATGGGTGAAACGGCAACAGCAATTACAGTTTGGATGCGCGGCAAGATAATTTCTGCCGCATCGCAACATCCGTTGGGTCGAGTTCTGCTTCACAACTCGCCCAACAAGGCGGTCCAGCGGACGCGGGCACCATCAGCCCGCGCCGCTGACCTTTAACGTTGGGCATTTTGATCTGAAAACAGGCCCCAGGGGTAAACAAAATGGTTCCTAAAAAAGCAACCCTACTAACACTCCTTTTTTTTAACCTCTGCTTATCACTTTACGCATCCCCGCCGGCATATTTTTTTCAGCCAATCCATTTGGCAGCGAGAAAGGGTGATCTGAAGAAAGTTCGGAATTTATTGGATAAGGACCCCAATCTAGTTAACGCCCAACTGGAAGTCAAACATTGGACTGGCGATCACATGGTTGACCATACCCCACTCTTAGAGGCCGTCCAAAATAATCATTTAGAAGTCGCAAAACTTCTTATTGAGAGAGGAGCCAAGATCAATATTGGCCTGAAGGAGTATCCCTCAGCTAACCCTCTACTTTGGGCCGCCGGCTACGGCTTTGTTGATATTGTTCGACTGCTGCTTGATAATGGGGCCGATCCCAATGTTATTAATGATACCGTAGCTTTTTCAATAAAAGCTGAAACCCTGAAAATGCGGTTCCCCTGGAAAAATGTCACGGCATTGCATTTGGCAGCCGCCGCCAATAAGGCAAATGTGGTGAAATTGCTTATTGAACGAGGAGCGAATAGAACAATCCAAGATGAGAATGGTAAAACCGCTTTGGATATCGCGTTAGAGCGGAAGTATATGGACATTGTGACAATACTCAAGAATGGATGATGTTGGCGTCTGAGGGTCTCCGTTGCTAACTATAATGCCCAACCAGGCGTTACAGCGGACGCCAACAGCGGGCGCCGCTGAACTTTTACGTTGGGCGGGAACATTCAATGAATCTCAGTGTCCAAAGAACATGCTAAACCCCGCTTTGTTCCTTGCACTAATCGCTTTTTTGACGGGTTGTTCTCTTAATCAGTCTGACAAATCTGTTAATGTCGAAAAGGTAGATGAAGGCCAGTGTTTAATCCATCGGGAAGCTTTTGAACAAAGACACCTGAAGGTTGCTATTTTAAAAAATGGTCGCCGGGAATGCATTGACGAGATAATAATGGTCTGCAAGAAATGCGAATCCAAATCCAAA
>JAYRXX010000065.1:0-2124 GCA_041917295.1 Elusimicrobiota bacterium
CCAGTCCTTGGCCCAGGGCACCAGCCAACAGGCCTCCAGCCTGGAAGAAGTCTCCAGCAGTCTCCAGGAAATGAACGCCATGACACGCCAGAACGCCGCCAACGCCAAAGAGGCCCGCGGCATCGCCGAAGCCACCAAAACATCCGCGGAAAACGGTGTCAACAGCATGGGCCGTCTCTCCGCCGCCATGGACCTGATTAAAAAGTCCTCGGACGACACCGCCAAGATTATTAAGACCATCGATGAGATCGCGTTCCAGACCAACCTGCTGGCCCTCAACGCCGCGGTCGAAGCCGCCCGCGCCGGTGAGGCGGGCAAAGGGTTTGCCGTGGTGGCCGAGGAAGTCCGCAACCTGGCCATGCGATCCGCCGAAGCGGCCAAGAACACGGCGGACATGATTGAAGGGTCTGTGAAGAACGCGGAGAACGGTGTGACGATTAACCAGGAAGTGATGAAGAACTTGGAAGAAATTAATGGGCACGCGAAACGGGTGAGCGAAGTGATGGCGGAGATTGCTGCGGCCAGCGACCAGCAGAGCCAGGGTGTGGGTCAGGTGAACACGGCCATGGAACAGATGAACCAGCTGACCCAGCAGAACGCCGCCAACAGCGAAGAGTCCGCCAGCGCTTCCGAAGAGTTGTCGGCCCAAGCCCAGGAGATGAAAACCATGGTTAATGGTTTTAGGATCAGCGGAGGCCATTCGGCCCCGAGAGACCATTCGATCTCAATTTCACACGCTCCTAAACCAGCGGTAAAAATGGGGGAAATTCAACTTGTGAGGTAACGGTTATGAAAACAATAGCGATGAAAATAATTGTTCCGCTGGCCGTGTTTGGCGCGCTCGGGTTCGCGATCATGACGTCGATTCAGGTACACAAAGACATGAATAACTCACGGAACAATCGGCACGACAATGTGGAAAGGTTGGTGTCCATTTCACTGAGCATGTTGGACGAAGCCATGATGCAAAACAACAACGAGATGACCAACGGGACTTTGACCACGTTGAGCCGGTTAAAAAACATTAATCGCGCCTACATTACAAACGAGAAAGGCGAAATAACCCGCAACCAGGGCCAAACCTACGAGAACCCTCCTCTTCCTTTAATTAACGAAGCCATGAAAACCCGTCGACCGGTTGTTCACACCGTTAAAATCGCGGGCAAAAGCGTTACTGTGGGGCTTAATCCAATCGTTTTAAACAAAGACTGTATCACCTGCCATATGGACCGAAAAGAAGACGACATTATTGGATTGGTTGGGATGGACATGTCCGCGGAAGAAGATGAAGCCAAAATACGCAAAGCGCAGATTTTTAACGTGGTTGCCAGTTCGGTGATGGGTCTATTCGCGTTGGCGGTGGTTTTTTGGATTATTCGACGGACCACCGCCCCTCTCGGTCTTTTATCGTCCATCGCTCACGATTTGGCCCAGGGCGACTGCCGCAAAGAAATCACTTATCGTTCGACCGATGAAACCGGCCAGTTGGCCAACTCGTTTCGAGAACTGAAAACCTATGTGACGGAAATGGGCATGGCCGCCGATCAAATTGGGCAAGGCGACCTCTCTCAAAATTTAACACCCCGGTCCCCCCACGATCGCCTTTGTCACGGAATGAAGAACGCGGCCGCCAGCATTTCGCGACTGACTGAAGAATTAAGCCAGTTGTCCGAAAGCGCCGTGGAGGGCCAGTTGTCCATACGGGCTTCACTGGAAGGGTTTCAAGGGGCTTTCCGCGAAGTCATGGCGGGCATGAACAAAACCCTGGACGCGGTAATCGCGCCTGTCCAGGACGCGGCCCACGCGCTTGAACGCCTAGCCCAAAAAGACATGACCGCCCGGGTGACCGGCGACTACAAAGGAGACCACGCCCGCATTAAAGACGCCGTCAACGCCGCCGCCGAAACATTGGACCAGAGCCTCCAGCAGGTGGCTGTCGGCGCCGACCAGATCGCCTCCGCCGCCGGCCAGATCGGCACCGGTGCCCAGTCCTTGGCCCAGGGCACCAGCCAACAGGCCTCCAGCCTGGAAGAAGTCTCCAGCAGTCTCCAGGAAATGAACGCCATGACACGCCAGAACGCCGCCAACGCCAAAGAGGCCCGCGGCATCGCCGAAGCCACCAAA
>JAYRXX010000066.1:0-3321 GCA_041917295.1 Elusimicrobiota bacterium
ATTCGTTGTCAGTTCCACCGCGTATTTTGTCCGAGCCGAATTTCCTTTCTTGTCCCACGTAAACTTCAGCTCACGGGTTTGGTCGCCCACCGGCTCCAACGAAATGGATTCCACGTCCGCCGAAGCCGTCTCGGCTCCGTTGGAAACGTCCGACACCACAACCGTCCCGTTATGACCATGGACTTCCACCTTCGCGTAATACGCCAGGTTCGACGTTAAGCCTGTTATTGTGTAGCTCTTTAATGTTTCTTCCCCCTGTGCTTGGGCGGGGACATCGGAAAATCGGATCGGATTATTAAATTTATCGTCCGAATCAATGAGAACCTCGTATCGCGTGGTTTTAGGGTTATTGTTGGGGTTCCAGGTCACATTCATTTTACTAGAGGGGTCTCCGGCATCTCGCGCAAGCACGATGTTTAACGGTTTTTCCGGATTCGTTGATTTTTTGTCCCACTCCACATAAGATGTTGGAATGCGCCCCCAATTCGTTGCACTTACCCGTGCAAAATAGGTTGTGTTGGGGGTTAAACCCTCGTATTTCGCTTCGTTTAAATTTGGATAGATAGGGGAAAGGGCCAGTTCTGTTCCATCTTCCAAAAATAGTTTGGGCGTATACTCTGTATCGGCGGGGTTATCATGGGAATTCCATTTGATAACGGCCGAGGTGAGAAACACATCAAACCTTTCTCGGCTGGGGGGCCTCGCTAAAGTTATCGCGTTCGTTTGAGCGGAGGCTTTTTGCCAAGGGCTCCCTGTTATGGGTATCGCAACCACTTTCGCCTGATACTCCACGTTTGGTTTCAATAGATTTGCGGTGTCACTCAGCGCCATTGTCGCGCTGTTCGTTCCCGGGTTTAATAATCCCACAAATTCCACCCAGGACAGCTGGTATTCTGTTATGTTTGAATTTTGATTGCTGGCGTCTCCAATATAATTTGTCCACGAAAAATCGATTGATTCAATCGCCGGTTCCGCTATGAGTGTTTGAGGCGGCAACGGTTTGGTGTATGCAATAAAAGGATTGGAAAGAGCGGAATGGGAGCCGGGGCCCGTTTTGGATTTAACTTCAACGCAAATCGAATATTTTGCGTTGGCATAGATTGGGGCGGCAATCGAGCTGACAAAATAGGCCGTTTTTATTCCCGGTTCCTGGGGGGCCGGAAATGAAACAGTTTGAATCGGTGTCCCACCGCAATTATCCGTTCCATGCAAAGTGGCTATAAATAATGTTTCCGTTGGTTCGTTTGCGGTGTGGGTCCACTGGACCGCTATTTCTTTTGTTGGATCCCCCACAGACTGCACGGACAAAGCCACGGGAACAGGTTTTGTATGGAAAACGGGTGACGCGGAAACGAAAATATCGCTCCCTTGAGCTTCAACGCCGACCTGGTTAATTCCAACAATTTTGACGTAATAGGCTCCGTTCGGGATTAAGTTGTCGAACGTCGTGTCCATCTCCTCTGCACCTGAAAAACGCAATTCTTTGAATTTGGTTATTGTGGCTGGAAATGACGCATCGGTTGACACATAGACTCGATAATCGTGGGATGCTGAACTGTTGTTCACATTCTTCTTCCATGAAACAGCGGCTTCGGTGTCGCTGATGGTTGTTCCGAAAACATTGGTTGGAGGCAGAACATGGGTGACGACGCTCTCCGCGGTTGTTTCTCCAAGCTCCCTGCCCCAAATGTCCCACGCTTTTACCTTGTAATAGTAACGGGTGTTTCCTTTGAGACCTAAATAATCTTGGGAGCTCAGATTTTGCCTTGGAATGGGCTTAATTATTGGTGAGTTGAAATTTAAATCCGAGCCGACGTAGGCCTGATATGTTCCAAAAAGAAGGTTTCTTTCCCAGTTCACAATAAAGCCAGAAGCGGTTAGCATTCCTACCGGTTTAAGTGTCGGCAATTTCTTGTCGATCTCAACTGTCCCTGGAGCCTGAACCCAATTCGAATGTTCATTGTTTCCGTTGTAGGCCCGAAGAAAAACAGCGTACGCTTGTTGGCGTTTAACTTTGTCGTCTCTGTCGAAGACAATGGTCTGGGGGGCGTTGTCTTGAACATTCTCCAGTATGACTTCGTATTCGGGCAAGGCGGGCGGCATTTGCCCTTGTTTGTACAGGGCGGCTTCAAATTTCAAAGAGTGGCCCGTATTTGGATTGTTTGGGTTAAACGTCAGTATAACGGCTTTGTTCTCGTGGTCGGCCACTAAACTGAGGTCGCTTGGATCGTTCGGTAATGTCCAAAATTCTTTCGGTTTATGCAAAAAGGATTTGTTGCCGGCGTTGTCGATAGAAACAACACCGACGTGGTAATTCGTGTCATAGGAAGGCAGATTCAGGTCGTAAATTTGTTTTAGATCTCCCGACCGTGTAATCGCGAGGGGGTTCGGAATAAAGAGAAAGTTCTGTTCCGTGATTTCGGCCTGAGAAAAACGAAGTTCGTAAGAAACCACGGGTTCTGTGTAGGAAACACCCGTATTGGGGTGGGTCCATTCAAGATGAGCTGAATTTGGTCCAGTCGGTTGAATCGTCAAATCAGCAATGGCATTAGGGAAAAAGAGAACATGGCTTAACCCTGGATCGAATTTGACATTGCCGTCGGTTGGGACCGTTTCCATCGCATTAAAAGATCCCATCATGTTGTATTGGGCGTTTGCAATTGATTCATCGCCCCCGGTATTTATTTCGGCACGCAAACGAAAATTCGAATTGGTCGATTCCACCGCGTGGCCAGAAATAATCAAATTCATGGCTCCCGCTAAAGCCATGATTATTTGATTCAACCCCCTTCTTTTAAACATCTGTCCCGGTTTCATTGGTTTTTAACCACCAATTTTGTTAAGGCCTAAAAAGATATCCCACCTGAGAGGCCGTGCACGTTTTAGCCGCATCCTGGTCACACAGTCCATTGCAATCAAAAAACAACACTTTTGTGTTGGTGAAATCCACTCCGCAAACAGAGGTGTCATATTGATCCGACCCACCAAGAACAAGGCGGTTGTCGTTAGTGATGTAGACCGGTTGAATATGGGTTGGGTTAATTTTGTCTTTTGTAACGGCCCCATCTGCTATTTTTGCGTTCGTCACAGCGAGGTTCGTAATTTTGGTAGTAATGACTGCCTCGTCTGCGATTTTAGTGGTGGTGATGGCCCCCTCGGCAAAAATGGTCGCGACAACACCGGTCAACGCCGCCCCGCTAATCGCCGGAAGGGGCCCGGTCAGTTTCGCGGCGGTCATACCAGCAATCTTTTCGTCCGTCACCGCGTCGTTAGCAATTCTGGTGGTGGTGATGGCCCCATCAGCAATATCGGTCGCGACGA
>JAYRXX010000067.1:0-27936 GCA_041917295.1 Elusimicrobiota bacterium
CGCCTGTCCGCTGGCCAACAAATCCAAATCCCCATCGTTATCAAAGTCCCCCCAGGCCACACCGCCGTATCTCAACCCGTTATTAGCTCCGTCCACCTCGATTTGACCGCTGTCGAACCATTGGAAATCCGTTGCCACATACGCTGATGTTGTGTTGGAAACGCTCGACCAGTTGGGGACTTCGTCCCCGGTCCACAAAACAAAATAATAGGTCAGTCCGCCCGTCAAACCTGTAATCAGCTTTGCCTGGGCCGAACCCGGGACCTGCGTGGTTGTAGCGATCGTGACGGTCGTTGCATTCGAGGGCGTTGTCGATGTGCTCCATGTGGCTGTGTAGGTGGCGTATTGGATCCGGTAGGCGCCCGTCAGGTTACCGTTCATGCCATCGTCGCCCGCGCTGGCCCACGTCAAAAACACTCCCCCATCATTGGAAGAAGCTAGAGCGGTCAGTGTGCTTGTGGCCGGAGAAACATTTGTATTGACCGCACCAACGTTGGACCACCCGCTTTCGGCCAGGGCGGAGTCCACCGTTTTCACGCGGTAATAATAGGTGGTGTCCGTGCGCAGGCCATAACTGGCTGTGTCTTGGGCGTTCCATGGATCCGTGGCTTTTAACAGCACCCCGTAGTCGGTGTTGCTGTTAAAAATCTTGGGCGGTTTCAGGTAGCTTCCCATCCGGGGCGTGGCCCCCATCTGACCGGGAAACATCAGTGTGCTGAAGTTTGATGTGGTGGATATTTGCAGATCATAGGTTAACCCATTTTCCGAAGTTGACCCGGTTCCACTGTCACTGCCCGCGTTCCATGTAAAACTGGCCACGCTCAGGCTGGTGGCGTCGAACGTAAATCCGCCCGCCAAGGTCGCGGGCGCCGTGGGGGTGGTGTTGGGGGTGGCTACCAGGTTTGTGTAAACACGAAGTTGGAGGTTGGACGTGTCACTGTAACCCATGGCCCCAATATCCAAATCGGCATCGTTGTCGAAGTCACCCCAGGCCAAAGCCCCCTCTTGCATTCCAAGGTTTATGGCATCCACTTCAATCTGGGTCGGATTTATGGTTCCATTCCCGTTATTTGTGTAAACGCGCAATTGGCGAGAAGCTGAATTCGACCGTCCGCTCCCAAGAATGTCTATGTCCCCGTCGTTGTCGTAATCGCCCCAAGCCACGCTGGCACCAAAAAATCCTCCGCCCGCGCCGTCCACTTCAATTTGAGCCGGATCTATGGTTCCGTTGCCGTTATTTTTATAGACGCGAAGTTGTCGACCGGCCGCATCATCTTGTCCGCCCACCAAAAGATCCAGATCTCCATCGCTGTCGAAATCCCCCCAGGCTACACCTCCATAGTACACGCCGTTGTTTGTTCCATCCACTTCAATTTGAGTTGGATTAATTGTCCCATTCCCATTGTTGGTATAGACCCTTAACTGTCGGTTGGTCCCGTCGTGGCCAAGAAAGGCGATGTCGATATCCGCATCGTTGTCATAGTCGCCCCAGGCAACGGCGCCATAGTACATCCCGTTGTTGGCCCCATCAACCTCAATCTGGCTCGGATCAATCGTGCCGTTTCCGTTGTTCCGGTAGATTCTCAGTTCGTTTGTCAATGAACCTGTCCGGCCACTGGTCAAAATGTCCAGGTCCGCGTCGTTGTCAAAGTCTCCCCAGGCCACAACACTGTAGTAAAGACCATTGTCAATTCCATCCACCTCAATCTGTGATGCATCCATTGTTCCGTTCCCGTTATTTTTGTAGATCCTCAACTGGAAACCCGACCCCATCGATCCGCTGGCCAAGATGTCCAAATCCCCATCGTTGTCATAGTCTCCCCAAGCGACACCGGAATAGACCATTCCACCGGCCGGCCCATCCACATCAATTTCGGTCGGGGATATCGTACCGTTGCCATTGTTTTTATAAATCCGCAACTGGCGATTTGAAGACAAATCAAACCCCGACTCGAGAATGTCCAAGTCCCCATCGCTGTCAAAATCTCCCCAGGCAAACCCGCCGCTCCAAAGCCCATTATTGAGCCCGTCCACCTCGATTTGCGTCGCGTTAAAGACCGACGCCGCGGCACTGGGCCTTGGACTCATTGTGTCTAAAGAACTGGTCCCATTATCGTTCACGGACTTCAGCCCAAAGTAATAGGTCCACCCGGGGACCAACCCCGTAACCCCCATTCGTTCGCCGCCGCCCACAAGTCCCGGCGTTGGTCCTCCTGTCGCCTGTGTCGCGTTATTAAACGCCGTATCGTCCGTGATCGCTCCCACCGTGCTATACCGCACATCGTAAGCGGCATTGCCACCGGACCAAATGTTTAACGGCGCCGTCCAGGTCAGGGTGATCTGGCCTTCCCCATACTGACCCGCCACCAAATCAATCACCGCCGACGGCGCCGAACTCGCCACCAGCGTATACACACTCCCCGTTGCGCTCCAGGCCGACTCTTTTAACCCCGCGTCGATCGTTTTGACCCGGTAGTAATACGTCGTGTTTGTCCACTGCAGATTCCTCAGCCCCACCCCATGGGTGGTGTTGCCATCGTGGATTTTTGGCGGCCGTAAATAGTTCCCTTGTCCCGGCGTCGCCCAGTGCCCCGCCACCACCGATTTCCCGGTAAACCCACTGCTTGTGGACACTTCCAGTTGATAGGTCAAACCGTTCGCCGGCGTCGCCCCCGTCCCACTGTCGGTCCCCGCAGCCCACTTTAACGTCGCTGTGCTTACCCCTGTCGCATTGTAGGCCCAGACAGCCGTTAACGTGCCTGGAGCCGTCGGCGCGGTGTTGGCCACACTGTTTTGGTTCTTGTGCACACGCAACTGGCTGTTTGAACCGTCATAACCGCTCGACAACACATCCAAATCTCCGTCGCCATCAAAATCTCCCCACGCCACCCCCCCCTCCCTGAATCCCCCGTTTACACCATCAACCTCCACCTGGGCCGGATCAATGGTCGCGGTCCCGTTGTTTTTGTAGACCCGCAATTGGTTGTTGCTCCCATCCGACCCTTGGACCAATATGTCCAAATCCCCGTCCGTGTCCAAATCGCCCCACGCCACGTCCGCATAACCGAGTCCATTGTTGAGTCCATCCACTTCGATTTGAACGGGATCGATGGTTCCATTGCCGTTGTTTTTGTAGATGCGCAGTTGGTTGTTGGTCCCATCCGAGCCTCCCACCAAGATATCCAGATCCGCGTCGTTGTCAAAGTCACCCCAAGTCACGGCGCTATAAGTCAGTCCGTTGTTTGATCCGTCCACTTGAATTTCAGTGTTGCTGACCGTCCCATTACCGTTGTTCTTGTAGATCCTCAGTTGGTGAGTGGGTCCATACGACGTTCCGCTGACCAACATATCCAAATCTCCGTCGTTGTCGTAATCACCCCAGGCGAAAGTGCCTCGGTAAAGCCCCGCCGACAAAGACTCCACTTCAACTTGGGTGGGGTCAATGGTTGCGTCCCCCTTGTTCACGTACAGACGAAACTGATAATTTCCGTCTGCATATCCATTGGTCAAAATGTCCACGTCGCCGTCATTGTCGTAATCCCCCCAGGCCACATGGCCCTCATACACGCCCAAGTTCAACCCGTCCACTTCGATCTGGGCGGGATCCAGACTCCCATTTCCGTTGTTTTTGTAAATCCGCAATTGACCCACACTGGCGTCCCGCCCGTTCACCAACACGTCCAGGTCCCCATCGTTGTCATAATCCCCCCAAGCGGCGGCGCCGTAATACAGTCCGTTGCCCGCCCCATCCACATCGATCTGTGCCGAATCCACGGTCCCGTTCCCGTTGTTTACATAAATACGCAATTCGCAACTGGTATTGCCGCTGGCCAAAATGTCGAGGTCTCCGTCCCCCTCAAAATCCCCCCAGGCCACCCGTCCGTAGCGAAGACCTCCGTTCACACCGTCCACCTCAATGGGCGCATCGTTAAACCATGGGTATTCCGTGGCCACATAGACCGACGTCGTGTTGGACACGTTCGACCAGTTGGTCAGTTCGTCGGCGGTCCACAAAACAAAATAATACGTGGATCCGCTGTTGAGCGGGATCAGCACCTTGCTTTGGGACGACCCCGGGACCACATTCGTGGTCGATATCGAAACAGTCGTGGCGTTCGTGGGCGTTGAGCTGGTGCTCCAGCTCGCGGTGTAGGTGGCATACTGGATTCGGTAGGTGCCGGTGAGATCGCCGATCATACCGTCGTCGCCCGCGGATTCCCAGCTTAACGTGGCTTGCCCAACTCCCACCGTGGCCGCCAACGTGCTGGTGCTGGGCGGCCCGGCGGAAAACAGGGTTCCGTTGCTTGACCAGCTGGATTCGTCTAGTCCCGCGTCCACCGTTTTTACGCGATAGTAATACGTCGTGTCTGTGCGCAGGCCATAACTGGCTGTGCTTTGGGCGTTCCAGGGATCCGTGGATTTCAAAACCACGCCGTAGTATGTGTTGCTGTTAAAGATCTTTGGCGGTTTCAAATAGCTCCCCATGCGGGGGCTGGCCCCCATCTGACCGGGAAACATCAGTGTGCTGAAGTTTGATGTGGTGGATATTTGCAGATCATAGGTTAACCCATTTTCCGAAGTTGACCCGGTTCCACTGTCACTGCCCGCGTTCCACGTAAAACTGGCCACGCTCACTCCGCTCGCGATAAATCCCATGCTCCCAACCAAGGTGCTTGGCGCGGTCGGCGTTGTGTTCGACGCGGTCACTGACTGGGTGCTTAGATACACGCTTAACTGCGGGTTTGTTCCATCCGATCCCGACGTCAGAATGTCCAGATCCCCGTCCCCGTCCGCCTCCCCCCAAGCCGCAGTCCCCCGTTCCAATCCGTTGTCCACCTCCACAGTCGCGGCATTAAAAGTCCCGTTTCCGTTTCCCTTGTGGATTCTCAATGTTCCAATTGATGCCCTTGTCGCATTATAAAGCCCCGCCACTTCCCGGGCAGACAACGTTCGATTGAACATGCGAACATCGTCAATCATTCCCTGAAACGAATACGTGGTGTCTCCGGCCCAGCCGGTGCTGTAGTTGTAAACCGACCCCACAACCAAGGCCTTGTTTGCATCCCCGCCGGTTGTTGGGACCCAGGTGGAAATTGAGGAATAGTCGGCTGTGCACACCTCCACGCCGTTAACGTAGAGCCGCATCACCGAAGACGCGGAAAGTGTAACCGCCGCATGGTTCCATTGGTTTGTGGCAAAAGCGGTTGGATCAGCGCAGGTCAAATAAGTTTCTGCACCCACATAGGCGGTCAGCTTATCAGCCGATGTTTGATAAAGTCGATAGTTGTACCGTCCGTTGCCGTTCCACGGCTTGCTGAGAATATAGCTCTGTCCGGAATCCGCTGAATCCGAATAAAACCATAAACTGTATGAGAGCCCCCCGCCCCGGTATTCAAACGGATCCGAAGTCGAGGAATAGAGCCGATCGTTTAGACCATCAAAAAGAACAGCCTTGCTATATTTTCCGTCCGTCCAGGTGGGCCCGTCCTCCAATGTCAGAGTGTAGGCGTTTCCAGCCGCATCCGTCGCCATGGTTCCAGAATTGTCATCGAGCTTCCAATACGCCAACAAACTATCCGGTCGCCCCGCCGCCAAAACATCGATGTTGCCGTCGACGTTGTAATCGCCCACCGCCACCGCGGAATTGGTCACGCCCCCGTTCGACCCCGCCACGTTCGTCGCCGTGGCATTGAACGTCCCGTTGCCGTTGTTGCTGTAGGTGCGCAGTTGGTGATTGGTTCCGTCCGTCCCGCTCACCAACACCTCCAAATCCCCGTCCTTGTCAAAGTCCCCCCACGCCACACGCCCATCGCTCAACCCGTTGTTGCTCCCCGCCACGTTGGTTGCTGTGGCGTTAAACGTCCCGTTCCCGTTGTTGGCATACACCCGCAACTGACGGTTCGTGCCGTCCGTCCCGCTGATCAACACGTCCAAATCCGCGTCGTTGTCAAAATCCCCCCAGGCCACGCCCCCCGCCCTCAACCCGTTGTTGCTTCCGGCCACGTCGATCGCGGTCCCATCGAACGTAGCGTTGCCGTTGTTTTTGTACACCCGCAACTGGTTGTTGGTCCCGTCATAGCCACCCGCCAACACGTCCAGGTCCCCGTCGTTGTCAAAATCCCCGCAGGCCACGGTGCCCGTGCTTAACCCCAGGTTGGCCGAGCCCGGGACTTCCACAGCCGTGGCGTTGAACGTGGCGTTGCCGTTGTTTTTATACACGCGCAACTGGCGGTTACTGCCGTCATAGCCGCCGGCCAACACATCCAGATCGCCGTCACTGTCGAAATCGCCCCAGGCCGTGTCGCTGTCTTTTAATCCGCTGATGGCCGCCGCCACGTTGACGGCCGTGGAATTGAAGGTTCCGTTGCCGTTATTGGCATAGACCTGGATTTGATTGTTGGTTCCGTCTGTTCCGCTGACCGCCATATCCAAGTCCCCGTCCATATCAAAGTCGCCCCACACCCCGCCGCCCTGGCTTAATCCCGCGCTGGCACCCACAACACTGGTTCCGCCGTCAAAAGTTTGACCAATTGGGGCAACGGACTGGATGATGATCCGGCTATTGCCCGTATCGGAAATTAAAAGACGCTTGAGCGTCGAATCGTAATACAAGCCTCTCGGATTGTACAGCCCCGAAGAGTTCGTTCCCGCCACAGCGGAAATAAAATTACTTTGCCCGAAAACGTTGACCGCTTTTTCCCCGTCCGCAATAGAAGTCACGTCGTAGACCGTGACCCGATGGTTATCGGAATCACTGATAAATAACCTATTTGTCTCCGAATCAATGACCCCCATCCTTGGGTATGTCATACCACTCGCCGTGGTTGCGGCCGTGCGGGTTGTAAAAACGCTTTGTCCCAACACATTGATTGCATTCTCCCCGTCTGTTATTGCACTCACGTCAAACACCAAAACACGGTGATTGTATTCATCCATGACAAACAATCTGTTTTCGTCCAACACCACCCCATAAGGGGAACGCATACTTGCCGCGGTGGGCGGGTTGGCGTACGTGTTGGCCGTAAAATTTGATTGGCCCAAAACGTTCACCGCATTTTCGCCGTCCGTGATGGAAGCAAGGTCGTAGATCGTGACGCGATGACAATTCCTGTCGGCCACAAACAGTTTTTGCGAAGATGCATCATATTCAACGCCATACGGACCAGACATCCCAGCCGCTGTGGCGGCCGCCGAGGCTCCAGTGAAGTTGGATTGCCCGAGCACATTAATAGCGTTTTCGCCGTCTGTAATAGAGGCCACATCAAACACCATTAAGCGGTTTCGGTAATAGTTGGATACGAACAAATAATTCCTGGCCGAGTCATACGCCAAACCAGACGGCCATGAGTTGGAATCTTTTAGCGCGCCCCGATCTCTAATTTCCTTGTAGTTTGTTTGGCCTAAAACATTGTCCGAGGTTCCATCCACCAATAAATTTGACGAATCCAAGTTATATACCAAAACACGATTAGAAAGGTGGTCCGCCACGAATAAGCGATGCGCTGTTGTATCCACGACAATATCGTAAGGATAATCCACTCCATTTAGAGCCGCTCCATCGAAACCATTGCGCGTGCTGTAAACACCATTGCCGGCGCCATCGGTCTGACCAACTATATTCTCAGCGTTTTGGCCATCCGAAATGGTGGTCGTTGAGACATTAAAGGCAATAACACGATAGTTGTATTGGTCAGCCACCCACAATCGCTCATTGGCGACGTCTAAAACCAATCCTCGGGGAGTGTACGCTTTCGATTGAGTTGTGCCGGAAAATCCCGTCGTAAAATTTGGTTGTCCCAGAACATTAACGGCATTCTCGCCGTCAGTTATGGCCGTTACATCAAAGACGGTGATTCGATCGTTTGATGACTGGGACACGAACAACCGTTGGGTGGCCGTTGAATAGGCAACGCCAAAGGGGCTATACATGGTGTTAATGGATGTTGCGTATGTGCTGGTTGTAAAACTGGATTGTCCCAACACATTCACAGCGTTTTCCCCATCCGTAATCGAGTTAACGTCAAACACCATGACCCTGTTGTTGGTGTAATCCGCGACGAATAGACGTTGGTTGACTTCGTCAAGCGCCACAGTTGCGGGAGCATTGAACCCATTGATGGTGGTATTTGCGGCGGCCGTTGTGAAATCCGGCTGACCGATCACGTTCACCGCATTTTCTCCGTCTGTGATGTCGGTCAAATCAAATATCAAAATGCGATTATTGGAATAATCGACAACATACAATCGTTTGTTTGACTCGTCAAAAAATGGCTTTCTTGGGTTAACAAGACCGTTGATCGTGGTGGCCGCTGTTCCAACAGTAAAGTTAGCTTGGCCCAAAACGTTCACGGCGTTTTCTCCTGTCGTAATGGAAGCCACATCATAAACAACCACACGATTATTGGCGTTGTCGCCGACAAACAGTCGGTTGCCCGCGCTATCAAAACCGACCCCCACCGGCAGGTCAAGGGAAGCCGCATTTACGATCCCAGACCTTTTGTTATAGTGGTCCGGCTGACCCAGTACATAGTCGGCCGTTCGGTCCACAATGACGTTGGAAGAATCCAAATCATAAATAACAACCCGCGAACCGTAAAAGTCGCTAACAAACAATCTATGGGAACTCGTGTCGAGAGCTACATCGTAGGGGAAATTGAACCCCTCCAGGCGTTGGCTTTCGTAAGGAGTTCCGTCGGTAAACACGGCGTTTCCGCTCCCATCGGTTTGGCCCAGCACGTCGATGGCGTCTTGCCCGTTAATAATGCCCGTGTCGGCCGCCCGCGAAAATGCCGACAGGACAACCAACCCCAACGGGGCCAGAATTTTCTTTATAAGGTTCCTTTTCATGCCCTTGCAGTATAGGGCGAGAAACCTCTTCTTTCAATGGTTTTTTCCCATTTAGACGGAGCGGACAAACTCAAAAAATCGTTGGTTCGTCCAAAATGAATGATTGTGTTTTTTAGTCGGGCCAATACGCACAATCGTTCATTTTGGTCGACATTTACATCCAGTGGCTTCGGCCGGACGGCGGGACTCTTTGAGCTCGGCCGTGTGGCGTTTGCTGGAGCGAATTCGCATTGGCCCGTTGATGATATTGTGGATGTATAAAAATATGTATAATAAACATCGACATGTCTATCTTTCAGCGATGGATTGAACGGGATCTCCGGCATCCTTCCTCACAAAAAAAAGTTCGCTTGCTGTTTGGGGCTCGCCAAACGGGAAAAACGACTTTATTGAGGAGTGTAATTGAAGGGGAGACGCATAATATCGAGTTTGATTTACAAGAAGCCTCTCTGCGTTTAATGTTTGAAAGAAACCCGGGGTCGTTTTCGGAACAGTTATTGGCCACCACGCCCAAACCGACAGTTGTTTTTGTTGACGAAATCCAAAAGGTTCCGGCTCTCTTAGACGAAATACAACGCTTGCAGGATCGGTTTTCAAACCGATTTTCCTTTGTTTTAACCGGCAGTTCGGCCCGACGGTTGCGCGCCTCCACGGCCAATCTTCTCCCGGGCCGGAGCCACCTTTTCCATCTCTTTCCGATTGTCCAGCCGGAACGGGGAGTTAACAGTCGAATCCTTCCTCTGGTCCCGGCGCACAACGCCACGTTCTTCCCAACGCGTTCACTGGAGGATCTGCTCTTGTTCGGTTCGCTCCCTGGAATCGCACAGGAAACTCCCGTGGGGGCTGGGCGCACATTGGAAGGCTATGCCGAGCTCTATCTTGAAGACGAAATTCGCCGGGAAGGGTTGGTTCGAGATGTGGGATCGTTCTCTCGTTTTCTGGAATTTGCGGCACTTTCCTCGGGACAAACACTCAATTTGGTTCACCTGTCCAACGAAAGCGGCGTGCCCAAGGCGACGCTGCGAAACTACTATCAAATTTTGGTGGACACCTTTGTGGGCTATTGGATGGAACCCTTTATTCGATCCGATCGAAAGAGGATCTTGTCCACCCCGCGTTTTTACTTCTTTGACTTAGGCGTGCGAAACGCTGCGGCCCGGCTTGCTCCGGACAAGAGCCGTCTGGCCGTCGAAGGGGGAAAATTATTGGAGCATTGGGTCGGAATAGAACTGATTCATCGTGCGCGCATGCTGGGTCGGTCCTACGGCGTTGGATTTTGGCGAACCGTGGGGGGGGCGGAGGTGGATTTCGTGGTGACCACGCCGTCGGATCTCATCCCGATCGAAGTCAAATGGACAGAGAACCCAACGGTCTCGGATGCCAAGCACCTGCTCCTATTTATGGAGGGATACCCCAAAGCGAAGCACGCGTACCTGGTCTGCCGAGTGAAAACGCCCCGGCAAATCCACGATCGCGTCACCGCCATCCCCTGGCAAGAATTATAAAAAAACCGGTAACTACTCAGGGGTATTTCCCTCTCCTCTTGGGAGAGGGGAGGGTGAGGGAAAGGTTTTTCCGACGACACGAACGTCCATATCCCTCATCCGGCCCTCCGGGCCACCTTCTCCCAAGAGGAGAAGGAAAATCATTTTTATCGTCTAAGACAAACAACCCCTGGGTAGTTACAAAAACGGAAAGAACGGTGAGGGGACGGTGATGCTTTTATAACTTAGATATGTGGCAAAGGGGACGGGGTACACTAATTGACTTGCCGCTTTTCTCCCGAGAGTGGGTGTCTTGAACAAGTGATGGAGACTCCGTTCCTTCAGAGGGCGGGCGACGGGACTCTTTGAGCTGGGCCGTGTGGCGTTTGTTGGCGAGCATTTTTTCCCGGGCGCGCCGGCCCCGCCGGCGTTTTTGGCGGCGGAGGCGTTCGATGGCTTGACGTTTCGCGCTGGCGGCGCCGAGGATTTTTTCTTCCAGTCGTTCGGCCAGCCGTTGGCGGGCACGATACCGATTCATCGCCTGGGACCGTTCTTCTTGGCACCGGACCACGATGCCCGACGGGACATGAACCAAAATAACGCAACTGGACACTTTGTTTACGTTTTGTCCCCCGGGCCCTCCGGACCGGACAAACCGCTCTTCCAAATCGGATTCCTCAACGCCCACGGCGCGCAAGCGCTCTTCCAACTTTTTTAATTTTTCGGGATTAACAGGAAATTGGTTCATCTCGAATTTTTCAGCCGTCTTTCTTTACCGTTAACAGCCGGCGTACAAAAATGTGCGGCTGAAAAATTCCCTGAAAGGCTCGGAACAGGGGAGCTCGGCGACCCTGTTCCGAGGGGTAATCCCGGGCGAAGCCCGCCTGAGCTCTGCGAAGGGGATTTTTCGAATGAAAAATCCGCGTTCATTGCGCGTCACAGACTCTTGGCAAGTCACCGGGTGCCCTGGGACAACCTGGGAATCCCGGTCAAAGACCCCGGGCGGCGATGTCGGTGCGGTGGTGGGATCCCTCGAACGAAATTTTTGACACGGCGGCGTAAGAACGGTCCCGGGCCAGAGCCAGGCTTTCGCCCAGTCCCGTCACCGCCAGGACCCGGCCCCCGGATGTCTTGAAAGGTTCCGAACCGACCCGTTCTGTCCCCGAATGAAAAACCAACACGTTCGGCATTTTCGAAACCGTCTCCAATCCGGAAATGAATTTGCCCTTTTCAAAGGCGCCCGGGTATCCGCCCGACGCCATCACCACCGTGACGGCAAACCCCTTTTTAAGTTTCAGGGACGCGTCTTTTAGCCGCCCTTCCGCAGTGGCCATAAACAGCTTGCCCCAATCGGAACTGACCAACGGCAAAATCACCTGGGTTTCCGGATCACCGAACCGCACGTTAAATTCCAACACCCGCGGTCCCGTGGGTGTCAACATGAGGCCAACGTAAATGACCCCTCGGTAATCGATTTTTTCCCGTTTTAACCCGTCGCGAAACCGGCCCAAAATTTCTTTTTCAATCCGCGCCCAGGTTTCTTTCGTCACTTGGGGAACGGGCCCGTAGGCCCCCATACCGCCGGTGTTGGGGCCTTCGTCTTTGTCGAACACCCGTTTGTGGTCTTGGGTGGTGGGCAACGTCAACAGCGTCTCGCCGTCCGTCAACGCCATAACGCTCAGCTCTTCCCCGGTCATGGCCTCCTCGATGACCACCCGGTCGCCCGCCGCGCCGAACGCCCGGTGCACCATCATCTGTTCAACGGCGGCCTGAACCTCGTCTCGGCTCTTGCACACCACCACGCCTTTGCCCGCGGCCAACCCGTCGGCCTTAACCACGCGATAACTGTCCGGCCATTGGGTTGACTGAACAAACCCCAACGCTTCCGCCGGAGTGGAAAACGATTTGTACCCGGCGGTGGGAATCCCATGGCGGGTCATAAAATCTTTGGCAAAGGTTTTGCTTCCTTCCAACCGGGCCGCCGCCCGGCCGGGCCCGAACACGGGGTGACCCGCCGCGCGCAACCCGTCGGCCAACCCGTCCACCAAGGGCGCCTCCGGCCCGATCACCGTGAGCCCGATTTCCTTCGACTCGATGGCCTGAATCACCGCCCGCACCTCTTTCGTGTTCACATCCAAACAATCGGCCAACCCCGCGCTCCCCGCGTTGCCGGGCGCGGCGTAGACTTGCCGCACCGTCGGGCTTTTGCGCAACGCCCACACCAAAGCGTGTTCCCGTCCGCCCGAACCGATCACCAACACGTTCATTGAAACCTCCCGCCGTCGGCAATCGCAATGGGATACTTCGTTGTGAAACAGGCGGAACAAAAATCGTCGGGCTTTTTTCCCGCCGCCCGGAGCATTCCCTCCAGGCTTAAATATTTCAGACTGGTGGTGTTCAAATAACGGCGAATGCCGTCCACCGACAACCGGGTGGCGATCAGCTCGTTGGATTCCGGCGTGTCTATCCCATAAAAACACGGGGCCCGCATGGGCGGGGAACTGATGCGCATGTGAATTTCTTTGGCGCCCGCCCGTTTCAACATCCGGATCAGTTTGCGGCTGGTGGTACCCCGAACAATCGAATCGTCCACCAACACCACCCGTTTGCCTTTCAAGGCTTCCCCCACGGCCGCGTATTTCATGCGCGCCCCGAAATCCCGAATGGACTGTTTGGGTTCAATAAACGTGCGGCCTTTGTAATGGCTGCGAATGAGGCCCATTTCTAAAGGAAGTTTCGCCTGTTCGGCGTAACCCATCGCGGCCACCGACGCGGAATCCGGAACCGCCACGACGATATCCGCTTTAGCCGGGGCTTCCCGGGCCAGTTGGCGGCCCAGTTCCCGACGGACCTCATACACGCTCTTGCCGAAAATATGGCTGTCGGGCCGGGCAAAATAAACGTATTCAAAAACACAATGGGCCTGGGACTGAACCGGCAATTGGGCCACCGTGTGCACACCCCGATGGTCGATGGCCACGATTTCTCCCGGCCGCACTTCCCGCACCAGTTTGGCGTTGACGATATTGAACGCGCAGGTCTCCGACGCGATCAGGTGGGACCCGTTTAACCGCCCGATGTGCAGGGGCCGCACGCCCCAGGGGTCCCGCACGGCGAAAAGGGTTTTCGGCGTTTGAAGGACAATCGAGTAGGCGCCGGTCACTTGGCCAAACGCCTGTGTGATCGCGTCCACCAAATCCGGAGCCGCCGATTTGGCGATTAAGTGAAGGATTACTTCCGTGTCCGACGACGTTTGAAAAATGGACCCTTCGGCTTCCAATTTTTTCCGCAAGGTCACGGCATTGGTGAGGTTGCCGTTGTGGCCGATGGCCATGGGCCCCCGAGCCGTCGTGACAACGATCGGCTGGGCGTTGAGCAAACTGGAGGCCCCCGCCGTGGCGTAACGCACATGACCGATGGCCATGCGCCCTTTCAGCTTGTCCAACGCCGACTGCTGAAACACGTCGGCCACCAGCCCCATGGACACGTGGGCATAAAATCGATCCCCGTCGGAACTGACAATCCCGGCGGATTCCTGCCCGCGGTGCTGAAGCTGTTGAAGCCCCAAATACGTCAGCCGCGCCGCTTCTTTATTGTTGTATATACCAAAAACACCACATTCTTCATGTACCACATCCATCGGATCTCTGAAAACAAAGGTCGGCTTCATTATTAGTTCACCTGGGCGGCGTAACGGACGGCGTTTTTGAACAGGCGCAGGCCGACGCCTTCTTTCGACGGTTTTAGACGGGTCCACTGGGCGTTTTGAAACGGAAACGAGGTTCGTTCCGGGTGAGGCATCAGGCCCAAAATGTTGCCCGCGCCGTTGGTGATCCCCGCCACGTCGCCCGTCGATCCGTTCGGATTGGCCGGATATCCCGCTTTGCGACCCCGATCGTCCACATACCGAAATACGACCTGGCCGTTTTTTTCCAGCTGTTTATAAACCGAGCTGTTCAGCGGAACAAACTTACCTTCCCCGTGGGCCACCGGAATGGGAAAAACGTCGGGCAGGCCCTTGGCCCAAAAACTCTTTTTAGACTCGGTCTTCAAATAAACCCATCGGCACTCGAACCGGCCGGAATCGTTATCGGTCAGCGTCACCGTGGGGGTTCCGTCCCACGGACCCGCCGTGCCCGGCAACAAGCCCGCTTTCACCAACACTTGAAACCCGTTGCAAATGCCCACGATGGGCCGGCCCAACGACAAATAATTGTCCAACTGTTCGCGCAAGCGATACACCAGTCGGTTGGCCAACACTTTTCCCGACGCGATGTCGTCTCCAAACGAAAACCCGCCCGGAAAAACGACGATGCCGAACTCGTCCAACAAGACCTCGCCGCGCAACAACGCGTTCACGTGAACCCGCTGGGGATCCGCCCCCGCGGCCTCCAGGGCCCAGGAGGTTTCCACATCGCAATTTGTCCCCGGTGCCCTCAAGACCAACGCCTTGACCGTCATGGCCGGCCTCCCTTTGCGTTCCAGGCCGATTGGAGGTCGGTCAATGCCCAAACCGCTTTTTTTCCATCCAAGTCCGTGACGCGCAAACCGCCCGCTGATCGCACCTCACCGACCTGTTCCACAACCAACCCCTTTAACACCGACGTAAAAGCCCGCCGATGGCGGGCGGCCACCTCAACCACAAACCGGCCGTTGCTTTCCGAGAAGAGCACCTTGTCCGATCTCTTTTCCGACGCCAAGGTCGCTGAGGTCGGAACCCGACGCAAATCCACCACAGCACCCATCCCTCCCCCCATCGCCATTTCCGCCAAGGCGACGCCCAACCCGCCATCCGAACAGTCATGGCACGAGGCCACCAACCCGTCGCGGATCGCCCAACTGAGCGCTTCGTAAAGGGGCCAGGTTTCTTTCGGATCCAACCGGGGCACCGATCCGCCCCGGGTTCCCCGATGCAGGCCGTATCGGGATCCGCCCAGTTCGTCGCGGGTTTCCCCCAACACAAACAACAGGTTCCCCACCTTTTTGAGGTCCATGGTCACCAACCGCGACACGTCGTCCACCAAAGACAGGGCCGAAATCAACAACGTCGTCGGAATGGACCGTCGCGATCCCCCCACCACGAACTCGTTAAACAAACTGTCTTTGCCCGATATGAACGGCGTGCCGTAGGCCAACGCCACGTCGTGGCACGCCTGGGCGGTGCGCACCAGTTCGCCCAAAATTTCCGGCCGCCACGGATTGCCTCCGCAGAAGTTGTCCAAAATGGCGATGCGGTCCGTGCGCGCCCCCACCGCCACCAGGTTGCGAACCGCTTCGTCGATCGCCGAGGCGGCCATCCAGTACGGATCCCATCGGCTGTAATGGGGGTTTAATCCACAACCCAAAGCCACCCCGCGCTTATCGCGCGGCGACAGCTGAAGAACCGCCGCGTCCGACGGACCCACGCCCGCGGACCCCACAAACGGTTTTCCCACCGTCCGCCCCTGAACCTCGTGATCGTATTGGCGCACCACCCATTCTTTCGACGCCACCGTGGGTTGCGCCAACACGGCCAACAAGGATGGTTCGATCCCGTCCGCCTTTTTCGTTCCCGAGAGAGGAAAAGGGACGGCCGGGGGCGGGGCCCACCGGGATTCCATGGACCGTTTGGGAACTCCGTCGTGCAAAAAGTCCATGGCCATATCCACCAGCACCTGGGGCCCGTGCATCACCATCAATCGACCGTCGCTGGTGAACGTCCCGATGTCGGAACAGTCCACGTCTTCGTCGTCGAAAAGTTTTTTTAATGCGGCCCACTTTTCCGGGGGAACCGCCAACACCATGCGTTCTTGGGACTCCGACAACCAAATTTCCCAGGGCGCGATGCCGTCGTATTTCAACGGCACCCGTTCCAGGTGGACCCGCGCGCCCGTTTTTTCGCCCATTTCTCCGACCGCCGACGACAACCCGCCCGCCCCGCAGTCCGTGATGCCCCGGTAAAGCCCCTTGTCCCGAGCCCGCAAGAGAACGTCCATCATTTTCTTTTGGACAATCGGGTTGCCGATTTGAACCACGCTCGACGGTATTCCCGTGGTCAGCGCGTCGGACGAAAACGTGGCGCCGTGAATCCCGTCGCGTCCCACCCGGCCGCCCGTCATAACAATCAAATCGCCCGACCGCACTTCTTTGGCGATGGCCGATTGGGGGATCAACCCCAGGGTGCCACAAAACACCAGCGGGTTTTCTTTAAAGTCCGGGTCAAACACCACGGCCCCGTTGACCGTGGGAATGCCCATGCGGTTGCCGTAATCGCGCACTCCCGACACCACGCCTTCCACGATCCGTCGGGTGGAAAGACCGGAACCCGTTTTTTTCTCCCCCTCCTCCACCGGACCAAAACAAAACACGTCCGTGTTGGCGATGGGTTTGGCGCCCAATCCGGCGCCCAACACGTCGCGGATCACGCCTCCCAGTCCTGTTCCCGCGCCGCCGTAAGGTTCCAACGCCGACGGGTGGTTGTGGGTTTCCACCTTAAACGCCAACGCCTGGGGACCCGATTCCCCGTCCGCCCAATCGGCGTCCACAATCCCCGCGTTGTCCTTGAACACGGACAAACACCAGGGTTTGCGCAATTCGTCGGTCACCTTAACGATGGTTTCTTTCAGGAGATCTTGATAGTTTTTTTCGGTATGAACGCCGGCGGCGTCTTCGTCCACATGGTGCACGGCGGCGCGAAAGGTTTTGTGTTTGCAATGTTCCGACCAGGTTTGAGCCAAGGTTTCCAATTCCGGATCCGAGGGACTTCGTCCTTGGGTGCGAAAATAACGCTGGATCGTGCCCATTTCTTCCGCGTTCAACGACAGCCCCCGCTCTTTGCTGAGTCGAACCAACCCGTCCGAATCCAACGTAAGAAAATTCACCGCCTGCGTTTCCCCAGTCACACGACCTCCACGGTTTGAACCAACGGATTCATCAAATGGTCCTCACAAAAGCGTCGAACCGCGCCGGGGGTGACGGGCCCGTGGAAATCAAAAACCCGGCCGGAACGGATTTCCTCCAACCCTTTCACGCCCAAATCCGCCGCCGCCAACCGGACGGTGTCGGCCACGGGATCGGCCACGCCCTTTTTAAACCAAATTTCCGCGCGGCGTCCTTTGGCCAGGCGCGCCGGACGGTCCGCCGGGAGGACAACGGCCGTCTGGGTCACCGGGTCCGCCAAAAGCCGATCGGCCAACGATTTCACCGTGGTTTCCGTGAGGGAGCCCGTCAACTCATAGGCCTGGCCCACACGGGCTTTGTTCACTCCGCCCACGCCCGCCAAACGGGCTTCTTTTTTGACGCCGTCACCGTGGTGATCGGCAAACGATTCTTTCGTATGCACCAACACGCGCCAATTCATTTTTGCCTCACATTAAAACTCAATGTCTTTTCCGAAATCGATTCCGTCGCTTTTCGTCATTCCGCCACGACGATGGGCGGGACGCAAGGACGTCCCTCATTAAAACGTTATTCCCGTGATCCGCTCATAGGCGGCGATGTATTTTTCGCGGGTTTTTTGGACCACGTCGTCGGGCAAGGTCGGCACGGGCGGCTGTTTGTTCCATTTGATCCGGACCAAATAGTCCCGCACGAACTGCTTGTCGAACGAGTCCTGGGACCGCCCGGCCTGGTACGCGGCCTTGTCCCAAAACCGCGAGGAGTCCGGCGTGAGAGCTTCGTCGATCCAAATAATTTTACCGTCCCGTTCGCCGAACTCAAACTTCGTGTCCGCCAGAATAAACCCCTTGGACTCGGCGTGGGCCGACGCCGCATTAAAAATTTTGAGGCTCAGGTCCCGAAGCCGTTGGGCCAAATCCGCGCCCACCAGGGCAACCATCCGTTCAAAGGAAATGTTTTCGTCGTGCTCGCCGTCCGGCGCTTTGGTGGCCGGCGTGAAAATGGGCGCGGGCAGTTTGGACGATTCCTGCAAACCCGCCGGCAGTTTCACCCCGCAGACCGATTGGCTTTCTTTGTATTCCTTCCACCCGGACCCGGCCAAATACCCCCGCACCACGCACTCGATGTCCACCCGTTTGGCCTTTTTCACCAGAACGGTGCGCCCTTCCAAACCGGCGCAGACGCGGCGAATGTCGTCCGGGAATTTCGACACCTCCGTGGCCACCAGGTGGTTGGGGCAAACGTCCGCCAGTTTTGCGAACCAAAAGTTGGAGGTCTGGCAGAGGACTTTGCCTTTGTCCGGGATCGGGGTGGGCAACACAAAATCGTAGGCTGAAATGCGGTCCGTGGCCACAATCAAGAGATGGTCTCCCAAATCGTAGACGTCCCGGACTTTTCCCCGGGTCCACACTTTCAAGGGCAACGTGGGCACATCGGCTGTTTGAATCATACAAGACGCTCCTTTTTTCGGCTTTATTCCCACTCGATGGTGGCGGGGGGTTTGGACGAAATGTCGTAGACCACCCGGTTGATGCCGCGCACTTCGTTGATGATGCGCGTCGACATTTTGGCCAAAACGTCGTCGGGCAACCGGGCCCAGTCGGCGGTCATGGCGTCCACCGAGTTCACCGCCCGGATCGCCACCGCGTTTTGATACGTGCGCTCGTCGCCCATCACGCCCACGCTGTTGACCGGCAAAAACACCGTGAACGCTTGCCACAACTTGTCGTAAAGGCCCGCCGCGCGGACCTCTTCTTCGACGATCAAATCGGATTCCCGGGCCATTCGCAGTTTCTCTTCGGTGAGGTCCCCCAACACCCGCACCGCCAATCCGGGCCCCGGAAACGGCTGGCGATACAAAATCTCGTCGGGCAACCCCAGGGTGCGGCCCAGCGCCCGGACCTCGTCTTTAAACAAAAACCGCAGGGGTTCCACCAACGTCATTTTCATTTTGGCCGGAAGCCCGCCCACGTTGTGGTGGGTTTTAATGACCGCCGACGGGCCTTTCACGGAAACACTTTCAATGACGTCAGGGTAAAGGGTCCCTTGCGCCAAAAACTTAACGCCTTTGAATTTTTTTGCGTATTCTTGAAACACCTCAATGAATTCGTGCCCGATGATCTTGCGTTTCCGTTCGGGATCGGTCACACCCTTCAGCTTTTTAAGAAACCGGGCCCGGGCGTCGATGACGTGGGTCACATACCCCTGGGCTTTGCCGAACACCTTGCGCACGCGCTCTTCTTCCCCGGCGCGCAAAAGGCCGTTGTTCACGAAAATACAGATCAGCTGTTTGCCCAACGCCTTGTGCAAAAGCGCCGCCGCCACCGACGAATCCACCCCGCCCGACAACCCCAAAATCACTTTTTCTTTTCCCACCCGCTCGCGCACGGCGCGGGTTTGTTCCTCGGCAAAAGAAGTCATGGTCCAATCGGGTTTTTGGCCGCAGACCCGAAACAGAAAGTTGGCCAAAATCTCTTTGCCCTGGGGCGTGTGGTGGACTTCCGGATGAAATTGCACTGCGAAAAAGTTCCGTTCTTTGTGGTGAAGGGCCACGCACGGGGCGTTGGCCGTTTTGGCCAAGACGGAAAAAGACGTCGGCACACGTTCGGCGTGATCGCCGTGGCTCATCCACACCGGAATCCGCTCGCCCAGCCCTTGAAACAAAGGGTTGTCCGTCCCCGTCTGAATATCCGCCGGCCCATATTCCCGCCGGGCCGCCCGGGACACTTTACCGCCGAAATGGGTCACCATCACCTGAAGCCCATAACAAATGCCCAACATCGGAACGCCTAAATCAAAAATTTTCGGGTCTGGCAAAGGCGCGTTTTTGGCATACACGCTGGCGGGACCGCCGGACAAAATAATTCCTTTGGGATCCAACGTGCGGATCTTTTCCGCCGGATAATTGAACGGGTGGATCTCGCAAAACACGTTGGCTTCCCGCACCCGGCGGGCAATCAATTGAGTGTATTGGGATCCGAAATCAAGAATAACGATCATAAAGACCTCTGTTTTATTTTTTTTGAAAGAGAGCGATCCGATTCGTGTTCGTGCCCTTGGCGTTGTTGTCAATGCCCCAAATCTGGGACGTTTTTGTGAATGTCTGCTGATTCACCAAAACCCCCGCAAACCGAAACCCCGCCGCCACACCCACGGGAACCACCGCTTCTTCCAACCGCACTTTTCCTTTGCGCACTTCGCCCACTTCAAACGCCACCCACCCACCGGGCCGTATCACCCGAAACAGTTCGACAAACACGTCCCCCATGGTTCGGGACCATTCATCAAGGGTTCGGTGCATGGACATCCGCCCCCCCACTTCTTTTTCATCGATGCCGTTGAACCAAAACCGCAACCAATTGTCTTGCGCGTATTGCACCACGTCCAAAAACGGCGGCGAAGTGACCACCAGATCCACGGAATTCGAAGAAAGGGCCGGTGTCCGCCGGGCGTCTTCGCCCAAAAACAATCCCGCTCGACCGGCCTGGGCCAACCGATCCACATCGGACCGGGACAGATCGGCCACCAATTGGCGTGACTTTTTAATAATGATTCGCGCCACGTCCCGGGGTTCCGGCGATTGTTTCAGCCGGACGTTGATTTTCAACTGGCTTTGGGGCGACGCCGCCTGGTTTGGCGGCAACGAATACACCGAGAAAAATCCTTTTGAATGTCCCGTCAATCGGTTTGTGGCCACCATCCGAATCCACCGGTCCACATCGTCTTCTTGCCCCGCGACCCGCCGCTCGTTAAGATAACCGCGAAGGGCCACAATGTCCGATTCCGTTTTCGGATGGTAAAACATGGACAAGTCCCGGTCGGCCGACCGCTTTTCGCTCCACGCCAAGGACCGAAGCCTCTGCTCCACCGCAAGCAGGTCCGGCACAAAAAACCGGGGTTTCGCCAAAATTACCCCCAGCGGGTTGGCGTCGTTCAGGACCGGCGTTCGGCCGAGAAGCCCCGCCTCCAGCCCCGTGGTTCCCCGCCCTGAAAACGGGTCATACACCCGCGCGCCCGGCTCGGTGAGCCGCTCAATAAAAAACCGCGGTAGTTGGGGCTTGAAACAAGCCCGGTACGACACCTCATGCAAAGAACACGCCTGCCGTTGTTTCGCCGTCCAAAAGGACGACGTGGCCTGGAATCCCCAGACCCCGCCCACGGACACCTCGTCCCACACGGTGTCGGGCAAATCGGCCCAGATCGTTGACCTGACCGCCGCGGTCGTCACCGAAATCAGTGAGTCGGTTTTTCGGACGGAGACGAGACCGGCCTTAAATAGACAGGCAAAGACCCTTCGTGCCGACCGTCCACCGCCAAATCAATCGAATAACGGCCGTAACGATCAAACCGCAACTGTTGAAAATTCAACAGCAGGTTGGCCACCGACGAATCGACTTCGTCCCCCGACTGGACGGTCACCGTGGTTTCAAACGAGGGAACCGTGTGACGGCCGTCCAAATCCACGATGTCCAACTTCACCCGATGGGTTCCCGACTCGATGCGTTTGAAACGAAGACGGATCGCCACCGCGCACGCCGGATGGAAAAACGGCAGGTCCGGCGCCGCCATCACATCAAAAATCCCCAACACGTTCAACTTGCCCCCGCTTTCCGTGGCCGCGTCACACAACGCAAACAGTTCCACTTTCATGGAATATCCCCCTCTATTTCTTGCCCATGCCCACTTTTTGCGCTTGCTGGAACAATTTGCCCTCGTGTTTGATTTCGGGGGCGATGATGATCTCGGTGAGCTGAAACTCTTTGATCGTGGTCGCGCCGACGGCGCCCATGCAGGTGCGCACCGCGCCCACAAAGTTTTGGGTTCCGTCGTCCAAGGAAGCGGGTCCAAAAAGGATCTGTTTGAGGCTACCCACGGTTCCCACCCGAACGCGCGTGCCCCGGGGCAAATTGTGGTGCGGCGTGGCCATGCCCCAGTGGAATCCCCGGCCCGGCGCCTCTTCGGCCCGAGCGAACACCGACCCCACCATCACCGCGTCGGCCCCGGACGCAAAGGCTTTGCACACATCGCCGCCGGTGGTCATCCCCCCGTCGGTAATAATCGACACGTAACGGCCCGTTTTTTTGAAATAAAAGTCCCGCGCCGCGGCGCAATCGATGGTCGCCGTCACCTGGGGCACGCCCAATCCCAACACCCCCCGGCTGGTGCACGCCGCGCCGGGCCCCACGCCCACCAACAAGGCCGACACGCCGGTTTCCATCAGTTCCAAGGCCGCGCTGTAAGTCACGACGTTGCCGATAATCACCGGGATTTTCATCCGTTCGCAAAACTTGCCCAAATCCACAACGGGCCCCTTGGACGACTTGAACCGGGCCGTGGTCACCGTGCCCTGAACCACGAACAAATCGGCCCCCGCGTCGGCGGCTATTTTCCCCACTTTCTCGGCGTTTTGCGGGATCGACGACACCGCGCACAGCGCCCCGCCCGCCTTGATTTCTTTCACCCGTTGGGCCACCAGCTTCTCTTTAAACGGTTCTTTGTAAATTTCTTGGACCAGCCGCGTGGCCTCGTCCGGTGTGGCCTCGGAAATTTTCTTGAAGAGGGGTTTGGGGTTGTCGTAACGGGTCTGAACCCCGTCCAAATTCAACACAGCCAGCCCACCCAACCGGCCCATGGCCACAGCAAAATCCACATCCACCACGCCGTCCATGGCGCTGGCCAAAATGGGCACTTGAAGTTTGACCGATCCGATCCGCGTGGACACGTCCGTGTCTTCGGGATTCACCGTTACCGTTCCGGGCACCAGGGCCACCTCGTCGAACCCGTAGGCCCGCCGGGCTTCGCGATCACGACCAATAAAAAACGCCATAACTCAGTCTCCTTTTAATTAACGATCAAAACCGAACAGCGCCCGCCGAACCCGTCGCTTTCAAATACCGTGGCTGCGGGATCGGCAATCCACTGGGCTTGGTTGAGCAAAAATTTGTACCGGTATCGACCCGGTTTGAGCGGCAAAATGGTTTCCCAGTCTTTTCCTGAAGCCTGCCGCACCAGTCCGTGGGCTCGGCCGGACCAATTGTTAAAATCCCCCACCACCGACACCTGCGTGACCGAACCGTCCGCGTCGGCGTAATGGAACCGAACCGGACGATACAACGACACTTGGTTGCCCCCGAACTCTTTGGCCCGATAAAGCAATTCGTCGGCGGCGGCGACCAAATCTTCCCGGGACGTGGCGTCCACCGGAAACTGGGCCAGACCCAGGCTGATGGTGACACCCACCGATTGGCAGTTTTCTTCGATTTGGCGGCAAATTTTTTCCGCCACGGCCTCGGCTTCGGTTTTGGTTGCTTTGGGCAGAAGCAAAGCGAATTCGTCGCCCCCGTACCGCGTGACCATATCCGACGCGCGAACACAGCCCCGAATCAAACGGGCGATTTCCTGAAGCAACAAGTCGCCCGCTTGGTGGCCGTGCTCATCGTTGAACGGCTTAAAATTGTCCAGGTCCGCCATCAGGAGAGACACCGGGGCTTTCACATGCTCCGCCGCTTCCAAAACCCTGGCGGTATGTTCCAAAAAGTAGCGCCGGTTGTAAAGACCCGTCAACGCGTCCGTCCGCGACAACCGAACCGTTCGACGAAAGTCGTGGGAGTTGATGATCCGCGGCGCAATCAGCAGTTTGCGGACGTTGAGCAGATAATCAAACGCCGACACGCGGATCCCCACGTTGCGGCCCAGCCGCTCGCTCATCAAAAATTTATGGTCCAAAATTTCTTTCCACAACACCTGGGCTTGGGCTTCCGGGTATCGTTCCGACGTCAGGTAATGCAGAACGTCGCTGTAAAAGACGTCCCGGCGCTCGTCGCGAAGCGCCGCCACAAATTCCCGCGTGGCGTCGGTGGGCACCACGTCGCCGCCCAACACGTCGACGATGCGGTGTCCCTTGTCTTCCAGGTCGGCGATGTCGGCGATGGTTCCGGGATGCTTTTCGATGATTTCAAAGGGGGTCATATTTTCCCCAATGTGATGGCCGTTTGACCCTGGTATTTGCCTTTGCGGTCGGCGTAGGAAACCTCGCATACCTCGTCGGACTCAAAAAACAAAATCTGGGCGATCCCCTCGTTGGCGTACACCCGCAACGGGAACGGCGTGGTGTTCGACATTTCCAACGTCACGAACCCTTCCCATTCCGGCTCAAACGGCGTGATGTTAACCACGAGTCCGCACCGGGCGTAGGTGCTTTTGCCGAACGCCGCCGTCACCACGTTGCGCGGAATGCGGAAGTATTCCACCGACTGGCCCAGGGCGATGGAGTGGGGCGGAATTTCCAAGAACGTGTCTGTCCGCACATCTTCAAACACGCCCGCGGACGGCTGTTTGGGGTCCATCACCCCCGACCCGCCTGGCCGGGACACTTTGAACCGGGTTCCCACGCGCATGTCGTACCCGTAACTGGATAGCCCGTACGAGATCACGCCCTCGCGTTTTTGGGCTTCCACAAACGGCTCAATGAGCCCGCGCTCTTGGGCCATGCGCCGGATCCAGCGGTCGGACTTCACCGCCATCAGGAACACTCCGAATGGCCGCAATCGAAGCACGTCACGCCGGTGCATCCGCTTTGCTGGGCCACGTTGGCCGAGAAACAGTCCGGACAATAGAGGGCCGAGGATCGGTCCCACAGCTCCAACCCGCCGCTTTTGGTCTCCGCCGCGGCGGGAGCGGGGGCGTCCATTTTGCCGTGCTTCTGCAGATGGGTGCGCAGGGCGATGGCGATGGCGTGGGGGATGGAGTCCACCCGCTGGGCCCCGAACCCGAACGGCCGGTCGCCTTTAACGGAATTAAGATGCTTCAAGATCCGCTTCGGGTCTCCGCCCGCTTCCAAATATTTGGAAATCATGATGCCCACCACCGACGTGAGGCCCGAAATGTCCGTCCCCAACGGCGAGAGGCTGGTGAACAGCCGATACGGACCGGTTTCGTCGTAGTCGATGTGAACGTGCAAGCCCCCGTGGCCGGTGCGGATTTCGTAATACTCCGACGACATTCCCCGGGAGGCGTCCCGGGCTTTGGGTTTTTCGGCCGCCGCGTTGCCGGCCCCCAAGTTCAACACCTGCTGGCTCTTGGACCCGTCCCGATAAATGGTGATGCCTTTGCATCCCATGTCGTAGGCCTGGCGATAGGCGTTTTTGACGTCGTCGCGGGTGGCGGTGTGGGGCATGTTGATGGTTTTGGACACCGCGTTGTCCGTGTGCGTCTGAAACGCCGCCTGGATTTGAACGTGGAACGGAACCGGCACGTCGTGGCTGGTGGCGAACAACTTCTGTACCGCCTCGGGTATTTCTTTGATCCCCCGCACGGACTTGTGGTTGGCCTCCACTTTTTTCCACAGCTCGGTTTCGGATAAACCGAAGTAATTGTTGCGGCGCGCCACCTCGCGAAACAAGGGGTTCACCTCGTAAAACACGTCGCCGTCGGCGGGCTTGTCGCCTTTTTTCAACGCGTCCAACGCCTTCGCGTTGTAGCGGGTGTAGGTGATGGCGAAAAACGGCTCGATGCCCGCTCCCTGCAGACCCGCCGCCAAACCGATCGTGCCCGTGGGCGCAATCGTCGTCCGGGCGCAGTGGCGCGGCATGCGCTCCTCGCCGCGGAAATGGGGGCTGTCTTTATCGAAAATGGACCCTTTCCAGTTGGGGAACACGCCCCGTTCCTCCGCCAACAGCTCGGAGGCTTCCATCGCTTTCGTGTTCACGAACCCCATGACGTCGGCGGCGGCTTTCAACGATTCATCGGAATCGTAGGAAACGCCCATTTTCACCAACGCTTCCGCCCAGCCCATCACGCCCAACCCGATGCGGCGGTTGCCCTTGGACAACTCTTCGATTTGCGGAAGAGGGTAGTTGTTGACCTCGATCACGTCGTCCAAAAACCGCACCGCCAAGGCCACGGTTTTGCCGAGCCGGTCCCAATTCAATTTTCCGTGGCCCACTTCGCCGTCAACAAAATTGGAAAGGTTGATGGACCCGAGGTTGCACGGCTCGTTGGGAAGCAACGGCTGTTCCCCGCAGGGGTTCGTGCTTTCGATTTGGCCCAGGTGGGGCGTGGGGTTCGACGGGCTGTTGTTGATGCGGTCGATGAAAATAATGCCGGGATCGCCCGATTTCCAGGCGCCGTCCACCATTTTTTCGAACACATCCCGGGCGTTCAAGCGCTTGCCCGTGGGCTGAAGGGTGCGGGGGTTCAACAAATCGTATTCCTCGCCTTTTTGCGCCGCGTCCATGAATTTGCCGTCGACGGTCACGGACACATTGAAGTTTTCCATGATGCCGGGTTTCGTTTTCATGTTGATGAATTCTTCAATTTCCGGATGCCAGTAAGGCAAAATGCCCATGTTGGCCCCGCGGCGCGCGCCGCCCTGTTTGACCACGTCGGTCATTTTGTCAAAAATTTGCATGAAACTGATGGCCCCGGACGCGGTGCCCTTGGTGGATTTCACGTTGTCGCCCGACGGCCGCAACCGCTGGAACGAAAAACCCGTGCCCCCGCCGGACTTGTGAATCAGGGCCTGGGATTTGAGCGCGTCGGCAATGCCTTCCATGGAGTCCGGCACCGGCAACACGTAACAGGCCGACAACTGCTGAATTTCCCGGCCCGCGTTCATGAGCGTCGGGGAATTGGGCAAAAAGTCGAAGCGCGCCATCATGCCGTAAAACCGGTCCCGCCACTCTTCCATAAGGGCACGGGCTTCGGGAACCTCGGCCACCGCCCGGCGCAGGTTGCCCAAAAACACGGCGAAATTTTTGTCCCGTTCGTCGGATTGCGTAATGCCGTGGTGCAACAGGTTCAGGCGCGACTTGTGGGTTTTGCGCGTGGCCACGTCAATCACCCGGCGTTTGACCCCGTCCCACAAATGCCAACCGTCGGCTTCCGGCGCGTGCAGGAGCTCGGCCAACGCGATGTTCGCGGCCACCCGATCCAACCAGACTTCCGGGGACGGATCGTTTCGCAAGTATTTGTCAGTAATAACTTTTCGCTGGTTTTCGCTCAAACGAACCGGCGGACGGGCCGACGTCGGACGGGGGCTTCCCACGGCGACGGGGGGAACAGACTCCGGCGCCTGGGCGCCGTTGGTGCGGATGGGGGTTTGGACGGGATTCATGGGCTGACCTCTCTCATTCATAGAAGAATCAAACTCTCACCAGTCGGTCCGACCCGGAAACCGGGGTCGAGTCGACCGGACGATCGGATGCAAATCGGGGATCCGCCGGATCCCGGGACAAAACCGCCTCTTTGGCGGCGCCCAGCGTCGCTTTTAACCGCGCGCGCTTTTCATGGTCTTTTTTCAAACGGTTCAACTCCGACATAAAGTCGTCCACGTCGCCGAACGATCGGTACACCGACGCGAACCGCACATACGCCACCGCGTCCAGATCATGGAGACGTTTCAACAAACGCTGGCCGATTTCAACAGACGGCACTTCCAACACAAAATCTTGCAAACTGTATTCCACTTCGGCCACCAGCTTTTCGATCATGGCCGGCGAAATGGGGCGCTTTTGGCAGGCCCGCTGAACACCCTCGCGCATCTTATCCCGGTTGAAGGGTTCCCGGCGATTGTCCCGCTTGACCACCATCAAGGGCGTCGATTCCACCCGCTCGTACGTGGTGAACCGCTTGCCGCATCCTAGACAAACACGGCGACGACGAATCACCGACGCCGATTCCAAAGGTCGGCTGTCGAGAACACGGTCATCCGGGTGATCGCAGGTAGGGC
>JAYRXX010000068.1:0-1163 GCA_041917295.1 Elusimicrobiota bacterium
ACACCAGTTCATCGTCCACGGCAAAATACTCATGAACGATTACGTTCCGCATAGCCCCCATGGCCCGCCAAGGAACATCCGGTGTCTGTTCTTTTAACCCCGGGCTCAAAGATCCAGCCGTTTGTCCTATCATCTGGACCAAATGAATCATGGCCAATCGAGTCTTTCGGCGCCGTGTATATATACCGCCCCCCGTTTTAAGGAAGGCCTGACGAACTACTAAAATGTGGTGGACTAAGGAGATCCACCATAAAAAGACGCAACTGGGAATCCAATACCAAGGCCATAATCGTCTTCCAAGGAATCCGCGGCAAAGCGATAGCGGACCGTTTCAGAAAACCCGTAACACCCTGACATCACACAGGCCTGCAGTATTTTCAATGCATCAAGCACCAAAACGCCCCACAATCTCCTTGTCGTCACTTGACAAATTGAGGCCATTTCACAAGCTCGATCTCCGTTAGTCAAACTTAGCTTAGCAGAGAGTTAAGGGAAATTTCGGATAAGAATTCTGTAATAATGGTCATCAGAAGTAATACCCTCCCTTGGCTGTATAACGACTTTCTTCCCTGCGATGTCCACGCTAAAGAATTCTATTCGAGCCCAGTTAAGGGAATCTGATGACCAGCTAAGAATCACCTCCGAATCGATGTCAAGTTCAGGAGTGTCTATGTAGTGATTAGCTGGGTCCCCAGTAGGAGTCGGGAATAATCCCGTATAAACATATTCGGAAGGCCCAGGTCCAAACGGTCCTGTCGGACCGGTGGGACCAGTCGCTCCTTGAGGACCTGTTTTTCCTTTGCAACCACCAAAACACAAGGTAACCGCTAACGATAGATAAATTATCACCCGCAATGATTTCATTATGATCTCCAATATAATATCGTGTCAACTATAAAAGTTTAACTCATACTATCGATACTTTTTTTCCCCCTTTTGCAGCTTTTAATGATGCCCCGGAATCAGGCAGAATCGCAATGAAGCGTTTCAGATTCCCCGAGCGATCCAAATTATTCACGTTTCCTCTTTTTCCTCTGGAAGACTATCCCAAAGCGTCTGGATCTTCCCCCGAATCGCCGGAACATCTTTAATCGCGACATCCCACACCAGTTCATCGTCCACGGCAAAATACTCATGAACGATTACGTTCCGCATAGCCCCCA
>JAYRXX010000069.1:0-102037 GCA_041917295.1 Elusimicrobiota bacterium
AACGAATGTTGCCATGCGGCAGAAATTATCTTGCCGCGCATCTGGACTGTAAATGCTGTTGCCGTTTCACCCATAGCGGAGCGTGCACTGTAACTCTACGCGACAAACGGTAAAATTTCAATGAGATTTACCCGGCCCAACTCTTTATTAGGTAGAAACGACTCTGTCAAAAATGGTATTGTTCCGACAGATCACTGTTTACGATAACGGAGACATTTTCATATTTGAAATCCCCGAGTGCAACTAACGATTCCGAGGTTCTTCCAATGATACACCCGCAAGTGATTACTTTCAAGCCCTCCGTTGTTCAATCAGCCCTCCAGCTGGAGGTGCCACCAAAACCTAAACTATTGGACCAATTGCGGGAAATAATTCGCTTGAAACATTATTCTATTCGAACCGAACAGAGCTATGTGGATTGGGCAAGACGATATATTTTTTTCCATGGGAAAAAACATCCGAAGGATATGGGGGCCAAAGAAATCGCGGCTTTTTTGACCCACTTGGCCGTGGACAAGAACGTTTCGGCCAGCACACAAAACCAGGCGCTGAACGCTCTCATTTTCCTTTATAAGGAATTGCTACAGATTAGCGTGGGCGATATCGGGGACGTTGCGCGGGCAAAGCTTCCCATTCGCAGGCCCCTGGTGATGTCGCGGGATGAAGTGAGACGGGTAATTGAAAAAATGACCGGATTGCCGCGGTTGATGGCGGAGCTCCTCTATGGGTCGGGGATGCGTCTCATGGAGTGTGCGCGGTTGCGGGTGAAAGACATTGATTTTGAGCGTAACGAGATTATGGTCCGGGACGGCAAAGGGGGAAAAGACCGGGTCACAGTATTGCCCCAAACGTTGAAACCCGTTTTGGAACGGCATTTAGCCGAAGTGAAAGCGATCCATGACCGGGACCTTGCGGCAGGATTCGGGCACGTTTTTCTGCCCAACGCGCTGGCGGAAAAGTACCCTAACGCGGATCGGGAATGGGGTTGGCAATACGTTTTTCCAGGGCGTGGGATCTCAAAGGATCCCCGTTCGGGCCGCCAAGGCCGCCACCACATCCACGAAACAGCTCTCCAATCCGCCATGAAATTGGCGGTGCGAGCGGCCGGGTTGACGAAACCGGCCAGCGTTCACACCCTTCGGCACAGTTTTGCCACGCACATGTTGGAAGCGGGATACGACATTCGAACTGTGCAAGAGCTCCTCGGGCACAAGGACGTCAACACCACCATGATTTACACCCATGTCTTGAACCGCGGCGCCCAGGGTGTTCGAAGTCCCATGGATTTCTTGGGCTCGAAGTCGTAACCAAATTAAGGGGTGGAAAAGGACGAAAAAAAGAGATTCCGGCTTCGGTGCGTGGGCTCGGTCCCGCGATTCGGTGGCAAGCCCCTAAAAAGACTTGCGCCCACCCGGCATCGCGGTGTATCATTCTGTTATCTCAAGGGAGGAACCATGAACAAATCATTTTTTGTTGCGGTGTTGTTGTGGGGGGCGGGCTGGGTTTGTCCGGGCGTCGCGGGGGCCAAAGAGGCCGCGGAGGAGGCCCCGAAAGTCATTTCAGAAACCGTTTTTTACAAGGACATGTCGGCCTATTTTTACGGCCAATTGCCGTTTATGAAAAAAGGGATCAAGTTTCTTGATGCGTCCAAAGAAATAACACCGTCGGAAGGAGCCGTCAGTTCCCTGGTTGTCCAGGGGCCTGGGGAAGCCAAGGATTCCAACGCGATCGGGACGAACATTCATGTCACAAAAGATTTGGTCCCTTATGTGGACAAAATTAAAACCGACAAAGAGGCGATGCAATACGTGATGTTCTTGAGCCGCAAAGGGTTCCCTTGGATGGAATCGGTGAAATTTGATTATTTCCAAGACGTTCCCTTTGTGGCCTTGGACTATGTGGGGGTGTCCACGACGGCGTTGGCGTTGAACGGGATCAAACCGCCGAAAATCGGGGTTCAGCCTGCGAAAATGCTGGGCAAGAAATCGTTCGTGGTTATCCGCACGGTGGTGCCCTTGGACCAGCCGGCCTTGGCGGAGAAAAAAATAGTGTCCGGCGCCAATCCCATCGTGTTGACCGAACTGGCGGAAGCAACGGAACGGGTTTCGGAAACGGGCGACTATTCGTTTTCGCTTCGCCGGTTTCCCGTCAAGCAGTTCGCGATTCAAAACCCGCTCATCAACCTTCGCAAACCGAAGAAATAAAGGAAGGACGGTTCCATGCTCGACATTAAGCGGGTCCGATCGGATCCGGACGGCGTGCGTTCGGCCCTGACCAACCGGGGCGGGCGGTTTCTCCCAAAGTTTGAGGAATTGCTGACCCTGGACAGTGCGCTGAGGTCGGTTCAAGCGGAAGTGGAACCGTTGCGCGCCCGTCGAAACCAGGCGGCGGACGAAATCGGCCGTCTCAAACGAGAAAAAAAAGACGCCGCGCCTCTTCTGAAAGAAATGGAAGAGCTTAAAGAGCGGATGAAAACCTTGGAAGCCCGCACCGCCGAGAGCGACGCGGCGGTTCAAGCCGCCCTCTTGGAACTCCCCAACATACCCCTCGCCTCGGTGCCGCCGGGCCGGGGCGCCGAAGACAACCGGGAAGTGCGCCGGTGGGGCATCCCGCGATCGTTTGGGTTCAAGCCCAAAGACCATCAGGAACTGGGCGAAAAATTGGGGATGATGGATTTCACTCGGTCGGCCAAAATTTCGGGTGCGCGGTTTGCGCTATTGACGGGCGTGGGGGCTCGATTGGAACGGGCGTTGATCAACTTTATGTTGGACATGCACACCACCGAGCACGGATACACGGAAGTGTTCCCGCCGTTTCTGGTCACCCGCCAAACCATGACGGGAACCGGCCAGCTTCCCAAATTCGCCGACGAGCTCTACGCAACGAAAGACGACGATTTGTTTTTGATCCCCACAGCGGAAGTGCCGCTCACCAATTTGTATCGAGACGAAGCCCTCGACGAGTCCTCTCTGCCGCGGGCGTTGTGCGCCTACACGGCGTGTTTCAGGCGGGAATCGGGCAGTTACGGCAAAGACACCCGCGGGCTGACGCGCAACCACCAGTTCAACAAAATCGAGCTGGTCCGGTTCGTGCGCCCGGAAGAATCGGAAGCCGAACTGGAACGGCTCACCGCCCACGCCGAAGCGGTGTTGCAACGGTTGGAGTTGCCCTATCGGGTGATGGCGTTATGCGCGGGGGATCTGGGTTTTTCGTCGGCGAAAACATACGATTTGGAAGTGTGGGCCCCGGGCGAAAACGGCGGAAAAGGCCAGTGGCGGGAGATCTCGTCGTGTTCCACGTTCACGGATTTCCAGGCCCGGCGCATCGGCCTTCGATACAAAAAGCCGGACGGGTCCCGGGCGTTGCTTCACACCTTAAACGGGTCCGGCGTGGCCGTGGGTCGCACGATGGCGGCCCTGTTGGAAAATTTCCAAGAAGAAGACGGGTCGGTGGCGATCCCGTCGGCTCTCCGACCGTATCTCAACCACCTCGACCGGATTTGTTAGCCGGGTTCGGACACGACAGCCTTGAACGGTAAACCCCGAACCGAGCCGCGCCGCGCGGTTCATCCGTGGTTTTTACGGTGGGGTTTGGTTGTTTTTGTGATGGCCAGCGCATGGCCCGCCGCGGCGGCGCCCTTGTCGTCCAAAGATCGGCGATATTTGTCTGGCGTCTACCAAGACAGCTGGGCGTGCTTGTCCCATTTTGTCAGCTCCGGGACGGGTCTTCCCTACGACACCAGCCGCCGCGGGTCCTCCACGTCCGCGGGAAACGTCGGTTTGTATTTGGCGGCGTGCGCGGTGGCGGGCCGAACGGGCCTCCTTGCTGAACCGGAAGCCAAATCCCGAATCGACGCGGTGTTGGCCTCGTTGGAAAAATGGCCCCGATTTCTGGGCGGATTTCCCGTGACAAGGGTGAACGTGGACACCTTGGTTCCGACGGACGCAACGTTTTCCACAGTGGACGGGCTGTCCCACCTCACGGCCGGGCTGTTGACGGTCAAAGGGATCATACCCGCCTACGCGGCCCGAATCGATAAACTGTTGACGCCCATGAACTGGGGCGACCTCTATGACCCGGATCGGGGGCTGTATAAGGGCGGGTGGAACCTCGTCAAAAAAGATTTTCAGGTTCAACAAAAGGGATGGTTGTGGTACTACGGCGAGTTGGCTTCGGAAACCCGGTTTGGATACTTGTGGGGGATCGGCACCGGAGGGATTCCGTTGGAAAGTTGGGGCGCTTTGCCTCACCAAACGGAAACCAAAAACGGGTTCACGTATTTTGTGTCCGGGGGCGCGGGGGGGTTGGCTCCGGCTTTGGTGACGGGGATTTTTGTGGATGAAACAGACACGGAGCTGGGCCGCTCGGCGGCGCAGTTTGTTTGGGCCCAACGGCAGAACGGCCAAATTATCGGAGCGCCGGCCTGGGGCCTGTCCCCGTCCGAAAGTCCCGACGGGAAAGAATTTTTGGCCTACGGTGCTCTCACAGAGGACGTGGTGGCTCCGGTGGGATCGGGTTTGGCGGCGATATATTACCCTCGCCAATCGGCGGACAATCTGCGTCGGATGGAAAAATACGGAGTTCGTGCGTCGTGGCGCGGTGACGGCCGCCGGTGGTCGTTTGGGTTTCGCGACAGCTGGGATTGGCGGACCGGACGGGTGTCGGAGGTTTACACCTGCGCGAACCAAGCGATGCTCTTCTTGTCGTTGGCCAATGTGCTTCACGACGGCGTGGTGTGGAAATCGGTGGGGGCGGATCCGCACATTCAACGGGCGATCCGCGACATTCCCGATTACGTTCAGCGGGACCCGACCCAACGAGCCCTCTGGGCCGAACGGGATTCCCTGCTGTATAAAGAACCCCCTAAAAGGGAAAAAACGAAAGGAGTAACCCATGGCTTTTGATGAACTGAATTTGCATTCGGACCTGTTGCGGGCAACGGAGGCGTTGGGATGGAAAGACCCCACGCCCATTCAACAGCAGGCGATCCCGCCTGTCCTGGAAGGCCGCGACGTGTTGGGGGCGGCCCAAACCGGAAGCGGAAAAACGGCGGCGTTTGCCCTTCCCATTTTGAACCATTTGGCCCAAGATCGGCGGCCGGGTCCGCGGGTGCTGGTGTTGGTCCCCACGCGGGAGTTGGCGGTGCAAGTAACAGAAACGTTTCAGAGCCTTTCGCAATTCACGCAGTTCAAGGTGGCCACCATTGTGGGCGGGGTGGGTTACGATCAGCAGAGGAAGGCGGTATCGGACGGAGTGGACGTGGTGGTGGCCACCCCGGGCCGATTGCTGGACCATTTGCAAAACCGGGCGTTCACGTTGGCGCGGGTGGACCATCTGGTGTTGGACGAAGCCGACCGCATGTTGGACATGGGCTTTTTGCCCGACATCAAATCCATTATCCACCGGGTTCCCGGGGATCGGCAGACGTTGTTGTTTTCGGCCACCCTCGTGCCCGAGGTGGAACGGATCGCCGCTTTTGCCTTAAAGGATCCTCTTCGCATCGAGGTGGCCCGCCCGGCCACGGTGGCGGAAGGCATCAGCCAAATTTTGTATCCCGTGATTCAGGAACAAAAAACCGATCTGCTGATAACGCTGTTGAAAAACACGGAAATGAGGTCGGTGCTGGTATTTACCCGCACCAAACACGGGGCGGACCGGCTGGCCCACCGGCTGGAGAAGGCCGGGTACCCGGCGGAAGTGCTGCATTCCAACCGAACCCAGCGGGAACGGACCGAGGCCATGGACAATTTTAAGGCCGGCAAATCCCAGATTCTGGTGGCCACGGACATTGCGGCCCGGGGCATCGACGTTAAAGACATTTCCCACGTCATTAATTATGACGTTCCTCAGCATCCGGAAGATTACGTCCACCGCGTGGGCCGGACCGCCCGGGCGTACGGCGTGGGCGACGCGTTGACGTTGATGGACCCGTTGGAACAGGTGCACGTGACGGACATCGAGCGGTTCACCAATTTGGTGTTTCCCCGAGCGGTGGTGCCGAACTTTCCCTACAAAATCCCGCCGAAACTGGAAGCCCCCAAAACGAGCCACAAAACAGCCTGGGACCGGGTGTGGAGCCGAGGCCACACCGCCGCGTCGCGCCGCCGCCGATAATCTTAAATAACCATTGAAATTTTTGGTTTGGGGGGTTATACTCACCCCAAGGACAGTTCACACCACGAGGGAACGCTGAATGGCGCAAAACGCAACCGCAGGCACCCGCAAAACGGTTAAAGACATCATCGCCGACGCTCATATCGTCGCCCCGGTGGACCTCAACCGTGCCGAGGAAGAAGCCGCCAAAAGCAAAAAACCCCTTCAGCAGGTGGTGGTGGACATGGGTTTGGCTGACCGGATGGCCGTTCTCCAGGCCTTGGCGGCGGAATGGAAAGTGAAACCGGTGGATTTTGACGATCTCCGAATCCAAACCGACGTGGCGAAACTGTTGTCGGACGCCACGGCCCGCAAAATGTTTTGCCTGCCGTTCATTCGCGAGGACGGGTTCATTTTGGTGGCCATGGCCGATCCGCGCGATCCCCTGCTGTTGGAAGAAATCCGCATCAAGTCCGGCGACGAAGTGCGTCCCTTTTTGGCTCTCCCCGACGACATCATCAAAGAGCTCGACAAAATTTACGGCACACAGATGGCCGACGACACGCCCCAGGAACCCGAACAATCCCTGGAAGATGTGGCTGAAGAAAAAACCCGGGAAATCATGGAATCGTTCCGGGACTCGGACCAAGTGGAAACCATGGTCAAAAAGGCCGACCTGCTGGAAGTGGACGCGTCGGCCCCAGAAGTGGAACGGATCATCAACGCGATCATTTTGTCGGCCATCCAGCAGAAGGCCTCGGACATTCACGTGGAACCCATCGAGGATCCGATGGGCAAAAAGTCCCGGGTTATTGTGCGGTTCCGGGTGGACGGGTTTTTAAAAGAGGCGCCGTTTCGAATCCCGTGGATGTTCCGCTTTGCCATTTTGGCCAAAATTAAAATCATGAGCCAAAGCATGAACCTCACGGAACGGCGGATTCCCCAATCGGGCCGCATCGAGGTGATGGCCAAAGGGCGGCCCATCGAGTTTCGGGTGGAAACGATCCCGACGGTGTACGGCGAATCGGCCAGCATGCGGTTGTTGGACCGCAAGAACGTGAACGTGGACATCCAAAAAATCGGATTCCTGCCTGACATTCTCCAGCGGGTGCTGGACCAACTGCGCGGCGTGGGCGGCAAAAAGAATTTCGGAATGATATTGGTCACCGGCCCCACGGGGTCGGGCAAAACCACCACGTTGTATGCGTGCCTCAACCACATCAACCGGCCCGACATCCGCATTTTGACCGCCGAAAACCCGGTGGAATACAACATCGACGGCATCGTGCAGGTGGCGGTGAACCCCGACATTTCGTTGGGCAAAGACCGGGTGTTCAATTTTGCCACGGCGTTGCGGTCGTTTTTGCGGTTGGACCCGGACGTGATCATGGTGGGCGAAATCCGCGATAAAGAGACCGCCACCATCGGCATGGAAGCGGCCATGACCGGCCACTTGGTTCTGTCCACGATCCACACCAACGACGCGGCGTCCACGGTGTCGCGTTTGGCCGAAATGGGCCCGCCGGCTTATTTGGTGAGCAGTACGCTTAAGGCGGTGTTGGCGCAACGGCTGTGCCGGGGGCTTTGCCCGGGGTGCAAAACGCCGATCGCGCCTTCCGCCGACGAAAAAGAAATTTTCCGCATGAACGGATTTGAGTTGCCCGACGACACCATGGTGTACCAGGGCAAAGGATGCAAGCTGTGCAACGGAACCGGGTTCAAAGGGCGGATGGGCATTCACGAGTTGCTGATCATGGACGAAACCGTGCGCCGCGTGGCGCTCACCGACATGACCGCCGACAGCATCCGCAACGCCGCGATTTTCCATTCGCCCCAGCGGATGCGGACCATGGTCCAAGACGGGTTGATCAAGGTGCTTCAAGGCACCACCACGTTGTCGGAAGTGCTGGGCGTGGTGATTAAGGAAAAGGAAGAGTAAGATGGCCGACGGGGCCGCGGAATTCAGCGGGGTGTTAATGGTCTTGTCCGCTCCGTTGGGCGTGGGCAAGCGGACGTTGTGCCAAGCGCTCATCGACCGCAACCCCGACCTGCGTTTGTCCATCTCGAAAACAACCCGCCCGCCCGCGCCCCGGGAAGTGCACGGGTACGATTATTATTTTGTGACGGACGACGAATTTAACCGTCAGGCGCAAGCGGGGGACTATTTGGAATACGTTCGCATTCACAATCACGGATACGCCACCCCGTGGGAACCGATTCGGGACCATTTGGCGGCGGGGCGCGACGTGTTGCTGGACGTGGACACGCGGGGGGCCTTGGAGGTTAAGCGCAAGCGTCCCGAAGCCGTGATGGTGTTTGTGTGTCCCACCAACATGGAAATCGTGGCGGCGCGGCTGATGTCGTTCGATCCCCACCGGGAGGACTTGTTTTCCGCGCGGCTGGCCCGGGCGAAAGAAGAAATATCCCGCGCCGCCCAGTTTGATTACGTGGTTTTAAACGACAGTTTGGTTGAAACGGCCGACGATATTTCGGCCATTTTGTTGGCCGAACGGCGCCGGTCCACCCGGACAACCGGGCCCCTGCAAAAACTGATCAGCTCGGTTCCCTCGCTCACGCCGAAATAGCCCATAGACGCAACGCCGTTGGGCGTGCTATAATTTCCCTCTTCCAACGACGCAAGGCGGGGCCTCTCCTTATGGAACACCCAGAACCGGCACCACCAAAAGACAACGCGCTTTCGATGCCCAACGGCGGGCTGACCCGATTTAAGTCGTTTGCCCGCAAGAACATGTACCTGGGCGCGGTGTTGGGGTTGGGTTCGCCCCTGGGCCTGCTGGCGATCCGTTACTATTTGGATCACTGGCCGACGGTCAACACGTGGATGGGAACCGAACTGCAAGACCACGGCGCGTATTACATTTACATGGGCGTGGGCACGGTGGTGGCCATGGGCCTGTGGGGTCTGTGGAGCGGGCGCAGTTTGGATAAACAGCGCACCCGAACTCGGGCTCTGGAACGGGCGGCCCTCCGGTTGCGGGACATGGCGGACACGGACGGATTAACGGGCGTGCATGTCCGCCGGCACCTTCTTGAAAAGCTGGACGAAGAACTTCGCCGGGCGGAACGATACAAGTACCCCATCGCCAGCCTGTTTGTGGACGTGGACAACTTTAAAGCGTTCAACGAAGTCCATGGCCACATGGTGGGCGACGAGGTTCTGAAGCGGATTGCCCAGGTGACCCGGGCCAGCGTGCGGGAAACCGACATTGTCGGCCGGTATGGGGGCGACGAATTTCTGGTGATGTTGCCCCACGCCAACGCGCGGGAAGCGTTTTTGGCGGCGGAACGGATCCGCAAAGGGGTTGAAAAGTTGACGGTGACGTCGGCCGCGGGATCGGCGGTGCCGATCACGGTCAGCGTGGGCATGATCGCCGCGGTTCCCCACGAGGCGGACGTGCTTCGATTTTTAGAGATTGCCGACCAAGCCCTTCATCGATCGAAAGGGTTGGGCAAGAACTGCACCATTTTATGCGACGTGCCGGAAACCACCCCGGACGCGCCATCTCAGAAGGAGAAGAAGCCATGACCACTGCAAGCCTCGAAACACCGCTCACCAAAAACCCCGCGGTCCTGAAATGGGTTGACGAATGCGCGTCCCTGTTAAAACCCGACCAAATATATTGGGTGGACGGCACCGAGACGGAAAAGAAGAGCATGATTTCGCAGTGCTTGAAAACAGGCGAGCTCGAAGAGCTGAACCAGGAACTTCTTCCCGGATGCTATTTCCACCGATCGGCCCAAAACGACGTGGCGCGGACGGAACATTTAACGTTCATTTGCACACCGACCAAAGAAGAGGCCGGCCCGACTAACAACTGGATGGCCCCCACCGACGCGTACGCCAAATTGAAAGGCATTTACGACGGGGCCATGAAAGGCCGCACGCTGTATGTGATTCCGTTCATCATGGGTCCGGCGGGCTCGCCGTTTTCCAAGATCGGCGTGGAAATCACCGACAGCTTGTATGTGGTTCTCAACATGGGCATCATGACGCGCATGGGCAACGTGGCGTGGAAACAGTTGGGCGACTCGTCCAACTTCACGCGCTGTCTGCACGCGAAAGCGGACCTCAACGAAAGCCGCCGGTTCATTTGCCACTTTCCCCAGGACAACACCATTTGGTCCGTGGGGTCGGGCTACGGCGGCAACGCTCTGCTCGGAAAAAAATGTCTCGCGCTTCGCATCGCCAGCGCCCTGGGCCAAAAAGAAGGTTGGTTGGCCGAGCACATGCTGATTTTGGGCATTGAGAACCCGAAAGGCGAAAAACGGTATATTGCGGCGGCGTTTCCGTCGGCTTGCGGCAAGACGAACTTGGCCATGTTGGTTCCGCCGGCGCACTTGGTCAAACAGGGGTATAAGGTGTGGACCTTGGGCGACGACATCGCGTGGTTGCGGGTGGGCCCGGACGGACGTCTGTGGGCGTCGAACCCGGAAGCGGGCTTTTTCGGCGTGGTGCCCGGCACCAACAGCCGATCGAACCCGAACGCGGTGAAAACCATTCGAACCAACACCATCTACACCAACGTGGGGAAATTGCCCAACGGCGACGTGTGGTGGGAAGGCCACGACAATCTTCCGCCGGAAGAATGCTTGGACTGGAAAGGCCAAAAATGGAACCCCGACATGGACACCAAAGCCGCCCATCCCAACAGCCGGTTCACGGCGCCGGCGCGGCAGTGCCCGTCGATTGCGCCCAACTGGGAAGATCCCGCGGGCGTGCCCCTGGACGCCATCTTGTTCGGTGGCCGCCGCGCCCATTTGACACCCTTGATCACCGAAAGCCGCAACTGGCAGCACGGGGTGTTCATGGGCGCCACCATGGCATCGGAAACCACCGCCGCCCAGCAGGGGGGCAACGTGGGTGTGGTCCGACGGGACCCGATGGCGATGTTGCCGTTCTGCGGATACAACATGGCGGACTATTTCAGCCATTGGTTGGCCATGGGAACGAAGATCAAGAACCCGCCGAAGATCTTTTTGGCCAACTGGTTCCGGCAGAGCAAAGACGGCAAGTATCTGTGGCCGGGGTATGGGGACAACATGCGAGTCCTGCTCTGGATCTTGGACCGAGCCCAGGGCAAAGGGGCGGCGGTGGAAAGCCCCATCGGGACTTTGCCGACGAAAGACGCGGTGGACGTGTCCGGATTGGACATGGCGGCGAACGCTATGGACGAGCTGTTGTCGGTTGACCGTGCGGCCTGGGAAACAGAGATCGCCGACATCGACAAGTTCTTCGCCACCTTCGGTGCCCGGTTGCCCGCGGCGTTGAAATCCGAACGGGACGCGTTGGCGGCCCGAATTAAAAAGGCGTAAATTCAAAGTCCCCCTGCGCCTCTCCTCCGTAACCCGAGGAGGGGCGCAAGGGGGGTGTTTTGGAAGGGGGGACCCATGCCCACCGCGACGGAACAGTTGTTGAAAGATCACAAGATGATCCGGAAAATTCTGGAGGGGTTCGATGTGGACAACCCCCGGTTTCCGGAAATTTTGAAAACGCTCCAACGGGTGGTGGTGGGTCACGCCTGGTTTGAAGACGAATTTTTCATGCCGGCGGTGAAATCCCAGCCGTTGATTTTTAAACCGTTCTGGTCGGAAGTGTCCACCGAGCACGAGGACATTGGCGGCCTGCTGGCTCTCCTGCGTAAAACCAACGTGAAAGAAAAAAAGACGCTTCACGCCCGCGTGATCACCCTGCGTTCCCTGCTGGAAACCCATTTCGCCAAGGAAGAAGACGTTCTGTTTCCGTTGGCGGAGCAAGTGATTGGGCGAGATCGCCTCGTTAAGCTGGCCGCGGCCATGGAACGGCGAAAAGAAGAGGTGCGGGACCACCTTCCCCGTTGAACAAAAAGTATCAACGGATGTTGAACGGAATGAAATCCCGCGGGAAACGGGAGTGGAGCGTTTACCTGGTTCGGTGCGCGGACGGGTCTCTTTACACGGGCGTTGCAAAAGATGTGGAGGCCCGGGTTGAGAAACACAACAAAGGGACCGGCGCGGCGTATACCCGGTCCCACCGGCCGGTCACTCTGGTCCACCACGAAAAAGGGTTCACCCGATCCAAAGCCCTCATCCGCGAAGCCCAAATTAAACGGTACCCCCGCCCAAAAAAAGAAACGCTTGTTCAGAAGGGAAGTGTGATCTGGAACACGGGGAGGCCTCGGTCACTTCTAAATACTCTTCCATAATAACTTAAAGTGTGGTATAAATATGGCGGACTAATTTAAACCATGTTTAATAGACTGCTTTCCTTCCCTAAGAACCACAGCTTTTTCCTCTTCGGTCCACGCGGGACCGGGAAGACCCATTTGCTCCGGGAATTCTTTAAAAATATCCCCTGCCTCTACATTGACCTCTTGGAACCGGACACCCACCAAAATCTGAGCCTCCGACCGAAGGCCCTTGAGGAGCAAATCGAATCCCTTCCTCCCAGAACGCGGTGGGTCGTCATTGACGAAATTCAGAAAGTTCCAAAACTTTTAGACGTGGTCCACCGTCAAATTGAAACGCGGCCGATCTTCTTTGCTCTGACGGGATCCAGCGCCCGGAAGCTGAAGACCACGGGAGCCAATTTATTGGCGGGCCGGGCCTTTGTGAATTACATTTTTCCTTTGACATCGCGGGAATTGGGAAATTCCTTTTCTCTTCCGGCTTGTCTCCGGTGGGGGAGTTTGCCTAAACTCTTTTCATTTAAATCGGACGCCGAAAAACGGGATTATCTCCGCGCCTATACCCATACCTATCTCCAAGAGGAGATTACTCAAGAACAAGTGGTTCGAAATCTCGATCCGTTTCGGCGGTTCTTGGTCATTGCCGCCCAGATGAGCGGTCAAATCATTAATTTTTCAAGAATCGCCCGTGACGCCGGGGCGTCTGTTCCCACGGTCCAATCCTATTTCCAAATAATCGAAGACACGCGGATCGGCTTCCTTTTAGAGCCCTACCATGAATCTATTCGAAAGCGTCAACGGGGTAACCCCAAATTCTATTTTTTTGATACGGGGGTTCAGCGGGCTTTGGAAAATACACTGACGTTGGATCTCCTTCCCCGCACGTTCGCCTACGGGGTGGCTTTCGAACATCTTGTGATGAATGAAATCGTTCGTTTGTCCGCCTACGCAAAAAATGATTTTCGCTTTTCTTATTTGCGCACAAAAGACGGGGTTGAAATTGATCTTGTGATGGAGCGGCCCGGGCTAAAAAATGCCTTAATTGAAATTAAATCGACGGATTTTTTGCGACCCGAAGATATTCGGGCCTTTCAAAGGTTGGGAGCGGACATCCCCCACTCTGATCTTTATTGTTTTTCCCGGGATCCGCATCCTAAAAAGATCGAAGGAGTCCATTGCCTCCCTTGGCAAAAGGGTTTGACGGAATTGGGATTGTGATAGGGATTATTTATACAGGCATCAACACTGGGGCTCCCAGAATGTCTCCGATCCAGGGAACTGGGCCGTCTAACGCGCTGGATGGTTTTGTATCATGAGGGTGTAAAGTATTTGGAGGGATGGCCGAGTGGGTCCTGTGTGCCAGTGGCACACGGTTAGGACGGGTCGAAGACCCCGGCAACCACATCTGACCGAGGGATGGGATCCCGAGGAAATGGTTGAAGGACGCTAGTCCTGAAACCACTGGACGACATTCCTCCATATGTGGTTTTTACCAGAGGGTTTTAGGCACCCACGCAGAGCTTAGGGTGCCAGCGGCGGCCCAGAGGGCCGAAGTCTCCGCTGGAGGGATGGCCGAGTGGTTGAAGGCGCCGGTCTTGAAAACCGGTGGGGGCGCAAGCTTCCCGGGGGTTCGAATCCCTCTCCCTCCGATTTTTCTTATATAGTTTTAGGGACGTTCTTGAGATAATAAGTTAAAGTGTCGTGGCCTCGCAATCGCCGGTGTGGTCACGGGTCAAAACGTGGCCGCGAGCGTGAGGCCCGTGACCCATCCGCGCAAAACGTCTGGTTTTTCGGACGTGCGGTGATCCGTCAGATACTGGGCGTCCAGTCGCAGGGCCAGCACCTCGTCGAGTGGGAACCGGACGTATATTTCGGTGACTTCGCTGCGGGAGATCCCGTTTGTCCCTTTGTCCAGCACCGCCCGACCGAGGCCCACGTCGTCCCCGGGCCGGTTCCAAAGATGTCCGCGCATGTTCACGCCGCCGGAATAAAGATAACGGTAATTCACCGGCACGCCTTTGTTATGTGCCCCCACGCGGGCCCAAACGCCCCATGTTTCGCCTAAGGCCTGGTCCGCGGAAATTAAAATCCCCTTTCGCGCCTTTTTAACGTTCGGGTCATCGGTGGGACATTCTTTATTGGTCGTTTCCAATGAGACCCGCACGTTTCCTTCCCCCAACGGAGAGAGTACCCGCGCCCCCACCTGCGTTCAGTAAAACCGGGACGCGTGATCGTGCTCGTCTTTGGCAACCCGCATCGCCACGGCGCTAAAAGAAAAAGGCCCGGTGTTCAATCGCATCGCCCCGCCCAAATCAAAAGAGGGCGCAAATCCGTTGGACGAGTTCACAAGGGCTTCGTTCATGAACTGGGTGAACTCGTCGTTGGCGTAAGCGTTTTCGTCCAAATAATCCGTGGCGTCAATAATGCCGCCGGTCACATCGCCGCCCAGGCCGCCCATCGAGAAGGCCCGCTTGTACCACGCGGTCAGCAAGTAGCTTCGTTTTCCGCCGTTGATGTCGATGACATCGTCTTCCAGGTCCGCCGCCCAGGTCGAGAGTTGAAAAGGGGATTTGGTGTTAAGACTGTTTCCCGCGGCGAATCCAAACTTAACGCCGAACTCGTCTTTTTGGGTCGGTCGGATTGACAATTCCGGTTGAAACACAAACCCGCCCCGGGTGGCGTTTTCGTACTCGGAGGGGATGTCCCGAATAAACGACGATTGCATGGCGCCGGCCATCACGCCGTGAAACTCCAATTCGAGCGGGGGTCCCTTTTTTTCCAGAGCCGCCACGCGTTTTTCAAGCGTTTCGAGGGAAATCGCGGGCGTCCCCTCGCCCGCGTGGCCCATTTGGGAAGCCGCGATCAACCCGAAGAACGATAACACACTAATTCCGAAAAAACGTGAGACAGGACGCATCATGGTTTCTCCTTGTTCTCCCAATCGGTTTTCTTCTTGTCTCGCGCCGCTTTCTTGGAATCCGTTCTAATCTTTATCGGAAAAAAAGGCAAGGACATGAATCATCGCGGACCCCCCATCTATTCACCCGGCCCGAACGGGGAGGCAAACGGGGGGCCCTGATTCTCCCGATAAACAAATAGAGCCTTGACTTTTTGCGTTCTCGGGATAGACTACATACGTGAGTAAATCGACCAGTCGTGGCACGCGCATTTTTTATTTATTCGCCTGGATGACAACGGGTTTCTTGGGGGGAGTTCTGGGTTTTGCGGCGGTGCCCGCGGATCCGGAAGAGCGCTGGGTTACCAACGGCGACGTCAACGCCATTGCCCGGATCGGATCCACAACCTACATCGGCGGATCGTTCACTGTTGTGGGGCCCAACCACGGCGGCGGTGTTCCCTTGCCCGCGGCCACGGGCGCGGTTCCGGCGTCATTCTCGAAAGTGGCGGGCAGGGTATATGCTGTCGTGTCCGACGGCGCGGGGGGATGGTATGTGGGGGGCGATTTTTCCGGCGTGGGCGGCGTTGCTCGTAAAAATCTAGCTCACCTGATGGCCAACGGGTCCGTGGACACCGCCTGGGCGCCCGAACCGAACGACGCCGTTTATGCGTTGGCCGTAAACGGCTCCACCGTTTACGTGGGCGGAGACTTTTCAGAAATCGGAGGCGCCTTGCGTTCCCGCCTTGCGGCGCTGGGCGCCGACGGGCTGGCTGTCTCGGGATGGTCCCCGGACCCGGACGGCGTCGTGAACTCGTTAAGTTTTGCCGGGTCCACGCTGTATGTCGGAGGCGCATTCTCGCTTATTGGTGGTCAAACCCGGTCCCGTTTGGCCGCCCTGGACGCGGCCGGCGTCGTTGTGCCCGGGTGGGACCCCCAGCCCGACAACACCATTTATGCCCTGGCCGCCACGACTCAGACGATTTATGTCGGGGGCGCTTTTACCAACATCGGGGGTCAATCCATTTCGTACTTGGCTGAGCTGGACAACAACGGGGACCCCAATCTGAGCTGGGTCCCCGCCCCGAACCAAGCGGTGTATGCGTTGGCCATCGGAAGCGCCGCTGTTTACGCGGGCGGGCAGTTTACCCAAATTGGCGGAGAGGGCATTTCTAACTTGGCCGCACTCAACAATTCCGCCCACGTGACCGCCTGGCGGCCGGTGGTGAACGGACCGGTCTACGCTCTCGCGGTCACCACCACCGCCATCTATGCCGGCGGCGATTTCACGGAGGTGAACGGAACCAGCAAGTCGCGGGTGGCGGGGTTCGACGGGATCGGCGCCACGTTGGCCCAGTGGGCTCCCCAGGCCAACGGCACGGTCCGCGCCCTGGCCGCGGACGAGCAAACCGTTTACGTCGGGGGGGTATTAACCACGCTTGGCGGTCAAACCCGCCGTTATCTGGCCGCTCTGGACTCGGCAGGGAACCTGACTTCCTGGAACCCCAACGCCGATAATCCCGTGTTTGTGATAGCCGCTTTTGGGTCCACAATCTACGCCGGGGGCGCGTTTACCAACGTGGGCGGATCGCCGCGCAACCGCATCGCGGCCATCGGTTCCGGTGGGGCCGCCACGTCGTGGAACCCCAACGCCAACGGGCTTGTTCGGGCGTTGGCGGTCACGCAAAGTACGGTCTACGCGGGAGGAGATTTTAGTTCGATCGGCGGTCAAACCCGGTCCGGGCTCGCGGCTTTGAATGGGGCGGGGGAAGCGCTGGCGTCATGGATCCCCGATCCCGACGGGACCGTGCGGACCATTGCGGTCGGAAGTGATCGTGTTCTCGTTGGAGGGGATTTCACGACGATCGACGGGCAAGGGATAAACCGAATCGCCGCCTTGGACACATCGGGCCATTTAATGTCGGGCTGGACCGCAGGGGCAGACGGGTCTGTCCACGCCCTGGCGTTGACCAGCGACCGGTTGTACGCGGGCGGCGAATTTACCGTGATCGGCGGGGAAAATCGCAACCGTTTGGCCGCGCTCACCTATTCCGGTCAAGTTGTGCCGTCTTGGAACCCCAACTCCGGAAACCATGTGCTGGCTCTGGTCGTGGACGGAAACACCGTTTATGCGGGGGGCCTTTTTGACGTGATCGGGGGGGCTGCGCGTGCCTATTTGGCCGCTCTGGATACTATTACTGGCGCCGCTGTCGACTGGAACCCTCTGGTCAATGACCACGTCTATGCGTTATCGGCGGGGAGCAACGTGTTGTTGGCGGGCGGCCGGTTTACCGGGGTTGGCAACCAAGCGCGTGGCCATTTCGCCCAGTTCGGCACATTTTCGTCCGATGGCACCGTGACGCCGTCCGTTCAGGCTCGAGCGTATCCCAACCCATTTCGGCCCGGCGTCAACGCGTCGACCATGACATTCGAAGATTTTCCACCCAACGCGGTGGTCACCCTTTTCACGGTCGGCGGTCAACGGGTCAGCCAAATGACCGCGACCGATTCCGGCACGGCCACGTGGAACGCCACCAACGACAACGGAGAGGCCGTGGCCAGCGGTGTCTACTTCGCGGTGTCGACTTCTTCCGAAGGAACCCGAATACTCAAAATCGCCCTTCAGCGTTGATTCGTCCCACCCGGAGGCGAGATTAATTTATAATGGGCCGGGAGGAATTCAAAAGACCATGAACCCACAACATCCCATTGGCGTATTTGATTCCGGTGTCGGCGGGCTAACCGTTCTGCGCGCGTTGGTCCGCCTGTTGCCCCGGGAAAGCTTTATTTATGTGGGCGACACGGCCCGGGTTCCTTACGGGAGTAAATCGCCGGAAGCGGTGAAACGGTTTTCGTTGGAAATCGCGGGGTTTTTTCGGCGGAAAAAAGTCAAAATGATGGTGACCGCCTGCAACACCGCCAGCGCTCTGGCGTTGCCGGACTTGCGCGCGTTCATGCCCGTACCGGTCATCGGCGTGATCGAACCCGGCGCGCGAGCGGCCCTGGCCTCCACCCGGTCGGGGCGGGTGGGCGTGATCGGCACGGAAGCCACCATCAACAGCCAGGCCTACGAAGACGCTTTGAAACGGTTGGACAAAAACGTGCGCGTGTTCACCCGTGCGTGTCCGCTGTTTGTGCCGTTGGTTGAGGAGGGCTGGCTTAATCACGACGTAACCCGCCGGGTGGCGAACGCTTATTTGAAACCGCTTTTGAAACACAAAATCGATGCGTTGGTGTTGGGATGCACCCATTATCCGTTGCTGAAGACCGTCTTGGGCGCGGTGGCGGGAAAGGTTGAACTGGTCGACTCCGCAGACGAAACGGCCAAAGCGGTCCGATCGCGGCTCGAACAAGACGGCTTGTTGTTGCACGGTCATCGCAAGGGACGGCTGGACTACTACTCTTCAGACGATCCCAAGTCGTTTGCGCGACGGGGCGCGCGGTTTATGGGCGGGGCCCTGGCGCGGGTTCAGCGCATCCGGTTGGGAGGCATCGACGGCTAATGGCCAAAGCGATCGTTCTATTGTCCGGCGGGCTGGATTCGGCCACGGCCCTGGCCTGGGCACAAAAAGTTAAAAAGTGGGATTGCCGGTGTCTGCTGTTCGATTACGGCCAGCGCCATCGACGGGAACTGCGTGCCGCCCGCACGTTGGCCCGACGGGCCGGGTGCCCGATTCAGGTTGTTCGGTTTCGGTTGCCCTGGGGCGGGTCCAGTTTGATCGATAAACAGGTGGCTGTGCCGTCCCATCGATTGTCGACCATAGGCCGCCAATTGCCCAACACCTACGTTCCCGCCCGCAACACGATCTTTATTGCGTTTGCGCTTTCTTGGGCCGACAGGCTCAACGCTCCCAACGTGGTGATCGGCGCGAACGCGTTGGACTATTCCGGATACCCCGATTGCCGACCGGCGTATTTGCGCGCCATGGAAAAAGCGGCGCGTCTGGGCACGCGGTTGAATTCTCTGTCGGGCCGCCCGGCGCGCCTGTGGGCGCCGCTCTTGCACATGTCCAAAACCCAGATAATCCAACTAGGCCGATCCCTCCACGTGCCCTACGACCTCACCTGGTCCTGCTACCGCGGCGGCCGTCACCCCTGCGGTACCTGTGACTCCTGCCGCCTAAGAACCGAAGGCTTCCGCCGCGCCAAATTAACCCCCTAAGGGGACGGAGTATAATTATTTACTTACTCCGCTTGGCGGCCATGTCGATTTTGCTCCGGAACAGGTGACAAGAAGAGCGCAGGGAATTCGAACGGGTTTACCAATTTATCGGGTCAAGGCCGAATTTGCTAAAGTAGTCAGAACCGATTCCACCTTATGACAACCGATCCTCTCCCACCCTCCCGCGAGCTGATACCGGCCGAATTGCCGAGCTCCCCGTTGCGGGCCCGTGTAACCGAAATTTTTTCCTCTCTCCAGGGGGAAGGCCTCTATGTGGGCCAGCGCCAAATTTTTGTTCGCTTGTCGGGATGTCCGTGGCGGTGCCGTTACTGCGATACGCCAGGAAGTTTAGCTCACGAAGGGCATTCGGCCTTTACGGTGGACGAGGTCCTTCAAAAAATAAATGACATCCAAACAGAGCGGTCCCACGCGGCGGTCAGTGTTACCGGCGGGGAACCCCTGTTGCAATCCGAGTTTTTGGCCGCTCTTCTTCCGGCGGTTCAGGCGTTGGGTTTGCGCACGTATTTGGAAACCAGCGCCACCCATCCGGACCGATTTCGTCCATTGGTCCCCTTTTGCGACGTGGTGGCCGCCGACATTAAACTGCCTTCGGCCATCGGGCGGGCCCTGTGGGCGGAGCACGAAGAATTTTTACGTTTGGCCGGAGACAAGGCGTTCGTAAAAATTGTATTGACCGACCAAACCACCGATGACGAATTCGAAACGGCGGTAAACCTGTTGTCGCGGTTGACGCCCCCGCCGCCGCTGGTGCTTCAGCCCGTTACGCCGGTGGCGGACTTGGAAAGCCGTTTGCAAGAAGCCGGCACCGTGGCGGCCGCGCGCGTTGTGCCGCCCGCTCCCGCGCGGTTGGTGGGGTTTTGGGAATGGGCGCGGCCGCGACTGCCCCTGGTAAAACTGGTTTCTCAAATGCACCCTCTGTGGGGACTTCCATGAAAATTCCGAAATCGGAGAAAAAAGTGAAACCGGATCCAGCGCAAAATGAGCCGCCCGCCCCAGGCGGGTTGCCGATCGTTCGATTAAAAGCCCAAGAAGACCGGCGGATCCGTCGAGGCCACCTGTGGATTTTTTCCAACGAAATGGAAAAAGCGCCAGACGGGTTGGCTCCCGGCGCGTTGGTGGAGTTTTGGAGTTCCCGCAACGAACGGCTGGGGGTGGGTTATTACAACGCGCGCTCCCTTATCGCCGGGCGGATCTTGGACCGACGGGAAACATCCATCGACGCGTCATTTTTTGCGGGGCGGTTGCAATTGGCGTTGTCCCTTCGCGAGCGGTTTTTTAAAGATGGCGCGTACCGATGGATTCACGGGGAGTCCGACGATGTGCCCGGGTTGGTTATCGACCGATACGGAGACGTCTGCGTGGTGGAATCGTTTTCCGCGGGCATTGACGCTCTTCTGCCGCGGGTCGTGGACGCTCTTAAAACAGCGGGTTCTTGGAAAGCCATCGTTTTGCGCAACGACGCCGCCGCCCGTCGGTTGGAGGGGCTCTCCGAAGAGGTTCGGGTGTTGGACGGCGCGGTGGACGAGACCCACTGGTTTACCACCGACGGTATGGCCATGGCCGCGGACGTGCGGGCCGGCCAAAAAACTGGATTTTTTTTCGATCAGCGAATGAACCGGGCCGCTGTGGCGGCGTGGGCTCAGGGGAAATCGGTGTTGGACGTGTTTTGCCACACCGGGGGCTTCGGCCACGCCTGTGCCAAGGCCGGCGCGGCGCGGGTGATGGGGGTGGACTCTTCCGCGGCGGCGTTGGACCTGGCCGCTCGCGTGGCCCAACGCAACGGGTGGGCCGATCGGTGCCAGTGGCGCGAAACCGACGCGTTTGATTTTTTGGCCCAGAGCAAAGAAACCCACGACATCGTGGTTCTCGACCCGCCGCGCTTTTCCCCCACCAAGAAAAATTTACCCGCCGCAATTCAGGCCTACATCCGGTTGAACGTCCTGGGAATAAAACGGGTCACCGGCGGCGGGTTGTTGGCCACGGCCAGTTGTTCGCAACACGTGGGCCGCGACGAGTTCCGTCAAATTGTGGCCCGGGCGGCCCACGAATCCGGCCGCAAAGTTAAAATTGTTTATCAGGGCGGCGCGGGTCCGGACCATCCGGTTCGGCCGGCCATGCCGGAAACCGATTACTTAAAATTTCTTCTTTTGCATGTGGGGTAACCGTGTTTAAAAAAATCCAGCGCATTCATTTCGTGGGAATCGGCGGGGCGGGAATGAGCGGCATCGCCGAAGTGTTGTTGACGTTGGGGTACGCCGTCAGCGGGTCCGACGCCAAAGAGTCGGACGAAACCCGGCGTCTTTCGTCGTTGGGCGCGGTGGTCCGCATCGGCCATCGAGCCGATCAGGCGGCGGGGGCTGACGTGGTGGTGACGTCCACGGCGGTTCGGCCCGATAACCCCGAGGTGCTGGAGGCCCAACGGCTAAAAATTCCCGTGATCGCCCGCATTGAAATGTTGGCCGAACTGGCTCGGCTCAAATACACCATCGCCGTGGGCGGCACCCACGGTAAAACCACCACCACGTCGCTGATCTCTCTGGTGTTGCAGGCCGGAGGGCTCGACCCCACGGTGGTGGTGGGCGGGCGAATGCACAATTTGGGCACGGGCGCGCGGGTGGGCAAAGGGGATTATTTGGTCGCCGAAGCCGACGAGTCGGACGGATCGTTTTTGAAATTGACGCCCACGTTGGCCATCGTCACCAACATTGACGACGACCATTTGGATTATTGGGGCACGATGTCCAGCTTGGTGGCGGGGTTTGAACAGTTCGCCAACCGGGTGCCGTTTTACGGGAGGGTGATCGTGGGCGTCGACGACACGGGGTCGCGAAAAATTTTGGATAAAATCCGCCGTCCGTTGATCACTTACGGTTTGGCGCCCGACGCCGACATTCAGGCCCGGGACATCCGCCCGGCGCCGGCGGCCACGGCGTTTTCGGTGTATCGAAAAAACGAAAAGCTGGGGAACATCCGTTGGAGCGCCTCGGGCCGGCACAACGTCATTAATTCGTTGGCCGCCGTGGCCGCGGGGTTGGAGCTGGACGTGCCTTTTGCCGTCATTGCCGAGGCCCTGGCGTCGTTTCGCGGTGTGGGCCGGCGGTTGGAATGGAAAGGCGAAAAAAACGGCGTGGCCGTGGTGGACGATTACGGCCATCATCCCACCGAAATCCGCGCCACGCTGCAGGCGTTAAAAGAATGGTTTCCTGACCGTCGGGCGGTGGTCTTGTTTCAGCCGCACCGGTATTCGCGCACGCGAATCTTGGCCGAGGAATTCGCCACGTCGTTTGCCAAAGCCGATGTGTTGGGATTGTTGGATATTTACGCGGCCAGCGAGTCCCCCCAAGAAGGCGTGACCAGCGACTGGCTGGCCGACCGCATCCGTGCCCAGGGAACCCCGGTCACCCGCCTGCCCGCCGACGGCGGTCCCGCTGAACTGCGTCGTCTGGTGAAGCCCGGCGACGTGGTTCTCACGTTGGGGGCCGGCGACGTGTGGAAATGGGGCGACCAGTTGTTGGCGTCTCTCGTTTGATGGCTGGTCCGCTCGCCGACGAACTTCGTTTTTATTTCCCGGCGCTCAAAACCGATGAGCCCCTGGCTCGCCACACCACCTGGGGGATCGGCGGTCCGGCCGATTATTACCTGGAACTTAAAAATCAAAACGAACTGATCCAGTTGATCCTTTGGGCCCAGGCCCATGGGTTGCCGTTGACGCCCCTGGGCCAGGGGTCGAACGTGTTGGTGGGCGATAAGGGAGTTCGGGGCATCACGTTTCGGCTGCGCGGGGAATTTGAGCGATGGCGGTTTGAAGGCGACGTGGTCCACGCGGGGGCGGGGGTTTTGCTTCCCACGCTTTCACGCGCGGCCGCGGAACGGGGACTGACCGGGGCCGAGCCGTTTTGCGGTATTCCCGGGACGGTGGGGGGGGCGCTGCAAACCAACGCCGGAACGCCCGAAGGAGATATCGGCAGTCGGGTGCGGTCGGCCACGGTGGTGGACGCGGAAGGCGGCGTGCGGGTTTTTCAACCCGGCGATATGTCGTTTTCTTATCGGCGATCCAGCCTGGCCGGGATGACCGTTCTTTCCGTCGATCTTCAATTGAGGGCCGGACCGAAAAATGATATTCTGGCCGCGGTCGACCGTCAGTTAAAACGCCGGGCCCAACGCCAGCCGTTGGGCACGCGCAATTGCGGGTCCGTGTTTAAAAATCCGTCCGGCGACCACGCCGCGCGGCTCATTGAAGCCGCGGGGCTTAAAGGGTTGCGGGTGGGCGGCGCCCAGGTGTCATTAAAACATGCCAATTTTATCGAAAATGTGGATCACGCCACGGCATCGGATGTGCGCGAGATTGTGGACACAATTCGTCGGTCGGTTCGCGACCGGTTCGGGGTTTCGCTCGAACTGGAAGTGTGGGCGCTCGGGGAGTAGCCGGTGACCCATTTCTCCGGCGCGGAAAAAAATCGCTGGCCCGCGTTACGGCGGCGGCGGGTGGCCGTCGTGTGGGGAGGGCCGTCTTCCGAGCGGGCCATCTCCATCCGGACGGCGGCGGCGGTTCGCCGGGCGTTGGGGCGAATGGGATTGCGCCACACGGCGGTGGAAGTTTCGCCCCGTCTGCCGGAGTTCCTCCGACGAGAGCGAATCAATTTGGCGTTTTTGGCCACCCACGGGACGGTGGGGGAAGACGGGCGCCTTCAGGGGTTGTTGGATGTTTTGGGAATCCCCTACACGGGAAGCGGCGTTCTCGCCAGCGCGTTGGCCATGCACAAACCGTCGGCCAAACGAATTTTTGAAAGCACGGGCGTACCCACGCCCCGTTGGGCGGTGGTTCCGGCAGGCGAACGGCCCACGCCCGCCTCGCTGGGCTTGCGCCTGCCTTTGGTGCTTAAACCCGCCAGCCAGGGATCGGCGGTGGGCGTCACCGTGGCGCGGACGAACCCGGAGTTTCAAGACGGATTAAAGGCCGCGGGTCGGGTGGACGCGGAGGTTTTGGTGGAAGAGTATGTGGCGGGCACCGAGATCACGGTCGGTTTGTTGGGCGACCGTATTTTGCCTGTGGTGGAAATTTTACCGCAACACGCGTTTTATGATTTTCATTCGAAGTACGCGCCAGGCGGGTCGCGGCACATTCTACCGGCACGGCTTACTCCGGCTGTCTACCGTCGGTCCCAGGAGCTGGCGGTGGCGGCGTTTCACGCGTTGGGATGCCGCCATGTGGGGCGGGTGGACTTGATGGTCAACCGCCGCGGACAGCCGACGGTGTTGGAAGTGAACACGTTGCCGGGTTTAACGGCCACGTCGCTGTTGCCGGAATCGGCCCGGGCGGTGGGAATGGATTTCGAGGGTTTGGTGGGAACGTTGTTGACGTTGGCGTTGGAAGGCCATGGCCGTTCGGCGACGTAAAAAGTTGAAGGTGGCGGTGCGGCGGTCGCGGGTGACCTACCAATGGCGCGCTTTTGCCGACACGGTGGGCCGGTGGGTGCGGGTGGCCGCGTTTGTGGGATCCGCGGCGGGTGTGGCGTGGGGGGCCCATTGGGCCTGGACACAAACGAATTCGATTTCCATCGCCCAGGTGCGGGTGGAGGGTTCGGCCCCCGTCGGATGGGACGCGTCGCCGCCCTTGAAGGCGGGCCAGCCGTTCTTTGGATTTTCATCGGGCGCGTTGGAACGGCGGTTGATGGAACGGTTTCCCGAGCTGGCGTCGGTTCGAGTTCGGCGGGGGGTGGATCGATCGGTTGCGATCCGATTGGAATTGCGCCGCCCGGTGGCCCGGTCTTCTGACGGGGATCGGTGGCGGGGGATCGATCGGAGCGGGGCGGCATTCCCTTTAAGCGGCGACGGCGACGGGTTGCCGATTTTATCGTTGCCAGAAAACGGGACAGGGGCGGAGGACGCGGTGGCCTTTTTGGAATCGCTTCAACTGTCCAAAGAGGCCTGGACGCAACGCCTTTACAAACTTAAAATGTCGGCCGACGGCGAAGCCGTGCTGGTGTTGGCGGGCGAGACGCCGGTGTATTGGGGCGAAGCCCTGTCAAACCTGGCCGAGGTGGAGCCCAAAGCGCGGCGGCTTCAGCGCGTGTTGGATGCGCCGGAATCGGCCGGCGGGTTGGATTCTGTTCGATTCATCGACGATCGCCGGGTGGTGATTAAACCGCGCCGGCCTGTTTCCAAGAAGGAGACCCATGGCTAAACCGGAAATTATTACAGGGCTGGACATCGGCAGTTCGCAGGTGGTGGCGGTGGTGGCGAAACACGATCCCGACTCGGAGACAACCGAGGTTGTCGGCGCGGCACGTCAGTCGTGCGCCGGACTGAAAGGCGGGGTGGTTATCAACATCGACGAAACCGCCCGGTCCATCACCCGGGCGGTGGAAGCCGCCGAAGAAATGGCGGGAATCGTGGGCCATTCCAAGGGCGTCTTGATCGGGGTTCGCGGCGGGCACATCCAGACGTTCAACCACCACGGGGCCATGAACATCGCCCGCACCGACAAAGAGATCACCGCCTCCGACCGCGACCAGGTGGTGGAAAGCACCAAAGCCGTGCCCATTTCCCCGGATCGGGAAATTGTGCACGTGATTCCCCAGGATTTTATTTTGGATCGACAAAACGGTGTGCCCAACCCCATCGGCATGGAAGCGATGTTGTTGGAGGTCGACGTCCACATTGTCACCGCCAGCCAAAGCCATTTGAACAACGTTTGGAAAGCCATCGCGCGGGCTGGGTTTGATGTGGAAGAGCCCATCTACGGGTTGTTGGCCGTGGGCGACACCGTGGTCACCCAAGAGGAAAAGGGGCTCGGGTGTTTGTTGGTGGATTTGGGGGGCCAAACCACGGGCCTGGCGGTGTATGCCGAGGGAAGCGTGCGGTTTACCAAGGAACTGTCGGTGGGCTCCGACGCGATCAGCCACGATTTGTCCCACGCGCTCCGGACGTCGCTGGTTCAAGCTCAAAAAGTGAAAGAGTTGCACGGCGCGGCCAGCCGGACGTTGGCCGAAGGCAACGTGGATGAGGACATCGAATACACCAGCGTCGACGGTCGCACGCCGCGCCGATTAAAACGGGCCGCCATCTTTGACTACATCGCGCCCCGGGTGGAAGAAATTTTTTCGTTGATTTCCGAGGAACTCCAGCGGTCGAATTACGCCGATCACGTGGCCGGCGGCGGCGTGATTTTGACGGGCGGCGGGGCCCAGCTGAAGGGCCTGGCCCAGGCCGCCGAACAAATTTTGGATTTGCCGGTGCGCATGGGTTTGCCCCAAAACATCGGCGGTGTGCCCGACATTGTGACCAACCCGGGGTACGCCACCGCGTTGGGGTTGATCACCTATCGCCATTTGGGCGATTGGGCGCGCAGTCGGCGGGCGTCGCATCGGGTGGGGTTTGGCCAGCGTCTTAAATCGTTGGTGGAGGATTTCTTCTAATGGTTCAAATTAAATTCAGCGAAGATTTCAACGAACAGCCCGCGTCGATCAAAGTGATCGGGCTTGGCGGCGCCGGCGGCAACGCCGTCAACCGCATGATCGAGGCGGGCCTGTCGCACGTGGAGTTCGTCACGGCCAACACCGATTCCCAGGCCCTGCGGCGCAACAAAGCGCCCGTGCGGCTTCAGTTGGGCGAACGGATTACGAAAGGGTTGGGCGTGGGCGGCAACCCGGTGTTGGGGCGGCAGGCCACCGAAGAAAGCCGCGACCGGTTGGCCGAAGTGATGACGGGGGCGGACATGGTGTTCGTCACCGCGGGCATGGGCGGAGGAACGGGAACGGGGTCCGCGCCCGTCGTGGCCCAGATCGCCAAAAGTTTGAACCCGGCGCCGTTGGTGGTGGGGGTGGTCACCCGGCCGTTCGATTTTGAGGGCATGGTCCGCAAAAACCAGGCCGATCAGGGCATCGAGGAACTGCGCGCCCACGTGGACACGCTGTTGGCTATTCCCAACGATCGGTTGTTCGACATCATCGACGAATCCACCACCTCCATCGAGGCGTTTCGGGTGGCCGACAACGTGTTGCGCCAGGCGGTGCAGGCCATCACCGACGTGATCACCCGGCACGGGCTGATCAACGTGGATTTCGCCGACGTGCGAAGCATCATGTCCGGCGCGGGGGAAGCCTTGATGGGAATGGGCGAGGCGCGGGGAGCGGGACGGGCCCTGGACGCGGCCAAGATGGCGATCCAGTCGCCCCTGTTGGAAAACGTGACCATCGACGGCGCCAAGGGCCTTCTGGTAAACATCAGCGGAAGCAAGTCCATCACGTTGTTCGAGGTAAAGACGGCCATGGATTTCATCAAAAACGCGGCCAGCGCGGAATCCCACGTGTTCTATGGTCAGGTGTTCGATGACGCATTGGAAGATCGGTTTAACGTCACCGTGATTGCCACGGGGTTTCCCCCGGCGCGGCGGGAGCCGGCGCGGTTGGCGTTGTCACGTCGAATTCCCCGGGACGGTGAACCCGCGGCGGCCCGGTCGGCGTCCCATCGGTCGGCGGTGGACCTGATCCCAAACGACGATGATTTGCGGCGCCCCGCGTATTTGCGGCGGGTTGCTCGGAAACTGGCCTGATGGAACCTCGCCCGATTTTGCAGGCGCTGTTAAAAGAGGTTACCGACCGGCGGGCGTCGGATTTGCACGTGGGGCCGGGGTTTGTCCCGGTGGTTCGCTTGCACGGCGAGTTGGAACCCACCCATTTCGGCAAAGCCTTGTCGCCCGAAGACACCCGGGCGTTGGCCGCGTTGATCATGGGCGAAAAATTGAAGGCGAAGTTTGAGCAAAAAAACGAGGTGGATTTGGCTTTTTCGGTAGCCAACGGCGCGCGCTTTCGCGCCAACATTTACACCCAGCGGGGGATGGTGAACCTGGCTTTGCGGGTGATTCCATCGACGATTCCGACCATTGAGGGGCTGGGTCTTCCGCCGGTGGTACAAAAACTGGCGGATCACCAGCGGGGTTTGATTTTGGTCAGCGGCACCACCGGATCTGGGAAATCCACCACGCTGGCGGCCATGGTCGACCACATCAACAGCAAACGCAAGGCCCACATTTTGACCGTGGAAGATCCCATCGAGTTCGTTCACAAGAACAAAAAGGCCATCGTCAACCAACGGGAGCTGGGCCTCGATACGCTCAGTTACGCCGACGCGCTCCGCTCGGCCATGCGGGAAGATCCCGACGTGATTTTGGTGGGCGAAATGCGGGATTTGGAAACCGTCTCGGCGGCCATCACCGCGGCCCAAACGGGGCATTTGGTGTTGTCGACGATCCACACGACGAACACGATCCAAATCATCAGCCGCATTTTGGATTTGTACCCGCCCCACCAGCAGGCCCAGGTGCGGTTGCAGTTGGCGGAAACGTTGCGGGGTGCGATCAGCCAGCGGTTGTTGCCGGTGGCCGACGGGAGCGGCCGGGTGGCCGCGTTGGAAATCATGGTGGTGACGCCGCTCATCGTGAAGGCCATTGAAGAAAATAATTTTTCCGACATTTACAACGCGGTCCGCGCGGGTCATTTTTATGGCATGCAAACCTTTAACCAAGCGTTGGTGGGACTCTACAACCAGGGCCGCGTTAAAATGGACGACGCGATGGCCTCGGCCTCGAACCCGGAAGAATTTTTGTTGGCCACCCGGGGCATCGAGGCGGGCGCGACCGGGCGCGACTTTTCGGGCGGGTGATGACGCAATGAAAAAAGACAAGCGATTGGATCAATTGCGGGCGCAGGTGGACAAAATTGACGACCGGCTTTTGGAGTCGTTAAACGCCCGGGCTGAAATTGTCCGGCGCATCGGCCGGGTGAAAGCCGAAAAAGGCGCCGACATCGTGGCCGCCGGACGAGAACGCCAGATCATCGACCGTTTAACGGCGGCCAACGCGGGTCCGCTTCCTCGGGAAGCGGTGGAAGACATTTTCAACACGCTGATCGCGAATTTTCGTTTGTTGCAAAAACGCTTGACCGTGTCCTATTTCGGGCCCGAGGCCACCTACACCCATCAGGCGGCGGTGAAACATTTTGGTCGGGCCGAGTTCGTGGCGGAAAAATCCATCAGCGACGTTTTCGACGACGTGGAAAGCGGCCGGGCCGATTACGGCGTGGTGCCGATTGAAAATTCCACCGAAGGGGTGGTGAACCACACCCTGGATATGTTCATGGAATCCGACCTGGTGATTTGCGCCGAACGGCAAGATCCAATCGCCCATTGTTTGATGGCGGTGCCGGGGGCGGGAAAAATCAAGCGGATCGCCTCGCATCCCCAGGCGTTGGCCCAGTGCCGAAAATGGTTGGAAAGCCACATGGCGGGCGTTCCCGTGGACACGGCGGCGTCCACGGCGGACGCGGCGGCCCAGGCCGCGCTTCAGCCGGGGGTAGCGGCCATCGCCAGTCCGTTGGCGGCGGAGATTTATCGGTTAAAAATTATTGCGCCGGCCATTCAAGACGTTAAAGACAACCGGACCCGCTTTTTGATTATCGGCAAGCAGGTCTCGGCCCCGACGGGGTCCGGGCGAGACAAAACGTCTCTCATGGTGTCGGTGCGTGACAAGGTGGGGGCCCTTCACGATTTGTTGGGCCTGTTCCGCGCGGCCCATCTCAATCTCACCAAAATAGAGTCTCGGCCCACCAAACGGCGGGCGTGGCAGTATGTGTTTTTTATCGATTTCCTCGGGCACATTTTGGAACCCCGGGTTCAAAAAGTATTTTTGGAAATGAAACGAACCACCCAGATGGTCAAAATGCTCGGCTGTTATCCCAAGGCGGACTAACCGTGCCCGACCCAACGATTGTATTCCCTCCGCGCAAAGAAGTGCTGGGATTTGAACCCTACGTGCCCGGCCGCGACATGGAAAATGTTAAGCGATTGTATAAGCTGAAACGGGTGATCAAACTGGCGTCGAATGAAAACCCGTTGGGCCCCTCGCCGAAGGCGCTGGCGGCGTTGAAAAAGGCGGCGGCGGGACTTCACCGCTATCCCGACGGGTTCAGCACAAACCTCCGCCAGGCCTTGGCGCAACGGTGCGGGGTGAAAACCACCCAGGTCTGCGTGGGCGCCGGATCGGACGAACTGATCGAACTGTTGGCCAAAGCCTATTTGAGCCCCGGGGACGAAATCGTGGTCAGTGAACACGCGTTTTTGCGGTATCGAATGGCTGGGGATCTCATGGGCGCGACGGTGGTCACGGTGCCCATGAACGTCATGACCCACGATCTGGAAGCCATGGCCGCGGCGGTCACGGCCCGGACCAAATTCGTTTTTATCGCCAATCCCAACAACCCCACGGGAACCTACAACACCCGGGAGCAATTGGAAGAATTTTTGATCACGCTTCCCGCGCGGGTGGTGGCGGTGGTGGACGAAGCTTACTTTGAATTCGCCCGGTTGAACGCGGATTATCCCAACGCCATCGATTTTTTCAAGGCGGGCCGTAACCTGGTGGTTCTGCGGACCTTTTCGAAGGCGTATGGGTTGGCCGGCGTGCGGTTGGGATACGCGGTGGGGTCCGAGTCCGTGATCGATACCTTGGAGCGGGTGCGGCCGCCTTTTAACGTTTCGATTCCGGCCCAGGCGGCCGGCGTGGCGGCTTTGGGGGATGGGGCTTACTTGAAGCGCGTGGTGGCGTTGGTGGCCCGTGAGAAAAAAGCGATGGAACGGGCCCTCAAAGGGATGGGCGTTCCATCGGTGCGATCGGCGGCCAACTTTTTGCTGGTTCAGGTGTCGCCGCACCGGGGCGACGAACTGTTTGAAGCGCTCCTGCGCAAGGGAATGATCGTCCGCGCTATGGACGAATACGGTTTTCCAGAACACATTCGCGTGACCATCGGCCGACCCGAAGAAAATCGGATGTTTTTGACGGCCTTTCGTGAAGCAAGGAGCCTCCTATGATCGTGACATTAAAAAGCGGTGCGAAAAAATCCGATGTTCAGGCGGTGGTGGCCCGAATCAAGAAGCTGGGGTTCACGCCTCAGCTGTCCCGCGGAGCGGAGCGGGTGGTCATCGGCGTGATCGGGGAAGGCAACAAAGCCATTGCCCACAAGGACCTGTTTGAATCCATGCCGCAGGTGGAAGTGGTGACGCCGATTTCGAAACCCTACAAAGTGGTCAGCCGGGTGTTTAAGAAAACCGACACCGTGATCGATGTGCACGGCGTGCCCGTGGGGGGCAAACAAATCGTGGTCATGGCCGGGCCCTGTTCGGTGGACACCCGCGAAAACGTGATGGTGACAGCGAAAGAATTAAAAAAAGCCGGCGTGCAGGTCATGCGAGGCGGCGCGTTTAAGCCGCGCACGTCGCCCTACGCGTTTCAGGGGTTGGGCGAAGAGGCCTTGAAGTATTTGGCTGAGGCCCGCCGGGCCACGGGGTTGCCGATCATCACGGAGGTCATGGACCCGCGCCAGGTGGATTTGGTGGAACGCTACGCCGACATTTTGCAAATCGGCGCCCGCAACGCCCAAAATTACGATTTGTTGCGGGAAGTGGGCCGCACACGCAAACCCGCCATGTTGAAACGCGGGATGGCCACCACGATCGAGGAGTGGTTGATGGCGGCGGAATACATCATGGCCAAAGGCAACGAAAACGTCATGCTCTGCGAGCGGGGGATCCGCACGTTCGAAACGGCCACGCGGTTCACGCTGGATCTTAACGCGGTGCCCGTGCTGAAAACCCTGTCCCATTTGCCGGTGTTGGTGGACCCGTCCCACGGGGTGGGCGTGCGCGACTACATTGTGCCCATGGCGAAAGCGGCCATTGCGGCGGGGGCCGACGGAATCATTATTGAATGCCACCCCAACCCGGCGGCGGCGTTGTCCGACGGGCATCAAGCGATGTTGCCCACCCAAATGCACGAGATTATGAAAGGCCTGCGAAAAGTCGCCGAAGCGGTGGGGCGAACCCTCTGATCCCAGTCCGCCCGGTTGCGCGGTGAAACGGATCACGGTCGTCGGCATCGGCTTGATGGGCGGGTCTCTGGGGCTGGCGTTGCGCCGGCGCGGGGGCTGGCGCGTGACGGGACTGGCGCGGCGGGCGTCGACGGTCAGCGAAGCGGTTCGCCGCGGGGCGTTGCACGAGGGGTTCGTCGATCCGGCCCGGGCCCTGACCGGCGCCGACGTGGTGGTGTATTGCTCGCCTGTGGACAAGATTGGTCCTTTGGCCCGCCGGCATCGACGGTGGATTCCGGCGGGAGCGTTGGTCATGGACGTGGGCAGCGTCAAGGGTCCCGTCGTGCGGGAGATGGAAAAACTTTTTTCGGGTCAAAACCACGCGGCGTTTGTGGGAGCCCATCCCATGGCGGGATCGGAAAAAACCGGCGTGGCCAACGCGCGGGAGGATTTGTATCAAGGCGCCGTGTGCGTGTTGGCGAAAACCCTGCGCACCGATGAAGCCCGATTGACCCAGGCGGCTCGTTTTTGGAAATCGGTGGGCGCGAAGGTCCTCATTTTGGACCCGGACACCCACGATCGGGCGGTGGCGATGGTGAGCCATTTGCCCCACGCGATCGCCGACGCGCTCACGTTGGCCGTGGGCGATTGGGCCGGGCCGGACGGTGTCCGGCTGGCGAAAGAGCTGGCGGCGGGCAGTTACCGCGACGCAACCCGCGTGGCCGGTGCCGACCCCGGTTTGTGGCGAGGCATTTTTACGTTAAACGACCGGGCGGTTCGGAGGGCTGTTTCTCTTTTTTCCAAAAAATTGAACGGGTTGGCGCGACGGGGCTGGCGGTTGGACGACCTGCGCCGGGCCCAACGGTTGAACGCGTTTCTTAAGGACAAACCATGACTCTTTCCACATCCAGCCGCGTGGTGGTCCCCGGCGGGGCCCTGCGGGGCGAACTTCGGCCGCCGCCGGACAAATCCATTACCCATCGGGCGGTCTTTTTGTCGTCGTTGGCCCAGGGCACATCGCGAATTGTTCGTCCGTTATCGGCGGACGACTGCGAGCGTTCGGCGGAGGCTTTTCGAACTTTGGGGATCAGCATCGAGACCAATCCCGAGGGAGACTGGATTGTTGTGGGGCGGGGGTTGTATGGCTTGCGCGAACCCCGGGCGGATCACATTTATTGCGGCAATTCGGGCACGACGTTGCGGTTGGTGTCGGGGGTGTTGGCGGGCCAGCCCTTTTCCACCAAACTGATGGGGGACAAAAGTTTGTCGGGACGGCCCATGGCGCGGGTGGTGGATCCGTTGACCGCCATGGGGGCCGAAATCACCGCGCGCAAAGGGTGTTACGCTCCTCTCCATATCCATGGCCGGCGACCGTTGCGCGCGGTCGAGTGGCTAAGCCCCGTGGCCAGCGCGCAGGTGAAATCCTGCGTGCTGTTGGCCGGGTTGTACGCCGACGGCGTCACGACTGTCCAGGAACCTTTGCGGTCCCGGGACCACACGGAACGAATGATGGCGGCGGCGGGCGTGAGGTTGACGGTGGACGAGCGGCGGGTGTCGGTGCAGGGGGGACCGTCCTTAAAACCTCAAGATTGGGTGGTTCCCTCGGACATATCCAGCGCGGCCTTTTTCATGGTGGGGGCGTTGTTGGCGCCGGGGTCGGAACTGATGTTGCGGGGGGTCAACACCAACCCCACCCGCGACGGGATTTTGGAAGTGTTGGAAAAAATGGGCGCGGGCATTCAACGGGAACGATCGCTGGTGTCCGGCGGCGAACCGGTCACGGACCTGCTCATTCGGCACCGGGGCCTCAAAGGGGTGACGTTCGGAGCCGACATCATGCCCCGGCTGGTGGACGAAGTGCCGATCTTGGCGTTGGCCGCCACCCAAGCTCAGGGCGTGACGGAAATTCGCGGCGCGGCCGAACTGCGTGTGAAAGAGTCGGACCGGTTGGCGCACATCGCGCGGGGTCTGTCCAAAATGGGCGCGCGCATCGATGAGTTGCCCGACGGGCTTCGCATCGAGGGACCCACGCCGTTGCGCGGCGCGCGGTTGGACTCGGCGGGGGACCACCGGCTGGCCATGACGTTCGCGGTGGCGGGGCTGATCGCCGATGGCGAAACCGAAATTGCCGACGCCGATTGCGTGGAAATATCGTTCCCCGCATTTTGGGAAGATCTGGAACGCGTGCGGGTCCAAGCGTGAGCGCCCGTCCGGCAAAAAACGGGTCGTTGACGATTGCCATCGACGGGCCGGCGGGAGCGGGAAAATCCACGTCGGCGAAGGACCTGGCGAACGCCCTGGGATTGCGTTACATCGACACCGGGGCCATGTACCGCGGGGTGGCGTGGGCGGTGGTACAGGCGGGGGTTGTCCCCGACGATCGCAAACGGGTTCGCGCGGTGCTGGCGCGCACGGCGTTGACGGTTACCGACGGGGCACAGCCGAGCCTGTTGGTGAACGGGCGGGATGTTTCAACGCAATTGCGAACGCCCGACGTGGGGGAAGCCGCGAGCCGGTTGGCCACGGTGCCCGAGGTGCGGACGTATTTGGTGCGCACCCAGCGGAAAATGGCCCGCGGCGGCGGGGTGGTGATGGAAGGGCGCGACATCGGCACGGTGGTGTTGCCCCGGGCCGACATCAAATTTTTCCTGGACGCGTCGGTTGAAGAGCGTGCCCGACGGCGGTGGAAAGAACTCCGCGCCAAAGGCCGGTCCGAGCCCCGGTCGGCCATTGAGGCGGCCATTCGCGAACGGGACCACCGCGACCGCACCCGGGCGGTATCGCCGTTGCGGGCCGCCGACGACGCGGTGGTTTTGGACACCACACGCGATTCGCGCGCGCGTGTGAAACGGATGTTGTTGGATTGGGTTTGTCGAAAAACGGGTGTCTGTTGACGAACCCAAGCGAGGCGCGCGACGTTTCATCCCCGATGACCTTGAACCCGGGGGGACTGGCGGGGATCGTGTCGCGGATTTTGTACGCCACCGGCCATCGGATGTTTCGAATTTTGTACGCCGTCGGGTGGCGATGCGCGGTGTACGGACGGGACCATGTCCCCGCCGATGGGCCGGTTCTTTTGGCGTGCAACCACGCGTCGTTCGCCGATCCGCCGTTGGTGGGGTCCAGTTTGGATCGCCCGTTGTATTTTATGGCGAAAGAAGAATTGTTTCGGATCCCGTTGTTCGGGGCCGTGTTGCGAGGGGTGCATGCGTTTCCGGTGCGTCGGTCGCGCGGGGACGTGGGCGCGTTTCGCACGGCCCAACGGCTCTTGGCGGCCGGGGGCGCGTTGATTTTGTTTCCCGAAGGCCGTCGACGGCGCGACGGGGTGTTGGGCCCGCCCAAAGCGGGCGTGGGGTGGTTGGCGATTCAGTCGGGGGCGCCGGTGGTGCCGGTGTATGTTCACAACACGCACCGCATGGCGCGGTTTCCGGCGGTGTCGGTGCGGTTTGGGGCCCCGTTGACGGTCAATCCCGGCGAACCCGCCGACGCGTTCGCCCAACGGGTGATGGCCGCCATCGCGGGACTCAAGGAGACGGTTCAGTATGGACGCGAAAATTAAGCCTCTTTTGCAGGCGCTGGTGGTGGCGGTTCTCTATTTGATTTTGTTTGTGATCATCACGCCGCCCTTGTTGAAAGTGTTGGACAAACCTTTCGGGAAGGTCGTTTATGGGATATTGGTTTTGGGAGGCGTGGGGGTGGCCGTTCGGTTGCGCCATTTGGCGCATCGGTTGTGAAAATATATTACTTGCAATTCCGTTCGTATTTGCTAAATTATCGTTCAGAAGTATCGATCGCTGATCAGCGCGGCGACAAGCGCACCACTCATCACGATTTACAAAGGATCGCATCCGCTTTCAGATGACGTCTCACGTCAACGCGCCTTCCTCTGGTTCCGCCCCGCGGCCGGTTCCCCCGGCCAGCGCCGGTCCGTTGCCCAAAGAGTACGGCGTCACCCGTTTGGTCATTCTTCCGCGCGACCCCCGCTGGATTCACGCTTATTGGGAAGTGGCTCCCTACACCTGGGACGAAGCCCGCAAACAGTTCGGCGACCTGCTCAAGTCCGGTCGGCCGGTTCTTCGGGTTCATTCCACGCGGTCGGGCAAATCCGACTTTTTCGACGTGGACGTTCGCGTGGACGCGCGCAACTGGTATGTGCACTCCCCGGAACCGGACGGCGATTGGCATGCGGAGCTGGGGCTGGTTTTGCCCGACGGGCGATTTGTGTTGCTGGCCATTTCCAATCGGATCCGCCTGCCGGCGGGCCAGGTGTCGGATATCACCGACGAGCGATGGGGTGTTTTGCAGGCGGATTGGGAACGGTTGTTTGAGCTGTCCGGCGGAGGGCGGCTGGGGGCCGGGTCGTTGGACGTGGTCAAAATTTTGGCTCAACGCTGGGAATTGCTTCGCAACGTGTCGTCGGCGTCCTTGATTCCCACGTCGCCGGGCGGCGCCAGCTGGGGCCGGATGCCCTCGTTGAAAAAAGAAAAAGGGTTTTGGCTTGTGGCCGACACCGAAGTTATTGTCTACGGCGCCACGGAACCCGACGCGTCTTTGACGTTCCAGGGCCGTCCGGTGACGTTGAACCCCGACGGCACGTTCTCGTTTCGGTTTTCTCTTCCCGACGGCGAACAGGTGTTTCCCATCCACGCCACCCACCGCGACGGGGATCTGTCGCGGTCCATTGAGTTTCGGGTGACGCGACGGTCCCGCAAGAGCGAATAGTGTCCGATCCCCAAGGGTACCTCAACCTCGTTCTCCACGCGCATCTGCCTTACGTCCGGCATCCGGAATACCCCGACTTTTTGGAAGAAGATTGGTTTTACGAAGCGATTACGGAAACCTACGTTCCCATCCTGGACATCTTGGAACGGTTGGCGTCCGAAAAAATTTCGTTCCGCATCAGCATGTCCCTCACGCCGCCTTTGTGCAACATGTTGTCGGACGATCTGTTGATGACCCGTTACCGGGCGAAACTGGAAAAATTGCTGGAACTGGCCGAAAAAGAGGTGGTGCGCACGCGTTCGTTGCCCGCGGCGTTTCAGGAAACGGCCGCCATGTATTTGGGCAAGTTCCGGCGGGTCAAAGAAATTGTGGACGGGTGCGGCGGACGGTTGCTGAACCGCTTTAAGGCTTTGCAGGATTACGGGTTGCTCGAAATCATCACCTGCGGGGCCACCCACGGGTATCTGCCGCTCATGATCCACGAAGAGTCTCGCCGGGCCCAAATCCGGATCGCGGTGCAGGATTACCAGCGCCATTTCGGTCGTTCGCCCCGGGGGATTTGGCTTCCCGAATGCGCTTACGCGCCGGGCGTGGACGCGATTTTAAAAGAGAACGGCATCCGGTTTTCGTTTCTGGATTCCCACGGGATTTTATTTTCCAAACCGCGGCCGCGCTACGGGGTGTTCGCGCCGTTGTATTCTCCGGGCGGAGTGGCCTTTTTTGGGCGCGACATGGAAACCGCCCACCAGGTCTGGTCCGCCGAGCAGGGCTACCCCGGCGATTTCAATTACCGTGAATTTTACCGCGACATCGGCTACGATCTGGACTACAATTACATCCGGCCTTATTTGCACGACGACGGGGTGCGGCGCAACACGGGGATCAAGTATCATCGGGTCACAGGCCGGGTGGCGTTGGCCGACAAGGAACCGTATGTGCCGTCCCGGGCCCGAGCCACGGCGGCCAGCCACGCGGGCAACTTTTTGTTCAACCGGGAACGGCAGGTGGAATATTTAAAGAACGTCATGAACCGTCCGCCGTTGGTCACGTCGGTGTACGACGCGGAACTGTTCGGCCACTGGTGGTTTGAGGGACCGGACTTTTTGGATTCCCTGTTGCGCAAAATTCATTTCGACCAATCCGCCGTAAAAACCATCCACGCCGTGGACTATTTGCAAAAGTTTCCGGAACACCAAATCGCGGAACCGGAACCGTCCAGTTGGGGGGACAAGGGCTACCACGAAGTTTGGCTCAACGCGTCCAACGATTGGGTGTACCCCCACCTGCACATCGCGTCGGAACGGATGATTCACCTGGCCAACGTTCATCCGAACGCGGAGGGGATTTTGCGCCGTTACTTGAACCAAGCGGCGCGGGAGTTGCTGTTGGCGCAATCGTCCGACTGGGCGTTTCTCATGACGGTGGGGACCGCCCGGCAATATTCCGAAAAGCGCACCCGCGACCACGTCGCGCGGTTTTTGGATTTGTTCCATCGCATCCAGGAGAACCGCCTGGACGAAGGCTTTTTGTCCCACCTGGAATCCATCGACAACCTGTTTCCCCACATCGACTACCGCGCTTACCAAAGCGCATCGTAAAAATCGCGAAAGGAGTTCATCATGGGCATTTTAAACGAGTTCAAGCAATTTGCCATGCGCGGAAACGTGGTGGACATGGCCGTGGGGGTTGTGATCGGCGGCGCGTTTGGTAAAATTGTCACGTCGTTGGTCAACGACATGGTGATGCCGGTGGTGGGCGCCTTGACCGGCGGCGTGGACATCAAAGACAAGGCCCTGACGTTGACGGCGCCGGTGGAAGGCGTTGCGCCGGTGACGTTGCGGTACGGGGCGTTTATCAACACCGTCTTGGACTTTTTGATCATTGCGTTCGCCATTTTTATCGCCATAAAAATGATGAACAAATTGGCGCGAACCAACGTCGCCAGCATTGCCGGACCGAACAAGTAAGGGGGAATGGGACATGAAACGTGGAATTTTGGGAGGAATTTTTTTTGTCGGATTGACAATGATGGCGGTGGCCGGAGATGCCACGGGCCGGATCGGGGTGGGGGGCGCGGGTGGGTGGGCGGACTTGTTGGCCCGTAAAGACGACAAGCGTGGCACCAATGGGGATTCGTTTCACTCCCTGTGGCTTCGGCTGGGGCTGAGTAAAAAAAACGAACTGGTGTTCGGCTATGACTCGATTCAGGTTAAGATCAAAGACGATTCATCCGCGAACAGTATCCGCCTTCGTCCGGTGACGGTGGGCTTATGGCATTCGTTTCGGCCGGACAGTCGGTTGGTTCCGGTGGCCCTGTTGAGTGTTGGCGCCGCGGATGTCCGTGGTTTGGACCCCACAGGCGAGGAAAAGTCCCAAACCGCTTTTGCGACCCAGGGAGGCCTGGGAGGCGAATATTTCATCGCCGACTGGGTCAGCGTGGGGGCCTTAGCGCGGGTACATTACGTGCTCAACGAGTCTCACAACGATCGGACGGAGGCCACCGCTTACACGCTGGGCGTCATGGCAAACTTGTTTTGGGGTGGGTCCCCGGCTCCGGAAAAAAGGGTGGTCCAAGAGCCGGTTCCTGTCGTTGTGATCCCGGTGGACAGTGATGGAGACGGTGTGGCTGACGATGTGGACGCGTGCCCTCAGACGCCGGCTGGAACCGCGGTGGACGTGACGGGGTGCCCCCGGGATTCCGACAGAGACGGTGTGATCGATGGGGCCGACCAATGCCCCAACACGCCGGCGGGATCTTTGGTGAACGCCGAGGGGTGTTCCACCGAAAAAGTGTCGGTGACGTTGGACGTGAAATTTGCTTCCGGAAAATCGGACTTAAGTTCCGCGTCCGACCCCCAGCTCGGCAAGGCGGCGGACTTTATGAAACGGTTTCCCGAGACCTCGGTGGAAATTGCGGGTTACACAGACAACGTGGGATCCCCCGCGAAGAACAAAGCCCTGTCTCTACAACGGGCTCAGGCGGTTCGCAAGGCTTTGGTGGAACGGTTCGGCATCGCGGCCGAACGGGTAACGGCGAAGGGATACGGGATCGCATCGCCGGTGGCCAGCAACGCCACGGCGGAAGGGCGCGCCGCCAATCGGCGGGTTGTGGCCACGGTGTCGGCCACCAAAAAGCAATAGGAGACGAAGGATGAAACAATTATCCGTTCTGGTTCTATCTCTTGTCGGGGGGTGTTCTCTGGTTTTAGCGGAAGGGCCGGTCAAAAATTGGAAGAACGAAACACAACTCACGTTTTTGTCCGCCCGCGGCAACAGCCAATCGCGCACGGTGGGCGCCGGCGAGAAATTTAACTGGGAAAAAGACAAAACCGCCCTGGAGTTGTGGGCCCACGCGCTCAACGTGGAAAGCGACAATCAACGCACGTCGGAACGCTACGACGCCGGTGAAAAGGCCGAATGGAAGTTGACGGGTCGCAATTACCTGTTTGAGCGGGCGCAGTGGGAATCCAACCGATTCGCGGGGTACAGCCATCGCTACGACGCTTCGGTGGGCGTGGGGCGCGAACTGATGAAAACCAAGGCGGACGACCTGTTCGGCGAAATCGGCGGCGGTTACATTAACGAACAACGGGTCAAAGCCCCTCGCAATGATTTTGCTTCCGGTCGTTTGTATGGGAAATATGTGCGGGAAATATCGAAGACGTCCTCGTTTTCCCAGGACGGGGAATATCTTCACAATTTTGATGACCCCAACGGGTACCGCGTCAACACCGAGACCGCCCTCAAAGCGTCCCTGTCGACAAGGATGGCCCTGAAAGTCTCTTACACCTGGAAACACGTTCACGAACCCCCCGCCGGGTTTAAACGGGACGACAGTCTCACTCTTCTGTCGCTCCTGATCAACTACTAACCCGAAATCCCTCGCCTTTGCCGTCTCGGTCCTCGAGCCCAACTGAACTTTCCGGGCTAACCCGGTTCAGTCCACCGGTCTATTTCGTCGATAAGAGCCGAAAAATTTTTTTCCACACTCTGTCGACGGGGGCCCCGCGTCGAACGGGGAGTCCCGGCGAGTTTTTGTTTTCTTCTCTCAACGATGGGGGGGCTTGACAACGGGGTAAGGGTTTCGCTATTATTATCACACTCCGCCGGCGAGTGCTTGTTTTGAAATGAAACAACGGTGTTTGATCGACGGAGAAAAGCCAACGGCGCGGTTCGCGCCCTTGGCTTTTTAACGGTTGAAAAACTAGCAGTCGATTGCTTTGATTGCCAAATAACAAGGAGGCAGATATGGCAGACGCAGTTCTCACCAAGGTAAAAATTCGGCCCCTCGGGGACCGAGTGGTTGTGAAACCTTTGGACAAGGAAAAGCAGGAACGGGGCGGTTTGATCATCCCGGACACGGCCAAGGAAAAACCCCAGGAAGGCGAAATTGTTGCCGCCGGCAAAGGGAAAACAACGGACGACGGGAAATTGATCCCCATGGACGTAAAAGTGGGCGACAAAATTCTCTACGGAAAATATTCGGGCACCGAAATCAAGATGGACGGCGATGAGTACCTGATCATGCATCAGGAAGACATCCTCGGCGTTCTTGACGCGAAATAAGGAGGCAGACATCCCATGGCAAAACAAATCAAATATTCCGACGAAGCGCGCAAAGCGATTAAGGCCGGCGTTGACAAGCTGTCCGAAGCGGTGAAAAGCACGCTGGGGCCCAAGGGCCGCAACGTGGTGTTGGACAAGAAATTCGGGTCGCCCACCGTCACCAACGACGGTGTGACGATCGCCAAGGACATTGAACTGGAAGACCCCTTTGAAAACATGGGCGCCCAGTTGGTCCGCGAAGTGAGCTCCAAAACCAACGACGTGGCCGGCGACGGCACCACGACGGCGGTGGTGTTGGCCCAGGGGATCGTGGCCGAAGGGTTTCGCAACATCACGGCGGGAGCCAACGCCATTCACATCAAACGCGGCTTGGACAAAGCGGTTGAGGTGGTGGTCAACGAGTTGAAGAAAAACGCCCGCAAAATCAACATTGACTCGAAAGCCAAAGAAGAGATCACCCAAATCGCCACCATTTCGGCGGCGGACCGGGAAATCGGCCAGAAAATTGCCGACGCGATCCTCAAAGTCGGCAAAGACGGCGTGATCACCGTGGAAGAAGGCAAAACCTCGGTCACCACCGTCCGCACCGTGGAAGGCATGCAGTTCGATCGGGGCTACATCTCTCCTTACTTCGTGACCGACGCGGAACGGATGGAAGGCGTGTTGGAAGACCCGCTCATCATCATCACCGACAAAAAGGTCTCCGCCATGAACGACCTTCTACCGGTGCTGGAAAAAATCGTGCAACAGGGCAAACCTTTCTTGCTGATCGCCGAAGACGTCGAAGGCGAAGCGTTGGCCACGTTGGTGGTCAACAAGTTGCAAGGACGCCTGCGTTGCGCCGCGGTGAAAGCGCCGGGGTTCGGCGACCGCCGCAAAGAAATGCTCGAAGACATTGCCACCCTGACGGGCGGCCAGGTGATCACCGAGGAGAAGGGCTTTAAGCTCGAAAAAGCCGGCGTGGACCTGTTGGGCCGCGCGACCCGCGTGGTGGTGGACAAAGAAAACACCACCATCGTCGGCGGTCAGGGCGACGAGAAGGCCATTAAAGGCCGCATCGCCCAAATCAAGAAACAAATTGAAGAGACCACCTCCGACTACGACAAGGAAAAACTGCAAGAACGCCTGGCGAAGCTGTCCGGCGGCGTGGCGGTGATCGAAGTGGGCGCGGCGACCGAGACCGAAATGAAAAACAAAAAGTTCAAGGTCGAAGACGCCATGCACGCCACCCGGGCGGGCGTGGAAGAAGGCATCGTGGCCGGCGGGGGCGTGGCCCTCATCCGTGCACAGAAAGTGTTGGACAACACGAAAGCCGCCGACCAAGACGAGCAGACCGGCATCAACATCATCCGCCGGGTTCTCGAAGACCCCATTCGCGCCATCGCCGAAAACGCGGGCGTCGACGGGTCCATCGTGGTCGACAAAGTGCGCAACAACAACGACTACAACTTCGGTTACAACGCCGAATCCAACGAGTACGGCGACCTGGTGAAAATGGGTGTTGTCGATCCCGTGAAGGTCACCCGGTCCGCACTGCAAAACGCGGCCAGCGTGGCGGGCCTGTTGCTCACCACGGAAGTTCTCGTGACGGACATTCCGGAGAAAAAACAAGCGGCTCCGGCGATGCCCGGCGGGATGGGCGGCATGGGCGGCGGCGACTTCTAAGCGTCGACGTTCGTCAACGATTCAAACAGTACGCGCGGGCGGGGTCCTCACGGGCTCCGCCCGCGTTCTATTTAGTTCCAGCGCGCACCAGAGAGGATTTGTTGATTTGAGGAAGTGGGGACGGTCGTGGCAAGAGGGAAATTTTGCGTGCGGGGGATGGGATCGTTTGTTTCGGCTGGGCGCACCGGGCCGCGCGCAAAATTTTTGAGCGGGGCCGTTGAAACCCCGGTGCGGTTTCGGCCATTTTGTTCAGTTCACCCCGGTCCAACCACACGCCCCGGCACCCGCGGCATTGGTCCAACAAAACGTTGTGGGGGTTGGCGAACTTCATTTCGCCCAGGGCCCTGTGGCAGTGGGGGCAGGGAAATCGCGTCGATTTTTCGGGTGAGTGGGCCGATTGGGGATTGGGAAAATCCTCGGACAATTCGGACACGAACGTCCCGGAATCGTCTTCAAACCACAACCCGCGGCACCCCACGCAAAATTCCATTCGGATATTGGCCAACAGCATGGGCCCCAACGCGGACCGGCATTTCGGACATTTCATGGCGCCTCCCGTTCACGGCGGATCGGGGCGATGTCCCATGAAGTCCGTTTGATTTCCCCAATCGATGCTCCAGTATAGGCCCGGAACGGCCGATTTTCAAGGGAAAATTGTCAGTGGCGGGACGGGCGGAGTTGGCGGAGAATTTCGGCGGTGGAACGGGATCGATTGAGCGTATAAAAATGAATCCCGCTGACGCCTTCGGATAACAGCGTGCGGCATTGTTGAACGGCGTGATCAATACCCAGTTGGATCACGGCTTCAGGGTCGGTTTGAACTCGATCGAGGGCCGATTCCAACCGGGAAGGAATCCGCGCGCCGCACAGGGTGGTAAACCGTTTGACTTGGCCGACGTTGGTGATGGGCATCACCCCGGCCACGATGGGCACGCGAACGCCGCGGTCCGCGGCGCGGTCGCGAAAACGCAGAAAATCCGTCGGATCAAAAAAAAGTTGAGTCACCACGAAATCCGCGCCTTGGTCCACTTTGAATTTCAGGTGGTCCAGATCTTTATTCAAGTCCGGGCATTCCGGATGCCCTTCCGGATAGCCCGCCACGCCGAGGCACGCCTCCAGCCGGGAGCGAATGTGTCCCACCAGTTCGCTGGCGTGGCGGAACCCGTCGGGATGGGGTTCGAACTGGGCCGATCCCCGGGGGGGGTCGCCGCGCAGGGCCAAAATGTTTTGCACGCCGCGCCGACCCATGTCGTCAAGAATTTCATCGATGTCCCGCCGCCCGGCGCCAACGCAAGTGAGATGGGCCATGGTTTCGATGCCCACGTCGTTTTTAATGGCGGACACCAAATCCAACGTTTTGCGCCGCGTGCCGCCGCCGGCGCCCCAGGTAACGGAAATATAGTCGGGGTCCAGCGATTTCAACGATCGGGCCGTTTCCAAGACAAGGGTCCCTTCCTCGTCGGTTTTCGGAGGGAAAAACTCAAACGAAAAGGTCGTGCTCTTTTTTTTCCACAGTTCCGCGATTTTCATGGCCACAAAGCTTATCAAAAACCGTGGCGTCCCAACACCCGGGGTGTTTTGGTTTGAAGAGAAGTTCCCGTTACAATTTGAAGTCGGCGGTGATTCGGCGCAGGAGGGCCGTGGCGCGGTTGAGTTCCGCCACCCGGGCGGCGTCGGAGGTGGGGGAAGAAACCAGTTGGTCGATGATTTTTAACAGTTCGCCCACCCGGGCCCGGTCGGCGGCCACGTGCGAGTTGATTTGACCCATCATGGCATTGAAGGCATCACGGATGTCTTTCAATTCGTCCCGGGGCCGCAGTTGAACGCGGGTGGTTAAATCCCCCTCGCCCACGCGGGCGAACGATTTCTCCAAGTTCACCAACGGTCCGGCCACCCGGTGGGACAATTTCAATGTGATGAAGACCAGAACCACAACAAAAACCACCAGTTGGATCATCGGCAACTTTTGGGCTTGAAGAAAAACGCCCAGCATGTCTCGATCCCATCCGGCGTTTCGTCCGAAACTGAGGTAGTAGTCCACCAGAACCAGCAAAAATGACAACATCGCCGAGGCCGCAACCCCAACAGCCAACCGGACCTGGAGCCCCCGTTTCACAAAAAAGCGTTTGCGCGGTAAAAATGGAATTCGTGGGGTTGGCATTTTAAAGAGTCTCCCTTTGCCCAACAGCGGCGGTTTCGTGATTTTATCCATACATTCTCCCGCGTTGAAAAAAACTTCTGCCTTTTGAGTATGCCCCCTAAACGAAAAAATTTCAAGGGGGGAGGTTTGCTCAATGGCCGGGGATGTGGTTAAATCGGCCCATGGAGCTTTCTGGAAAAGTGGCTTTGATCACCGGCGGAGCGCGAATCGGGCGCTCGGTGGCGCTGGCCTTGGCACGGTCGGGGTGTTCGGTCGTGATGGTGTATCGGTCGTCCCGGACGGCGGCAATGCAAACCGCCAGGCAGGCGATCGCCCGGGGGGTGGACGCGTTGGTTGTTCGTGCCGATGTCAGCCGACGTGGTTTCGCCCCGTCGGTGGTTAGCCGCGTGATGCGGCGGTGGGGGCGGTTGGACATTTTGGTCAACATGGCGTCCCATTACGAAAAAACGCCCTTGAACACGTTGGCCTCGCCCACGGAGCGGGAACGGGCGTTTGAAAAAAACATGGCCATTGATTTGCGGTCCGCCTACGCTCTTTCGTTGGAGGCGGCCCCCGTCATGAAAAAATCCGGCGGGGGACGAATCGTGAACTTTGTGGATTGGGTGGTGGCCAGCGGCCGGCCCCGGTACCGGGGGTATATCCCCTACTACACGGCGAAGGCGGGGCTTAAAGGTTTGACGGAAACGTTGGCCTTGGAACTGGCCCCGCGCATTTTAGTGAACGCGATTGCGCCGGGACCCATACTGCCTCCGCCGGGTTTGCCACTGTCCGTTAACCGCGAAGTGTTGGCGAACACTCCGTTGGGTCGGTGGGGGGGGGCTGAAGAAATTGCCAAAACCGTTCTGTTTTTGGTTCAATCTGATTTCGTGACCGGCGAAACCGTGCGGGTGGACGGGGGCCGGCACCTCCTATAATGAGCCAACACACGCCATATCATCTTCCTCCCCGGTCCCGGACCGAGACACCGTCGTGGGTAAAAACGGGTTTGGGGTTGGGTGTCGGTCTGATCGTGATGGGCGTTGTGGTGGCCGCCATCGCCGGGGGATCGGTGTTGTCGGCCCTCACCGGCGGGACCCACTCCGTGACGTTTCCGGGCTCTTTTAATCTAAAGTTAAAGGGCGGGCTTCACGTGGGTATTCCGGCCCCCCAGGCGCCTGCGCTGACGGGCGGAATTTTTGTGACTGTAACCGACGTCGCCACGGGCGAAGCCCTGGCGGTTCAAACGGGGACCGACATGACGGTGGCTTTGGAAGGCCCTTCTTCGAAACCCCTGTTCCAGTTCGAAACTTTCGATCCGGGCACGTATCAAGTGACGGGGACCGTTCCCGCCAGCGATTACCCGGTCCTTATCCTGCACGAATCCCTTGGCCGAACCCGGTCGGACCTCATCGTGGGTTTGCTTGCGGGGACGCTGTTAATAGCGGGCGGTGTGGTTTTGATCGTTTATACGCGCAAACGATACAAGACATTTCTGGGAACTTTTTCACCGACCGGTCGTTAGCCTAAACCGGCGCTATCAAATTATCTTCAAATTCCGGAGGTTGTCTTCCATGAAAAAATTGGTTCTGTCTTTGCTGGGGTTGGTGTGGGCGGGCGGGGCGGTGGCGGCTGATACATACACGCTGGACGCGGTCCACTCGTCGGTTGGCTTTTCGGTTCGGCATTTGGGGCTCTCCAACGCGAAAGGGACGTTTCCGGCCGTGTCGGGCACGCTGAAACTGGACGAGAAAAATATCGCCAAGTCTGTTGTCGACATCACAATCGAAGCGGCCAGCGTTGATACCAACAACGCCAAACGCGATGAACACTTGCGCGGCGCGGACTTCTTCGAGGTGGAAAAGTTTCCCGCCATCACGTTTAAAAGCAAGGGCGTTTCAAAGTCCGGACCGGGTTACCTGTTGGTTGGAGACCTGACCATGAAAGGCGTGACCAAATCCGTGTCCATTCCGTTCTCCCTCTCGGGGCCCAAAGAGCATCCCATGATGCCCGTTTACGTGGTCGGCGGCGAAGGATCTTTGGTGATCAACCGTCGCGACTTTAACATCACCTACGGCCCGGACGCCCTGATTTCCGATTCGGTCGCCATCGATTTGCAGGTGGAATTTAACCGACCCAAACAAAAATAGGTTCCGGGGGACACTTTTGAGGTTGCGCTGTCGTCCAAGTTGCATGAGGACGACCTTGTGTGTCGTGGCTTTGTCCGTTCTGTCGGTATTGGCCGCCGGGGCGGAGATCACCTTGGACCAAGCCGCTCGGCAGATGGGGGAGCGCAACCCCGAACTGACGGCCGCGCGGGAATCCATCAACGCCGCCCGGGCCCGGGAACGGGCCGCCGCTTCGCCATATTTTCCCCAGCTCTCAGCCGATGCCCAATACGATCGCACGGGCGCAGAGGCGTTGTTTCGTTCGCCGGGGTCGGACCGGTTTGGCCTGGGATTGGACGCGCGCCAAAACCTCTTCGATGGGTTTAAAACCCAGGCCGGTGTCGCGCTTCAGCGGGCCCGTGTGGAATCGGCCGAAGCGCAGTATCGCCGTGTCGCCGCTCGATTGTGGGCGGAACTAAAAACCGTTTACATCGATCTCCTGTTCGCCCAAGAAAGCCTGGTCCTGGCTGAAAAAATCGCCTTGCGTCGAAAAAATAACTTGGATTTGGTTCAGCTCCGGTTTGAGGGCGGGCGGGAAAACAAGGGGTCTTATTTGCGGATCAAGTCGGCCGAACGGGAATCGGTCGTCGCGGTGGCCCAGGCCCAGCGGGACGTTCTGGTGGCCCGCACGCGGTTGGCCCGCACCTTGGCCCGGGATTTAACCGACGTTTTGACCGCCACAGGAACATTCACCACCGCGGCCGCACCGGACGCGCCCAATCTGGCGGACCTGGCCCGGGCCACGCCGGAATTCCAGTTGGCCGAATCGGGCCGCCGGGCCGCCGACGCCGGGTTTACTTCGGCCCGGGGCGAATTTTGGCCTCGGCTGGACGCCACGCTGGCGCACCGCTGGACCGGTACCGATTGGGCGCCGGGCAACCGTGCGTGGAACGGCGGGGTGTCTTTGTCTCTCCCGCTTTTCACCGGAGGCGCCTCTTTTCAGGGGGTGCGCGCCGCCCGGGCTGACCTCAAAAAAGCCGACGCTGATGCCGTCCAGGCTTACCACCAGGCTTACGTGGACCTCCAAGCCGCCTGGACCGCCTTTCAAAATGCCCGCGACAACGCCGACCTCCAAAAAGATCTCATTGAGGCGGCCACCACCCGTGCTTTGATCGCCCAGGGCCAATACACCAGCGGTCTCATGGGATTTGAGGATTGGGACCTGATCGAAAACGATTTGATTCAAACACACAAACAAAACCTCGTGGCGTTGCGCGGCGCGGTTCGGGCCGAAGCGGCTTGGGAAAGCGCCCAGGGAAAAGGATGGACTCCATGACCCGTCGACGATGGGCAGTCATAGGCGCTGTGTTGGTGGTGGCGGGCGGGATCGGCGGGTGGTATCGATTCACCCGAAAAGCGAATGACAACGGCGAGTCCCGCACAGTGCGGGTGACCCGGGGCGATTTGGAACTGTCGGTGTTGACCACCGGCGACGTGCGTCCGCGCAACCGGCTGGAATTAAAGCCGCCTCTTCCGGGGCGGGTGGAACGGATTTTGGTGCGGGAAGGCGACATGGTCAAAAAAGGCAATGTTTTGGCCTGGATGAGTTCCACCGACCGGGCGGCCCTGCTCGACGCGGCGCGGGCGAAAGGGCCCGCGGAACTGGCCCGCTGGGAAGACCTTTATAAACCCGCGCCGCTGGTGTCGCCTTTGTCGGGGCGCGTGATTGCACGCAACGTGGAACCCGGCCAAACAGTGACGTCGTCCGACGCGGTGTTGGTTCTGTCGGACCGGCTGATTGTAAAAGCCCAGGTGGACGAAACCGACATGGCCCAGATCCGGTTGGGCCAGAGAGTTCGAATCGTGCTGGACGCGTTTGCCGACAACCCCCTGTCGGCCCGCGTGGAACACATCGCGTTCGAAGCCAAAACCGTGAGCAATGTGACCATCTACGAAGTGGACGTTTTGCCGGACGAACCCCCCGCCTATTTGCGCAGCGGCATGACGGCCAATCTCACGTTTCACGTGGACGAAAAAAAAGGCGTTCTGTTGTTGCCTGCCGTGGCGGTAAAGACCGGCGCGACGCCTTCCGTTTTGACGCCCGGCCCGAAAGGCAAACCGCAAACGCGGACCGTGGAGACGGGCCTTTCCAACGGTAAAATGGTTGAAATTCGTTCCGGCCTGGTGGAAGGCGACGTGGTGGTGGTGGACGACGGGTTGCCCCCGTCGGCGGCCAAAGTTAAAACCAGTCCGCTGTCGCCCGTGATGCGCCGACCCGGACGGCGCACGCGGTGATCCGCGTCGCCCATCTTTATAAGACGTATCGGATGGGGGCCGCCGAGGTTCGGGCCCTGCGAGACGTGTCGTTGTCCATCGAGCGCGGCGACTTTGTGGCCATCATGGGACCGTCGGGTTCCGGCAAATCCACGTTAATGCACACGCTGGGGCTGTTGGATGTTCCCGACGCCGGGACGTATGAACTGAACGGGCAATCCGTGGATCCCCTGTCTGACGATGAACGCGCCCGTTTGCGGGGCCGGGCGGTGGGATTTGTGTTCCAGCAATTTCATTTGTTGCCCCGTTCGACCGCTGTTGAAAACGTCGCTCTTCCGCGGCTCTACGCGCCGGGCGCGCCGGGCCGATTGCCCCTGGATCTGTTGGCCCGGGTGGGCCTGGCCGATCACCAAGGGCACCGCCCCAACGAGCTTTCGGGCGGCCAGCAACAACGGGTGGCCATTGCCCGGGCGCTGATCAACAAGCCGGCTCTTCTGTTGGCCGACGAACCCACCGGAAACCTGGACTCCCACAGCCAAGATGAAATTTTGTCGTTGTTGGAAGAATTAAACCGAGAAGGGTTGACGGTGGTGATGGTGACTCACGAACTCGATGTGGCTCGGCACGCTCGGCGCTTGATCCGCATGCGCGATGGGGAAGTGGTCTCGGACGAACGAACGGGCCCGACGATTCGTGGCAAGGCCCGGCCCGCCGCGGAACCGGACGTAACCGGTTCACCGACGAAAAGGCGCCCCGCCTGGAGTGTGTTGTCGGTTCATGTGCGGGAAGCGTTCCGGTCGTTGGGAGCCAACAAAGTGCGGACGGGCCTGTCGATGTTGGGGATCTTGATCGGGGTGGGCGCGGTGGTGGCCATGATGGCGTTGGGAACCGGGGCGCGAAAAGCGGTGGAAGCGCAATTGTCGTCATTGGGCGCGAACCTGCTGGTGCTCATGCCCGGCTCGCTCAAAACCCACGGGGTGGCCCAGGGCGCAGGCGCTGTCACGCGCTTTACCGAAACCGATGCCCGGGACATCCCCGATGAAATTCACACCGTGACCCAAACCGCTCCGTCGGTCACGGGCTCGGCCCAGCTGGTGTACGGCAACAAAAATTGGCGCAGTTCGATTATTGGGACAGTCCCCAGCTACGCGGTGATGCGGGCCTTGTCTGTGGCCCGGGGCCGATTTTTTTCTGATTTGGAAGTGACCCAGCGGGCCCGGGTGGCGGTGTTGGGGGCCACGCCGGCCCAGGAGTTGTTCGCGGACACGGATCCCATCGGCGAATACATCAAAATCAATCGGATTAATTTTCAGGTCATCGGGGTATTAAAAGAAAAGGGCGCCATGGGCTGGCGCAACCAAGACGATGTGGTGGGCATTCCGATCACCACCGCCATGCGCCGGTTGATGGGCAAAGATTACGTTGACATGATCGATGTTCAGGTGGACAGCGCCGCCCATTTGGCGGCCACCGAAAAGGCGTTACGGGCGTATGTGATCCGCCGCCACCGGTTGGCGGAAGACGACGAAAGTTTCGATGTGCTGAACCTGGCGGAAATTCAGTCGGCGTTTCAAGCCACGAGCCGAACGTTGTCGATGCTGTTGGCGGTGATCGCCGCCATTTCGCTCTTTGTGGGCGGGATTGGGATCATGAACATTATGCTGGTGACGGTCACCGAACGCACCCGGGAAATCGGGTTGCGCAAAGCCTTGGGCGCCCGGGGGCGGGACATTCAAACCCAGTTTATTACGGAGGCGCTGGTCATTAGCCTGGTGGGCGGGTTAAGCGGCCTGTTGTTGGGGGTGGGGGTGTCTGTGGGGCTCTCCAAATTTGCCGGATGGGCCGCGGGGGTATCGGGAGGCTCGGTGGCCTTGGCGTTTTGTTTTTCTGTGGGAGTGGGTGTTGTGTTCGGCTATTGGCCTGCCCGCAAAGCCGCCGCTCTCAACCCCATCCGCGCTCTACGCTACGAATAGGCCTATTTAGTGAATAATTATACTCCGTCCCCTTAGGGGGTGAAGGTGACGACGGAGGTGGGGGTTTCCCAGAGGGAGACGCGGGTGAGGGGAAGGCCCCGGGCTCGGCCGGCGCGGAATATTTCGCGGGCGATGGTTTCGGCGGTGGGGTTTTCATCGGTCAGATAAAAGGGTTCTTTGAGGCGTTTGAAGATCGGGACCAAAGGGTCTTTTTTGCACAGGATCATTTTGTGGTCTAGGGTGTCGTCTATCCACGTTTTGAGCTTTTTTTTGATTTCCCCGAAGTCCATCACCATCCCCAATCGATCGAGCTTGTCCGAAACCATCTCCACTTCCACGCGGCCGTTGTGGCCGTGGGGATGGCGGCATTTGCCGTTGTAATTCATCAGGCGGTGGCCGTAACAGAAGTGGAATTCGCGCACGACGCGGAACATGGAAACTATGCTAAAATATTGCGTCGAAACAATCAACGTCGATCGTCGAAAAACAGGAGATTTATATGAGCCGAACCGAGAAAATGATTGCTTTTTTGATGAGCGCGCTGGTGTTTGCGGGGCTTTTCTTTTTTATTTACAGCTCGTTGCGCGCGCCGGTGAACGCGCCGCCGTTGGCCGAGCCGGACTATTACGGCGACGAAGAAGATTTGTTTGACCTGGACGAAGAGCAGGCCGTCCCACCCCCGTCCGCCGAACCGGTTCCGACGGCCCCCGCTGAAAAGCCCGCGGCCGCTCCCAAAGCGAAGGCGGCGAAGTAGGCCATCGGATGTCCGCTCCCCGTCGGCCGTACAATTATTTGTGGGACACGCTTCGGCAAACCACGGTGCTTCGGTTTCCCCGGCACCGGTTGGCGACGTTCGGCCGAACCGAAATCCATTACCAGTTGGTGTCGGCGGTGTCAAACCAGCCGGTGCTCACAAACCTCCGAACGGGGTTGGTGATTGCCGAACGGCCCCAGATCCTGACCCCGGACCTTTTTTCCCAACGGTTTCAGGGGTTCGGCGACGAAGGATCGGCTTTTGAACGGTTTCTCAAAGACAACTTCTCCGACAGTTTCCGGGGACTGGAATACAGTTTCCGCAACGAGTTACAGGCCACCGAACCCCATCGCACCGAAGCCAAGGAACTGGCCAAAAACATCCGGCGGGATCTGGACGCCCGGGATGTGGCCCGGGCGGCCGTCATCGTGGGCCCGGAAAACGGCTGGAGTTTTTCTCTCATGAAATTTATTTTGGAAGAGACTTCCCAGAGTTTCGCGGTGAACCTGCGGGAGCTGGACGAGCGGGGGCTGTTCAACCCGGAATCCTCCGACGAGCGTAACCGGCGGGAAGTCAACAACCTGTTTCGCAAAGCCGAATCCGAACCCGCTCTGATTAAACCGTTGGCGGACCTGTTAAACAAGACCCGCCTGTTCGACGAGTTTCAGGACCGGTTTTTCGGCCTGATCAACCGGACCCGCGCGTGAAGGTTCTGTTGGCCCGGCCCCGGGGCTTTTGCGCTGGGGTGGTGCGCGCGGTGGACATTGTGGACATTGCCTTGAAGCGGTTTTCCGCTCCCGTCTACGTCCGCAAAGAAATTGTTCACAACCGCGCGGTGGTGGACGATTTCAAGTCCCGCGGCGTTATTTTTATCGACGATTTGAACGAGGCTCCGGAAGGGTCGGTGGTCGTGTATTCGGCCCACGGGGTTTCCCCGGCGGTTCGGGCCCGGGCGGCGGCGCGCCGGTTGCGCGTTCTCGACGCCACTTGCCCCCTGGTCACGAAAGTTCATTTGGAAGTCCATCGGTTTTTGCGCGAAGGCTATGCGTTGGTCTTGATCGGCCATCGGGACCACGAAGAAGTGGAAGGCACATTGGGGGAAGCCCCGGGCCAAATTCACTTGGTGGAAACGGTTTCCGACGTGGCCCGGGTTCCCTACGCGCTCCAGGCCAAGATCATGGTTTTGACCCAGACGACGCTGAGCCTTGACGAGACCCGCGAAGTGATCGTCGCCATCAAGGCCCGGTTTCCCAACGCGGTGACCCCTCCCAAAGACGACATTTGCTACGCCACACAAAATCGCCAAGACGCCGTTAAAGAATTAACGGCCCGCGGAATCGATTTGTTGTTGGTGGTGGGTTCCAAAAACAGTTCCAACAGCCAGCGGTTGGTGGACGTGGCTTGCCAGACGGGGTGCCGCGCCCAATTGATCGATCGGGCCGGCGAAATCGATCCGCGGTGGTTGGACGGAGTGAAATCGGTTGGGGTCACGGCCGGCGCGTCGGCGCCGGAGCATTTGGTTCAGGGCGTGTTGGAATTTTTAAAGGGCCGGGGCGGCCAGGTGGACGAGGTGGTGGTGCGGGAAGAAGACACCCATTTTTCTCTGCCCAAAGAATTAACCGAACCATTGCCCACCCATTAAACCATGAAAAAATTCATCCTGGTGTTTCGGCACGTGCCTCACGAAGGGCTGGGCACATTGGCGGCGCGGTTGGAGAAAGAAGGGCTCTCTTACCGATACCTGGACCCGACGCGCAGGGGAGCGCGGTTTCCCTCAATTTCGTCGTTGGCCGGTTTGATCGTGATGGGCGGCCCCATGGGCGTTTACGAAACCAAACGGTTTCCGTTTTTAAAATCTGAGTGGGCCTACCTCCGCAAAGCCCTTCACGGCGGTGTTCCGACCCTGGGAATTTGTTTGGGATCCCAGTTGATGGCGCGGGCGTTGGGCGCGCGGGTGTATCCGAACCGGGAAAAAGAAATCGGTTGGTATCGAATCAAACGGACGGGGGAAGGAAAAAAAGACCCCGCTTTTCGCGGCTGTCCGGAAAATCCCTGGGTGTTTCAATGGCACGGGGACACGTTTGATTTGCCCCGGGGCGCGCGCCGGCTGGCCTCATCGGCGGCGTGCCGCAACCAGGCGTTTCGGTGGGGGCGGTCTGCCTACGGGCTCCAATACCACGTGGAAGTGGATGGGGCGATGATTCGGGATTGGTTGAGTCAACCGGGGGCGTCCCGCGAAATCGCGGCGGTGGGTCCCGGCCAGGAAAATAAAATTAAAGATCAAACGCCCCACCGGGCGCCCGGGTTGAACCGATTGGCGCAGTCTTTGTACGATTCGTTCGTTGATCAGGTCCGCGCTTTTGCCGCGGGCCCCACAAAAGGATAAACTGGTCCCATGGAAAAAATTAAGAAACGGCCGTACCCCCACAACGATTTGGCTCGGGCCATGATGTTGGCGGGGTTGGGCGTGTTGGCGGCAACGGCCATTCTGGCCGGGCTGGGTCGGGAACCGTTCGGCACGTGGTTTTACCTGTCGGCGTGGTGGAGTTATATCTTGATCGCCGACGGCTGGGTTTACCGCCATCGGGGGGAATCGCTGTTGATTTCGTACCCCGGCCGGTTTGTTTTTCTGGCGGGCTGGTCGGTGTTTCTGTGGTCGTTGTTCGAACTGGCCAACTTTCGGTTAGGGAACTGGGCCTACATGGGTTTGCCCAACCAACCGGCGGTTCGCTGGGTCGGATACGCCCTGTCGTTTGCCACGGTAACGCCGGCCATTCTGGAAACGGCGGATTTGTTGGACGGGGGATTTCGGCGGGCGTTTGCGGTGCGTCCTTTCTTCCGGTCCGGCCGGGCCCTGTTTTGGGCCGCCGGATCGGCCTGTTTGGTTTTGCCGATGGTGGGGCCCCGGTTCTTTTTCCCGCTCATTTGGGGCGCGCCGTTCTTTTTGTTGGATCCGCTGAACGACCGATGGGGCGCTCCCTCGTTGCTGTCGGATTGGCGCTCGGGCCAAATGCGCCGTTGGGTGTTGTTGTTGAGCGCGGGCCTGGTGTGCGGGTTGCTGTGGGAATCCTTTAACAGTCTGGCGTCGGCCCGGTGGGTTTATTCCATTCCGGGAATGGAAGAATGGAAAATGTTTGAAATGCCTCTGTTGGGGTATCTGGGCTTTTTGCCGTTCGCGTTGTCGATTTACGCGTCCTCGGTCACCGCGGTTCGTCTGTGGGAAAAAATGAACAAACCGGTTCGCCTCCTCTGCGCGGGGTCGGCCCTGAGCGCGGCCGCGGCCGTGTTCGCGGGGATTGACTGGTTCACGGTAAGAATGCCATGAAAAAAGGCCATTATGTGGTCACTGGCGGCGCCGGGTTTCTGGGGTCCCATTTGTGCGACGCCTTATTGAAACGGGGTCACCGGGTGACCTGCGTGGATAATTTTTTGACGGGTTCCCCCGCCAACATCGCCCATTTGGCCGGACACGAACTGTTTCGATTTATCAAACACGACGTGTCCCAAGACCTCTATTTGCCGGACGCCGTGGACGGTGTTCTTCATTTCGCCAGCCCCGCGTCGCCCCGGGACTATTTGGAGTTTCCCATTCAAACGCTCAAGGTGGGATCCTTGGGCACCCACAACATGCTGGGTCTGGCCAAAGCCAAAAAGGCCCGGTTTCTCTTAGCGTCCACATCGGAAGTGTACGGCGATCCCCAAGTCCATCCTCAGAAAGAAAATTATTGGGGTCACGTGAATCCCGTGGGACCCCGGGGCGTTTACGACGAAGCCAAACGGTTCGCGGAAGCCATGGCCATGGCGTACCATCGCAACCACGGCGTGCGGGTTCGGATCGTGCGCATTTTTAACACCTACGGCCCGCGTATGCGCAAAAACGACGGCCGCGCCGTGCCGGAATTTATTTCCGCCGCCCTGGCCCGCAAGCCCCTCACGGTGTTCGGCGACGGGAGCCAAACCCGATCGCTGTGTTACGTGGACGACGAGGTGGACGGACTGCTCCGGCTTCTTTTTTCTTCCCACACCGGGCCCATGAACATCGGCAACCCGGAAGAATACACGGTGTTGGAGCTGGCCGAACGGATTAAAAAGTTGACCCGCACGTCGAGCCCCATTGTGCGGCGGCCCCTGCCCGTGGACGACCCCAAAGTTCGCCAACCGGACATTGCCTACGCCCGCCGCGCGCTCCGCTGGGAACCCCGGGTGGGGTTAGACGACGGCTTGCGCCGAACCATCGCCTGGTTTCGTGAAGCGAAAAATTAGTTTTCGCAACACCGCGGTTCTTCTCCTCTTCAATCTGTTCTTGTCGTCGGTTGTTTTCCTGATTCACCGCAGTCCGGTGATTTCCAACCTGGAAAACGCGTTTGTGGACCTCCGCTATTGGTTGCGCGGCGCCGCCACGCCGGACCCCCGAATCAGCATCGTGGCCATCGACAACCCGTCGATCCGGGAGTTGGGCCTGTTTCCCTGGCCGCGGCGCCGGCACGCCCAGTTGATCGACACGCTCACCGCCGCCGGCGCCCAGGCCATCGCTTTCGACCTTTTTTTTAGCGAACGGGATCCGGACCATCCGGATGACGACGTCGTGCTGGGGCAATCGGCGTCGGCCAGCGGCCGCGTGGTGTTCGCCGTGATGTTTAACCGTTCGCCCGACGGCCAACCAACGGACCCCATTTTGCCTGTGTCGGATTTGCAACGGGACAACGTGGGCGTGGGGCTGGTCAACATCTTTCCTGAAAAAGACGGCGCCACCCGGCGCGCGCCCCTGTGGGTCGGCCACAACGACGCGTTGATCCCTTCCTTTGCCCTCGCGGCCTGGTCGGCGGCGGAAGGCAAACCGCCGGAAGAGTGGGTGGCTCACGCCCGTCCGCCCGTGGACGGCCGGTCTGCCTGGAACGAAGCCTGCATTAATTACACGTACTGGCGCGACAACGAACGGGCCCGGTCGCCGTTTCCCTACTACTCCTACAGCGATGTCTTGGCCGGGCGGGTGGCGCCGTCCACCTTTGCGGGGCGCATCGTGTTGGTGGGGGCCACGGCGCCGGGCCTTTACGACGCCAAATCGGCGCCGGGCGCGCCGGTTATTTACGGCATCGAAATCCACGCCAATGTTTTGAATAATATTTTGCGCAACAATTTCTTAAAGGCCCGGGCCACCTCCGGGCCCCTCTTGTGGGTTTTGATGTCGGTGTTTGCGGTGGCGGCGTGGTTGTTGATGTCCCGGTCGTCCAGTTTTGTGGGCGGGGCCTCGGTGGTGGGTTTGTTCGTGGGCTATTTTTACGTCTGTCATCTGGCGTTTCGCCATGACGTATGGATGCCCTACGCGGCGCCCATGACGGCTTTTTTGCTGTCCTATTTGAGCGGGTTGGGCTACCGGCTGTTTGTGGCGGACCGGGACAGGGAAAAAATTAAAAACACCTGGTCGCGCTACATGTCGCCCAAATTGGTGGACCTGCTGGTGGAAGGCCAAACGGTGCCCACCGCGGGACACCGGGAGGTGACGGTCTTTTTTTCGGATTTGGCCAAGTTCACGTCGTTGTCGGAGCAACTGCCGCCGTCGGAACTGGTGGAACTGTTGAACCACTACTTCTCCATGATGACCGACATCTTGTTTAAATACGATATCACGTTCGATAAGTACATCGGCGACGCCATCATGGGTTACGGCAACGCGCCCCTGGACCAGCCAGACCACGCTGTCCAGGCGTGCCGAGCCGCCCTGGCCCAGCGGGCGGCCCTTCCGGCTCTGAACAAAAAGTTTGCCGACCGGGGTTGGCCGGCCCTTCGGTTTCGGGTGGGTTTGAACACGGGCATGGCGCTGTATGGGGATTTGGGTTCATACACCCGGTCGAACTACACCGTCATGGGCGATACGGTAAACCTCGCGTCCCGGTTGGAAGGGGTGAACAAGTTGTTCGGCACGGATTTGATTATGTCGGAAACGACCTTCGCGGCGGCGAACAAGGGCGTGGACGGCCGCGAGTTGGACTTTTTGCGGGTGGAAGGGAAAAAACAACCCATCCGGGTTTACGAATTGGTGGCGTTAAAAGACGATTGCACCCCCGCCCAGCGACACGGTTTTTCCATTTTCGCCGACGCGCTTCGGTTGTACCGGGAACGCCGGTTCGATTTGGCCCGGGCGGAATTTGTCCGCGTCCGGGAGATCTTGCCGGAAGACCACCCGTCGGCTGTCTACGTGGACCGATGCGACCATTTTTTAGCCACCTCTCCCCCGGCCGATTGGGACGGAGTGTATGTGATGACGTCGAAGTGATCGCCCTTTCGATCGGCCCGGTCAAAGAAAAGCGCGTGTTGGTGGCCTGTTCCGGCGGGCCCGATTCCATGGCCTTGTTGGACGCCGTGGACCACTGGCGCAAAGAGCACGGCCCGTATGTGGCGGTGGCCCACATCAACCACGGTTTAAGGGGAAACGAGTCCAAGGCGGACGCGGCGTTTGTCCTCGCGCAAGCGCGACGACGGGGATTGCCGGCGGCCGTGGTATCGGTTCCGGTTCGAGCCTGGGCTCGAAGGCGGGGCCGGGGCCTCGAAGACGCGGCCCGGGAACTCCGTTACGCCGCGTTGGCGCGGTTGGCTCGCCGGTTCCGCTGTTCGGCGGTGGCCACGGCCCACACGCTGGACGACCAAGCGGAAACGGTGATTCTAAACCTGCTCCGCGGAACGGGTCCCGGGGGGCTCGCGGCCATGGCCGAACGGGGGCCCTGGCCCGTTCCCGTTAAAGGGACCGCCCCGGTGCTCCTCCGTCCGTTTTTATCCATTCGCAAATCCGTTCTCGTCCGTTATTTGGCCGATCGAGGGCTTGGGTTTCGCAAAGACGCCACCAACGACCAACCGATCTTTTTGCGCAACCGGCTTCGGCCGGTGCTTCGATCCTGGGACCGGCTTCGCCCCGGATTTTTTGAGCGGGTGGCCCAAACGGCGCGGTTGGTTCGCGACGAGGAGGATTTTTGGCGCTGTCGGCTTGGCGTTCGACGGAAAGGGCTTCTGTGCCGCCTTGATCGGGCCTCGTTTTTGCGGTATCATATAGCCGAACAACGGCGTCGGTTGCGGCATCGGTACGGGCTGGCCCGCTTTGACGTGGTGGAACGGATTCGACGGTTCTGCGCGGACGGGGCGGCGGGCCCTGTGGACGTCCCTGGCGGGCGGGTGACCAAAACCGAGCGGTTCCTCCATTTTTATCGGCGTCGAAAGCAATCCAACGGTATTTCAAAGGCGGTCCTATGAAAGGCAACGGTCGCAACGTCATCCTCTGGCTTCTGATTTTTTCGGGCGTTTTGTTTTTTATACAAAGCCTGCGCACAGCCCGGGTCGCTGAAAAAGAAATTCCCTACTCCTCCTTTAAGGCCGCTTTGCGCGACAACCGCGTTGAAGAAGTCCGCGTGGGCGGAGAACTGTTGCGGGGCAAATTGAAATCCGAGGACGGCAAATCGGTTTTGTTCCGCACGATTCCGCTCAACGACCCCAAACTGGTGGAAGATTTGGAATCCCACGGCGTAAGCCAGTTCGCCGGGGAGCCCCAGCGGGGATGGGTGAACTCGGTGCTGGTCAACTTGTTGTGGATCGGCGTGTTTTTCTTTTTGTGGTGGTTCGTGGTGATTCGGCAAATGCAGGGGGGCGGCAAACAGGCCATGGCGTTCGGCCGGTCGAAAGCGAAACTGCAGTCGGGCAAAAAACAAAAAGTGACTTTCGCCGACGTGGCGGGATGCGACGAGGCCAAAGAAGAATTGCAAGAGATTATCGAGTTCTTGAAAGATCCGGCCAAATTCCAAAAGTTGGGCGGCAAAATTCCCAAGGGCGTGCTGTTGTTCGGATCGCCCGGCACCGGCAAAACGCTGTTGGCCAAGGCAGTGGCGGGGGAAGCGGGAGTGCCTTTTTTCTCCAGTTCGGGTTCGGACTTTGTGGAGATGTTCGTGGGTGTCGGCGCGTCGCGGGTGCGGGACCTGTTTGACCAGGGCCGCAAAAACGCGCCGTGTTTGTTGTTCGTGGACGAAATCGACGCGGTGGGCCGCCAGCGGTTTGCGGGCATCGGCGGCGGTCATGACGAGCGGGAACAAACCTTAAACCAGTTGTTGGTGGAAATGGACGGGTTCGACACCAAAGAAGGGGTGATTTTGATCGCCGCCACCAACCGGCCGGACGTGTTGGACCCGGCGTTGTTGCGGCCGGGCCGGTTCGACCGGCAGGTGTCGGTGCCCATGCCGGATTTGAAGGGACGCGAACAGGTGTTGGCGGTGCACGCCAAGGGGGTCAAGTTGTCGTCGGGTGTTGATCTGACGGTGATCGCCCGCCGCACGCCGGGGTTTACGGGCGCGGACTTGGCCAACCTGGTCAACGAAGGGGCCTTGTTGGCGGCGCGCCGGAACAAAAAATCCGTGGACATGAAAGAACTGGAAGAGGCCATCGACCGGGTCATCGCCGGGCCAGAACGCAAAAGCCGCATGATGAGCGAAAAAGAAAAGTCGGTGATCGCCTATCACGAGTCGGGGCACACGTTGGTGGCCAAAAAACTGCCCACGTCGGATCCGGTTCACAAGGTGTCTATTATTCCCCGGGGCCCGGCTTTGGGCTACACGCTTCAGTTGCCGACGGAAGACCGATACTTGACCACAAAATCCGAAATCACGAACCGCCTGTGTGTGTTGCTGGGCGGTCGGATGGCGGAAAAATTGATTTTCAACGAAGTCACCACCGGTGCCCAGGACGACTTGTCCAAGGCGACCCAGATCGCCCACAAAATGGTGTGCGAGTACGGCATGTCGGACCGGTTGGGGCCGATCACGTATCGAAAAAAATCGGAAGAGCTGTTTTTGGGTCGGGAGTTGGGGGAAGGCCAGAACTATTCCGACCAAACGGCCCAGGCCATTGATGAGGAAGTCAAACAGATCATGGCCGAAGCGCAGGAGCGCGTGACAAAAATACTGACGGACCATCGCGCCGTTCTGGAATCCCTGGCCAAATCGCTCATTGAAAAAGAAGTGTTGAACAGCGATGAGATCAACGCCATTGTCGACGGTCGGCCGTTATCGGACCCCCCCGCGCCTCCCGCCTCCGCGGCGCGTCAAGACGAAGGCGGCTCCGCTCCCGGTTTGACCCCCGCGCCCACCCCGGCGTAAAAGACAGGGGGGCTTCTTCCGCGATGATCCTGACCACTCGTGAGGGGGCCCAGGACCTTTCCAAATGGCCCCTTCTGATGGGGATTTTGAACGTCACCCCAGATTCTTTTTCGGACGGGGGGAAATACAATACAGTAGAATCGGCCTTGGCCCGGGCCGAACAAATGGCACACGAGGGCGCGACGATCCTTGATGTGGGGGGCGAATCCACCCGGCCGGGGTCGGACCCGGTGCCCCTGGACGTGGAACTCAAGCGCGTGATCCCGGTGATTCAAACTCTTTCCCACCGACTTCCTTCCGTTCGATTGTCCGTCGACACCACGAAAGCCGAAGTGGCCCGTCAAGCGTTGGAAGAAGGCGCGTTCATGGTCAACGACGTGTCGGCGTTGGCCGACCCGTGGATGCCCGTGGTGGTGCGCGACCACAACGCGCCGGTGGTGTTGATGCACCGACAGGGGACCGCCCGCGCCATGCAAGAGGCCCCGGCCTACAACGACGTGGTCAACGACCTTCTCGCTTTTTTCGACGAGCGGATTGCGTTTGCTGTGGCCCGGGGAATCCGTCGCGATCGGTTGTGGGTGGACCCGGGGATCGGGTTCGGCAAGACCACCCGGCATAACCTCGAGATTTTGCGTCGGCTTGGCGAATTCAAGAAGTTTCAACTTCCCCTGGTGGTAGGGGTTTCGCGCAAATCGTTCATCGGGCGTATTTTGGGAAGCGAAACGGACCCGTTGCCGCCGGAGCAAAGGGGCGAAGGAACATTAGCCGCCCATCTCTGGGTCGCCGCCCACGGCGCCGACGTGTTGCGCGTGCACGATGTGTCCGCCACGGCTCGGGCAATTCGAACGTGGCGGGCTTTGGAATCGCGGGAATAAACGCGGAGGAAATCGTATGCCCAAATTGCTGTCTTCGGATTTTTTGATCATCGGGTCGGGCATTGCGGGGTTATCGCTGGCGTTGAAAGCGTCCCGGCACGGCACGGTGCGGTTGGTGACCAAACGGCAGTTGGCGGAATCGGCCACGGACTATGCCCAGGGCGGATTGGCGGCAGTGTTTTCCCGGGAGGATTCCATCGAAGCCCACGTGCGCGATACGTTGGCGGCTGGGGCCGGATTATCGGACGAAAAAATTGTGCGCGCCGTGGTGTCCCAAGCGCCCGCGCGGGTTCAGGACCTGATTGACTGGGGCGTTCATTTCACCTCGTCAGACGCGGTGGACGCCGAACACCCTCCCTACCAGTTGGGACTGGAAGGGGGCCATTCCCGTCGGCGCATTTTGCACGTGGGCGATTACACGGGCCACGCGGTGGAACAGGTGTTGGTGGACCGGGTCCGGAAAAACCCTCGGATTGTGGTTCACGAATTTCACGCGGCCGTGGATCTCTTGACCCGTCGGCGGTTGGGGGTGAAAGGGGGTACCAACGCCTGCGGCGGAGCGTACGTGTTGGACGTGGAATCGGGCGCGGTGCGTACTTTTTTGGCCCGGGCCACGGCCTTGGCCACGGGCGGGGCGGGAAAAATTTACCTTTACACGTCCAACCCCGACATTGCCACGGGCGACGGTATGGCCATGGCGTTTCGCGCCGGCGCGCGGTTGGCGAACATGGAATTCGTTCAATTCCATCCCACGTGTTTGTTTCATCCCAAAGCCAAAAACTTTTTGATCAGCGAAGCCCTGCGGGGGGAAGGGGCGGTGTTGAAAAATCGGGCCGGCCAGCGGTTCGCCAAAAAATACGATCCCCGCGGGGAGCTCGCGCCCCGGGACATTGTGGCCCGGGCCATCGACGCCGAACTGAAACGGACCGGCGACGAATGCGTGTTTTTGGACATCACCCATCGGGGCGGTGACTATTTGCGCCGCCGGTTCCCCAAAATTTTCGAAAAGTGTTTGTCGTTCGGCATCGATATTTCGGCGCAACCGATTCCGGTGGTCCCGGCGGCGCACTATTTTTGCGGGGGTGTGGTGACCGACGACCGGGGCGCCACGGGGTTGCCTCGCTTGGCGGCGGTGGGCGAAGTGGCGTGCACGGGCTTGCACGGGGCCAACCGGCTGGCGTCCAATTCGTTGCCGGAAGCCCTGGTGTTTTCCCACGCGGTGGCCGAGGCCTGGAAAGACATGGCGCGGGCGGAGTTCCCATTGTTGCCCCAGCAGGTGCCAGACTGGAACCCCGGCCGGGCGCGCAATCCGGACGAGCAGGTGGTGATTCGCCAGGTGTGGGAGGAAATTCGTCGGTTCATGTGGAACTACGTGGGCATTGTGCGCACCACCAAACGCCTGGAACGGGCCCTGAGCCGGATTTTGTTGCTCAAAAAAGAGATTCAAGACTATTATTGGAATTTTTTGGTGACGCCGGACTTGTTGGAACTGCGCAACATCGCCGTGGTGGCCGAACAGGTGATTCGAGCGGCGTTGGCGCGGCACGAATCCCGGGGCCTTCATTACACATTGGATTATCCTCGGCGGGTAACTCGACGGCGGTCGCGCTGATGACGGACCCCCGGTTGACCAAAACCTTGGCGGCCATCGACGCCGCAAACGCCGCCGATCCGCGCCGGACGGCCGAGGGAAAACCCGTGGAAGTGGACCATTCGGACCGGCTGACCCGATGGGTGGAACGCTTATACCCGAACCCGTCCGACGCCCTTCTAATTGCGGCCCGGGGCCAACACATCGAGCGGTGGACATCTCCCCGATCCACATTTCCGGAGGGGCGGGCCGGGTATCTTCGGTGGCGGGAAGAATTAAAAAAGTTTCACGCCCGCCGCGTGGGCGACTTGATGCGGGAGGCGGGGTATGGGCCGGAGGATGTGGCGCGGGTCACGGCGTTAATCACGAAAGCCGCTCACCGGGCCGGCGATTCGGAAGGACAGGCGTTGGAAGACGGCCTGTGTTTGGTTTTTATAGAAACCCAATACCGCGACCTGGCCGCCAAAACCCCGATAGAAAAAATGGACGACATTGTCCAAAAAACATTGCGCAAAATGTCGCCGATCGCCCAACAACACGTTGAAGCTTTGGCTTCCAATCAACCCGGCTCCTACCGAAAATGAAATATTAAGGAGCCGACTTATAAAATCATGCAAAACATGCTAGGATGCCTTCTATGTTCAAAAGGCTGCAAGACCTAAAAAATCGAGGAAACGAGAGCGCCTTTTTATGGGGGGCGCGGCAAACGGGAAAAAGCACCCTTCTGAAAGCGCTCTTTCCGCGCTCTCCGTGTTACGATTTTCTTCTTTCGGATGTTTACGAAAAATACAGTCGTCGGCCTTCTCAGCTCAGAGCGGAACTGTCAGAACGGCCTCCCGCCAAGGGGACCCCTGTTCTGATCGACGAAGTCCAATTGGTTCCCGATCTGCTTCCAGAAATCCAATGGATGATTGTCAATTTGGGGATCGCTTTTATCCTGTCTGGGTCAAGCCCGCGAAAATTGAAACGTGTCGGGGCGAACCTGTTGGGCGGGCGCGCGCTCAGGTATGAACTGTTTCCTTTGGTGTGGAAAGAAATTCCCGGTTTTAAGTTAGAACGGGCCTTAAACCAGGGATTGCTTCCGCGGCATTATTTGTTGGGGGCCGCGTCTCCGGCCATGCAGGCGTATGTGGGAGATTACCTTAAAGAAGAAATCGCCGCCGAAGCGCGCCAACGGCGCATCCCGACATTTTCACGGTTTTTGGAAGCCGCCGCACTGACCAACGGCGAGGTGGTGAACCAAACCAACATTGCTCGGGAATGCGGGTTGAGCGTTCCGACAGTGTCCGACTATTTTGACATCCTGGTGGAAACGTTGGTGGGGCGATTTGTGCCGGCTTATCAGGTCCGGCCCAAGCGGCGGACTGTGAGCGCGCCGCGTTTTTATTTTTTCGATGTGGGCTTAGCCAACTACTTGCTTCAACGGGGGAATCTCACTCCTCGGTCGGAGGCTTTTGGGAAAGCGTTTGAACATTTTATGTTTCAAGAGCTAAAAGCGCACGCGCACTATTCCGGCTTGAACTATCCCATCTCTTATTGGCGGACAACATCGCAATATGAAGTGGATTTCGTGTTAGGCCATAACGTGGCGGTGGAAATAAAGTCCACGGAGGAGATCAATTCTAAACATTTGCGCGGCCTAAATGCGTTCGGCGAAGAGTACCCCGGGATGAAACGATTTTTAGTTTCGAGAGATCCCACCCCCAAAAAGTATGAGGGAGTGAGGGCCGTTCCGTGGACCCAGTTCCTTGAAGAGCTTTGGTCGGGGGCGATTATTTAATAAGAGCGGACCACTCGCGCCACATTGAAGGCCTACCTCAATCGAAAACGCTTAACCCGAAAAGTTCAGTTGGATCGCGGGATTCGACGTAAAATTCGGGCGTTTTTCCTTCACAAAAAAGTTTGTCCGTAGTCCCCGCTACGGCCTACACTTTTTTGTTCGTAAAAACGCCCGCCTTTTCCGTCTCGGTCCTCGCGCCCAACTGAACTTTCCGGGTTAAAGGATATGTCGCTTCTTTCCCGTCTATCCGACTCAAAATGGTAAACTGGGCCCATGAACCAACCTCCAAAACACAAAAAACATAAATTTAATAAGTTTGCACGAAAAGGGAAACATTCCCAGGGGAACCATCCTGGGAAAAATCTTTCCCATGGAACGAATCCCCCCTCGGGGACGAAAGTTCCCTCGGGGATGAACGTGCCAAAGAAAACAGTTGTTCAAAGGAAATTGTCCCCGGGGACGAACGTCCCCCAAGGGGCGAATGTCCCTGTGGAAGGGAAGATTCAACACAAAGGCCGGTTCGGGTTCGTGTTGTCGGAAACGGTTGGAAAACCCGACCTGTTTATTTCGGGCCCGTCGCTCAAACTGGCCATGAACGGCGATCGGGTGCGGGCGCGGACCTTGCGCGGCGGGGATCGGCCCGAAGGGGAGATTGTGTCGGTGGTGACACGGGCGAGGACCACGTTGGTGGGCACGTACCAGGGCGGACCGCGCCCGGTGCTGGCGCTGGAAGGGCCGGGCGACCCGGTGACGATTTTGGACAAAGGCGCGGTCCGGCCGGAATCCGGGGACCTGTGCGCGTTGACCGTGACGCGGTGGCCCACCGCCCACGAACCCGCGGGCGGGACGATTACGGAGGTGTTGGGTCGGCGCAACGATCCCGCCGCGGACCTGAAATTTTTACTGCGTAAACACGCGATTGCCGATACGTTTTCGGCGGACGTGGAAAAGGAAGCCCAGTCTTTTGGCGACGACGTGCCCCCGGCGGCCTGGGACGGGCGAAAATCGTTTTTTGACGTTCCGGTGTTTACCATCGACGGATCCGACGCGAAAGATTTCGATGACGCGGTTTCTCTTGAAGAACGCCCCGACGGGGGCTGGCGGTTGGGGGTTCATATTGCCGACGTGTCCCATTATGTTCGGGAAGGGACGCCTCTGGACGAGGAGGCCCGGCGGCGCAGTACGAGCGTCTATTTGGCCGGGGCGGTGGTGCCGATGCTTCCGTTTCCGTTATCGGACAACCTGTGTTCGTTGCGGCCCCACGTGCCGCGGTTGACGTTGACGTGCCGGATGGACTTGAACGCCGACGGCGAAGTGACAGGCCACGAAATTTTTGAAAGCGTCATTCGCAGTGCGCGGCGGTTCACCTACGAAGAGGTGGAATCGTTATTGAAGGGGGAAACGGCCCTGGACGTGTCGCCGTTGGTTCAATCGGCGGTCCGGCGGATGGGCGAGTTGGCGCGGCGTCTTCGAGAACGCCGGTTCGGGCGCGGGTCGCTTGACTTTGATTTCCCGGAACCGCACATCGTGGTGGACGACCAGGGTTGGCCGGTGGACGCCCGACGGCGCGAACGGGGGGAAAGCCATCGGTTGATTGAAGAATTTATGTTGTTGGCGAACGAAACCGTGGCGCGGAGCATGGCGTCGGTTCCCTTTCTTTATCGCATCCACGAACGGCCGGACCCCGCCAAAATGGAATCGTTGGAAAAAACCTTGCGCGCGGTGGGCGTGGGGGTGCCCGGGGGCCTTCACGATGGAAACCCCGCGGCGCTCCAGCGGGTGTTGGCGGGCGTTCGCGGCAAACCCACGGAACCCATGGTCCACATGATGGTGTTGCGCAGTTTAAAACAGGCCGTTTATTCGCCCACCAACGCGGGCCATTTCGGGTTGGCGTCGAAGGCGTACACCCATTTTACATCGCCCATACGGCGGTATCCGGACTTGTTGGTCCACCGGTTGGTTAAGGAACGGGCCCAGGGCCGGTTGACCCCTCAACGGCAGGAAGAGTGGAAAAGGGTGTTGCCGGATTTGACGGCCAAAGCGTCGGCCCAAGAACGGGTGGCCGTGGAAGCGGAACGGGAATTTTTAGACTTAAAACGCGCCCAGCTGATGTCCCGACGGGTGGGGGAAACCTTCGACGCGGTGGTGACGGGGGTGACGGGGTTCGGCCTGTTTGTTCAACCGACCACGGTGTTCGTGGAAGGATTGGTGCCACTCCAGGATTTGCGCGATGACTATTATCAGTATGACGAACTGAGAGCCCAACTGCGCGGCCGGCGGACCGGTCGGACATTTCGGATGGGCCAACCCCTTCGTGTCCGGTTGGCGGGCGCCAACACCGAAAAACGACAGCTGGACTTCGTTTTAGAACCTTCCGCCAGGACCCGTTGACGCCTGCTCTTGACAGGGGGGTCTTTCGGCCTTAGACTTACGTGCTGGGAGGGAGGGGTATGATTTTAAAGAGAGCCCGTGGGCCTGTTGGGCGAAACGGGGCGGGCATTACCTTGGTTGAACTCATGATTGCCATGGTCATCCTGGTGGTGGCGGCCATCGGGGTCATGGGCGTTTTTATTTACATTGCCAAATCCATCCAACATTCCAAATGCCGCGGATTGGCCTCCAACCTGTCCCAAGAACAACTTCAAGTTTTGAAACAAAAAAATTATTACCGCGTGATGGTGACCACCACGTCGGCGTTTCGAACCGAATTCACCCCGCCGGTATCGTATGACACCGGCTACTATCCCCCGGAAACCGTCTTGGAAGGCGGGCTGATTTTCACACGGCTGACCCACGTGGAATGGGCCATGGAAGTGTCCGGCAACATCGTCGGCCTTCCGCCCACCTCGTCCGAAACCAACCTGAAATTGATCACGGTTACCACCATTTGGCAAGTGGACGGGGACTGGTACAAGGTCCAAATCCGAAACGTTTTATCCAATCCCGACGCGGTGGTGGCCTCGAGCCTGTTGACGGGCACGGTGACCAGCGGCGGATCGCCGGTGGCCAACGCGCTCGTGACCGTGTCGGAAAACACCGGCGCTTTGGATACCAGCGATTCCACGGGCAAATACATGATCACGTTGTTCCCCGGCAGTTACAATCTCACGTGCGAGGCCCAGGGTTACTTCACCAAAACCGCGTCCGTGGCGATTTCCACCAACGCCACCGCCACCGTCAATTTCGACTTGACGGCCATGACCTCGGCCACCTTGTCGGGCTACGTGTGGAACAACGACCATTTGGTGATCAGTCAGGTGGTGGGCAGTTCGCGCACGTCGACGGGGTTCGACCAGGAATACGTGGAAATTTTTAATCCCACCACCTGGACCTGGACCGTGAATGGGGTTTTAGGGCTTACATTTCAACGCAAACCGGCCCAGGATCCTTCCCCCGTCAACATCGCCATTAATTACGGGGGCAGTCCCATGAACATTGTCCCCGGCGGGTTTTATTTGTTCGCCAACACGACCACCGTCGTGGTGGCTGGAGCGTCGATCGCGGCCGACGCCGTGTGGGAATGCGCTTCCGGCGGTCCCAACGAAACCAATTTCGCGCCCCGATTTGTAACCACCGCGGGAATGGAAAATTACAACGTGATCCCGGTCTCCAACGACGGGATCGCCAGCGCCGCCGGGGGTGTTCGCTTATACGATATCGGCACGGGACAGGTTTTGGACGCCTTCGGTTGGTCCGGCGACGGGTTCCAATCTCCGGGATCCCCATCCTACGAAACCGCTCCGTATCCCCAAAATGTTGGGTTGCAGCGCAACGAACTGTATGCCCGCTACGCGTCCACCGCCGGGATCAATGGCAGTGTGGGGCCGGCCTACGATTCCAACAAAAACAGCGTCGATTGGTATGGGGGCACGATGTGGACGCCGCCGCGCAACACGTCGTCCGCGGTCCTGCCCATCCACGCCGGTACGCCCGCCATTGGAGCCGCGGTGACGTGCAACGACGGGTTGTCCGCGTCCGTGAGTGCGGCCAGCACCGGATCACCGCCCTTGGCGAAATTTTCGTTGACCAACGTGGCCACGGGCACGTGGACGGTTTTTCTCGCTTCGGGCACCAAAGCCCACGAGATGACCAACGTGACCGTGAGCGCGTCGGGAACCCTGTGGGTCCCCAACGCCGCCACAACGCCGGCGTGGCCGTTTGTTGACCATTACGACGTTTTCCTTTCCACGGTTAATGAGGAAGGCTATATTTCCGGCACGGTCAAGAACTCTCTCAGCGCCGCCATTTCGCCGGCCATCGTTGTGTCGAACGGATCGCGCAGTACCACCGCGTCCACCACCACTGGGATCTACATGTTTAAATCTTTGCCGGGCCCCTACACGGTGTGGGCGAACCCGAACAATACCAATTCAAGTTACGTGAGCGATTCGGTGGCTTCCGTGGTGGTCACCGCCGGGCAGGTGACGTCCAACATCAATTTCACCTTGGCTCAAGCCGGGCAAATCAAAGGGTTCGTGACCCGGGACGGCATCAATCCGCTTCCGGGCGTGGCCATGACGGCCACCAACGCCGCGGGATTTGTGGAATCCACGCAAGTCAGCGGGTCGGATGGACGGTTCACCATGGCCAACGTGTCCACGGGAGCCTTTGTGGTGGAACCTGTTTTAAATTCCGGTGAAAGCGCCAGTCCGGCTTCCGCCAACGTGACGGTGGGGGTGGGAACCAGCGTGTGGTCGGCGACCTACACCATCCGAGGCGCCATGGGCGGCGTGAGGGGATCGGTGACCAAGGGCGGTTCGCCCATTAAAACGGGCGTGATGGTTGTTGTCACCACCACTACTATTTCCGGGGCTCCTCCCACGTTAAGTGTGGCGTCCTTAACGGGGGTCCCCTACTACGCTGGGGCCAGCAACGAAGACGGGTCCTACAATTTGGAAGTGCGGGGCAGTACCTCCACGTCGTATCGGGTGTATGCTTACTACCACGTGTTGAGCGGATCAAGTTGGTCGGTTTACTCGGGTGTTGCGGCGGGGGTTTGGGTGACCCCCGGGGTTACGACCACAACGGTTAACTTTTCTTGGTGACGGAGATGAAGAGACGACAACGGGGGTTCACGCTGGTGGAGACGGTGATCACGGCCTCCATTTTGTGCATGTTGGCATTGGTGATTGTGCCGTTGTTGCTTCATTCCACGAAATTTTTCTTGTTGAATCGCACCCGGGTGGAACTGCAACGGGACGCCCGCGCGGCGTTGGCCGTGATCACGAAATCGTTGCGGCAAGCCCAGTCGTCCACCATCGTGATCAGCCAAGTGTCCGGCCAACCGTACTATTCCCAAATTGCGTTCACCGACGTGGGAGGTGTCTCATACGTCTATCGTCAAACGACCACCGTTCTTCAGGAAACACGAGGGACCACGACGCGCACGTTGAGCGACGATCTGCGTTTTCTTAACTTTTATTTTCCCCGCTCGGACGACATGACCATCGTGTCGGTTTCCTTGACACTGGAAAAAGCGATTTACGAGGGAAAAACCAAAGCCCTTCACGTGGCCACCGAACGGGTTCGGGTGATGAATTGACCGGCATTCGCCGGGGAGGAACTAAAATGCGGCATCGACTTTCGGGGCAAATACTTGTCGGAGCCACTCTGCTGATTTTGATGCTGATGATTTTGATTCCCCTCATGGTTCAATGGAGCCAGGACGAATCGAAGTGGGCGGTGAAAGATCAGCAGACCACCACCACGTTTAATTTGGCGGAAGGCGCCGTGGACCGGGCCTTGTGGAAACTCAAAAGTTCCACGTCCACCTGGGCCGACGCCGCGGCCGGGACGGTGATCCCGGGATACAACTTGGACGTGGTGTATGCGGACATTATCGGGGCGCTGTATCGAATCCGATTTTCGTCGGGACCGTCGACCAACCAGGTCACGGTGTTCGCCGAGGGGAAAGATTTAAAGTCCGGCCAGGTCCGGGCCATCAGCGGGGTCTACGAAAACCGGGCGTTTCCGGGGCCCCTGCTGTCCGGCGGCAACGTCAACTACACGGGAACCTTCGACGCTCAGTGGGGGCCGATTATGGCCCAAGGCAACATCACCATTTCCGGCACCGCCGCGACCCGTTATTTCCCGCGCAAATTTTCCAAGCAGGTGGTGACCGGCACCAGCGGAAATCCCCGGGACACCTCTGGAATCAATCCGCCCAACACCGACAATCTGGAGTGGTGGTCCGATTACCCGGTGCCGGACCTCCCTCTGCTGGATTTCGTGACCATGCGCTCGTCGGCCTCCGCCACCGGAACCCTCAATTACCGCACCAACGACAACACCTCGGGGTCCGGCAAATGCGTGGGGTGGACAGGCATGGGACGGTGCATGTCCAACGGGACCACCGCCGCCTCTCACGTGAACGCCACCACCGCCCATTTTTTTAATTCCAACAACCACGCCCAATCCAAAAACAATCGGTTGTGGTACTGGGACCAAAACCTGATCATGAGCGGCAACATGGACAGCCCCGGTTGTCGTCGGTTGGGTCTTTACGGAACGGTCGTTGTACGGGGCAACATGACCATCGATTCCGGAGACTGTTACGCCTACACCGGTCCGGTGCCCGCCAACGCCTGGAAAGAATATTCCAAAATCAGCGCCTCCACCAACGACACCACGGCCACCAACCAGTACCCCGCCGACAACGGGTTAAAAACAAACCGGCTCACGTTTAATCACGGGTCGGAGACCTGGACCGGCGGGCCGCCGACAGGAAACACGGATGTGGGCATTCGGGGATTCGTCTATGTGGGCGGCAACATGACGTTTAATTCCCTTTCTGACGTGTCCGGAACCGTGTGGGTGGTGGGCAACGTCGTCAACAACGACACCAGCGGCGAACGGGTGTTGGTGTTTTACGAGCCCAACTTTACCCTGCCTCTTCTTAACGTGGTCCTCGGCCGCGTCACCTGGGACGAAGTGTCTCCCACGTCGAATCCCTGGCCCTGATTTCGCGTGATTTATTGGTGCGGCGTGTCGGTCCCGGCGGGGGCGTCCCCCGCCAGGACCTTCGTCTTCTCGGGCAAGACCCACTTCAAATTCAGAAGCCCCAAAAGAATTTTGACCTTGGGGTGGGGAAATGGTTAAATCTCCGTCGTGAAACGGGGATTGTTTATCACGTTTGAAGGGGGGGAAGGGTCCGGAAAAAGCACCCAGGCCCGTTTGTTGGCCGACCGACTGCGAAAAATGGGCCGGGCGGTGGTGCACACCCGGGAACCGGGGGGGACGTCCATCGCCGAATCGGTTCGGCGGGTGTTGCTCAACCCGTCCAGCCGGGTGGCGCCCTTAACCGAACTAATGCTGTACGAAGCGGCCCGGGCCCAACATTTGGCCGAAGTGGTGACCTCGGCCCTGGCCGCCGGAAAAATTGTTGTCTGCGAACGATACACCGACGCCACCGAGGCCTACCAGGGTTTTGGCCGACGGCTGGACCTGAAAAAAATCCGTGTGCTCAATTCCATTGCCACCGACGGGCTTCGGCCCGATCGGACCTTTCTGTTGGACGTTCCGGTCGGACAAGGGCTGTCGGCGGCCCGGGGTTTAACCAAACGGTTGTCCACGGGTTCGGTCCGGGCCGCCGCCGGCGGCGACCGGATCGAACGGGAATCCGCCGCGTTCCACGAACGGATCCGGAAAGGCTATTTGGCCCTGGCCCGTCGAGACAAAAAAAGAATTCGCGTGATCGCCTGGGGCCGGTCCATCGACCACGTCCACGGACGCATTCTTGAAGACGTGGTTCCCCTGCTCCATGGCCAACGAAATCGCTGACCGGTTCTTCCCGGAGGTGTTGGGGCAAGACGACGCGGTTCGGACATTGGCCGCCGCCTTGACGGCGGGACGAGCGGCCCACGCCTATTTGTATACGGGCCCCGCCGGCGTGGGCAAAAAAACCGCGGCGCGCGCCTGGGCCAAGGCCCTCCTGTGCCCGTCTCCCGCATCGGTGGGAATTCCCTGCGGGGAATGTTCGGCCTGCAAAAAAGTCGACGCCCGAAGCCATCCGGACCTGATGTGGGTCGATTTTGAATTTCAGGCGGCCCTGCTGAAGGAAACCCTGGACAAACAAAAAACGTTGAAAATTGGCACGGTGCGGGAAATGGAACGCCTTTTGCGTTTAAAACCGTTGGAAGGGCGGGTGAAAGTGGCCGTCCTGACGCCCGCCGACCTGGTGGGCGACGACGCGTCCCACGCCCTGCTAAAAATTTTGGAAGAGCCGCCGCCGGGCACCCACATCGTTTTGATCGCCGACGAAGCCGGTTCTCTGTTGGCCACCATTCGGTCGCGCTGTCAGCGGGTGCGGTTTCGGCCCTTGGCGATGGAGGTGGTGTCGGACATTGTGGCCCGCGAACACGGAAACCGCCCCGCCGCCGACGTGGACCGCGCCGTGCGCGCCGCCGACGGTTCGGTGGACCGGGCCCGGGCGCTGTTGGACGAAAACACCGTGCTGGCGTTTGAGTGGGCCACGTGCCCGCTGAGCGAGTTGTTGACCTGGTGCGAGGGATTTCAAAATCCCCGGGTGGGCCGAACCGGCGCGGAACGGTTTCTGGAGGCTCTGTTGGCCCAGTTTCAGGCGGATGTCCGGGCTGGTGTTCGGTCGGCCGAAGATTTAGACCGGGGCTTGCAGGCGCTCACGCGGATCCGCCAAAACGCCAACGTGGGCCTGACGCTTCAGCATCTTTTGCTCCACATTCGACGCAACGCGCGCAAAGTCATCGGAGGCTCCTAAATGAAACCCTTTTATATCACCACCCCTATCTACTACGCCAACGACGTGCCCCACATCGGGCACGCCTACACCACCGTGGCCGCCGACGTGGCGGCGCGCTGGCGCCGCCTGCGCGGCGATACGGTTCAATTTCTGACCGGGACCGACGAGCACGGATCCAAAATTGCCCAGGCCGCCGCGGCCAAAGGCCAGTCCCCCGCCGACTATCTGGAAGGGGTGGTGGCCCACTACAAGGCTTTGTGGGCGCGGTTGAACATATCCCACGACGATTTTATCCGCACCACTGAAGAGCGCCACAAACGGGTGGTGCAACAGGTGTTTGAACGGTTGCTTAAACAAGGCGATATTTATTTGGGCTCCTACGAAGGCTGGTACTGCGTTCCCGACGAGACGTTTTTTTCGGATACGGATGTGTTTTCCCCCGACCTGCTCCCGGGCTATTCTGTGTCCGGTTCGTTTAAGGGTGGCCCCGGAATCCCTTACCCAGTGGTAACGCCTCAGGAAAGTGAAAAGGCTCGAATTCCCCGTTGTCCCACCTGCGGCCGGCCCGTTGAGAAGTTAAAAGAGGAAAGCTATTTCCTCCGTTTGTCCGCCTATGAAAAGCGACTGCTGGACCATTACGAACAAAATCCGGAGTTCCTTCAGCCAAAATCGCGCGCGCCGGAAATTGTCCAGTTCGTTAAAGGCGGTCTGAACGATTTGTCCGTGAGCCGGGTCAAAGTGGCCTGGGGCATTCCTGTGATTTCCAATCCCCGCCACACGGTATACGTGTGGATCGACGCGTTGTCGAATTACATTACAGCCTTGGGCTATGACCTGGAAAAACCAGGGCCGCTGTTTAGCCAATTTTGGCCCGCCGATATCCATTTGGTGGGAAAAGAGATTTATCGGTTCCACGCGGTCATATGGCCGGCTATGTTGATGGCGTTGGGTCTCCCGTTGCCCAAACAGGTGTTCGCCCACGGCTGGTGGACCGTGGAAGGGGAAAAAATGTCCAAGTCCAAGGGCAACGTGGTGGACCCCCACGCCGTGGCCAATGAATACGGCGTGGACGCGTTCCGCTATTTCGTTTTGCGGGAAGTGCCGTTCGGTTCCGACGGCGACTTTTCCCTGTCGGCCCTGGCGGGCCGATACAACGCCGAACTGGCCAACGCGTTGGGCAACCTGCTCAACCGGGTGTTGACCCTGTTGGAAAAGAATTTTGAGGGGTCCTTAGACGTGGTCACCGATCATGCCCTTGTTGCGCCCCAAGCGAAAGACTGGCTGTCGGAATACGACGGGATTTTGTCACGGCTGGCGTTTAGCGAAGCGCTGGAAAAAGTGATGGGGTTGGTGAGCCGCGCCAACAAATACGCCGACGAACAGGCCCCTTGGAAACTGGTTAAAACCGACCTGGCCAAAGCCCATCCCGTTTTGGTGGAAATGGCACGGGCCTTGAAACTGGCGGCTTTGGCGCTCCATCCGTTCATGCCGACGGTGACCCAGGAGATGTGGGCTCAGTTGGGCGAACCCGCGCCCTTGGCCCAGGCCGCGCCGAATTTAATTAAAAGCGGGGCCATTGGTTTTGTCCCGGGCCAAAAAATTAAGAAGGGGCCGCCCCTCTTTCCCCGCAAAGAGGTTCCCGGCAAAGCCGGTTCCGGGCCGGTCTCCAAACCGGCGTGATCGTCGAAACCCACGGGCATCTGGCCGACGCCCAGTTCGACGCCGATCGCGACGATGTCTTGGCGCGGGCCCGGCTGGCGGGGGTATCGCTTTTCGTGGAGATCGGCGAGGAAGAGGCCCAATGGGCCAAGGCCCGGTCCTTGGCCGAATCCCACCCGGACGTTTTCTGGACGGCGGGATTGCATCCGTATTACGCCAAAGCGGTCGACGGGGCCTTGCTGGATCGGTTGGCCCAAACAATTGATCATCCCCGGTGCGTGGCGGTGGGCGAGGTCGGGTTGGACTATCACCGGGACGATTCGCCCCAGGACGTTCAACGAAAAGCCTTGGCGGATTTGCTGACGGTGGCGGTCCGAGCCCACAAACCGGTGGTTCTCCATTGTCGGGAATCCCACCCGGACCAAACCGAAGCCCAGCGGGATATGTTGGCCATCCTTCGATCGGCGAAGGTTCCCGCCGACGCCCAAAAACCAGCCGGGGTAGCCCACTGTTTTCAAGGAACCGTTGAGACCGCCCAGGCGCTGTGCGCCATGGGATATATGATTGGTGTCGATGCCCCTTTAACTTACCCGAAAGCCGGTGCCTTAAGAGAAATGGTGGCGGCCGTTCCTTTGGAACATTTGGTTTTGGAAACCGACAGTCCTTACTTACCCCCCCAAAGCCATCGGGGAAAACGCAACGAGCCCGCCCACTTGCCCGCCATTGCCCGGGCCTTGGCGGACATCAAAAGGGTTTCTTTTGACACGGTGACGTCCGCCACCACCGCCAACGCCCGCCGATTGTTCCGAATTTAAAAAACCATTGACAAACTAACGAACTGGCCTTAAGCTTCCTGGGCCGGGAAGGCGAAGCCTTTCCGGACATAAAACATGGGCCATTTACGTCGACAGATTGCGCGGGTGTTGTTTCGAGGAGCGGGATTGACGCTCCTTGCGTCTGTCGTTTGTTGGGGCGAACCCATCGTCGTCAAGTCGGTTCGCGGCACGGCCGAAATCCAAAAATCCAATTCCCAAGCCAACCGTTGGCGCGCGCTAAAAAAAGGGACGCCCATCAAGCCGGGGGATTCCGTCCGCACGGGTCCTGAATCCCGGGTGGAACTGAAAGTCGACGACGGCTCCCGGGTGGTGTTGGGGTCCAAGAGCCGGATCCAAGTGGCGTTGTCGGCGCCGTCGCGGGTATTCAGTTTGGCCGTGGGCCGGGTGAAAGCGTTCGTCAAAAAACTCCAACCCCAAAGCAAATTCGAAATCAAAACGCCTCTCGCGGCGGCCGCCGTGCGGGGCACTGTGTTTGAAATGGGCTTTGACGAAGAAGCCAGCGAAGGATTTCTGGAGGTGGATCGCGGCGTGGTGGATTTGTCCCAAGATGACAAGACCGTGGCGGTCCATGCCGGGGAACGGATGGATTTTCGCCATGATCGGCCCTTGGACGACCGGCCAACCCAGCGAAGCGACGCCGCGCCCGCCGGTTCCGGCGCGGTTGACCGGGCCGAACTGCGCCGGGAAGTGGGGTTGGGGATGAGCAAAGAGTCGGTGATGGCCGCGGCCGCCCAGGAAATCCGTACCGCCGAGTACCAAGAGGGCAAAGTGTTGACCGACGTCAACGGCAACCGGGTGCGCTTGGAAGAATACATCATCCGAAACCCGGCGGAAGTAACCGCCAACAAAGAGCGCGCCTTTAAGTTCGTTGTGCTCAACGAACGCGACGATCGGTTCGACTACTTTTATTATCTGGGCGTTTTCAACAAAACCATCGGCGACCTGGGCACCGCTTTGAAAGATGTTCGCGGAAAACTTAATGTTCAACCGGAGTACTATTTGACCTCCTACGAGATGGGCCAATCCAACACGGTGGATTCGGTGAAAGACACCGGGACCGGCGGTCATCTGGTCAAAGTGGAGTTTGACGGGACCACCTACACGCTTTCGGATCCGGACGATCCCGCCGACACGCGGGCGATTGATGAGTCAACACCGAACGGGTCGGATTTCGATATTTATGATCCCGTGGCCGACAGCGTCGGGACCTTTACCTCCGCGCAACGGGCGGCGGGGGAAGGGCAAACGGCGGTTTACGACAGCGTTTCGGACTCGTACCGGGCGTTCGAAGCCGGGGACGTCTATTACCGCACGGCGTTCGATTCGTATGAGCATCGACTGTTTGGCCCCGGTTGCGCCGTGGGGGGGACGCTGAAACAAAGCGTGACCAAGAAATCGTCCGTGAACACGGTGCTCTCCGCCACCGTGGACACGGATTTCGCCGGGCCCCAGGACAGCGATACCGGACTGATGTATCGCTACTCGTTGGTGGAAAAACCGTCGGGCGACGACGTTTATCACAACCGGGTCACGGTCCTGTACGCGGATGGCACGTCGGAAACCGTCAACACCTACATTATTTCGGACGAAGGAAAAACAGCGCCGCTCAGCGCGTTCAACGGCATCGTCACCGGGGCCGAATTTAAAAACGAATTGCTCAAATGGAATTACGAGCAGACCCTCGAAGCCACCGAGTTTCAAGGCCGAAAAATTGATCTGGTGGTGGAACCGAAAATATTAATCCGCGCGGGGCTGATCCCATGACCGGTTCCAACGCCCGTCGTTTCGGCATGGGGTTAACCGGAATCCATTTCACGTTTCTTCTCTTCGCGGCGGTCCCACCCCTTTGGGCGGCGGAGGTGACGACGGTGGCCAACCTGTCGTTGTCCGAAGGACAAAACTTTTTCGACGGCTCGGCCGGTTCCCTTGCAGGGAGTGCCGATGTCCTCGTGACCCCGGTGGTCAAATTTTCCGACCGCTGGAGTCTGTTCCCCACCTACCATGGGTATTATCTGGGCAACCAGCATATACAATCCTTTGCGGGGGGGGGCACTTTGTTCAACGAGTCCACAGGCCAGTCGGTGTTGCTCAAAAGCGTGACCCGTCTGGGCAACTGGAAACTCAAACCTTCCGTGGGGGTCGGGTTTGAGTGGCTTAAAGAAACCGAAAATGAAGATTGGGGCCAGGGATTGTTCGATTACCGTCGGTTCAGCGGCGGTTTGGAGTCCGAATACCAGCCGTCGGACCGGTGGGGCGGTCGGTTGGCCTACGACTACTACAAAATGGAGTTTCCCAACTACACCTCTCTGGAATCCGCCCAGGACCCCACTTTTTCACGGGAACTGGCCGGCGAAAGGGTGTTGGACAGCCAAAATCACATGGGGACTTTGGAAATATGGGCCGTGTTGCCCGGGTCCGTCCGCGCCGAAGCGGGCGCTCTTTTGACCGGACGACTTTACGACGATCAGCCGGTCGTCGACTCCCAGGGACAACTGGAACCCCTCGACCGGAGGGACACGCTGTTGACAACCGAGGCGGGCTTGGCGCGGGTGTTCCATAGTTTGTTCGATACCAAACTGCGGGTTTCTTTGGACGGCCGGTGGAACCGCCAGTCGTCCAACCAAAACCATTACGATGCGGACAAATCTGTTTTCCAGGAAAATTATTACGGATACAAAGAGTGGATGTGGATCCCCGCGGTCTCGGTGGTGTCAGAAAGCGGCGCCTGGATCACCCGGTTGTCGGGTTCCTTTGAACGGCGGGACTACGACGATCGCAAAGAACAGGACGGTCAAGGCAACGACGAGTCCGACCTCCTGTGGGTCAAAACAACCATCGGAAATTTATCGATCACGCGGAAGGTCACCGAACGGGCTTCTTTGGTGATCAATGGATCCGTGGGCCGGAGCCGGTCCAACACCGACTACGAAGACGTGTTCCAATACACCTACCGAATGGCCAGTTGGGGCTTGGGATTTAATTATGAATATTAATTGGCGCGGTCTTTGGTTCGGCGGTGCGATGGCCCTGGCAATGGCGGCCACCGCTCACGCCGTGAACTTGAGCGGAACCCTCAACCTCACCGGCGGATTGGCGGGCCCGCTTGACGCAAAGGTGGCCGTGGCCACTTATCCGGTCACCGATTCCAGCACGGCGTTCTTGCCGGGAGTTTTTGTTGACTCAACGGTTGTGACCATTCCGGCCACGTCCATGACATTTAATTTCCCCAGTTTGCCTTTGTTCACGTCGCCCACCACGTATTATGTTTATGCTTACATCGATTCAGACACGGACGATGTGATCGATCCCCTTGAACCCTGCGGCGGATACGGGCCGTTTCCCTACCACCAAACGACCGCCACCATGACGGCGATCTCCAGCATCGATTCCGGATCGGTCTCTTTGGCGCTCCTCGAAAGGGGAGCTATTTTTGGGTCGGTGGGTATTCTGGGGGGCTTGCCCGGCGACCGCATCATGGTTCGTGCCGTGGAAGATGTGGGTTCTCCCACTGACGATTTAACGCAATACGCCGTTCTCCCGTTGGCGGGGGGAAGCTATACTCTCCCCCATTTGAAACCGAATGCCAACCCTTACAAAGTGGAAGCGTGGGTTGACAGCGATTCGGTGGGCGTCCCCTACGAATGGGATGCCTTCGAACCCATATCCACCGTGTCAGGCCTCATGGTGACGGCCAACACCATTTCCAATGCCCAAACGCTCCTAATTTCCGGAGCGGATCCGGACCACATTCGTTTGGCCGGCAATGATATGTCCACCCACCAAACCATCGTGGTCGACCTGCCTTCGGCACCGTTAAAGGTGACCTTCCGCGATGCCCAGGATCAGTTAAGCGTGGTCCCATCGGCCACGGCGCTCTACTTTGATTCCTACATCATGGGCGTCAACGGGGTTCCGGAACTGTCGGTGGGAGGTCAACCGTTCCAACCGGTGTCCGGCCCGGTGTACGTCGCGGCCAGCCTCTCGGAATCGGATCCCCTTGTGTATCGTTCGACCCAATCGGGCCATGTGATCTTGCGGGTGGAAGCCCGGGATTTCCCTTCCTCGGGCCAATCGCGGTACTCCTGGTATGATTTTGACGTACTCCCGGCGGGTTCGGGGTTCACGAACGTGGGCGTCCGAACCAATTCCCAACCGAGCGGGACGGGTTTGTCCAGCTCAACGGTGATCACCCCGGACAACGACGGCGCCAACGACAGCGCGGTGTTTTCCTGCACTCCGCCCACAATGGCGTCCAGCTGGGAACTGTGGATCTCGTCCCATTCGTCCATGGATTCCAGCGTGATTTATCGTTACTACGGATACGGGACCAACGAGGCCTACTGGCATGGTTACGAAAATCAAGGGTGGCGCGTGCCCAGCGGGACCTATTACGCCCGATTTCAAACCAGCGGGCAAGGCATCGTGTCGTCCACGTTGACCGTGGTTGTCCAAGTCGCGGGCATCAAAGGGCGTGTTGTAAATGGCTCGGGGCAACCGATCGTGGACGCCGAGGTCAATGTCTATGGACAAAACGGAGGCGGATTCCAACTCACCGATTCCGATGGCCGCTTTGAGGTAAGCGGTCTCAAACCCTCTTCGCTGTATAACGTCGAACTGCGCAAAAGCGGATACCAAACAGTCCGATTGTCCACCACCACCAACCTGGTCACCGCCCCCGCCGTCGATGTGGGGACACGGACACTTGAACAGGGGATCACGTTGGCGGTCCATGTGGACGTATCGGCGGCGCCCACCCGGGATATTTACGGCGGGGTCAGCGTGTTCGATCCGGCCGTTCGCGACAACCAGTGGGGCGGCATTCGAATTACCAGCGGGTCCATTCAGTCGGATAACGGACGGTTTACGGGCGATTCCCAATTTTCCACCTGGACTTTCATCACTGTTCGATCCAACACGGTTTATCAGGTGGAGGTGAACCTTCCGGACTTCGGCCGGTCCACCGCTTCCTGGACCTCTCCCGCCAGCGGGACCGACTACCTCATTTTCAACATGACACGCAAACCCAACGTTTATGGAAAAGTGTTTTTTCCGTCGCCCCTCACCACCGGGCAATGGGTTAACGTGGACGCTCGGCTTGGCTCACAATCCATGTCCACGGCCTGGGGCGGAGCGTGGATTAACACCGGCCAACAGGAAGGCGTTTTTTCCCTGTTCGGGTTAAGCGATGGGACGTATCAACTGCGGGCCTACGCCCAAGGGTTCGTGACCAGCACCGCCGCCGTGACCGTGGCCGGTGGCGACGTGGGCAATCCTTCAACCGGCGGGGCGGATTTTCCGGTGTTTTCGAAAGGGGGAAAAATCACGGGCACGTTGACGGTGGTGGGCGACACCACCGGTTTGCCCTCTTCCGCTTCCAGCGGCGTCGGATGTTCCAATACCGAGTTTGCCGTGCCCCTCAACGCCCATTCCCGGTCTTCGTTCATGGGAACCTTCACCCAAGCGTGTTTACCGAAATCCGTCGCAACGAGTTCCGCGCCCTATGAAATTGCCGGATTGGCGGACGGAACTTACGAAGTCTATTCTTATTTGCCGGGATTTGAATTTTTGTCAAACGGCCCGCTTCAAGTCACGGTTTCCAATAGTTCCGGCACGGCGGATTTGGGATTCGAAGCCCTGGCGGGGTCCGTCTCCATTTTGGCCGACCTGCCCGCAGGCGACGACGCGGCCCAGGTGTCCTACGAGTTGTCGTTGGGGTTTGGGAACTCTTCTTCCTGGTCCGGTGTTTTGACCGCCTCCGGCACGTCCCAGGGCGCGGCCACTGTCACCGGGTTAGGGACCGGCCTTTACACCTTGACCGTGGAAAACGGAAATCGGGGCCTGTATTTTCAGAGGGAATCGGTTGTGCCCGTCAAAAACGGCTCGGCGGCGACAGCCCGGGTGGATTTGACCGTGCCCTCTTACGAGGTGTCGGGCGAAATTAAAATTCAAAGCACCCTGGTTCTGCCCAGCACCTGGAGCGTGTCGGTGAGCAGTGTCACCGGCCTGGCCGCGGCCGGCGTCATCCCCCAGGTGGATGTCTATGCCCTTCCCTACCCGAACCATCCCGACACGCGATCGGGTCCGTTCCGAACGGTGCCGGCGGATATTCATTCCACCTCGGCCACGTATCGGGTTCCCGGTTTGTCCTCGGGCGGCTATTGGCTGAGGGTACGACAGGATTTGGTTCTTCCCACGCCCAGCTGTTTTGGTTGCATGCCCGAACCGGGACTTCCGGATCTGGCCAACGAGGGCGCCGTTATTTACGTGGACACCCAGGCCTTAACCGGCGTCGATTTAACCCTCACCAACGGCGTGGACGTTTCCGGCACCGTGAGCCGTCCCGCGGGGGACACGACCACGGACACCCGGGTCTTTAAGATTCTTCTTCGCCGATCCGACAATTATACGGTGTGGCAAACAACCGTGGCCAGCGTGGGGGCCTCCACGGCTTACCGGATCGCCCACGTGGCGCCAGGAGACTATATTCTTGAAATCACCGATCAAGGCGTTGACGCCCGCTACGGCGCGAAAGCCGTCCCGGTCAAAGTGGCCGCCGGCGAAGTAACAAAAAATGTGTCGCTGTTAAGCGGAGGAACCATTGTGGGCCGTTTGCGCGATGCCGACAGCCAGACCCTCATCAATTCCCAAAACAGTTCCCAATACCTCCCGCAAAATTTTGGGATCTCCGCCCAGGCCAATCCGTGGGTGCAAGGCGGTTGGGTGGAAGCCTTGAGATCAACCGCTACCTATGGATTTTATTTTGACGAAGACGGCCGGTTTCGGATTCCCCGGCTAATCCCCGACACCAACTATGACCTCCGTTTCCGCGGATACGACGGGTTGGACAACGCCGACCGCGCCAACGGAATAAAAACCTACGCCCCCACGGTCATCGCCGGCGTTTTGGCGTCGGAAGGACAAATCGTCGATGTGGGAACCGTTGACTTAAAACAAGGCGCGACTTTGTCGGGGACCGTCCTGTCGGTGTCCAGCCAACCTCTGGCCAATATCCGGGTGATCGCGCGGCCATCGGTGAAATCCACCGTGGACACCTGGAACCTGCAGGTGGAAGCCTACACCGACGAAAACGGCCGCTACACGTTGCAAGGCATCGACCGGGCTTACAAATACTACGACATCGTGGCCTCGCCACGTTACCGGCCGGGGGAAACGTTCGCGTCCCTTTCCGGTCCCCGCTACGCGGAAGAACGCCGGCGCCTTATTGACGTCACGGTCGCCACCGCGACGGTGGACAACGATTTTTCTCTGACGGAAGCCAACGGAACCGTCACCGGCCGTGTCGCCACGGTTGATGGCGGAACCCTTTATCCCGTGTTTACCGACGACGAAAGCGCGGACGGGTTGCGCGGAGCCGACGTGGTGTTGCACCGCGACGGGGCGATGTTTGAAGACAATCCCTTGGGCGAAATTGAAGAGCGCAGCGCCCCCGACGGCACGTTCCGCGTGGAAGGGCTCAAGCCGGGCCCCTACACCCTGCGCGCCCTGGCCCAGGGCTACGTCACATCGGTCCAAACCCTGTTGGTCCCCGCCGGAACCAAAGACGCCGGCACCCTCACCCTCGCCAAAGGCGCCACCGTCACCGGCACGCTGACCAAACCCGGAGGCGATGCCGTCAACAGTGAAGAGGTGGATATGGTGGTGGGGGTGGATGAAAACTTTGAAGATTTCTTGTTCGGGACCCTGGACGTGGACGCGGGAACCTTGGAAATCGAGGGATACACTGTGTCGGGGTTTCAGACCGGAAAAGTGTATTCCCTGGTTATCGTGACCGGCAAAGACGATATTTTTGCCACCGGGAGCACCGTGACGTTTTCCGCCGCGGGGGAATCCCAGGTGGTCAACCTGGAATACCGCGCCGCCGCGCCCCGGGTGTTTGTCAACCAAACACAACGGGTGGAGCTGAACAATCCTTCCGATTCCACGGACGATGAACGCATCACGTCGGTGCGCTTTTTTGTCAGCCAACCCCTGCGCAACCAAACGCCGGAAGACGCCGATTTGACCTCCATCGTGACCGTTAGTTCGGGCGCGGGAACGTTGAGCAATCTGGCCATCAACTCGTCCCGGGACACCCTCACCGCGGACTACACCGCACCGAGCACGGAAGCGTCGTTCGCGTTGGATCTGAATTTTTTCACCATCGAAAAAGATCCGGCTACGGGGGACAATTTTGAAGTGGACGAAACCTTTTCGTTCTACGCAGGCTTCGCCAAACGGCGGTCGACCACCGTGTCCAATGTGATCGGGGGTGATGTCCAACTGGAAGACGAAGCCTCGGGCGTGTCGTTCCCGTCCGGCACCTTCGACGTGGCGTCGTCCTCATCCGTGGAGGTGGAAATTCGAATTTTGGAAGAGTTGCCCGAAGCCCCCGCGTCCGCGGCGGGCCTTGCCGGCCGACCCAGGTCGGCCCAATCAAGAAAATCCAGCGTGGCCTCAGTGGCGAAACGGTGGGGACCCACCGCTTACCCGTCTTCGGACCTGTACGCGGCCGCGTCGGCCGCCGCGACCGTGGACCCCTACAGCGCGTTTTACGACATTTTCCTTCCCGCTGGAATTAAGTCGGTGTTGAAAAAAACCGCTCAACTGACTCTGACCTATGACCCCGATCGGGGGGCGGATCCCAACACCTTGAACATTTATTTTTACCATCCCGAAAAAGAACTGTTTATTCTTGAAAACACCAACCGGGTCGTCGATGAGGTCAATAACACGATCACCGTGTCCGTCAGCCATTTGTCCACGTTCCTGGTGTTGAACAGCCAAGAACCGGTGTTGGGCAACCAAAATTCCGGTACCGGATACGCGGGCGAATCCATTCAGGTGTTTAACACGCCCAACCCGTTCCGGCTTGGAACGAAGACGATTTCGATGGTCCACACCACGCCCAACTCCTCGACAATCGAGGGAACTTACATTTGTTACAACCTGCCAAGCGGAAAAACGGGGGATGTTAAAGTGGAAATCTTCGACGCGGCGGGTGTGTTGGTTCGCACCTTGTCCGCCACGGGATCCCTCGAAAGAACCTTTAATCGGTTGGAATGGGACGGTCGTAACGACGACGGTCGTAAAGTCTCGTCCGGCATTTACATCGGTCGTTTTACCTTGAACGGTGGAGATGAAAAAATGTTTAAACTGGCGGTCCTCAAATGAGGGGGACATTCGTCCCCTTTTTCCAGGGGGGCATTCGTGGGGACATCCGTGGGGACATTCGTCCCCTTTTATCAGCGGGGGCTCTCCTATTGTTCCCCTACTTGGTTCTAGCGGGGGGAGGAGGGGAAAACGGGGCGGCGTTTTTGAAGATTGGGGCGGGGGCTCGGCCGGCGGCGTTGGGGGAAGCCTACACCGCGGTGGCGGACGACGCGGTCTCGGCGTTCTACAATCCGGCGGGGTTGGCGGCGGTGTCGCGCATCGAGTTGGCCGCGACCCATACCCAATGGATTCAAGGCGGTCGGCACGATTCCATGGCCGCGGCGTTTCCATCAAAATGGGGAACCTTTGCCGCCCACGCGGTGACCCTTTCCTTTGAGGGCCTTGAACGGCGCAACACGGATTCGGATTCCGCCGATTCCACGTTCGGTTCCTTGGACGCCGCTTACGGCGTTTCCTACGGTGACCGGGCGGGGGCTTTTTCGTGGGGTCTGGGAGCCGGATTTATTTCTCAGTCGCTGGACGGTGTTTCCGCCGAGGCGCCCGTCGGGTCTGTGGGCGGGCAGTGGCAAACGCCCGTGCCGGGCTTGACCCTGGGGGCCGCGGTTCGTAACATAGGAGGGTCGATAAAGTTTGAGAACGAAGGAGACCCCTTGCCCCTCACCGCCGCGGTCGGCGTCGCGGGGCGTTATATGAAAAACCGTTTGTTGGGCACCCTCGAGGCGCGGTCCGTTCGAAACGAGTCCGGTGGGTTCGGCGTCGGAATTGAGGCGGTTCCTCCCCTCTACAAAGAAGCCACCGGCCGACTGCGCGCCGGGTACCGGTCCGACGGGGTCGACGCCGACGACGCGTCGGGTTTATCCTTGGGTGTCGGTGTGGCGTTCCCCCGGTGGGGGGTCGACGCTACCTGGGCCCCTTCCGGCGTGTTGGGCGATACGTTCGTTTATTCCTTCCGATTTACGTTCTAAGACATGCCGAAAATAAAATTGCCGCCGGGGTTGGGACGTCGCTTTTTGGTGGTCGCGTCCCTGGGCGACGCGGGCCGTTTGGTATCCGACGCGCGCCGGGCCGTCAAAGAGGGCGCGGATATGCTGGAAATCCGCGCCGACCTGTTTGCGAAATCCTATTTTAAAGGCGATCGGTTGCCGCGGTTGTTGCGGTCGGTTCGTCGGGAAGTCCGTCGGCCTTTGCTTTTGACGTTAAGAATGGGCGAGGAAGGCGGCGGGTTGTCGGTCAAGTTTCGGGAAGTGGACCGGTTGGGCCTGTTTCGCGCCGCGTTGGCCCATGTGGACGGCGTGGACATTGAGCTGGCCGCCACGGAAATCAATCGCCACGTCGTTTTTGAAGCCCACAAACGAGGCCGGTTTGTGGTGTTGTCGGCGCACAATTTTAAATTAACCCCTTCCACCGCGGTGTTGGCCGGATACGTGCGAAAAGCCCGCCGGCTGGGCGGCGATATTTTAAAAGTGGCCGCCAAACCCCGTTCGCGCAAAGACGTGGACCGGTTGATGGCTTTTTGCGCCCGCGCGCCATTCCGTCGCCGTGTGTTTATCGCCATGGGTCCCCTGGGCCTGGAGACCCGGTTGCGGGGGTTCGACCACGGGTCGCTCTGGACCTACGGTTACGTCCGCCGCCCCCTGGCCCCCGGCCAGTGGCCTGTCCAAAAACTCGTCAAGGAACAAATTTAAACAGCAAAATTTTCGGACAGTATTGTTTGTAGAATGTTCCACGTGAGAATAGGTCTGGTCAATTCAAAATCCTTGGGGTGGCTTGTTGGTCTGGCGGTGTTGGTGTTGGCTCCTTTTTTGGCCAAACCCCTTCACATGGACGCGCCTCTGATGGTGTGGGCCGCTCGTCAAATCCGGCAAGATCCGCTCCATTTCTACAGCGTCGCGGTCAACTGGTTTGGAACCGTTGAAGGGTTGGACCGAATTTTACGCATGCCGCCGTTGTTTGCGGCGGTTCTTTCCCCGTTGGCCTATCACGAGGCCCTCCTGCCGTTCATTCCCCTGGTGTTTGCTCTGATGGTTGTGGCTGGGATTTTTGTGTTGGCCCGCCGGTGGGGCGCCGATCCCCTGTGGTCGTGTTTGGCCGCCATCGCCACGCCCGCGTTTGTCGTGTGCGGGTCGTTGGTCATGCCGGACATGACCCTTTTGTCTTTTTGGGTCTGGGCCCTGGTGTTTCAGGTTAAAGGCCACGAGCGCCCGGTTTGGTGGGCCGCCGCCTCCCTGTGCGCAACAGCGGCCGTCCTCACCAAATACAGCGGCCTGACCCTCCTCCCCCTCATGGCCCTTTACAGCATCGCCAAAGACCGCCGATTATCCATGGGATTATTCAGTCTGGTTCTGCCCTTGATTGCCCTCGCCGTTTACCAACAGTATACGGGGTCCCTCTATGGGGAAGGACTTTTCAGCGAGTCGGCCCGATACGCGTTCGGATACCAGCCCCACACCGCGGGCTGGGCTTTGCGCAAGAGCCTGACCGCCCTTTCTTTTGCGGGCGGGGGATTTGCCGTCGGTGTTTTTTTCTTCCCCTTTCTGTGGCCGGCCAAACAGAAGACTCCCTGGGTGATCGGAGCCGCGGTTGTCGCCGTACTTGCGCTCATGGCGGGACCCTTCGAGTCGTTTTCGTTTAACGCTCGAGCCGGTGTCCGTTGGGCCATTCTGGTCCAATTTGTTGTGTGGACGATGGGGGGAATTCAATGGGCCGCGTTGGCCATCAGCGAATGGCGGCGCCGACGGGACCCCGCCTCGCTTGTGGCGCTCGCGTGGCTGGGCGGTACCCTGGCTTTTGCGGCCTATTTCAATTGGTCGGTGACCGTCCGATCCCTGTTGCCGGCGCTTCCGGCCATTGCGATTATATTGGCCTGGCGCATGCAGTTCCTGGGTGTGCCGCTTCGTCAGCGAACCGGCGCGGTCATCGTGGCCGCACTTATATCGATGGCGGCCGGGTGGGCCGACGCGCGCCTGGCCTTCGCCGCAAAGGAAACCGCGGGTCAAACGGTTCCCCTAAAAGAGACCGCGGAGAATATTTGGTTTCAAGGTCACTGGGGGTTTCAGTATTACTTGGAAAAAATTGGGGCCAAAGCAGTTGATTACGAACGCAGTGTGATCTCGCCAGCGGATCGGCTCTTGATCCCGTTGAACAACATTCGCGTTCAGTTCCCGCCCCGGGATTCTATGGACCTCCTGGGCACGTTGGCGGTCCCCGGCCCGTGGGGGCTCACTGTGCATCATGGCGAATTGGGCGCTGGATTTCACTCCGACTACTGGGGCCCCTTGCCTCTGGCCTTCGGTCCTGTCCCCCCCGAAAAAACCCTCGTTTTACAACCCCGAAGGCCGTTAACCTAAAAATTTCGTTTGAGGAAGCATTTCCGTCCGGGAGGGCTCGAAAATTCTGTTGAGCTCCCTATCGACGGCAGCCCCGTTCCAACCGGGGAATCCCGGTTAAACTGACTCCAGTTGGATGGTCGTGTGGGTGATGGCGTGTTTTTCTTTTAAGAGGGTGTTGATGGTGTTGAGGAGCGGTGCGGGTTGGGCGAGGTGGGTGACGTCGACCCGGACGTGTGCCGACAACGACGTCAGGTGGGAACACAATCCCCACAGGTGAAGGTCGTTCACCGCGTGCACCCCGTCGACCGAAAGGAGCGATTTTTCAACTTCGGCTAAGTCCAGGTGATGGGGGACCCCCTCCAACAGAAGGTTCAGGGCTTCCCGCAACAGTCGCCCGGCGTTGACGAGAATGGCCACGGCAATGGCCATTCCCACCAGGGGGTCCACAAACGTCCATCCGGTTATGGATATCAGCCCGGCCCCCGCGATCACGCCCACGCTGGCCAGCGCGTCCGATGCCACATGCAAAAACGCGGCCCGCATGTTTAAATCGGACTTCGAAAAGCCGTGCAAAAGCCACGCCACAACCAGATTGACGAGCAATCCCACCCCGCCCAGAACCGCCATGGGGCCCACCCGGGGTATCGCGGGCGACGACAGCCGTCCCAGGGATTCCCACAAAATCCAAACGGCCAATCCCACCAAGAGCGAGCCGTTGACCGCCGCCGCCAACACTTCCAGGCGATGCAGGCCGAATGTTCGCCGGTCCGATATGGGCCGATCCGCCAAGATCATCGCGACCAACGCGAACCCCAAAGCCGTCATGTCCATGAACACGTGACCCGCGTCGGACAACAAGGCCAACGAGCCGCTGTAAAACCCACCCGCCAGTTCGACAATAAAAATGAAACCCGTCAGCCCCGCCGCGATGCCCAACGGTTTGCGGGCGCCCGTTACAGGATGGCCGTGGTTTGAGTGTTTACTTTCCAACGCAGAATCGTGAAAACACCGCATCCAGAACCTCCTCGGGCGCGCCCTGTCCGGTGAGGGCGTTTAACGCGTTGAGCGCGGCGTGCAGATCCACCGCCACCGATTCGTCCGGCGCGCCGGTCTCAGCTGCTTCCTTGGCCCGGCCCAGCGCCGAGAGGGCTTCGGTAAGCCGTTGTTCTTGGCGGGAGTTAAACACCAGGCCGGATTCGCTGGGCTCGGGGCCGCCCCGGACCGATTCAATCGCTTTTTGGCGCAGGATGTCCAACCCTTCTCCCGTGCGCGCCGAAACCATCACCGCGGATTTCACCGAAAGAAAATGGATCCATTTTAGTTCCACCGCGTTTCGGTCCGCTCGGGGAACGGTGTCGCCTTTGTTGATCACCACGATCACGGGTCGGTTCTGAACGGCCTCTGCGGTTAAGCGGTCATCCGAAGTCGGCGGTGTCCCGCCGTCCACAACTAAAAATATCAGGTCCGCGTTGGCCGCTGTTTGACGGGCTCGGGCGGTTCCTTCCCGTTCCACCGCGTCGTTTGTGTTGCGCAATCCCGCGGTGTCCACCAACGTTACGGCCATGGCGTCCCAGACCACCGATTCTTCCAGGGTGTCGCGGGTGGTGCCCGGTTGGTCCGCGACGATGGCGCGATCGGACTTGAGCAGGGCGTTGAACAACGACGATTTGCCCACGTTCGGCCGGCCCGCAATGGCCACGCGCAGACCGTCGCGCCAAAAGCGTCCCCGGACGGACCGTTCTTTTAATCGGAACAAATCGACGCAAAGAGAACTGAGTGGGTCAAGCAGGTGGGCCCGGGTCAGGGCGGGCACTTCGTCTTCCACAAAATCCAGGTTGGCTTCCACATGGGCGGTTAAGTGCAGGAGCGTTTCCCGAAGCGGTTGAACCGCCCGGGCCAGGTCGCCCCGAAGCATGTTCAATGCCAGTCGGTGCTGGCTGTCACTGCGGGCGGCGATCAGATCCGCCACGGATTCCGCCTGGGCCAAATCCATCTTGCCGTTTAAAAAGGCCCGGCGGGTGAACTCGCCCGGATCCGCCAACCGCGCTCCGGCTCGCAAACAGGTTTCCAGAACGCGCCGGAGAATATGGGAGCCCCCGTGGCACGACAATTCCACCACGTCTTCCCCGGTGTAAGAGCGCGGCGAGCGAAACACCCCGGCCACCGCGTCGTCCAAAAGAATATCGCCGTCGTAAAGAGCGCCGTGGTGAAGGGTGTGCGTCGCCGCCCGATCCAACGGCGCTCCCCGAAACAATCTTGCCGCAATGGAGACCGACCCCGGGCCTGACAGACGGATCACGCCCAAGCCCCCCGACCCCGCCGGAGTGGCCACCGCCGCGATCGTGTCGTCCAAATTCATGGGGGTTTAAAATTAAGAAGGAATTTTGATTTTGGGTTTGACGACCACGTGGCGCGCGGGGCCTTCCCCTTCGGAAGACGTGGTCACGTCAGGATGGTGGGCCAGGGCCTGATGGACCGCGCGGCGCTGGCCCGGCGACATGGGGTCCAGGTGGAAGTCTTTGCCGGTTCGACGCACTTGGAACGCCGCGAACACCGCCTTGTCAACCACGCGCGTCTCGTCCGTGGAAGCAAACCCGTCCAGCTGGAACGAAACCCACGGCCGTTCCCTGTTTCCTCCCGACGCCACCAGGTTGAATAGATATTCAAACGCTTCCAGTGGTTTCCCGCCGTTGGCGGCCAACCGGTCGGCCCGGGACGTCTTAATTTCGATCGGGATCCGATGATCGATTTCCGGTTGCGTTGTCCAGGAAAGGTCATCTAAGGCGAACGCCGTTTTCCATTGGGCCAGCAAGATCTCCGGCTCGATCGGTTCCGTGGTGCGCGGGGTCCGGGCGGGTGGCGGCGCAGGTTTGGATTTCGGTTTCGGCACCGGAGAGGGGGACGCAACGCCCGATCTGATTTTGGGCGGTCTGGCCTTTTCCTTCTCAGGTTGAGGCCCGCGGGACTCTTTGGGTTTCGGGTGTTTGTTGTCAGGACGGGATCGGTCCGGCCGCGGAGGGGTTGGACGTTCGTCATCGTCCCGATCTTCTTTCCGGCTCCGGGGACCGGAACGCCGATCCGCAAACCGTTCCGATCGATCGTCTCCGTTGTCCCAATCAAACCGTCCGCCGCGTTCCACTCGGCGGACCTTTTCTTGCACGCGCACCTTCACGCGGTGGTATCCAAACATGCTAAGCAACCCGCTGGACTCTTCTTCAAGAACTTTCACGTCCACCTGGTCCCGGGAAAGGCTTAAGGCCGCCAGGCCCCTGTCCACCGCCCGGTCGACGGTGTTGGCCGTGCCGATCCACTCTTTCATTTAACGACCTCAACCGCCGCCGCGCGTCGCATCAAATACCACTGAACGCCGATGGTCAGCAAACTGTTGGTCAACCAGTAAATCACCAGGCCCGATGGCATCTTTAAGAAAAAGAACGTGAAGATGATCGGCATGAGATACATGATCTGTTTTTGGGACGGGTCCATGGAACTCATGGTCATTTTTTGTTGAACGAACATGCCCCCGCCCATTAAGATGGGCAACACGTAATAAGGATCGTGGACCGACAGATCTTTCACCCACCCCATCCAGGGCGCGTATCGAAGCTCGAACGTGTTTCGCAACGTCGAGAAGAGCGCCCAAAAAACGGGCAATTGGATGAGCATCGGAACGCACCCTTCCATCCCCATGAACCGAAGACCGTGGCGCTGGTACAAGGCCAACATTTCGCTGTTCAACCGGCGCGAGTCGTTTTTGTAAAGCTCCTGCAACCGTTTCATTTGGGGCTGGATGTTTTTCATTTTCTGGGCGTGCTGGAAACTTTTGACGGTGAGCGGAAGGACCAGAATTTGAATGATGAACGTCAGCACGATGATGGCCCAGCCGTAATTGCCGGTGCCTTTTTCGAACAGGAACAACGCCCGGTGGATCACTCGGCCAAACGGGGCAAAATAGCCGAAGTCCACCGCTTGTTCAAGGCCCAACCCCAGGGATTTTAGGTTCTCGTACCCTTTGGGCCCAAGGAAAAAAGACAATTCTGTATCGTGGGATTCTCCCGGATTGACCGTCACGGACACCGAACGGCGGACAGAAAAGTAATGGTCTTCTTTTTCGATGCGAAGCGTGGCATCGGTCGGGGCTTTGCCCAAATTGGCAAAAAAGGCCGCCAGGAAGTAATGGCCGTCCACGCCCCACCAATCGTACGTTCCGGTTTCAACACCGGGCTTGAATTTTTTCAGTTTTCCGTTTGCGTAACCGACCGCCCGTTGAAACCCTTTGGCTTCCCGTCCGTCTTTGCCGGTTTCGTCTCCGCCTTCCACGCCGGGGCCCCACCCCAACTCGTAGGCCGCGCTCAGGGGCGTTTGGGCCGTGTTGGTGACCTTGACCGAAACCCGATGGATCGGTTTGTCCTGGGAGACCGTCAGGGTTTTCACGATCGACAACCCGTCGGCTTTTTTCCCGGTGAGAATCAAAGCGTTGCCTTCTTGGCGAACATCAAACTCCACCTCGGCAAAGGTGGACAAGGGCTGGGAAGAAAATTCTTTTTCAGGCAACAGGGTAAGCCACTGGCCCCGGTCTTGAATTTCCCATTGGGAAACGCCACCGCCGAACCGGTTGATTGAAATGCGGTTGGAGCCGATATCAAAGACGACCGCTCGGGTGTGCCGAACCGGTTCGGTCGAGGCCACGGCGGATCCGGAAGACGCCGCCGGGGTCGCCGGGGCCGAAAGGGATCCCGCCGGGGAGGTCGGGGGTGCGGCCGGCGTGGGACGCCGGCCCATAAAATATTGCCACGACATCAGCACCGCAAACGACAAAATGAACGCAAAGATGTAATTTTTTTTCATAGGATCGCCTTTTCAATTTGGGGTACCGGGTCGAAGCCGCTTGACCCCCACGGGTGGCAATGGGCCAATCGACGCACGGTCAGGATCAGCCCTTTTCCCGCGCCGTGCAAAGAAATCGCTTCGTGGGCGTAGTTCGAGCAGGTGGGCCAATAACGACATCGGGGTTTCCAGAGAAAACCCGATGCCTGGTACAATCGAATCAAAAAAATCAGCGCGTTACGGGCGATTGAATGAAACATCGTCTTCGATCACTCCCAATTTGCGAGCGGCGTCCAGAAGATCGTCACGCAACAGCCCGAACGCCGGAGGAAACGGGCCCGGCGATTTCGGGCCCACCACCAAATCCCACCCGCGGGGCCAGGGTTTGTGGATGCGAAACGCTTCCCGAGCCCGTCGTTTAAACAGGTTCCGTAAAACCGCCCCGCCGTGACGGCGCGCCACCACCACGCCAAAACGGGCCGCCCGCGCGGGCGGTTCCGTCCGGCGGTAGGCCCACAACAGAATCGACCGGCCCACTCGCCGCCGTCCGGATCGTTGGGCCCGTTTAAAATCCGGGCCGGTCAACCGTTCGTGGCGTTGAAAAGAAAAGTCCGGCAGGCGAGTCTGAGACTAAGGGTTCAGTTTCCAACGGCCCTTTTGACGGCGTCGTTTTAATACGCGTCGTCCAGCGGGCGTGGCCATCCGCGCGCGAAAACCGATGGTTTTCTTGCGCCGACGTTTATGAGGTTGAAATGTTCGTTTGGGCATAATGACGCATTTTACCTCGAGAACGGGATGCCTGTCAATGAAGAAGATGGTTCGGCGCGGGCCAACCGGGCCGCGGCCCAGCGCAATCGCAGGGCCCGGTAAGGCGCCATTTCCATCTTCGTTTTAAACTTCCGTCGAAGAAATCGCCCCGCTTGGGCCAAAATTTCTCCCGGCCGCCCCGCCGCCTTGGTCGCCAAGAAGGCGAGATAAAGGCGCCGCCTCCAGCGCCGAAGCCGCGCGCCGCGGGCGCCCGCGGGCGGGGAAAACGTGAGCGCGGCGGGATCCCTTCGTTCTCCCGCGGTTTCCGCCAGGGCGGATCCGGGAAGTGGCGCGGCGATGAAAAAAGCCGTTTCGTCCAGACCCGCCCGGACCAACATTCGAACGGTCCGTTCCGTTTCGCGGAGATCGTCGTCGGTTTCGCCGGGAAACCCCAGCACAAAACACGCTTGGGTTCGGATGCCCGCCCGCGCCATTTTCCGGACCGCGTTTTGGGTGAAGCCCGGGTCGAAGGTTTTTTTCATGGCGGCCAAAACCCGAGGCGAACCCGATTCCGGCGAGAACGAAAAATAATCGCACCCCGACGCGGCCAGGAGGTCAAAGGTCTCCAATTTTCTTAGAGGGTCCAATTTCGCGCCGGAGACGATGCGCCAGGTGATGTCCAGCTTTTGTTCCAGGATAAGAGCCGCCATCTCCCGCAGGCGATTTTCGTCCAGGGTCATGTTCAGGTCTTCCATGTGAAATTCCCGAACGCCCCATGTGGTGATCCCGTGGACGATTTCGCGGACCACATTGGCCGCCGATCGGGGGCGCCACCGGCCCAAACTGGTTTCCGGCACCACGCAAAACGCGCACGGGAACGGACATCCCCGGGAGGTCAACAGCGGTAAATAGTTCCTTTCGGTGGGCCCGTGGGCGTAGCCCAACGACCAATGGCCCGTGAGGGGAATTTTGGACCAGTCGGGGAACGGCAAATCGTCTAACTTTTCAATCACGGATTCGGGCGCGCGGCCTTGGATCTCGTTTCCGACAAGGCCATACACGCCGTCGATTGAGAGGCAGTCGGTCGGATTTTCAATTAAGCGGACCACCCGTTCTTCGGATTCCCCCGTCACCACGTGGCTGGCCCCGGCGGAAAAAAAGTCGGGCAACACCCGCCGAAGCGAATAGCCCGTCACCGACTGGGTGTTTTCCAGAACGCCCAGGACCAGCGCGGGGTGATGGTTTCGAATGGCGCGAACCAATTCCACGACGGCGTCGTGGGCCGTGACCGTGTCGGCCATCACGAACACCGCGTCGGGACGGACATCGACGGCCCGCTGGGCCGCCTCTTGCGGCATTAATCCGTGAACCCATCCCTTTCCCCGCGGCCGAACGGCGCGGGGGGCCAACCCCACGCTGTCCACCACGGTCACGGCGTGGCCGTGTCGGCCCAACACCGCGGCCAGTTGGGCCAGGAGAAGGGGAAACCGGTGAATCCCGGTGGTCATGATATCGCCGGGATCGATGAGCGCGGGGGGACTAACGAGGGTGACGTTCACGAACGCGCGCCAAATCCCACAGGACCCGGGGCAGATAACTGATTTTTTTCCAGCCCGCGATGGAGCTCGTTCCGTGCCGGCGGGGCCGCATGCGCACGGGCGTTTCCCGCACAATCAAACGGCCCCGGGCGGCCTGGGCCAGCCCGACCGGTTCAGGAAAAAGCGCCGGAGGATGGGATAAAAATAAGCCCATGGCTGTTCGGTCCATCAACTGAAACCCGCTGGTGGGATCGGTTGCCGCCACGTTGAAAAAAGACCGCAACACCCGTCGGATCACCCAAATACCAAACCGTCGATCCCAGGCGGGGCCGTATTTCGGCTTTCCTTGAATTTTCTTTTCGCCAAACCGGGACCCGACCACCACGTTGGCGGGGTGGCGGCGATGGAAGTTTAGCAGGGTGTGGATTTCGTCCGGCGGATGTTGCCCGTCGCCGTCGAGCCGAAGGACGAAATCGTATCCTTCGTCCCAGGCCACTTGAATGGCTCGATGCACCGCGTGCCCCACGCCCTCGTTGCGGTCCCCGCGCAGGCATCGCACGGCGGGAGGCACCTGGTCGGCGGTGCCGTCTTGGGACCCGTCATCGACAACCAGCACGTCGGTCATGGGATGGTGCCGGGACACTTCCGCCACCAAATCGGCGATGCCACCCCGTTCGTTGTAACAGGGAATGACGATCAAGACCCGTTCAGTCATAAATGGGGTAATGGGCGGTTCGGAGTCGTTCTTGTTTCCACGACGCCGGATGGGCTCCGTTGGCCAGCCATCGGGCCGCGCCGAATCCGATGTCCAACGCGTCCAGGGTCCCGATGTACTGGAACGCGCCCGAACGGCCGACCGCTTTCCAGTTGGTTGAATCGTCCAAAAAAGCCAACACCCTGTCCCGCTTTGACTGGGAGGCCTCTGTGGGAACCGGGTAAGACGAGTTCAAACGGATCACGCGGGTGTCTTCCACGTCAAAAAGATACCCCATTCGGCGAAGGCCGTCCACCGCCTGGGCGGTATGTTCCGCGTCCGAAAGGGTGTTGTCGGGCCGGTGGGGACCGCCCATAATTTCACAGCACAGGATACTGCCCTGAGGAACAAGATCCGGATCAAACGCGCCGATTTCGCTCACTCGGTGAAACGGGATCGACGGGTCGGGCACAAACACCCAGCCCTCTTGCATGAGCCGATACCCTGCCGGTCCCTTGAGTTTGAGAAACACAAGAACCAGATCATGGGCGGGCGTGGCCGCGCGCACATCGTCGATGACGGACGACCCTAAACCGGGGAACAACGAACCCAACAGCCCCAGCGGGAGCGTGGAAAAAACAAAGTCACCTTTCCCCACTTCGAACCGGGTCGTGTCGTTTCCGTGTTGGGCGGTGATGGCCGTAATGCGGTGAGGGTCGCCCTCCAGCCGGACAACCCGATGGCTGTAGAGTTGGCGTCCGTTGCGCCCCACGCGGTTGTCCATGGCGGTCCACAGAGTTTGAAGGCCCCCGCGCGGGTATCGGAAGGAAGTGGCCTCGGACGTGTTTTTCGGGGCCCGTCCAACCTGACGCCGAACCCAGTCGCTCACGGTGGGCAAGCGAACTCGGTCGCGGGCCAGTTGACCGTCGCACCGGGCGGGGTCCCCCCAAATTTTCCAGGCCATGGGGCGAAAAAGTGTTTCGTAGAGAGTGGGCCCCACCCGTCGGATCAGGTCGTTTTCAAAACTGGCCCCGGACCCGCCCGGGGCGCGCCAATAGTCCCACAGCATCTTCGCGGTCCACCGTGCCCCATACAGTCGAACCAACGACGTCGGTGAGGGCGGATACGGAAGAAAACGCCCTCCAAGATAAACGCGGCTGGTTTTAGGATGATGGATCCACTGGTCCACCGGCAACAGGTCCAGGACCCGGCTCAAAAAAAGGGGATCTGTTGAATAGAGTTTGTGCGGGCCCAAATCGTGTCGGCCGTGAGATCCCCACGCCACGGTTTGAGCCATTCCCCCGGGTTGGGGTTGGGCTTCAATCAGAACAATTGGTCCTTTGTTGGCCTCGACCAACCCCACCGCCAGGGCCAGGCCCGCGGGGCCCCCGCCCAGGATGTACGTGGTCACGGGATCACTCGCGCCAGCGCGGTTGTTTGAGCGGCCGTGTACGAAACCGCCGCTTTTTGAACCACCGACGGTGCCCAGCGGAGGGCCGTTTGAGCACCGGGCATTCGCAACCGCGAGGCCATCTGGAGCAGGTATCCCAGCTCCAACCGGGCCCAAAACCGTTGGAAGTGGAAAATCTCAAATCCGGCCCGGGCGCACAGTTTTTTTAGGGTGGGTTTGGAAAAATGGTGCAAATGCACGGACAACAGCCACCAGTAATGCCGGCCGGCCAGTCGGGCCGGCCAGGTGCCGATGTCCGGAAAATTAATTAGAAGCACCCCGCCCGGCCGTAACAGGCGTTTGCATTGGCTAAGAACAGCGAACGGGTCGGCCACATGTTCCAGAACGTCCCACAAACACACCAGATCAAACGTGTGGGGTGACCACGGAGCGGAGGCCAGGGTCCCTTGTGTGATCGAAAGGCCCCTTTTTTTGCCCTGTTCAACCAAAGCGATGGATGGGTCCAAGCCTTGGGCCCGGTACCCCCATTCGGTCGCCGCCGTCAAAAAAGCGCCGCCCGCCGTGCCCACGTCCAAAACGTCCGCCGGAGGCGGCGGCAACCGGAACTTTAAGGACCGAATCGCCCGTCGAAACCCGTCCACCCGTTGGGAGAATTGGCTGTCGTGCTCGTCCCGGGCCTGTTCATAGCCTTTCAGGATCAGCGATTCCGGAAACCGAGGGGATTCGTAGACCATGCCGCAGTCGTGGCAGGCCACCAAGCGCTGGGTGTCGCGCACGCCGGAGGCCGCGCCATACAGAACCGACGGGTCATCCAGTTTCACCCGCGGCGACCACTTTACCCGTTGCCGGGTCGATTCGCACACCGGACAGCCGACGGGAACCCTCATGGCCGGCGCGGAGCAAGAGACAAGTCGTAATATTTTTTTGATTTGGAAGTTTGCCCGGCCCGGCCAAAAACGTCGGCGAGGTAAGCGTAGTTGATGGGCGGCGAATTTTTGGGCGCCAGCGCCATGGCGCGCTCAAAGGCGGTTCCCGCGTCGGACCAGCGGCCCAGGGCGGCGTAAGCCATGCCCAGGAGTTCGTAGACGTTGTGCAAATAAGGGTGAATCGCGCGGGCCTCTTGGGCCAAACGAAGGGCTTCCTCCACCCGTCCGGTTTTCAGAAGAAGATGGGCCAGAACGATCCGGCCTTTAATGGATCGGGGGGCTTCAATAATTTGCCGTCTTAGTTCCGCTTCGTTGGAGACGCGGCCAAATTCCAGGTTGGTCACGGAAAGTTCTTTATAGGCGAGCCGGTCCAGGGCGGCGGCATTTTCCGGAATTCGTTTTAAGTAAACGGCGACCCAGTCGTCCACGTACACCAACGCCCAAAGAGGGTTGCGATCCAAATGGGAGACGTAAGGCAAGTTGGGGTTGCCGATGCCGATAAAGTCGACAATGGCTCCGGTGAAAGAATGGGTCTTGTCCAGATCGGTCCACAAAGCCGGGTCCGACCCGGCTTGAACCGCCCGTTCGGTAAACGCCGCGCCGTAATCGGCGTTGCGTCCATCGATGAAGACGGTTCGGCGGGGATACCCCCGGTAGATCAAATAGGCTCCGATGTCGTAGTTGTTGAAAAATTTCCCTGTGAGATTTTCCCGGTCCAAAAAGTCGCAGGCCCCCTCCGCGTGGGCGGACACGCCGAACCCGCGTAGGTTCAGACGGCGCAGTTCCTCGAGTCCGTGGGCGTTGACCCACCCATAGAGTCCGGCCGACGTGGCCAGGGCCGTGAGGGCTGTGGTCGCGGGGCGGCGGGCCCAGAGGGATTTTAAGAGCGATTGATAACCGTCCTGTCGGCGCAGTTGGTCAAGGGCCACGCCCAGGGACCCCAATACAAACAACACTTCCAGCCGTTGCATTCGAAACGAGGCGACGCCCAATACGGCCAAAATCAACCCGTTGAAAAGAACGTTTTTTCGTCCAAGCAAAAGGGCGCCGATCGAAACGGCCCAAAAGAGGCCCACGGCCCGGACATAGTCCGGAAACGGTTTAACCCGCCATTCGCGGATCAGCGTGTTGGAGGATTCTCCCAGCAACTGAAACAGAAATTCGTAGCTGTGGTACGTGTTGGGCGTCAAAAAGGAAACCGCCCCCAACGCCGCCCCAAAAAGAGCCACGCGCGAAAGGTCGGCGGTGTCGCCCAACCCGTGCCGGTAACGGCGGTAGACCACTTGGGCCGCCAAGGACCCGTAAATTAAAAAACCCAGGGTATGCCCGCCCCCGTGAAAGTTGGCCCACAGCCATTCCACGGCGACCAGGGCGGCCAGAACCCGATTTTTTTTCGCGGCCGTTGAGGATTCATCCAAATAGCGGAAAGCCAAAATCAACTGGATGGTAAAAAAAAGGAAAGAAAAGATCTGGGGTCGGTCCACAAACCCGGGCCGTGTCGCGTCGAGGCCCCACAGGACCAACAACAGGTTCGGCCAGACATTTTTCTTGTCGATGCCCAAAAGGAGCGATCCCACCGCGATCGCGCACGCCATGCGAAACACGATGAAACCGGTCGGGCCGCCGAAGTTATAAAGAAGATAAAAGACAATTTGCGACAGGTATTCGTAGTGGGTCTGAAGCGGTTGGCCGGCCAAGACGTAGGAAAACGGGTCGGTGACGGGCAGAGAGCGGGTTTGAAAAATAACTTCGCCCAATTTTACATGGAGCCAAAAGTCCAACCCCAAAATTTTGAACCAGAAAAAGGACGCCGTCGCCGCAACAAAAAAAATCCACCCGGCCGCCACGGCGACCATCGGGATTCCGTTGCGTTGTGTCTCACGGTGGGTTCCCGGCAATCGTTTTCTCTCCCGATGTCAAAAAAACCGAAAAGGGAGGCCGCTCCTTCGGAGCCGGGGCCTGTTCGGCCCGTCGCAAACGCCTGCCGCCCTCGCTTCATCTGCCCAAGGGCAGCGCTCGAAGCCGCTAGGTTTCGCCCCTGCTTGTAGGAAGGGGCGGGTCGGCTTCGAATCCCAACTTTAAGAAAAACGGAAAGGGAGGCCGCTCCCACGCGGCACTTCCGCTAGCGCGGTCGGGATTCCCCTCTCCTCCGGCCCCTCTCGGGGCCTCCCCCGAGGGCCTGCCGCCCTCGCTTCATCTGCCCATGGGCCGCGCTTCGGGTTGGCTTCGAATCCCAACTTTAAAAAAACCGGCGATTTTAAAAATTTGCGAACTATTGCCCTCGACTTCCCAAATGTAGCACATTCCTATTGGGATAATTTCCGCCTGACTGGAGAATATTATATCAAACCAACACGGTTGACCCAGTAGCATGAATGGGCTTCCGACCG
>JAYRXX010000070.1:0-1491 GCA_041917295.1 Elusimicrobiota bacterium
ATTACAGTCCAGATGCGCGGCAAGATAATTTCTGCCGCATGGCAACATTCGTTGGGTCGAGTTCTGCTTCACAACTCGCCCAACAAGGCGGTCCAGCGGACGCGGGCACCATCAGCCCGCGCCGCTGACCTTTAACGTTAGGCGACAAGGGAGCATGAGATGGGACTAATGGTTCACTCGATTGCGCGTTTGCCAGAAGGATATGAGCGTGAATTCTACGTCTACCTTTTGGATTACGGCTGGAAAGAATCTCTTGGGGAAGCTCTCTTCGCCAATTTTGATCGAATGGCCAAACTAGCATCTGTCGGCAAAGCCGTAGTTATTCGAGGAACGGTCGGCAGCCACTTTGAGGACGAGGTTTTATCTTGGCACCATTTCAACGGCCATCCGGCGGAAGAATTATTGCCAGCCATCCTTGTTACGACACAACACCCATCGTATTTTCAGAGGTTTTCCCCTGAGCCACGCCAGCGTATTACCGGGCTTTGGTCAAATGAAGTGCTACTCCTCATCCCTCTCCGAAGATGTTGCAGCACAACTGACCAAGTGGTCGAACTTATTGAGAAATTATTTAGAGACATCAAAGAAAAAAAGCCCCTGGCCGATTTCCGAGTTGTTCAAGAGTTGCGCGCCGGTGAAAAAAAGTCACTTCTTGATGCACTCATTCTTGAACCGTCTATTGGAGGCATGGGCGTTGATCTTAAAGCTCTTGGACATGTGGTCAAACAAAAGATCGTGAAGAGAAATAAATAATGTCGCCTAACAAGGCGCTCAAGCGGACGCTGTCCGCGAACATCGCGGCCAGCGCCGCTTAGCTTTTTCGTTGGGCTTCAAGAATTTTAATGGGGGCTATATGAAGCTTTTTGTTTTAAATATCCTGATTTTCATTACTCCCGGTTTGGTGTCTTATTCCTGCGACGGAGTTAAACAATCTCCTGAATTTTATATTTCGAGCACCCAATATATATTCTCTGGAAGAGTTGTAGGGCTCGAAGAAGTTAAAGAAAAGGATGGAGGCTATAAGCTCAAAGCTCAGATTGAGGTCGAAAGTTATTGGAAAAGTATGGTCCCTCGAAAGACGGATGTCTTAACGGGGATCGGTGGTATGGACTGTGGGTATCCTTTTGTTTTTCGTGAGAAATACATTGTTTTTGCTTATCGTGATGGTGATGTTTTTAAAACAAATATGTTTTCTGGAACAACTAGCGTTTATCCTCTTGGTGAGCAATCAGATCGTTTGGTCGAGTTATTGGGGAAACCAATTATGGAATATAAATAATGCCCAACCAGTCGCTCAACCGGACGTTACCTTGCCGGCCTGCGGCCGTCAAACCAGGTAACGCCGGTTAGCTTTAACGTTGGGCCGGGTAAATCTCATTGAAATTTTACCGTTTGTCGCGTAAAGTTACAGTGCACGCTCCGCCATGGGTGAAACGGCAACAGCAATTACAGTCCAGATGCGCGGCAAGATAATTTCTGCCGCATCGCTAC
>JAYRXX010000071.1:0-1498 GCA_041917295.1 Elusimicrobiota bacterium
CGAGTCTCCGTCCCGTCCGCTCGTTCGACCCCTGTCACTCTCCGATTCGGGGTTCTCCAAAACGAAGTCCACCCGGATACTCTTTTTCGAATAGTGAATGCTCCTCAGGCCTCGCCGAACCGCAAGGGCTTTTTCAATCCCGGTTTTGCGCGCACATGCCTTTACATATGCCTTTAGGCTTTTTTGGAGATTTTCGGGGGTCATCTTGTAACAATCTTGTGTCGGTTCGAATCCCTCCTTTGGTCCGGGGCGGGTTTGATTTTGAAGGGAAAAAACCAGATTTTTGAGGTATTCGGTATCCAGGGAAATCCGGAAAAGGTTCCTGTAAACCATGTCGTGAAGTCGGTCCGTCCCAATCTGTCTGGTCGAACACGCCGTCTTTCCATGGTGCCCCACGCTGTTACAACGGTAGTAGAAATATTTCTTCCGACATGTTTTGTTCTTTTTGTAGGTGAACGACACGCTCATAATTGATCCGCATTCCTTGCAATGGATGATTCCCGCGAATGGCAAATGATTCTCCGGGTTCGGCGGGAGGCGAGGGGCCTCCGCCACGAGCCGCTGAACATGGGCAAAAAGGTCTTCGGAGATGATGGCGGGGTGACGTCCAGGATGAATTTTCTCCTTATGGACGATCTTTCCCACATAAACATGGTTTCGCAACATGTTCCAGATGGCCGAGTCACAAAACGGGTTCCCCTTGCGGGAAACGATGCCTTTCTCCTTCAATGCCCTCAAGACGGCACGAATGGACCTGGTTTTGACGTAGCTTTCAAAAACGAGCCTGACATGTTCGTCTCGTGGCGAGTCAAAGGCGAACATTCCATTTTCTGTTTTGTAGCCAAATGCGGGGCAACCGCCCGCATGGAGTCCGCGCTTTACGCGCTGAATGACTTTGTCCCTCACTCTCTCTGAAATTAATTCCCGTTCAAATTGGGCGAAAGTGAGCATAATGTTTCGGAGGAGCCGCCCGGATGGAGTAGAGGTGTCAAATCGTTCCGTCATGGAGATGAAGCCGACATTGTGGGCCTCAAAAAGTTCGATCAATTGGTAGAAATCGCGAGGGGAACGGGTGAGGCGGTCAATTTTGTAAGTGACCACCATGTCCAAGAGGCCCGCTTTCACATCGCCAAATAGCCGTTGGAGACCAGGACGGTCGGTATTGGCACCAGTAAATCCGGGGTCCGAATAAACTTTTGCCAAAACAAAGCCCTCCTGACTGGCGATGAAGGACCGAATGCGGTCCTCTTGAGCCTCACAGGAGTTAAACTGAACCTCCATTTGTTGATCGGTGGAAACCCGAGTGTAGATGGCACACCGGGTGATTTTCTTTCGGGATTCCGTTGTGGTCGCGATTGCCGCGTCAAGCGGTATAAGAATGTAACCGTGAGGTGATTCGTTGTGCGGTTCAAAAGGTAACCGAGGCAGAACCTCCTTTAGGTGGGATTTGGTTTTTAATTCCAGCCTTCATTTCGATCTGGCGGAGTCTTTTTTTTAG
>JAYRXX010000072.1:0-8015 GCA_041917295.1 Elusimicrobiota bacterium
TGCGGACTGTGCGCCCGGCGCGTGGCCACTCCACACTGCGACCGTGGACGCTGACAGCTTCGGAGCTCGGCACGCCAACCCCCTTGAGGGGCAAGCCGACGCCCGCCCCGGCCTTCGGCCTTCCTGGTTCTCTTCGCGCGCAAAAAGGAGAAAGGCCTGGAAAGTCGACCCTAGGGTCAAAAGAACGGCGGGCACTGCCTTGTCCCAAGGCCCAGCACACTTCGCTGTCGCGCCTCGCGCGGTGCCCGCCTCTTACATGCCGCGGGGAGTCACCGCCCCGCCTGTTTGTCTTGGGTGGGCTTTGTTCTCTCTGATTGCCAAGATTCCGCGCTTCCGATGGGCATCGCAAGCCCCGGCTCCATTGCGCCGTCGTGCACGCCAACAAGCGGCACGCACGCCGCCGCTGCCGGTGCTGGCCAGGACTAAACCGCCCCCCCTCCCCCCGGGACAAACCACCGGGGGGCTGGGGGGCTGCCTGGCTGGTGGCCCCCCAACCCCCCGGGTTTTTCCACCTCAAACCAAAACCTTTGCGGGCGCACAAACCGCGCCCGCGACATCACGAGGGGACTCCCCTGGGGAGTCCCCTAGCTTCCGAAGGTCCATAAAGAGTTTGGCATAGCTTGCTTCGGTAAGAATTTTGGTGTTAGCCAGCCGTTGTTGATGCCGATGGCTTCCTCCCAAATTTTAATTGTTGAAGCAAGCTCAACAAGGCAAAATCGAAAACCATCTTTAGGGTTTTGGCGTTGTTCATATTAAAGATGAATTTTCTCCGCCCCGTGGCGTTGGCATGGATCAAGTTCCTGAAATATAGAAGAACGACGCAAAACACATCCAGCGTTGATGCCTCCTTAATAACGCCCACCTCATAACATTTGTCGATCAATGGCCCCAGCGGCATCTCCACTCTGATCTTCCGTCGGCGCAACTGATCCTGCAGAATAGCCTCTAACGCTCCTCCCAGAAGGCCCGCCACGGACCTGGCCGTGGCGTAGGCATGCCCGCTAAGCGGGTTGGACTCGAGGTCGAAGAAAAGAATGAGCTCGAGCGCCAACCGATAGTTCTCCCAGCAGAACGTTCTCAGGGAATTCCTCTTTATAGCTCTACGGAAGCTGACCAAGTTATGTGATGGCTGCATGAACGATAATTGTATGGAGCCGTCATAGGCGCCAAACAGACCCTTTACCAGCTTCTCACGGAATTCTCTATGGGTCGCCCACTCCCTCCAATGCTTCCGCCGCCTCGGGCTCCTAATCCATTTCAGGAAATCAACTAGAAAGCACAGTATGCGATAGGCCGACATAGCTTCTGCAGGTGTATTTGCGGGATGGAACTGCCTGTCCTGCTCATACGCCTCCCGAAACGACCTAATTGCCAGGGAGGATTTCCCTTCAAGAAGATGAAGCGTCCCTAAGCGGAAATAGATGTGGCCCTTGGGCTCGCCAGAGGAGACGACGGGTATCAGTCCCTTCCAAAATAAAATTTGGTCCCTTAAAGTAGGCAGGCTTTTTGCAATCGTGTCTGCCAGAGCGCATCCGGCCCTATCAAGCTTTGCACCGCGGAACCGCTCTACTTTGGGCTTCAGGTCCATATTAATCACTCCTTTGATTGGGCGCTTGACCAGAATACCATACATTTGTATCGTTTACCTATAATGGAAGAACTTACTACCAAACAACGGCGGGTTTTGGACTTCATTTCCACGCGGATTCAGAAGGACGGCATCCCGCCCACCATACGGGAGATCGGCAAGCATTTCGACGTTGTTCTCCGTGCAGTTCAGGATCACTTGGCCGCTCTGGAACGTAAGGGGGTTCTCCGCCGTCTAAAAGACCAAGCGCGAGGGATCATCGTCGTGGGGCAGAGGACCGCAGAAAATGTCGCGCGTCTCCCCATCCTAGGCAGCGTTCCTGCTGGCATGCCTGTGGAGGCCATCCCCCAATTGGACGACTATTTCTCCGTGGACGAGACCATCGCCAAAAAAGCCAACTTTGCCCTCCGTGTGAAAGGTGACAGCATGTACCCCGCTCTTTTGGACGGAGACTTGGTCCTTGTGCAGTTCACTCCCACAGCAGAAAATGGGGAAATTGTCGTCGCCTCCGTTGGTGGTGAAGATGCCACCATCAAAAGGCTGCGCAAGACGGCCCGTGAAGTTTATTTGGAGGCCGTCAATCCAGCTTATTCTCCAATCCACGATGACAGCATCGCCGTCATCGGCCGGGTGACCAGCTTGATCCGGCCCTTTTTCAACACCAAGATATGAAAACCGAAAGGGTTAAAATGCCATTGACCTCAAACACTTCGTTGGAGGCGGGTTCATGTTGATCACAGAAAATCTCCTTGACGATTGGGTTCGGGGCCATGCCGTGGAATTTCAAGGCATCATCCCTGAGTTGGTTGCAAGGTTGGTGGCCGCTTCATCCCCCCATCCGAAGGAACGACGGTTTCCACTGGGCGATAGTGTCGGGCAGCCCGGCCCTGATGGAATCCTTGACGCCGTCACCGGATATGACCCGTTTGTGCCGGAGGGAAAATCCTTATGGGAAATCGGCACCGGCCTGGATGCGGGTGCCAAGGCAACATCCGATTACAATGACCGCACGACAGGAGTGCAAGGAGATGTCCGGCGCCAATCCGTATTTATTTTCGTAACACCGCTCTCCGGGAGGCGCGGATGGCCGGCGGACGCGCAAAAGGCTTGGCTGCTGGATCGTCGCGGTCGTGGGGAATGGCGAGGGGTCAACATCATTGATGGGACGAGACTGGTTGACTGGCTTCAGGCCTTTCCCGCCGTAGAACAGTGGCTCGCGCGACGAATGGGGATTCCCGCGCAGGGCATCCAGGCGCCGGAACAGAGATGGTCTGAATTAAGGACCATCGGCGATCCGCCGCCGCTGATACCCCAGGTCTTCCTCGCCAACAGGGAAAAAGCGTGCGAAAAACTGGCGGCCCTGTTTTCAGGCACGACGGTTCAATTGCAGTTGGATTCTCTATTCCCCGACCAATTGGCAGACTTCCTCTCGGCCTATATTGCCTCAATGGACGAAAGTTCTCGAATGGAGGTCGCCGGGCGATGCCTTATCATCAGCCGCGCGGACGCATGGGAAGCGATCTGCGCATTGAAGAAACAGCACATCCTCATTGCGGACTTCAATCTGGACCCAAGGCTCCTCCAAAAGGCTCGACAATCCCATCACTCCGTAATCTATATAGGGGCACCGGGAGGCGTCCCGCATCCGAATCGAGAAACACTCGCCAACCCCAAATCCCACCAGCTTAGAGATGCTCTGCAAAAGGCTGGCTACAGTGAGGAGCGCGCTCGGACACTCGCGCAGAGGACGAACGGAAATCTAAATTCCCTCCTGAAATGCCTCCAAAATCTCTCTCTGATGCCAGAATGGGCACAGAACAGTGACGCAGCCGACCTCGCTATCGCCGAAATGTTGGGGGCATGGCGGGACGCGTCCGATGCGGACAAACTTATCGCGGAGAAATTGTCAAAAAAAGCCTATGGGGAGTGGATCGTGAGGATGCGTGAAGTCGCGCTTCGTCCGGGCACTCCCCTGATCCAGCATGATGGTGTATGGAAGATGGTTATGCGTTACGAAGGGTGGTCCTCCTTGGGTCGCTTTTTCTACGATGACCACTTGGATAGGTTCCGGGAGGTGGCGGTAAGTATTCTTACGGAAAAAGATCCCAGGTTCGATCTTCCACGGGATGAAAGGTACGCGGCCAGCCTGTATGGCAAGGTATTAACCCACTCAGACCTCTTGCGAGACGGGTTGTCGGAGACCCTAGCTCTGCTCGGCTCCCACCCCCGCGTCTTGACGTCCTGCTCCTTCGGCAAAGCCGAAAGCATTGCCATGTTGACGGTTCGGAGCATCTTTGCCGGGGCGGACTGGGTACTATGGGCCAGCCTGAACCGACAACTGCCATTGATCGCGGAGGCCGCCCCCGGCGAATTCATGGACTCGGTGGAAAAGGCGTTGGGGACTGATCCATGCCCATTCTCTACGGTTTTTGCTCAAGAGGACACGGGTATCATGGGAAGCAACTATACAACCGGCTTGCTCTGGGCGTTGGAATCTTTGGCTTGGAACGCGGAGCAACTGGCCCGAGTGACGGTTATCCTAGGAGAACTAGCGGCCAAAGACCCCGGCGGAAACTGGGCCAACCGTCCGCTGAATTCATTGATCACCATTTTCCTTCCTTGGTTGCCGCAGACCTGCGCGCCCCTACAGAAACGGAAGTCAGCGATCGAAACCCTGATCAGAGAGCTTCCACAGATAGCATGGAAGCTTTTGTTGAATTTGTTGCCGGGAGTGCACCAGGTTTCTTCGCACAGCCACAGACCTTCCTGGCGACAAACGATCCCCGAAGACTGGTCAACGACTGTGACTCAGCGTGAGTATTGGGAGCAAATAACCTCTTATACGGACTTGGCGATTGGTATGGCGAAAGGGGATACATCAAAACTTTCCGAGTTTGTTGGCCACTTGGACGAAATCCCCCCAGAAAGCCGCAATCAAATCCTAGCGCATCTAGTTTCCGGCACCATCACGTCTCTGCCTCAAGATAAGAGGCATGAAATCTGGAAGGAACTCACCGATCTTGTTGTAAGACACCGAAAGTTTTCGGATGCCGAATGGGCCATGAAAGCTGAGGAGGTGGACAAGATCGCCGCTGTGGCTGATCAGTTAGTACCCGAAGACCCCTCCATCCGCCATCGCAGGCTTTTCAATACCCAAGATTTCGATCTGATCGAGGAAAAAGGAGACTATTCCAGCCAGGCACAGTTGCTTGAGGAACGCCGTCGAAACGCGATCATGGAAATCCTCGGGGCTGGTGGCCTCCCGGCGGTGATCGGTTTTGCCAAGGTCGTTGAATCGCCGTGGCAGGTAGGTTTGACTTTCGGAGCCGTCGCTGAGCGGGAAACAGACAAAGACATCCTTCCCGCCCTGTTGGATGGGGAGGACAAGTCCCTAACGCGCTTTTCGGGTGGGTTTGTCTGGGGTAGATACCGAAGCTTGGGATGGAGGTGGGTGGACGAGGTGAATACGTCTTCGTGGGCACAAACGCAGAAAGGACAATTCCTCGCTTATCTACCATTTGTACCGGGAACATGGGAACGTGCGTCAAAGATGCTGGGGGAAGACGAATCAGCCTATTGGACTAAAACCAACGTCAATCCATTCGAGACAAAAGAAGACCTGGGGCGGGCCATTGATAGTTTGGTGAAATATAAGAGGCCAAGACCTGCGATCGGATGCCTCTATCGCATGCACCATGAGAAGATGCCCTTGGATAATAAGCAGGTCGTTCGAGTTTTGCTCGCGGCGGTCAATTCACCGGAACCTGCAGGTTCCCTGGATGCTTTCGAGACGACGGACCTCATAAAAGTTTTGCAAGCGGACATAACCACGGACTCAAATGACCTCTTTAAGGTGGAATGGGCCTACCTCCCTCTCCTTGATCGTCATCGCGGCGCTTCGCCCAAACTTCTGGAACAACGGCTTGCAGATGACCCCAAATTTTTTTGCCATCTCATTCAGCTGATTTACCGATCGGACAAGAGTGACGCGCCACGTCGGGAACCGACAGAACGGGAAAAGGACATAGCGACTGCGGCCTATCGTCTTCTCAGCAATTGGCGAACGCCTCCTGGAAGCCGTGCGGGACCTTTTGATGGAAGTGCTTTAGCCAATTGGTTGAGGAAGGTGAAGACCGCTTGTGCCGAGTCAGGCCATCTGCAGGTTGCCATGTCCAGAGTTGGGCATGTTCTTATTCACGCGCCTTCCGATCCAGACGGCCTGTGGATACACAGGTCGGTTGCGGAAGTACTTAATGCCAAGGAGGCCGATGTAATTCGGGACGGATTCCAGAATGAGTTTTTCAATTCCCGAGGTGCCCACTGGGTTGATCCCACGGGTAAGGGCGAAAGAGAACTCGCTGCAAAGCATCGGGATAAAGCAGAAAAAGTGGAGATGGCTGGTTTTCACCGTCTCGCCGCGACTCTTAAAGAATTGGCTGTGACTTATGAGCGCGAGGGAGAACGGATAGCCGCTGCGACTACACATGACGATTGAAATTAACCTCTTAAGTCGAGAAGCGGCTGAATAGACAAAAAACCTAAAATGGGATAGAATAAAAACATGACCACACAGCAGATTTCATTACCTCTTCCGGAACTCATAGCCCGCAAAAAACGAATTCAGGGCGGGGAGGCAACTTCCGACGTTACCCTTTCTGCCCATGTGGGTGGGAATGCGGACATCTTCCCCCAAATCCTGGCGCTCCATGTTCCAGAGGGGAGCCAAATAGCAGATGTTACGTATGGGTCTGGAGTTTTCTGGCGGAATGTTAATCGATCAAAATATAAATTTCTTCCCAGTGATATTTCCACCGGGACTGACTGTCGTGCTTTGCCTTATGCTAACGATTCACTTGATGCAGTTGTTTTAGACCCTCCCTACATGGAAGGACTTTTTAGACAGAATATCGATCACAAGGCAGGTAATGGGACTCACAGCGCTTTCCGAAAATACTATAGCAATGGAGATGAAGTATCCACCGGACCAAAGTGGCATGCAGCAGTTACAGATTTATATTTCAAATCTGGAATCGAAGCCTTTAGGGTCTTAAAAAATAACGGGATTTTTATTGTGAAATGTCAGGACGAAGTGAGTGCAAACCGACAATGCCTGACCCACGTTGAAATTATTAATGAATATGAACGTATAGGGTTCTACACCAAGGATTTATTTGTCGTCATTCGCCAGAACAAACCTGGAATCACTAGGTTAAAGAAGCAGGTCCACGCCCGAAAAAATCACAGCTATTTTCTCGTCTTCGTTAAGATTCCTGAAAAAAGGAATCATTTGACCGTCCGCTCACGGGCCATCTCTTCCAGCAGACCAAACGGATCCTCATAAAACGGCGGTTTCGGCGGCCAACTAACTTCCATTAGAGTCGCTAGAAGATATTTTCTCTCACTTGGTTTATATCCCTTCCATGGACTACGGGGCAAATCTTTGTTTTTGGCGAAAGCAAAGCGCCATTTCCCTCCAAAAGCGAACAGATTAACAGCCAACAAATCAAATTCGTTTATTAGCAAGCAGGTCGTATTTACAGTTTTTCCGTTTGGAAGGGTAACTTTTCGTTTATCGCTTGCATCAACCTGCGTTTTTCCAACCCAGGTTCCATCTTCGAGGTGCCGCACAGTGTTGGACTGAAGAGACTTCACCTCGATCGTCAATTCCTTGCCTTTAAAGATGATTTCTCTATCCCCTTTCCTTTTTCTGTTATGGTCATCAGATTTTTTAACGCCTGTAACTTCAACATGTGTCAAAAACATGTCGTGAAATTTCTTCTCGGCGACATACCCCAAAAGGATCCCACGAAGGCTCGGATTATCGTCGACGATCTTCGTCAATTCCTCTGCGGTAAGTTTCCACCGATCAAAGATCGTTTCGGACATGGTCCCTTCCGATTTGTTTCAGTAGGCCAGTTGGATTAAGGCCTAAGCTCTTTGCTACCTCTAGGAATTCAATGACGTCCAGCCTCCGTTCCCCCCGCTCATATTTCGAAACGTAGGATTGTGGTTTCTTGAGTTTTTTTGACACTTGCACTTGAGTCATGCCCGCTCTCTGGCGGGCACCAACCAAAAGTGTGCGAAATTTATCGTATGAACTTGAAAAGACTGATTTGGTCATATTTTAAAATCCTATAACCTATTTAAGGATAACCCAAAATAGGTTATAATGCTGCCAAGAGGCTCGATTCAGTTTTGAGGCCAATACAAGAACGATGCGGACCCGATTGCCCCGTTCCACGGGTCAACCCGGGTCCGCCCGAAGATTTAATAAAGAATCGCATGCGCGCGCGAAGAGAACCAGGAAGGCCGAAGGCCGGGGCGGGCGTCGGCTTGCCCCTCAAGGGGGTTGGCGTGCCGAGCTCCGAAGCTGTCAGCGTCCACGGTCGCAGTGTGGAGTGGCCACGCGCCGGGCGCACAGTCCGCA
>JAYRXX010000073.1:0-144921 GCA_041917295.1 Elusimicrobiota bacterium
CCGGGAACGCCGCAAACGCCGTGCCCACCCCCGTGGCGCTAGCAATCCATCGAAAACGTTCTTAAGATGCAGGAACGTCTTCTCTGAAATACAGACCAAACCCTTTAGGGGGATACGATGTGCCTGGTCAAGAACTACTTTTTCCGCAATTTTTCTTGACAGGGGCCCTCCCATTAGGCTAAAATGAGCCGCTCATTTTACGAGGAGAATCCAATGGTTCGCATACGCATGCAGCGGGTGGGACGCCCGAAAACGCCCCATTTTCGAATTGTGGCCGTCGACAGCCGAAAAGCTCGTGACGCCGCCAGTCTGGAAGTGTTGGGTCATTACCACCCGAAAGAGAAAACCAATAAGGTCACGGTGAATGCCGAACGGCTGAAATATTGGTTGGATCACGGGGCCCAGGCTTCGGACACCCTTCGCACCGCGTTGAAAAACGCAGGGGCGTGGGCTGTTGCTTCCGCCAATTAATTTAAAACGCCGTGGCGTCCCCGGTGGAGTGGGTGGTGTCGGTCGTTAAGCGGCTGGTGGACCACCCTGAAAATGTGGAAGCCCGCTGGTTGGAGACTGAAAAAACCGTTGAAATCAATGTGCTCCCCGACGACCGAGGAAAAGTGATCGGCCGTCGCGGAAAAACCATTGATTCGTTGCGGATTTTGGCCACCGCGGTGTTTGCGGGCCCCAACGATCGGATCGACGTTAAACTGCGCGAAGAGTAAGGGGTGGGGCTTCGCATCGATGTTTTGACTTTGTTCCCCCGAATGTTTGAGGGGGTGTTCGGCGAAAGTTTGCTGGGAAAGGCCCGGGAAAGAAGTCGGGTGGATTTGCGGGTGGTGGATATCCGCAATTTTGCCCAGGACAAACATCGCCAAGCCGACGATAGACCTTATGGCGGCGGGCCGGGGATGGTTCTGAAGCCGGAACCTCTTTGGGAAGCGTTGAAATCGGTTGGAGCAGGGGTTCCCTTGCGCGGGCCGAAGGCGCGAAAATCGGGCAATCGGCCCACAGTCGTATATTTGTCTCCCCAAGGGAAACCGTTGACCCAAGAATTGGCGGACGACCTGGCCAAAAAGAAGCGATTGGTTTTGGTGGCGGGTCATTACGAAGGGATTGACGAGCGGCTGTTTGACTGGATCGATTTGGAAATTTCGGTCGGCGATGTGGTGTTGACCGGGGGCGAAATACCCGCCATGGCGTTGGTGGACGCGGTGGTCCGCAAGGTGCCGGGCGTGGTGAAAGAAGCGGAATCGTTGGAGTGGGACTCTTATGCGGCTGGATGGGGAGGGCGGTTGGATTGTCCCCACTACACCCGTCCGGCAAAATGGTTGGGAAGGGAGGTTCCCGCGGTGTTGCTGGGCGGGGACCACCGAAAGATTCAAGCGTGGCGCGAAGGCGCGTCGTTGGCGGCCACCAACAAGAAAAGGCCCGATTTGATATTAAATCCCCGCCGCCGGCGGGGGAACGTTAAAAAGTGAGCGTGTTATGAATGCCATCATCGACAAAATTGAAAGCGGCTTTCTGAAAAAAAATCCGGGGCAGTTCCGGGCAGGCGACGTGGTTCGGGTGGACGTGGAGATCCTGGAAGGCGAATCCCGCCGGGTTCAGGCGTTTGAAGGGGTTGTGATCCGTCGTCGGGGTCATGGCATCGCCACCACGTTTACGGTTCGCAAAATTTCGTTTGGTGTGGGCGTGGAACGCACGTTTCCCCTTCACAGCCCGCGCATCCAGAGCATTAAGGTTCTGCGGTCCGGGAAAGTCCGTCGGGCGAAACTTTATTATTTGCGGGATCTGTCGGGCAAAGCGGCTCGGATTGAGGAAGTCTCGACCGTGGGGTCCAAGACGCCGGAAGCCGAAGCGGCCGTTTCCAAGTAACAGCTTGATTCGTCCCGTTTAAGATTGTTATTATCCGGTTATGCCGGAAGCCCTTTTCGCCTTCGATAAAGCGTGGCGCGAGAAGGGCTTTTTTCTTTTGGCGGGCGTGGACGAAGCGGGTCGTGGCCCGTGGGCAGGACCGGTTTCAGCGGCGGTGGTTGTGCTGAAACCCGACACCTCTTGGCCGGAACTGAACGACAGCAAAAAGCTCACCCCCGACGTTCGCGAATCCCTTTACGGAAAAATTGTTGCCGAATCGCTTTATTATTCGGTGCGTATGGTCTCGCCGGACGTCATCGATAAAACCAACATTTTAAAGGCCACGTTCCAAGCCATGACTGAAGCAATTCGGTCGTTGGAAGTGGAACCAGGCCTGATTTTGATCGATGGAAACCTGCGGATTCCCCGCTTGCCGGCGCGGTTGCAGGAGCCCGTGGTGGGCGGCGACGCCAAAAGCGCCAGTATCGCGGCGGCCAGCGTTTTGGCCAAGGTGACCCGGGACCGATACATGATTGAAGCGGACAAAAAGTTCCCCCAATATCATTTCGCTTCAAACAAGGGATACGGGACCGCCGAACACGCGGAAGCGTTGAAAAAGTTTGGACCTTCCCCCCTACATCGACGAAGTTTTGCGCCGGTCCGAGCGGCGTTGGCGCCGGAACTTCCTTTCGAACCTGTGGCCTAACCTGTCGCATCCATGATCACGTTCAAACAGGCGGACGGCCGGAACGCCGAGAGCGAGGCCCAACGCCACTTGGAGAAGAAAGGGTATCGTTTGTTGGACGCAAACTATCAAACACCTTTGGGCGAAGTGGATTTGGTGATGGAAAAGGGATCGACGGTGGTGTTCGTGGAAGTGCGCAAACGCCGGTCCAGCGGATACGGGACGGCGGCCGACAGCGTGACCCCCAAAAAGCAAGACCGAGTGGGCCGGGCGGCGATGATGTATGTGAAATCAAAATTTTTGGCAGGCCGAAATTTACGCTTCGATGTGGTGGCCATTCAAGGGACGACGTTAAACCACATTGAAAACGCCTTTGTGCCGACCCATTACACGATCTAATTTTTTCAATTTTTTTCCCGGCATTTTTCGGAATAAGTTAAAATCATCCGATCCGCCCGTCATTTCGGCATAGGGTTAGCCTGAATCCGTTGGGAAAAGAAATTCAGTGGAACTGAGACGACAAGCGGATGATGCGTGTTTGTTCACTTTGGAAGGGTGCGAGAGCGGGTCCTGCCTGCCAGTGGCAGGCGGTCAGGACGGGTCGATAGACCCAGGCAGCCGACTCCTTCGCACTCCCTTAATGTTTGTTCACTTTGGAAGGGTGCGAGAGCGGCTGAATCGGCACGACTGGAAATCGTGTAGGGTCGCAAGATCCTCGAGGGTTCAAATCCCTCCCCTTCCGCCATTTCTGTGCCCGGAGTTCGGACCTACTGGACCGAGCGAGGACACTGCCCCCTCGCGCTGTTGGCGAGGGGTACACAGCGAGGGATTTGAGCGCTTTTTCCCACTTTCTAATCCCCCCACACACACAAACACGTCTATTTCTTATCTCTGATCGTCTCAGATATTTCACAGATATTCATATTTAAGGGGTCAAGTCTTGACTTAATACTCTTTAAACGCTAGTTTACTTCCCATGGCCCGACCTCTCCGAATCGAATTTCCCGGTGCCTGGTATCACGTCATGAATCGTGGGGCGGGACGAAAAACCATCTATTCAAATGACGAAGACCGAGTGAAATTTCTTAAAGTAATTGATGAGGTTGTCGACACTTACCATTTGGAGCTCCATGCCTATTGCCTCATGGACACGCATTATCATCTTTTGGTCAGGACCCCGCGCGGGAATTTGGCCCGTGCGATGCGACATTTAAATGGAGTGTATACTCAACGCTATAACCGTGCCCGACGTTTGGATGGCGCGCTTTTTCGGGGTCGATACAAAGCAATCCTCATTGACGCGGACTCGTATCTTGCCCAGGTAAGCCGATATATACATCTAAATCCGGTGGAGGCGAAGGTCGTTAGTGATCCAGTGGATAGTCGATGGTCCAGCTGCCGATATTTTGTGGGAAAGGAATCCGCCCCACGATGGTTAAACACCAAATCGACATTGGAACTATTTGGAAAAGCGGATGGGGCGGCGGGGCGATATAGGGACTTTCTCATGCAAGGAGTCGATGTGGGGATCAAAAAATTTTATGGAAAAAATCGACAAGAGCCCATTCTGGGTGGGGACGATTTCCGCAAAAAAATTGAAGGAGATTCCGCGGGGATAAATACAGACAAGGAAATTGCCGAAAGGAAGTTTCTTCAAAAACGATTGACTGTGGAAGAAATAATTGGATTCGTGGCGGAGGAGTTTAAGACAACGCCGGATGCCCTGATGAAGGACGGTCGAGGTCGTCGGGGCGAGGGATTACCGCGAATCATTGCTATGGCGATATCCCGCCGGCCGGGAGGGCATTCCCTTGGAGAAATCGGGAGGGCATTCGGAACAACATATTCCGCTGTTTCGGTGGCAGAACGGCGGCTGGCGGAAAAAATCAAAAAAGAAAAGGACCTCTCTGGGAAAATAAGAACAATCGTCAACACAGCCTTTGGCGGGATAGAATACAAAGTCAAGACTTGACCCCTTAACAAAACGGAGGATAGCCCCTGATGAAAACATCCTGGCACGCGTTGGATGCCCACGAAACGGCACGCCGGTTGGACGTCTCGTTATCGCAAGGGATTGGCGCGGAGGGCGTGCTGTCTGTTTTCGTGGTTGTGGAACTCGTAAAGTCGGTCCGCCGAAAAACCCACCCGTGAAAAAAGCGTTGCTCTGGGCGGGCTTCGCCGCGATGAGTCTGATCGGAACAGGGACTGTTCTTGGAGTTTGGTTCCGACACCAATACCCCCCCGAACGACTGCGGCAAATGGCCGCCGAAGCGGCGGGCGCCCGGCTGGGACGACAAATCGAAGTGGCGGGCGCCCGGGTGAACCTTTTGAAAGGGCTCGAATTAAACGGGGTTCGCCTCTCCGAGCAACCGGACTTTTCGGCCGGAACATTTTTCTCGGCCGACACGGTGCGCGTTCTTCCCCGCTTGGTGCCGCTTCTGTCCGGCCACCTCGTGGTCCGCCGGGTGGAACTGGATCGACCCCAAATCCGTCTGCATCGCGTCTCGTCGGATACGTTCAATTTTTCTTCCCTGGGCCCTTCGCCGACCGGATCTCCCGCGCAAACCGGGCGAGTTTCCCCTTCCGCTTTTTTTATTTCCGACGCGATCATTCATCGGGGCGACGTGATCATTCAAGACGACGTCGCAAAAGTCGGGCTCCGTTTGACCAACCTGGAGTCGCGGGTTTCGGGTCTTTCCCTCACCGACCCATTCGGGGCAACGATGGACGCCGCCGTCGAATTGCGTTACGTCGATACCCTCTGGAAAGGCCCCGTGTCGGCGCAAGCGCGTCTTTCCTTGTCGGGAAACAAGGCGGTGATTTTGCAAAAATTGAGCTTGGGATTGGGATCGTCGTCTCTGAACATCACGGGCACGATCCACCCAACCCCGGCGCCCCGCGTTGACGGAAAACTCACCGTCATCGCCCTCTCGGCCGTCGATCTCGCCCCGCTCGTAAACCTGCCGATCCCCTTTCAAACCGCCACGCTGGCCGGCCGCTGGTCGGTAAAAGGAACGTCGTCCGTGTTCCAAGCCGAGGGAGAGTTTGACGCCAAATCGCCCACGTTGGACCTTTCGGGGAAACTGGCGCTGTCCGGAAACGGCGGCCGGTACACGGCTCGGCTGGAACCCACATCGGTGCGGCTCAGCAACAGTCCGTGGGCTCCCTCGTTTTTGGCAACGGGGCCCCTCGGCGGGCCATGGACCGGGGAATACGCCGACGGCCACTGGACCGTCAAAGGCGCCCTGACCGCCGACGGAGCGCTTTTTTCTTACGGAGGATGGATCACAAAATCGGCGGGCGCCCCGCTGACACTGATCGCCTCCGCCGCGTCTTCCGCGGCGGGAGAGCCCCGCCTCAACGTGGACGTGCGGGCCCCCGATCTGATCTTATCCCCCCGGGGTCCCTGGCCGGACGACGTTAACATTTCGGGAAACGTCGGGGTCACCGGCGAACTTCGAGGAACCCCCTCGTCAATGACTTTTGCCGTGACCGCCGACGGCCAGTCCTTGGAAACCCGGATCGGATCCGCCTTTCAAAAACCCGCCGACAGCGCGCTCTTTTTGTCCGCCGACGGGCGGCTGGCCCGGATCGGAGAACCGGTCGTTTTCCGCGTCGAACTGTCTTCTGCCGCGCTCCACACCCTGGCGGGCGATGTGACCGCCCGGGGGACCGTTGTGTTTGCGAAATCCGTCGATATGGACATCGACGGCCAATTCGCGGATCTGTCCGCGGTTCAAAAGATGTGGCCCGCCCTGGCCGCCTACCGTCTTCGGGGCCGGTCCGACCTGTCGGCCCACCTGGCCGGTCCCATTGGAAATCCAACCGTGGCGGGCCAAATTCATCTTTTCAGAGGATCGGTCACCCCGATCCCGGGAGTTGTCCTATCCGAATTAACGGGCCATGCCCGATGGGCCGACGAAACCATCGAACTCAAATCGTTGGAAGGAACCGCCTTTGGATCCCCGTTTCGATTGGCGGGTCGAATCAAACACGCCCAAAAACGGCCGATTGTTTTTCTCGACGGGGATTGGGAGAAAATGGACGTGGAAAAAGTGCTTAAAATTTTTTCCTCTTCCGCGCCGGCCGGTTCATCGTCGACCGCGTCAAAAGAACCCGTCTTGGCCCCGCTGGCGCGGGCCGAAGGCGTGTTTCGGATCGGCGAGATCGTTCACCCCCATTATCGGGGCCGGGACTTCCAGTTCAACTGGAATTTCACCGACGCCGGCCCGAACCTTTCACTCGTGTCCGGCACGGCCACGGTTACCGCCGCCAGCGGCGAAATTATCAACGTGCCCGTGGCGAAAAAAATCAACGGGCTTCTCGATCGGGACGGGTCGGATCTGGGGTACAAAAAACTGACGGGCCGATTTTTGGTGGATCGAGGATTGGCCCGCATCCCCTCATTTACACTGAACAGCGACCAAACCGATTTTTCCGCCTCGGGCCAAGTTCGGCTGGGCACCATGGAATCGGATTTGGGCCTTGTCTTAAAACTGCCCGCCGGGTCCGTCCGCGGAAGCGTGGGCCAATGGATGACCGCCGAGGACGGCCGGCCCACCATTGAAGCCCGTTTAAAAGGGCCCCTGCGCGATCCCAAGGTAAAAGTGGATTATCGAGACACGGTCAAACGGGCCGCCCAGGACATCCTAAAAAAGACCTTCGGCGGCTGGAAAGGCAAAACGAACAAAATTCAACCAACGCCGTGACGGGATCGGCGCTCCCGCCGCGTCACAAACCGGTCCGGGTCACCTTTGTGACCTGATAGAGCACCGAGCCGGACGGCAGTTTCACGGTGACCTGTTCGCCCTCTTTGTGACCCAACAGGGCCTGGGCCACCGGCGATTGAACCGAAATGCGCCCTTTGGAAAAATCTGCCTCCGCGGGGTCCACCAGCGTGTAGACGGTCTCTTCTCCGGATTTAACTTCTTTGATGTGCGCCGTGGCGCCGATGCGGATTTCGCCCGCTTTCACGTTGGACTCGTCAATGATCTGGGCGGAACGCAACTTTTCTTCCAGCTCGTTGATGCGGTGCTGGACTTTGGCCTGTTCTTCCTTCGCGGCGTGGTATTCGGCGTTTTCTTTGAGGTCGCCTTTTTCCCGCGCCTCGCCGATTTCGCCGCTCAGTTCCCCCCGACGCACCTTCAAACGGGCCAAATCGTCCCGCAATTTTTCGTACCCCGTCCGCGTTAAAAAAGTTTCGCCCGCCATAACCCACCCCTGTAAAATGACATGTGCTGTGAAGGCCTATAATACCAAAAAGCTTCCCGCCTCTGGAGAGAAATTACCCCCCCGCGCCATCAAGGGTCATGCCGGGTTCGGTCATGGCGCGGGCGTCCAACAGAGTTTCCAGCTCTTTGGCCGAAAGAACTTTTTTGTCCAAGGCCACCTGACGCACCGTTTTGCCGGTGGCGTAGGCCTCTTTGGCAATTTCCGCGGCTTTGTCGTAACCCACTTTTGGCGCCAACGCCGTACACATGGCCAAACTGTTTTCAATAAACCCTTCCGCGATGGCTTTGTTGGCCTTGATCCCCTTCACGCACCGGTCCGCGAACAGGCGGGACACGTTGGCCAGGATCGTGATCGACGACAACAGGTTGTGGGCGATCATGGGTTTCATGACGTTCAACTCGAAATTCCCCGATTGGCCTCCGACGGTAATCGCCACGTCGGCGCCGATCACCTGAGCCGCCACCATGGCCACCGCTTCGGGAATGACCGGGTTGACTTTTCCGGGCATGATGGAACTGCCGGGTTGCAACGACGGCAACTCGATTTCGCCGATGCCGCACCGCGGCCCCGATGAGAGCCAGCGCAAATCGTTGGCGATTTTCATGAGCGAGACCGCCACGGTTTTCAAAGCGCCGCTGGCTTCCACGCACGCGTCGCGGGCCGCCAAGGCCTCAAACCGCGAGGGGGCCCCCACAAACGGCAACCCCAACGCGGCGCCGAGCTTTTTGATCACCCCTTCAATAAAGGCGGGATCGGCGTTGAGGCCCGTGCCCACCGCCGTTCCCCCCAAGGCCAGTTCGGCCAAATGGGGCTGAACGTTCTTCACCCGTTGGATGGCGTGGGCGATTTGGCTGGCGTAACCGCCGAACTCTTGACCCAACCGCATGGGCACGGCGTCTTGCAAATGGGTTCGGCCGATTTTCAAAATGCCATCGAAGGCGTTCGCCTTCTCAGCCAACGCCCCGTGCAATATTTCCAAAGCGGGGACCAAATCTTTTACCAGGGATTCCAGCGCCGCCACATGGATCGCCGTCGGAATCACGTCGTTCGACGATTGGCCCTTGTTGACGTGGTCGTTGGGATGCACCGGCGATTTGGCTCCCCGTTGGCCGCCCAACAGTTCGTTGGCCCGGCTGGCGATCACTTCGTTGGCGTTCATGTTGGTCGAGGTGCCGGAGCCGGTTTGGAAAATGTCCACCGGGAATTGATCGTCCCATTTTCCGTCCGCCACTTCCTGGGCCGACTGACGAATGGCCTCGCCGACTTTTTTGTCCAGGCCCCCCAACTCCATGTTGACGTCCGCGGCGCACTTCTTGATCAGCGCGAGGGCTCGGATGAACGAGCGAGGAAACCGCCACCCGCTTACGGGAAAATTTTCAACAGCGCGCAAGGTTTGAATGCCGAACAGCGCATCGACGGGAACTTCTTTGGGACCCAACGAATCTTTCTCGGTTCGTGTTTTCATGGTTTGACCTCAATGATTGGATTGAGGTTGTATTCTACCAAAATTGTTATCATACGGTGCCATGAGCCCCACCGCCCCGCGCCGCGTTCTTGAAGTCGCCATGGAAATGGCCCTCACGCCCGAGATTCTTTCGGCCGTGGAAAAAAAATTCGGCCTGGAATCGGCCCAAGCGGCCGCCATGTCCACGTCGGTGGGCGGCATCGGGCCCCTCCTGCGCGAACGGGTCGTCGCCCAGAAAGAACAGGGCGTCGATGTGGTGGGCGTTTCCCTCCTCTACAACACCGTCTGGAGCCAGGCCTGGCACGATTGGAACCACCTCATTTTGGAGCGGGTGTCCGCCGGCCGGGAACTTCGGGAAATTTTAAAAAAAGCCGATTTCACGTTGGACCTTCCTCTCTTCGACGGCCGGACAGTAAACGTAAAAGTGTGGGAAGCGTATTTCGGCAAGGCGCCGGTGTACTTTCTGGATTGCCCCGATATCACCGACGTGGTTTATCCCTGCGCTGAAGACGCGCCCCCCAACACCTACGACACCAACGCCTGGGCCGAACGGCAACGATTGCTCCAAAGCTGGCTGGTGGGCCGAGGCGCCTTGGCGTTGGCCAAGGCCATCGGGTTTAAACCGGACCTGGTTGTCATGAGCGAAACGCCGACTCTGTTTGGCCATCCCAAATTGGTGAACGACGCCCTGGCCGGCGACCCGCTCTTTGCCGACGCAAAAACCGTGTTTAACGACCACACACCCCTGGAATACGCCCACCCCATCTGGCCGCGGGAAGTCATGGAACTAACCCGAATGAACCCAACCGTTTATTCCCCCTTTCTCAAAGACGGTCGGGTGGACATCACCCAAATGCTGATCGGCATTTCCAACGGCGCGTTCGGCGTGGCCGAAAAACACGCCCGGGTGATGCGCGCCATGCCCTCGCTCCGGTCCCAATCCGCCAAAATCCAACACGTGACCAACGGCGTCAGCGTGGCCCTGTGGCAACATCCGGCCTACGCCGGGGCGGCGTCCCTTTCAGACAAAGACTTGATCGCCGTGAAAGAAAAGCTGAAAAACGAATTTCTCGAATGGTTGTGGCGCCGTGCCCTGCTGTGGCCCCATTGGGCAAAAAAAATGCGCGCTCACCCGGTCGCGCTCTGGACCCGGCGCATCACCAGTTACAAACGGCTGGACATTTTGGAACGCATCTTCCACGACCCGGTTCGCCGCAAGGCGTTCTTGGACACCCAGGTGGTGTTGGTGGTGGGAGGACGCATTTACCAGCGAGACAACGTGTCGGAAAAAATGGTGTATGGGTTGGTTGAATTTTTAAACCGAGACGAAGAATTGGGCGAACGGGTGATCTTTCTGCACAATTACAACGTGCTGGAAGCCCCCCGGCTGTTTCACGGAGCCGACGGCTCGGTGATGTTGTCCGACGACGGCCGGGAAGCGTCGGCCACGGGGTTCATGAAAGCCCAAATGAACGGCGGCGCCGTGATCGCCAACCCAGACGGAGCGGTGCCGGAATTCGTGTTCTTTGAAGGCGCCGTGCCCCCCGGCCGACAAGCGAACGGCTATGGGGTCAGCTATTCCAACGGCCAGCCCGACGTGGATTCGTTTTTGAAAGCGTTGACCGATTTTAACAAAGCCTTTCAAAACCCCGCCCAACGGGCGGCGCTTCTGCGGGCGGCTTTGGCTGTGACGCCCGACGTCAGCGTGGACCGAACCGCACGGGAAATGGCGGCCTACTTTAACACCCTTTAACCCGGCGAAACGTCACGCCTGTTTGCTCGACCCGAGCCCCTTTCGAACCCGGTGGCGGACATAGAGGATCCCCGCCACAACCCCCAGTGCAATCAGAACAGAAAAAAGACTTTCAAACCGGTTCACGCCCCGGGCCACTTCCAAAGCCTTTCCGCCCATTTGCCATCCCAGGATCGCCAACAGGTAACACCGCACAATGGTTCCAAACACCGACCAAACCACAAAAAGACCGATGGGGATCTTCAACACGCCCGCCGTCACAGAAATCAACGACAGTGGCACAATGGGCGCCGCGCGAAGGAGAAATAACGAAATTTCTTCCCCCCGCCGGCTAAAATGGGCGCCGATGCTTTCCACGTCCGACCATTGAAACCCCAAATATTTTTGGAATTTGTCCACGAACACTTTCCCGCCCAGGTGCCCGATGTAATACGTTGCAATGGCCCCGATGGTGGATGCCACAACGCCGGGCAACACGATTTCCAGCGACGATTTCAAGAGCGCCACGGCCCAGGTGGACTCGGCGGGGATCAAAATAAACCCGGCTCCCATAATAATCGCCGGTGACGGAATGGGAACGATCACCTGCTCGATTAAAACGCCCCAGAAAACGCTCCACCCCCCATTGGTTCGAAGGGCCTCCAAGATCCACTCAGTAATGTGTCCAATCACAATCGTCTCCCTTGTTGCGGTTTTATATAATAACGTCCATGAAACGAATCCCTGTTGCGGTTTGGATCTTCATCCCTTTCGTTCTGGCGGCCTGCTCCACGGTCCCTGTTACGGGCCGGCGGTCCTTCAATATTGTTTCCGAAGACCAGGAACTGGCTCTGGGAACAAACGCTTACCGCGAAGTCCTCGACACATCAAAAACGTCCACCGACGCCGCGGCCACGGCCATGGTTCGCCGGGTGGGTGAGCGCATTGCCCGCGTTTCCGACCGGCCGGACTATCCCTGGGAGTACGTTCTTATCGACGACCCCAAAAACCAAAACGCCTTCTGCTTGCCTGGCGGGAAAGTGGCGGTTTACACCGGGATCTTGCCCATCACAAAAACGGAAGCGGGCCTGGCCGTTGTTTTGGGCCACGAAATTGCCCACGCCATCGCCAAACACGGCGCCGAACGGATGTCCCAGGGACTGCTCCTCCAGCTGGGAGGCCAAACCCTGGAAGCGGCCATGAGCAAAAAACCCGCCGAAACACGCCAACTTGCTCTACAAGCCTTTGGCTTGGGGGCGACCTTCGGCGCGATCATGCCCTTCGGCCGTAGCCAAGAATCCGAGGCGGACCGAATGGGCCTCATTTACATGGCCAAGGCCGGCTACGACCCCCGGGAGGCGCTGGCCTTCTGGACACGCATGGAATCGGCTTCCGGAGGAAAATCTCCGCCCCAATTTTTATCCACCCACCCCAGTCACGAAACCCGCATCCGCGACCTGCAAAGATGGATGCCGGACGCCGAAACGATATTCACAACGACTGAAAAGAAATAATTACTTAAGGATTTTTTTGTCCAGCACGCGCCCGCGATCGTCCAACTCGTAAACGATGGGCACGCCCGTGTCCAAGTTGAGCTCCAACACTTGCTCTTTGGTCAGTTTATCGAGGTCCATCACAATGGACCGCAGACTGTTGCCGTGGGCCGCCACCAGAACGGTTTCCCCTTTTTTCACGTGGGGCAGAATGGCGCTGTAAAAGTAAGGCAGGGTGCGAGCGGCGGTGTCTTTCAAACTTTCCGCGATCCCTTCGGGATTCATGTCGGTCTTGTCCTTGGGAGGAGGAACATCGTAACTGCGCCGCCAAATTTTGACCTGTTCGGCGCCGAACTTTTTGGCCGTTTCTTCTTTGTTCAACCCCTGGAGCGCGCCGTAATGCCGTTCATTGAGGGCCTGATTCTTTTCAATGGGGATATTTTTTTGTCCCGCCACGTCGAGAATGTTCGCCAAGGTTTTTTGTGCCCGTTGGAGAGCGGACGTAAACGCCCGGTTGAATTTCATCCCTTTCAAATGCTCTCCCGCACGTCGGGCTTCTTTTTCCCCGGTTTCCGTGAGGGGCACATCCACCCAGCCGGTGAACCGGTTTTCCAAATTCCACTGCGACTGCCCATGCCGAACCAACACCAGTTTTCCCATGATCGACGCTCCTTATGAGTTGTTAACGAAAGGCCATTATACGAACTTCCCGTTGTGGTCGGAAAGCCTCGTTTGCTATTCTATTAGTGTAGTGTCTCACTAATCGCTTTACAATGGGAGGCCCGGGTCCGTTCGGATTCGAGGCGCGAGGAGGGCGCGATGCGGGACATCGTAACCAACGAGCAACGAAGAATCCGGACGGAGGCGGGCCTCCCTTCCATATGGTTCGCCTCGCAAAAGCGAGGCGATTCGTTAAGGAAGGTCCGGGGTCCCGTGTGCCAGTGGCACACGTTTGGGACGGGCGCGAATGCGCCCAGGCCCCCGCAGGGGGTTTTGCGCGGCGAGCGGCGTCGCTCCTCAGTTGCATACTCCCGGTATGCGCCTTCCGCATCAGCGGCTCTGGCGCCCCAGGTGCCCGTCGCTCTGCGACGGGCCTCGCTCCTTGTCGCCCCACAAAATCGCCCGGACCATTGTAAAGGGATTAGTGAGACACTACACTAGCGTGGAACCCGGGAACTTTTCAGATCCGGAAGGGTCTAAGTTATCAGAGACGGACTTCGAACCGCTCTTTCGCCGTCACGGAGCGCGGATCTACGCCTTGGCGGTCCGGCTGTGCGGCAACGCCGCCGACGGAGACGACCTGGCCCAAGAAACATTTATAGCGGCGTTCCGGCGGTTCGACCAATTTCGCGGGGACGCGGATTTTGGGTCCTGGGTTTACCGAATCTGCGTCAACCTGTGGAAAAACAGGGTGCGCTATGAAAAACGGCGGTTTTTCTGGAAACACATTTCGATCTTTGCCGGGCCCCCGAGCGACGAAGACGACGACCCGCTTCCCATGAATCTGGCGGACCCTAAGGACAAAACCGACGCGCCCGCCGAAACAGCCGAACGCAACCGATTGATTCAGGACGCGTTGGCCAGTTTGCCCCCTCACGAACGGGCCGCCCTGGTTCTTCGGGAAATGGAGGACAAAAGTTATGAGGAAATCGCCGATCTTTTGGAGCTTCCCTTGGGCACCGTGAAATCCCGCATGGCCCGGGCGCGGACAGCCTTGAAAACAAAATTGACCCCGTTGCTAAAGGATTTATGACCCCTGTGACGAACGAAGAGTTATCCGCGTATCTGGACAATGCGTTGAGCGAGTCCGACAGGGCCCGGGTGGACAGGGCCCTGGCCGAATCCCCGGACCTGCGGGCCGAACTGGCTCGACTGCGCGCGTTGGGCCAACTGATCAAGTCGGTTCCGGCACAAGAGCCGCCCGCGGATTTTTATACCCGTGTCATGAACAAAACCCGTCCCCAACCCCGCCGGTGGGCCCCCTGGGGCGTTTCTCTCGTCACAGCCATGGCCGCGACCCTGGTCATGGTATTTGTTTTCAAGGAAAAACCCCCGCTGAATAGGGCGATGCCGGCCACGATGGCTAACAAAATGATGGTTCTCTCAGAGAGAGAGGATGCCTTAAAAGAAATGCCACAAGAAACTAAAAAACAGGTTACCCAGTACAAGGCAGAACCTAAACCCATCGTGCCTGCGCCGAAAAGCGTATCCGTAGGGGATAAAAAATCGAAATCAGTTCAGGAATTTCTCGCGATGGAGGAGGCAACCCCATCAAGCGACGCCGAAATATCAGCCGGCTCCAGGGGTCTTGTCGGGCTTTCCAAAGCGAACAAGACCGTCGACCGGGCGTTTAGAACAAAAATTATTTCCCCTTCCACCCTGGCTACAAAGGAATCCGATTTGTCTTCCGGGACTCACGATTGGCGAGGGACCTCGAGCGGAATAACGGACGCGCGCCAAATCGTCATTCGGTCTAAAAAAGAGTGGGAGACCCTGTGGACCCAACACCAATCCATTCAGTATCCCCCGCAACCTGTTCCGATCGTGGATTTTGAAAAACAAATGGTGGTGGGGGTTTTTTCCGGCGACAAAGGGTCCAGCGGGTACGAAACAACCATCCTCGATGTCGCGTTTGATGCGGACGAGGTTCGTGTTTTCTACCATCTTTCCACGCCGGAGCGGCAACCGGGCATGGGGTTCCTGGCCGTGATGACCCAACCCCATCACCTCAAATCGGTTCCCCGATCAGACTTGCCCGTTCGATTCGTTGAGAAGTAAATGGCGATGGGCCCACGCCCAGGTGAACTCGGCGCCCAATAAAAAAATTTGGGCGGTAAAATAGACCCAGATCAGCACCAGCATCACCGACGTGGCGGCGCCGAATATGGACCAAAATTGCACGCGGCTAAAGTAGATGCCCAAACCGAACGCCCCGATCGTTACCAACACCGACGTGGCAAAAGCGCCCACCCACACATCGCGCCAACGCAACTTTAGCGCCGGAAGAAATTTATAAACCAGGCTCCAAAAGAGCATCAACGATCCCAAAAAAAGGGATAGGTTTACGGCCCGCCAAAAAGGGATTTGTTCGAGAAACGGCGCGTAGGGATCCAGAAATCCCCGGGCCATGCCTAATCCGGCGTTGAGCAGAGCAAACAGCCCCACCAACAGCCCGACACCCATCACCATGGCAAAAGAAATCATTCTGTCAGCCAAAGCCCCGCGCACGCCTCCGGCCGATGGACAATCCCACACCAGATTCAACGCGCGCCTCAAATTACTAAAAATGATCGATGCCACCCACACCAAAATCCCCACGCTAACCGTTGTTGCGCCGCGAAAACTCTTTTTCGACGCTTGCTCGATCAATGTTTCAAGCGGACGGGAGATGTTGGATCCCATCACGCCTTCCAGGACCGGAGCCAATTTTTTCATGGAGGCGGCGGGGCCGAGTATTTTCCCGCTCAACGCCAACGCCAAAATAAACAGGGGAACCAACGAAATGATTGTGTAGTAGGCCAACCCCGCGGCGATCAGAGAACAATGGTCTTCCCGCCAATGCCGAAGTGTGGCCCGGGCCAATCGGCCAGCCGATCGGAGAAAGGAATGCCCTTTCACAGAACCGGGGGCATCAGCCGCCGAAACTGCCGTTTACCAACTTTGAGCAGAAGAGGGGAATGAACCGCCACCTCTCTGTCTTCGACGATCCGTTCGCCGGCCAGATCGACGGCCTTTTGTTGGATCAACCGCCGGGCCTCGTTTTTAGACGGAGCCATTTTTGATTCCACCAAAATATCCGATACCCGCATCGGGGATTTTGACACGATGTGATCGGCCACGTCCTGGGGCGTTTCCCGGTTCGAAAAAACCCGCTCAAAGCCCATTCGGGCCGCCCGCCCAGCCTCTTCTCCATGAAAGCGCGCCGTCAGGAGTTCACCCAACTTTTTTTTGGCTTCCATGGGATGGCCCGCTTTCAAAATCCCCACGTCTTCCCGGGTCAACAGGGTGTAAAATTTCCACATCATGTCGTCGGACAACGACAAAACCTTGCCGAACAGGTCGTTCGGCGCGTCGTTGAGAGAAATGGCGTTTCCGTAGGATTTGGACATTTTCCGAACCCCGTCGGTACCTTCCAACAGCGGAAACGTAAGCACCACCTGCACCGGTTGGGCAAAATCTTTTTGGATCTCCCGCCCCATCAACAAATTAAACAGTTGGTCGGTTCCGCCGATTTCCACGTCCGCTTTCACCGCCACGGAATCGTAGCCTTGCATCAGTGGATAGAGCAACTCCAACAAGGAGATGGGGGTTTTGGACGCGAGACGTTTTTGAAAATCGTCCCGCTCGGTCAATTGTTGAACCGTGTGCCGCGCCATAAGCCCCAACAAACGCCGCGCGGGATCCGAATCGGTGTTGGCGAACAACGGCGTAAGCCATTCCGAGTTCCAGCGGACCTCCGTCCGCTTTTCGTCCAACACCTTGAACACCTGTGCCAGATAAGTCTGGGCGTTGGCCGCCACCGCCTCGGCGGACAGAGGCGGCCGGGTTTCCGAACGGCCCGAGGGATCGCCCACCCGGGCCGTGTAATCGCCAACGATCAACACCGCCGTGTGCCCCGCTTCTTGAAATGCCCTCAAGGCGTTCAGGGGAACCGTGTGGCCCAAATGGAGATCGGGGGAGGTGGGGTCCACGCCGTATTTCACGCGCAACGGGCGGCCCAACGCCAGCTTTTCCGCCAGGGCCGCCCGGGAAAAAACCTGCACGGTTCCCCGCACCAATCCGTCCACGTCCGGCGCGGGAATCAACTGGGTTTCTCCCGAAACCGTTCCGGCAAAAAGGGCGCTCCCAAGGGATCCCATCGGCCGGCCAAAATGCCGTCGGCCATATAGCGGCCGGTGAACGCCGACAACAAGATGCCGCTTTTGTAATGTCCGCTGGCGATAAACAAATTGTCGTAATCCCACAGCCGGCCCATCAACGGTCCCCCATCGGGCGTGCCGGGGCGCAACCCCGCTTGAAAATCCACCACGGGCAAGTCCCGCAACCCCGGGCACCAACGGGTGGCCCAATCGGCCAAGAAACGCTGTGCGTCCAAGGTCGGACGGGTGTCGTAGCCCGCCCGTTCGTAGGTGGTGCCCACCACCAAACGCCCATCGGACCGGGGAATCAAATAGCCGGCCCCCGCATACACCGGACCCCGAAACGCGCGCGGCACGCCCGCCAACACCATCAACTGACCTTTGACCGGTTCCAACGGAATCGAAATCCGAAGCGCGTCCAACACTCTTGGCGTCCAGGCGCCGGCCGCCAAAACAACCTGATCGGCCAGGAGAGTTTCTTCCCCGGTGCGCACACCCGACACCCGACGCCGTTCCCGCAAAAATTCCAGGCTCGACGCTTGATCCAAAAATCGAACCCCTTTGCGCCGTGACGCTTCCGCCAACCCCAACGTCCATAAACCGCTGTCGATGTGGGCGTCCCCTGGGAAATAGGCGGCGCCGATGTTTTCGCCCAACCCCGGATGAACGTCTTTGAGCGCGGCCGGTTCAAGCCATTCCACCGCCAACGACCTCTCCTGTTGCCAGCGCATCTTACCCAACAGCCGGTCTTTTCCTTCCTGTGTGGATGCGGCCGCCCACACACCCGTCGGTTCAAACTCCGGATCAATTCCTGACAACTCTCGAACCTCCTCCACCTGCTGAGGAAACAGCGCCGCGCTCGCCCGACCCAGGTCAAACAAGGGCCCCGGTTCGTCCGCGTCGGCTTGGACGGCCAAGATCCCCGCCGTCAAGGCCGCCGCTTCGCCGCCGATGGGCCCTTTTTGAACCACCATCACCTTGGCGCCTTTTTTGGCCGATTGAAACGCCACCGAACAACCGATGACCCCGCCGCCCACCACAAGCAAATCGTAGGAATGGTTCACGCCGACCGCCCTTTCATGCCAACGGGCACGGCCGCGTGCAGAACGCCGCCCCCAATCACACGGTCCCCGTCGTAAAACACCGCCGCCTGGCCGGGCGTGACGGCCCGTTGAATCTCATCGAATTCGATGCGCGCCCCCACGGCATCGGCCGACACCCAGGCCATCGCGTTGGACGGGCGGGACCGGATTTGAACCGAGACGCGCACCGGTTGCGTCGGCGGCGTCCCCGACGACCACACCGTTTCGCGCACCTGGGCCTGGGGCGATCCGGTTTCTTCATCTTCCCCCACATACACCGTGTTGGTATGGGCGTCCAGGTCCACCACATACGCCGGTTTGCCCAACGCGACGCCCAACCCGCTTCGTTGCCCGCGGGTGTAATAGGCCACGCCTTTGTGTTCGCCCACAATTCGCCCGTCAAGACTTTTGATCGGACCCGGTTGGAGAGTAATCGACGAACGGCCCTCTTCTTGCGCGCGAAATTGAATGTAGCCCGCCGTGTCGGCGTTGGGGACAAAACAGATTTCCATGCTTTCGTCTTTCTCGGCAATTTTTAAGTTGAACCGACGCGCCGCGTCGCGCACCTGGGGTTTGGTCATCTCTCCGATGGGAAACATCAACCGCGCCAACTCGGCTTGGCCCAAATGATACAGCACGTAGGATTGATCTTTGTGGCGGTCGACAGCGCGAGCCAGGTACCGCACCGTTCGGCCGTTTTCTGACCGGGTTTCGATCCGGGCGTAGTGGCCCGTGGCCACCGCGTCCGCTCCCAAAGCCACGGCTTTCTTGAGCAAGGCGTCGAATTTCACGAACCGGTTGCAGGCAATGCAGGGGTTGGGAGTTTGTCCGTCCAGGTAGGCGCCCACAAAAGGGTCCATGATGTTTTTCTGGAACGTGTCGGAAAAATCCATCACGTAATGGGGCACGCCCAACGCGGCGCACACCGCCCGGGCGTCGGTGATGTCCCGGGTGGAACCGCAACAACCGAACCCCGTTTCCACCTTCAACAGTTTCAGCGTCACGCCGATGACACGATGGCCGGCCTCTTTGAGAAGGGCGGCCGCCGCCGACGAATCCACGCCCCCGGACATGGCCACGACCACGTTCATAATTTTTCCAAAGCGGATTTCAAGGCTTGTTCCGCCAACACCGAACAATGCATTTTGATGGGCGGCAACCCGCCCAACGCCTCGGCCACGTTCATGTTGGTGATCAAGCGCAACTCCGCCGCCGTTTTTCCGATCACCATTTCTGTCAAAACCGAAGACGCGGCGATGGCCGCGCCGCACCCGAACGTTTTAAACGTCGCCCGGGAAACGCGGCCGTTGGTGAACTTCAAATACAACCGAAAAATGTCGCCGCAAGAAGGACTCGCGGCCGTGCCCACCGCGTCCGCGTCGGGCAAGTCGCCGACGTTGCGGGGATTTTGAAAATGGTCCATCACTTTCGCCGAATACATTACACCCCGGCCTTTTGACGATCTTCCCAAATGGGAGACAACGAACGAAGCCGATCCACCGCGCGGGGAATAATGTCCAGAGCGGCGTCGATGTCGGCCTCCGTGTTGAAATGGCCCAGAGAAAAACGCACGCTTCCGTGAATGCGATCGGACGGGACACCGATGGCTTTCAACACGTGGGACGGCTCGAGCATCCCCGACGCGCACGCCGACCCCGTTGAAATTTCCACCCCCGGCAACGTATCGCTCTTAAGCGTAAACCCCGCCTGGTCCAAGGCCAACACCAGGGATTCCCCCTCCACCGCATCGAAAGTCAAATTCGTGGTGTTCCCCAACCGTTCGGACGGATGGCCGTTGACGAACGAGCAAGGGATCCGCTCCAAAAGCCCTTTTTCCAATCTGTCCCGAAGGGCTCTCACGCGGGGTTCTTCCGTCGCCATTTCGTTGTGAGCCAGACCGCAAGCCGCGCCCAGGCCCACCGCTCCCGGGACATTTTCGGTCCCCGCGCGGCGATTTTTTTCGTGAGCGCCCCCATGCAACAGGGCGTGAAGTTGAACCCCCCGACGAATGTAGAGGGCGCCGATTCCTTTGGGGCCATAGAGTTTATGTCCGGAAAGGGCGGCGAGATCCACGGGCCATCCTTGCAGGTCCAGGGGGACCTTGCCCGCCGATTGAACGGCGTCGGTGTGGAACAGCACGCCGGCGTTGCGGCACACCGCGCCCAGTTCCTGTATCGGCTCAATGGTTCCGATCTCGTTGTTGGCGGTCATGACGGACACCAGCAACGTGTCCGGCCGAAGAACCGCGCGCAAATCGTCCGGGGACACCCGCCCGTACCGGTCCACGGGCAGATACGTCACCGTGAACCCATGTTCTTTTTCCAAATAGTCGCAGGCGTGAAGAACGGCGTGGTGCTCCACGGCGCTCGTAATCAAATGGCGTCCCTTGTCGCGGTGGGCGAAGGCGGCGCCAATAATGGCCATGTTGTCCGCTTCGGTTCCGCAAGAGGTGAAAACAATTTCGCTCGGGTCCGCCGCGCCCACAAGCGCCGCCACCTGTTCTCGGGCGCGCTCCATCGCGGCGTGGGCCTGTTGCCCAAGCGTGTGAAGGCTGGACGGATTGCCGAACCCACCGTCCGGAGCCAAAAAGGGCTTCATGGCCTCAAACACCTCCGCCCGAACCGGCGTGGTGGCGTTGTTATCGAAATATATGGGTTTCATAGGTCGCGGGAATTTTACCATTTATCGACGGGCTAAGGCGTGTTCCAGGCCCCCGCAAAAAATGGGGGTGATTATTCGGCGACAGAAAAATAACGGGCCTGGGGGTGATGGAAAACCAGGGCGGACACGCTGGCTTCGGGTTCCATCATGTCGTTTTCGGTCAAATTCACTCCGATGCAAGCGGGGTCCAACAGACGAAACAGTTTGCGCTGATCTTCCAGGTTCGGACAGGCGGGGTATCCGAAACTCACCCGCACGCCCCGGTACTTGGTTTGAAATTTGTCGGACATCGTGAGGGCCGGCCCGTCCGGAAAACCCCACATGGCGCGGAGACGTTCGTGCAACAATTCCGCGAACGCTTCCGCCGATTCGATGGCCACCGCTTGAACCACATGGGATTTAAGATAATCGCCCTTCTCCCGCCAATCCCGGGACAGTTCCAAGATCCCCTGGCCGCAGGTCACAACAAAAAACGCCACGAAATCTTTTTTCCCGCTGGCCGCCGGCCGCACGAAATCGGCCAGGCACAACCCTTCCCCCGCGGACTGGCGAGGAAACGTAAAGTCCGCCGTGGGGTTTGTTTGGCCGAGGGTTTCATACACCCGGAGCGTCTCGGCCTCGCTGTCGGCGCAAAAAAATCGCCAGACCGCCCGGGGTTTGATCAATCCCCGGGCCAAAATGTCCCCCTGCAGGTCCGTGACGGCCCGGTGAAGTTTGACCGCTTTTTCGTCGCCGGCGTCCAACTGTTTTTGGAGCGTGCCGCGCAGGCCCAAATGTTTTCCGTACAACATCACCGGATTGATGTAGCGGAAAATATCTTCCACCCGCGCGTCGTCCCACACATGGGGTTTCAAATCCGGCGGCAAGGGGGAGTCCGCGTCGTGCCCGATAACCGCCCGCGCCGCGTCGGACACGCGCCGAGCGGCCGGCGCGGCCCGCAGTTCGGATTGACGGGTCCGGTTGGCGTCCACCAACTTTTCCCGGGACCCCTTTTCCATCAGCCGGTTGGCCATGTCGAGACCCGCCATGGCGTCTTTGGCGTAAAAAACGTCCCCCCCGTAAGCCGGAGAAATTTTGGTGGACGTAAACTTTTCCGACAGGGCCGCTCCCCCCACCAACACCGGAACCCGCACCCCCGCGACCTTCATGTCCTCGGCGGTGGCCACCATCTGCTGGGCCGATTTCACCAACAGGCCCGACAGCCCCACCATATCGGGCCGGTGTTCTTGGACCGCCCGAATCAAATCTTCCGGCGGACATTTGATGCCCAAATCGATGACGCGAAACCCGTTGTTTTTGAGAATGATGTGGACGAGGTTTTTTCCGATGTCATGGACGTCGCCTTTGACCGTGGCCAACACCATCGTGCCCCGGGCGGCCGCGTCGGCCTTGCTCATGTGGGGTTCCAGATGGGCCACCGCCGCTTTCATCACCTCGGCCGATTGAAGCACTTCCGCCACAATCATTTCGTTTTTGGCGAACAGGCGGCCCACCGTGTCCATTCCTTTCATCAACGGCCCGTTCACGATGGCCAAGGGGGCCATTCGGCGCTCTCCTTCCAAAAGCGAGTCGAGATCAGCGAACAGTCCCTCCTTGGACCCGTCCACAACATTTTGAGCGATTCGTTCTTCCGGTGTGGCATGTCGAACGGGCGCTGTTTTTTGGACGGCCGATTTGCCCCGGAAATGGGCGGTGAACCGTTCCACCGCGCCTTTCGAGTCCTCAGGCGAGGCGAACAAAACCGACCGGGCCAGTTCAATTTCGGGGGCCGGAATCGAGGCGTATCGCGCCAATTTTTCCGCGTTCACAATGGCGAAATCCAAACCCGCTTGAACACAATCGTGCAGAAACACGGCGTTCATCACCTCCCGGCCCGCTTCCGGCAACCCGAACGACACGTTGCTGACGCCCAAAATGGTTTTGCACCGGGGGAACGCCGCCTTGATCAACCGAACGCCCTCAATGGTTTCCCGGGCGGACCCGATGTAATTTTTGTCCCCCGTGGCCGCCGGAAATACGAGTGGATCAAATACGATGTCTTCGGGGAGCAACCCTCTTTTTTCAACAAGGAGGGCGAACGCCCTCCGGGCCACGGCGAGTTTGCGATCGCGGGTGACGGCCATGCCCTGGGCTTTGTCTTCGTCGATGCAACCCACCACCACGGCCGCGCCGTAATCGCGAATTAACCGGGCCACATGGGCAAACCGCTCTTCCCCATCTTCCAAGTTCACAGAATTGATCACCGATCTGCCCGGGCACAGTTTAAGCGCCGCTTCCATCACCGCCGGGTCGGTGCTGTCAATCATGAGCGGCGTTTTAACCTTTTTGGTCAAATGCCTCAAAAACGCCTCCATATCGGATTTTTCGTTGCGGTCCGGGTTCGCCAAACACACATCGATCACGGGCGCGCCGGCCCGGGCCTGTTTTCGGCCAATTTCCGAGGCCTCCTCGAATTGGCCGGCCACGATCATTTCTTTAAACTTGCGGCTTCCGATCACGTTGGTCCGCTCGCCCACGGCCACGGGCCGCATATCGTCGGTCACCACCAACGGGTCCAATCCGGACAAGGAAAAACGCGCGGGGACGGGGGGCCGTCGGGGCTTCTTGCCGTCGGCCATGCGCGCGATCAACCGGATGTGTTCCGGTGTGGTGCCGCAACAACCGCCCAGGAGGTTGACCCAGCCGTTGTCCACAAACCGTTCCAGTTTGCGGGCGATCATGTCCGGCGTTTCGTTATACCGTCCTTCTTCGTCGGGCAACCCCGCGTTGGGGTAACAGGACACACCCCATCGACAGATTTCCGACAACGTACGAATGTGATCGGCCATGAAATCCGGCCCGGTGGCGCAGTTGATGCCGAACGTGAACAGGTTCCGTTGTTGGAAAGAATAATAGAGGGCTTCAATGCCTTGCCCGGCCAGGGTGGTGCCCATCATCTCAATGGTGGCCGAAACGCTGACGGGAACCGTTCGCCCGGCATCGGCCATGGCCCGGTCCAACCCGATCAAGGCGGCTTTGATGTTCAGGCTGTCTTGGCAGGTTTCCACCAAAAACAGGTCCACGCCGCCGTCCAAAAGGCCGCGGCCCTGGACTTGAAAATTTTCCACCAACTGATCGAACGTGGCCCCGCCGGTGACAAAAAGGGATTTGGTGGTGGGGCCCACGGACCCCGCCACGAACCGCGGCTTGTTCGTCGTGGAATGTTTTGCGGCGACGGATTTGGCCAGGCGGGCGGCCGCCAAATTGAGGTCATGGGCCTTGTCGGCCAATCCGTATTCGGCCAAGACCAGGGGGGTCGACCCGAAACTGTTGGTCTCTATGATGTCGGCCCCCGCCGCCAGATACGATTCATGGACCGCGGCGATGGCTTCCGGTTTGGATAAAACCAAATGTTCGTTGCACCCTTCCAGAGCCGGCCCGCCGAAATCCGCCGCCGTCAAATTCATCTTTTGAAGGGCGGTGCCCGTGGCGCCGTCCAAAATCAAAATTTTTTCCCGCACCAATTCGTTGAGCGTGTTCATGGGACGGTATGATACCAAACTCCGCTCACCCGTTCACGGCAAAACGCGGACCTCCCCCCAGGCGGGGTGGGTGGGATCGATCTCGCGGGCCTTTCGAAACTGTTCCTCCGCGTGATCGCTCTTGCCCGCATCGCGATAGTAAAATCCCAGATTCAACCGCGGGGTCACGTATGTCGGATCCAATTCAATGGCCCGGAGAAAGTGCCTCTCGGCCGCGTCTCCCTGTCCGACCGCCAGATAGAGAGTCGCTATGTTGTTGTGGGATTTGGCCGAATCCGGGTTGTAAACCAAGGCTTGCTGATACTGTTCGATGGCCGCGTCCCACTTTTTTTCCCGCCGAAACCGTTCCCCTTTTTCTCGAAACAAATAGTCCAACAGGGTTTTGGGCCCCCGGCCCTGGGGATTCATCGCCAGCGATTTTTGATACAAGTTCATGGCCGCGTCCCGGGCCCCGTTTAATTGGGCCAGCTGGCCTTCCAGCAACGGGCCGGTGGCCTCGTAAAGGGCTTTCAGGGCGGATTCCATCGACGGTCGATCCGCCGCCGTGTTTTCTCCAAAAACCAACCGGGGCGCGACGGGCGTCCGACGTTCAACCACGTCCCGAAAGTTCAACATCCAAGATCCCTCGCGGCCGATGTGGCGCAGACGGGGAACACTATATTCAATCAGGGGAGTGCGGTCGGTGTTCAAAGGCCCGTCTCGTCCGGCGAAATCCAGCAGGTCTTCTTCCGCCATCAGAAAACAGTTCAACACGTCCAGCGGGCTTTCGATCCCGATCAAACGCAAGTCGTCCGCCACCGCCGGCGCGCGAGATCCCTGCACCCATCGATCGACCGGTATGGAGAACGGCTCGGACGATCCCACCAAAATGGTGTAGGGATTGACGTTGGTGTTCACGTACCACAAGCTGGCGTGGGGAAACACGGCCGCAAACGATCGAAGGATGAGGCGGTAATCGTCCTGGGACAAACTGTAGAGCGGAAACCAAAACGACATCATCCCGCCGGGGTTCAACCCCTCTTTGCATTTTTGAAAATAGTCCACCGAATACAAAGCGCCGTTGCCCGCGTAAGTCGGGTGAATGGAATCCGACATAATCAGGTCGTATTTTCGATTCATTTTTTTTACGTAGTTGACGGCGTCGTCGTGAATAATTTTAAGCCGAGGCTCGCGGAGGATGTCGTGGTTCTGGTCCCGAAAAAAAGGCGCGGCGTCCATCACGGAATCGCAGATTTCCACGCAATGGATTTCCTCCACGTCCCGATGGCGGGCGATGGAATACAACGATCCGCCCGATCCGAACCCCACCTGCAAAACGCTCCGGGGCGATCCGAACAACAGGAGGGGCAGATGGGCTTGCATCTTTTGGGTGTTTTCGTATTCGTAGGCGGTGCCGGCCACGCTTTTACCGTTGATCTCCAGCAATCGCTCTCCGGTTTTGATTCGGCGGACGGTCACGACGGCGGCGGGATCTTCCTTGTAAAACAACAGGTCCCGGGCGCCGTAATTTTTTTGCAGGAACGTTGCGGTCGACAAAATCAGCGGTTTTTCCCACGCCAACGCCCACGCGGCCAGCACGGCGAACACGCCCGCCGCCGCGCCCGCCCAACGCCGGGCGTGGGGGGCCTCGTTTTGGTTCCACGCCAAATACATTCCGATGCCCACGGGAAGGCCCGCCACCACCAACAGACTTTTTTGAATCCCCAGCAGGGGCAAAAGAACGAACCCCGCCGCCAGCGAACCGGCGATGGCCCCCACGGTGTTCACCGCGTAGGCGTTTCCCAGGCGCGCGCCGAGAACGGGCCATTCGCGGACGGTCATTTTGACGATCAGGGGAAACGACACGCCCATCAAAAAAGTGGGGACAAACAAAACAGGCACGGTTGTGGCGAAATAGGACAAACCGAAGGGTGCCCCTTCACCGGCCCACATCGCCCACCGTTCGGCCAAACGCCACCGGTCCACCCGGTGAAACAGGGGAACCGTCAACGCTCCCCAGGCGCCAATGCCCCACTGGAGAATAGCCAGCTTGAAAGACAACTGGTTTTCCCACCGCAAGAACCGCGACCAAACAAATCCGCCCATCCCCAACCCCGCCAAAAACGTGGCCAACATGGCCGAATAGGAATAAACCGTGTTGTCCACAAAAAGGGCCAAGCCCTTGGTCCACAAAATTTGAAACGCCAAAGAGGCAAAGCCCGTCAGAAAAAAGACCACCATCCAAACCAGTGGAGGCGCCTCTCCGCGGGTCTGATTCAATGAAAGAGTTGACGGCGGGGTGGGTGCCTGTGTAAACCGGTCCATTCCCAACGCCAGGAGGCCGGCCAGGATGTTGAGGCCCGCCGCCAACAAAACAGTCCGATCAAGGCCGTAACGGCCGACCAGGATAAATCCCGCCAGGTAAGCCCCCCCCACGGCGCCCACGATGTTGACGCTGTACAACGATCCCACGTCGGTCCCGATCCGATCGGCTCGGCGCGCGATGTGTTTGCTGATGGCCGGAAGAGTGGCGCCCATCAGCGTGGTGGGAACAAGAAGAGGAACAAACGACAAGGCAAACCGGCTCAACACGCCCACAAGCGGGCTGTTCGGAAATTGGGCATACACGGCGACGTAGATCCATTCCGAGGCCTTGAGAGCCAACGGCACCAGGAGGGCCGACAGGGCGATACCGGCTTCCAGCCAGGCGTAAGCCCGCAACGGGTGACGAACCCGGTCGACCCATCGGCCGAACGCCCACCCGCCCAAAGCCAGTCCCGTCATGAACGCCGACACCACGACGGCCATGGCGTGGACCGTGGCCCCGAACGCGCTGGCCATCATTCGGATCCACACCACCTCATACATCAGCCCGGCCATGCCGGAGATAAAAAACAGGCCCATCGCCAACGGCAAAGTGATCGACGTCACGGTCCACCCTCCAAGAAGAAATTGAGCCATCGGAATCCTACAAAAAAACCCCTTGAAAAAAAATCAATCCGGGGATAGGCTTGGACGGCTGTGTTTGACAACGCGCGAAAGGAGATCGTATGGCCCTCATCAATTGGAACCCCAGCTACAGCGTTAAAATCGGGGAAATCGACACCCAACATCAAAAGTTAATCGCCATGATGAACGACATGAACGAAGCCATGGCCAAAGGAAAAGGCAAAGACGTGGTGGGGCCGATTATTGACGGGATGATCTCCTACACGAAAGTTCATTTTTCCAAAGAAGAGATGTTGTTTGACAAATACAACTATCCGGACGCGCCCGGACACAAACAACAACACGCGGCGTTTGTCAAAAAGGTGACGGAATTTCGGGACAGCTACGAGAAAAATCAACTCAGTCTGACCGTCAACGTCATGAATTTCCTGGCCGACTGGTGGGTCAACCACATCTGCGGCACCGACCGGAAGTATTCGGATTTTTTCAATAAACTCGGCGTTAAATAGGAGAATCCCATGCCCCTCATCCAGTGGAGCCCCAGCTACAGCGTAAAAATAGGCGAGATCGACACGCAACATCAAAAACTCATCACGATGATCAACGAGTTAAACGACGCCATGCTTAAAGGCAAGGCCAAAGACATTCTTTCCCCGCTCATCGATGGATTGATTGCCTACACGCAGGTTCACTTCTCCAAAGAAGAAATGCTGTTTGACAAATACAAGTATCCCGACACGGCCGCCCACAAAGAGGAACACGCCGCGTTTGTTAAAAAGGTGTCGGAATTTCGAGAAGGGTTCAAGAAAGGCAACATGAGCCTGACCATCAACATCATGGATTTCTTGAGCAACTGGTTGACCAAACACATCTGCGGAACCGATAAAAAATACTCGGATTTCCTGAACAAAAACGGCGTCAAGTAAGTTTTATCTTCCAAATCTCCCGGGCGTAATCGCGGATGGAGCGGTCGGACGAAAACCGGCCGGCTCCGGCCACGTTAAGGATTGATTTTTCTCCCCAGAGGGATCGATCCGCGTAGGTCCGGTTCACGGCGTCTTGGGCGTCCAGGTACGAAGCGAAATCCGCCAACACCAGGAACGGGTCCCGATACAACAGGGTGTCCACCAAGGGGCGGAACAGGCCTCGGTCGTTGGGCGATAAAAAGCCCGACGAGACGAAGTCCAACACTTCCGAGAGCCGTGGGTCCGCCTCGTAGAATCGGCGCGGTTCGTATCCCCCCCGCCACAGGGCGTCCACTTCCGAAACGGTTTTGCCGAACAGGAAGAAATTCGCCGGGCCCACCGCGTCGCGGATTTCCACGTTGGCTCCGTCCAAGGTGCCGATGGTGAGCGCGCCGTTGAGCGTGAACTTCATGTTGCCGGTGCCCGAGGCTTCTTTTCCCGCGGTGGAGATTTGTTCGGACAACTCCGCCGCCGGATAAATCACCTCGCCGTGCTTCACGTTGAAGTCGGGGAAAAACACCACCCGATAGGTGTCGCGGGTGGCGGGGTCGCGGTTGACCGCGTCGGCCACGGCGTTGATGAACCGGATCATTAATTTCGCCATGAAATAGCCCGGCGCCGCTTTGCCGCCGAACACAAACGTCCGAGGCACCGGCGTCAGGCGGGGATTCTCTTTTAAATCCAAATAGCATCGAAGAACGTGAAGCGCGTTCAAGTGTTGGCGTTTGTATTCGTGAATTCGTTTGACCTGAACGTCAAACAAACTATCGGGGTTGACCACAATGCCCGTGCGGTCCAAAATCAGTCCGGCCAAGCGCCGCTTGTTGTGGGTTTTTACGTCGTTCCAGCGCGCGCGGTACGCGGCATCGGCGGCAAACGAGGCCAAACGGGGCAATTCCTGCTCCGATCGAAGGATCCACGAATCGCCGATGGCCTCGCTGATTAAGTGGGTCAACCCGGGATTGGCCGAGGCCACAAACCGCCGGGGCGTCACGCCGTTTGTGACGTTTACAATTTTGTTGGGCATTAAATAATGGAAGTCCCGGAGAACATCTTTTTTTAACAAATCGGTGTGGAGTTGAGCCACGCCGTTGATGGCCCGGCTTCCCACGGCAGCCAAGTGGGCCATGCGAACATACCGTTCCCCCCCCTCGTCGATCAACGACACCCGGCGAATCAAATCCGCGTCGCCGGGATGATCCCGGCGAACCTCGTCCAGAAATCGCCGGTTGATTTCGTAAATAATTTCCAGATGCCGTGGCAGGAGGGACCCGAACAGGCCCACCGACCATTTCTCAAGGGCTTCCGGCAAGAGGGTATGGTTGGTGTACCCGAACGTTTCCCGAACAATGTTCCAGGATTCCTCCCATTCCATGCCGTGGACGTCCACAAACAAACGCATCAGTTCCGCCACGGCCACGCTGGGGTGGGTGTCGTTGAGCTGAACGGCGAACTTTTTGTGAAACTGCGTGAGCGGGTTTTTGAGGGCCATGTTGACCCGGATTAAATCCTGGAGCGTGCAGGACACGAAAAAATACTGTTGCTCGAGCCGAAGCCGTTTTCCTTCCGGCGCGTCGTCGTTGGGATAGAGGACTTTGGAAATGTTTTCGGAAGTGATTTTATCGTGCACCGCCCGGTAGTAGTCGCCGCTGTTGAAGGCGGCGAAATCGAACGATTCCACCGCTTCCGCTTTCCACAAACGCAACAGCGCCGCGCTGGGCGACCGATACCCCGTCATGGGCGTGTCGTAGGCCACTCCGTTGACGACCCAGTTGGGCACCCACCGGGTGCGCAACCGTCCCGATTCGTTGTGGACGGTTTCGGTGTGGCCGCCGAACCCCACGGTGAACGCGATTTCCGGATGGGGGATTTCCCACGGATTTCCGTGTTTAAGCCATTTGTCGGTCACTTCCACCTGGGCGCCGTTGCGAATTTGCTGGTCAAAAATTCCGAACTCGTAGCGGATCCCGTATCCTTTGGCCGGAATGCCCAACGTGGCCAAAGAATCCAAAAAACACGCCGCCAACCGACCCAACCCGCCGTTGCCCAAACCCGGTTCTTCTTCCTGATCCAAGATTTGTTCCAGGTCCAGCCCCAGACCCGCCATGGCCGCCTCCACGGCGGGGCGCAAATTCAAATTCAAGATGTGGTTGCGCAGATGAGGGCCCAGCAAAAACTCCGCCGACAAATAAGCCACCAACCGGCCGTCGGGTTTTCTTAAACGGCCCATCACGTAATCCATGGACCCATAGACTTTTTCGCGCACGGTCAAGGCGAGGGCCTGGTACCAATCGTTTTTGGAAGCGTATTCGGGGGTGCGGCCGCTGGTGGTGCGCAGGTTGCGCACAAGGATTTCCTTAATATCGTCGTGGGGCGAATCGTGAGTTGTCATGGTGTCGTCTCCTGTTCGGCTCTGTCAGTTATCGGAAAATCATTGATTTTCTTGACAGGTCAACGGCTCCTCCCTATAATTTCCCGATGCGCAGACGATGGCGACGGCTCCGGATGAACACCGGCGATGTTCCGCCCCCTTCGACCCGATGGGGGGTGTGGGCCATCGCCACGCTGGCCGTGGGCGGATTTTTCCTGTGGTTTTTTCTTCGCTCCTCCGGTCCGGACACGGGCTTCGGGGAACGTCCGACCGCGTCGGCGGACGCGGTGCGGTTCGTTGTCACCGCGGGGTCCTTTACCCAGGGGACCCGCCTCTTCAACGTTCTCCACGGGGCGTCCATCGACCCCAAACTGTCCCAAACCATCGTACAAACCTTATCAAAACTATTGGACCCGCGCTCCCTCAACGAATCCGACCGATACGAAGTCCGCCACAGCACCTCGGGGGATTTCCGAAGCCTCTCGGTGACACGCAAACTGGAACGGTTTGTGGTGGAATCCGCCGATGAGGACAAGGTCTCCGGCTTAACGGCCCGCAAAGAAGCGGTCCCCTTGACCCGATCGGAAAAAACCGCCTCGGGAACATTGACGGACTCGCTGTGGTCCAGCATGAGAGGGCAGGGGTTGGACCCGGTGGTGATCGTCGAACTTGCGGACATTTTCGCCTGGGACATCGATTTTTTAACGGAGACCCGCGTGGGGGACCGATTCGCTCTCACCTGGGAAGAAGAACGAACCCCCGAGGGGCGGCTGGCCACTCTCAAAATTTTGGGGGCCATTTACGACGGGAAGTTCACGGGTCGGCACACGGCGACACGGTTTATGGACGACTATTACGCCCACGATGGCGCGTCATTGCGGCGGGCCTTTTTGCACGCGCCGCTCAATTTTCGCCGCATTTCGTCGGGGTTCACCTCGCGGCGGTTCCACCCCATTTTGCGAAAGTATCGGGCCCATCACGGCACGGATTACGCCGCCCCGAAAGGCACGCCGGTCGTCACCGTGGGAGACGGGACAGTCTATTTTCGAGGATACGCGGGGGGCCTTGGTAACGTTGTTAAAATCCGCCACAACGGAACGTATTCAAGTTACTACGGCCATCTTTCGCGATTTGGCAAAAACATTTCAGCGGGCAGTCGAGTCAGCCAAGGCCAAGTCGTGGGATACGTGGGATCCACCGGCCTTTCGACAGGCCCACACCTCCACTTTGAAATGATCAAAAACGGGACCAGCGTCAATTTCTTAACGCTTAAAGTCCCCTCCGTTGGCGGCGTCCCCCCCGCCCGCCTCCCCGCCTTCGAACAAAAACGCGACAAAATCCTCCCCCCCCTCGAAAAACGCCTCCCCTAAAGGCCGGCCAAGGCGTTGACCGTCCCGCTCGGGGCCGACCGGTTGCCTTCCCCGTCTCCCGCCCTCAATCGAATGTAATAACGAACTCCCGGCCGTAATCCTCCAATATATTTTAAAGTGGGGGACGAAGCGACCTCCAAGTTTTGGTACCCATTTGCATAGGACGCAAACGTTTGGCTCTCGGAGACGTCCAAGAAATAGCCCGTGACGCCCCGGTTGTCATTGGATGCCGACCACACCAGCTTGATCATCCCTTTCACATCCGTCACCGCGGAGAGACCCGAAGGCGCACTGGGAGCTTCCGCGCTGGGTCGGGTGGTTATTGTCACAGGTTGGCTATTGGCGGACATATTCCCCGCCGCATCCTTGGCCCTGAGGCGCAAATAGTAATTGCGCGAAGGATTCAGACCTGTTATTCGGTAACCCAGCCGGTCCTCTTTTTTTAAGTATTGTTGGTCCATTCCCAACAACCGCGTGGCGAACAGTGGATCGGTGGACAAATCAAATTGATAATCCGCAACACCCACATTGTCCGTTGATGGGTCCCACTGGAAATAAAATGCGGTGGGCTCCACGCGCAGAATTTGAACATTTCCCGGCACCCCCGGGGCTTGGGTATCCCCCGAACTGTTATCCACGACCGCGTTCACCGGGACACTGTGGGCAGAGGTATTCCCATCGCCGTCCCCGGCCCTCATTCGGACATAATACCGAGTTCCGGGTTGAAGTCCGGTAATCGTCCTCCGCAGGGGCGCCACACCCATGGCAAGATTTTGATACCCAGGCACAAAACTCGTGAACTGAGGACTGACCGAAACATCCAGGTAATACACCGTCTGCCCGTAATCGTCGTCTGACTCGTTCCATTGCAATACCAAACCGCGATAAGCGGGCAAGAGGGACAACCCCGTGGGAGCGCTGGGCACAGAAGCGGTCGGACGCGTCACTGCGCTGGCCACGGAACTGTTCGGTGATGTATTTCCCGCCGCGTCGCGCGCCCGCACACGCAAGTGGTATTTGGTTGACGGTCGGAGCCCGGTGACCATGGTGGTTTGATTTGCGTCCAACCCCAACGGACGGGCGTTGTAGCCTGGGACCAGGTTCACGAATCCCGAATCCAATGCCACGTCCAGTAGGTAACCCGTGACGCGCCGATTGTCAAAGGGTTCATACCAACTTACAAAGAGACTGTCCCACTTCCGGTAATGAACATTCACATCTCCTGGCGCGGCGGGGGCCTGAACGTCCAACAAACCTTTAAAGAAATGGTTTGTTTGGACGTAATCCGATTTGTTTCCCGCTAAATCCCGAGCATAAATTCGAACATAGCAGGTTTTGTTTACCGGAAGGTTATTAAAAATGTATTGGGTGACGTTTCCAATATTGAATTGGTTTTGGCCTGTGTCCGCTATTGTGGAGAACGTGATGAGATAAGAATCAACGCCCACGTTATCCGTAGAGGGCGACCACTGCAAGACCGCCGAGGTGGCCGATCGGGGTGTCCAATAAATGTTGGGGGGATTTGTCGGCGCCTGCATATCGTTTGATGTGGAAACATAGTTGTATGAATAGTCAGAAAAATTACCGTCTATTTCTTCACCTCGCACGCGAAGATGATAGGTCCTGTTTGGTTCGAGATTTTCCGCATGAATTTCACCCGAGTAAGTTCCAATCGTAAGTTTGGATTTTTGCTTGTCGATTAGGATCTGAAAATTCGGATCAACAGATATGTCATAGTCATACCGTGTGAATGTGGAGTTAAGGGAGAAGTAACCCCAAAAATCGGTTGTTCTGCCCTGACTTGTTAATTGATATATATCGATTGTTGGAAGGGTTGGAGGGAGAAGCAGAGTAACAGCGCTTTTTACCTCGCTGGGCACGGACCGGTTGCCGAAAAAATCATACGCCGACACCCGTGCGAAATATTCAGTTCCTGGCTTTAAATGAGTGAAGCGGATTTTATCTTCCGCTCCCACGTCAATTGAGACCATGGGATTAAAACGACTGTTTGTGGATCGGTCAACGATGTATCCCCGAACGGATTGGTTGTCCGTCGAACGGGACCATCGAAGTTCCATCCCTTTGTTCGACAGAACAGTCAGTGTAAGATTCGTCGGCTCTGTGGGCGCTTCGTTGTCCGGTGTATCAATATTCAGACTGTTCATCGCATTAACGAGTCCGTATCCAAAATTAGAGTCAAACCCTGTAGAACCAATATCCGTTGATTTGCCAAGTATCTGGCGGACAATTTGATTGTTGTCAAATGTCGGGTACTTGCTAAGCACCAGGGCCGCAACACCGACAACATGCGGACACGCCATGCTTGTGCCTTGCAAATGCCCATATCCCCCCGGCACACTCGACCAAATATCAACGCCCGGCGCCGCCACATCAATTTTGTTTCCATAGTTGGAAAAGCTTGCCTTTGCGTTCAATGAATCTGTTGCCGACACAGCGATGACGTTGGGACATCCAGCGGGAGAAAAATCCGCGACGTCACGATTGGAGTTTCCCGCAGCTGCTACGACGAGAACCCCTCGATTGTGCGCGTAGTTGATCGCATCTTTTAATACTGTTATCTCCCCCTGTGTTGTGCTATCACATCGTTGTTCGGCTACCCAGCTATTATTGATAATATCCGCGCCATTATCCGTAGCATAAACTAACCCTTTAGCGGCATTTGTGTTATTTCCATTGCCAATGTCATCAAGAAATTTAAGAGCCATTATTTTTGCTTTCGGAGCAACGCCGATCACGCCTTTTCCGTTGTTGCCAATCGCGGCGATGGTCCCTGCCACATGAGTTCCGTGATGGTGATCATCCATGGGATAATTGTCGTTGTTAACAAAATCCCACCCATTCACGTCGTCCACGTATCCATTACCATCATCATCGATCCCATTTCCGGGGGTTTCCCGTGTGGCCACCCAAATATTTCCCGCCAAATCTTCGTGAGTCATGTCCACGCCCGTATCCAACACCGCCACCACCACCCCTTCCCCTTTCGGAGAATTATCCCATGCCGCTTCGGCATTGATGCGATTCAGACCCCAGAGATTACCGGTCACATACGCCGGGTCATTTACAACCGCGGTCTTGCAAACATGGTTTAACTCCACGCTCTCCACGTTGGGGTCCCTGCGCAAAAATTCCATGACGTCTTGGACATCTCGGCTTGGGTCAAAGGCCACAACATGGGTGCGCTCAAGCCTGTTAAGGCTTTGCGCGGCCAGTTCAGCTCCGCCCGGCGGAACTCGGGAGATTCTCCCCTTTGAAACATCTGCACTCGCCGCCTTGGCACCCGACGAATGCTGGATCAACGGCTCAACCGACTGCACGGACAACGACGATATATCCCCGCCAAATTTGGCCAGTCCTACCGACGCGCTGGACGCTTTTCCTTCACCTGTCTCCGCCTTGAATCGGACAAGAATTTCACCCGGAGCGTAAGGAAGATCGGCCGTGACCGTTAATTTAAAAACGGCACTCGCCCGCTGCCCACCCCCGTCGACCACCACCACCGTCACATTTGCGCTCCCCTCCTTGTCCGCTGACGGTCGAATCGTGATCCTCCGTCGGGAGCCCTCACCGCTCACCTCAATTTGGGCGTCCGGCAACACGTCCGGCTGGTCACTTGTGGCCGCGACTTTCAGAGATTCGGGCGGGGTTTCTGTGTCATGTACCAGAAATGTGGCGGTCGCAACACCTGCGACAGCGATTGTGCGATCCACTATTTTTGAAATCGTGGGAAGTTCATTTTCTTTCTGGGGGGTTTCCTCTTGCTTCGATCCCTCAACCGCTCTCTTGGACGCCCGCAATATCCCCAGATCCCAATCGCCCATTGTTTGGCCCGCCAACAAACACAAGCACATCGTTATGGCTATTGATTCTTTCAAGGCTTTATTAAACATACACCCTCCATTTTTCCATTAATGTGTGACGGTTATTTCCCTTTCCCTTGAGTCTTTTTTCCAAAGTAATAGTTCAACGAAACATTAAGGACGTTCTGGTAATCCCATTCTTCTTTATGTCCGTTTTCCTCTTTCACCCGCAATCCCGCCGGTCCCATGTCCACTTGAAAAGTCAACCGTTTTCCCAAACGAACCTCACCTCCCACAAACAGAAGCAAGGCCACCCCGCGTTGGCCCTCTCCACGATAAGGGGAGAGAACACTCATCTCCATTCCCCCCAATGGCCGAACCTTCCAACCCGGCTTTTCCATCAAGTAAGTCCCCCGCCCACTGAAGGCCAACCCATCCCCCAATAAAACCCGCCCTTCCCCGCTAATCCTGGGCGACACCGCATAACGCAAACCCGCGCCCCCGTATGTTCCTAACACTGCCCATCGATGGTTTGGAAATTCAGCCCAACTATTCACACCTGCAAACCCAAGCATCAACGCGATTGCCCATTTTAAAAGCATCACCCGTTGTATTCTATTTTCCATCGTTTCCCTCCGGAAAACTCAGATCAGGCTGCACCATAATTAAACAAGAACCTTCTTAAGTTTCACTTAAGAACTTGCAAACAAATTGCAAAATGTTGTGAATTTCCAGTAAACAATCACCAATTCCCCAATTGGGGGACGGAGTATAATTATTCACTAGAATTGCAACTTGGCAAGCGTCATATCTCTATTCCCATCTTGTATCCCATTCTAGTGAATAAATATACTCCGTCCCCCTAGGGGGTTAATGCTTGGAGGGCGTCGGAGCGGAGGCGGGCCATGCTGCGGCTTACGTCGCCGAAGGCTCGGAGGGACCCTTCTTCAAAAAGTAGTCGGGATACCTCTTTATATTTCCATGCTGGTTGGAAACCTCGGGGTAATAGGAGTGGCCAGAGAAACGATCGGCCAATAACGATCTCGCCGCTCCAGGGAATAACAGCGTTAATGTTGGAGTACAAATACCCTATGCAACCGCCCGTTTCCTCTTCCTTTATTGGAACTCCCGGGATGAGTCCCGACAGGCCAGATTGTTTAGTCCAATAGCGAAGATCCTTTAAGTAGAGAACACTCTCTTTGACCTCGTATGTCAAAATTGTCCCTCGCAAACACGCCCCATGGGGAGAGGCCGGCTTTAATCCCCACGAAATAGGATTAAAAAGCTTCGGTGGAAAGGAAGTGATGACGTCGTATTCTTTGCCTTGAAACACCATCCTATCCGGCAGTTGCGCGCTCATATGACCTCCATCGATACTCCCCGTTTCTGTTCACCCCCCCTCCTGGCGACAAATTGGCCAGTCTTTTTAAATCATTGTATATCAATGCATTTAAAATAAATATCAGGGGGTCTTCCTGAACAAGTTGGAAATTGGTAGATTCTACACCGTGAGAAAAGTCATCTCTTTCTTTTTATTGATTGGTTTCAGCTTAACGTTGGCGGCGTCCGAGGCTGTGACCATCAAGGGCTCGGACACCATGGTGATTTTAAACCAGCGGTGGGCGGAAAAATACATGTCCGATCGACCGGAAACGGTGATTCAAGTGACGGGCGGCGGGTCGGGCACAGGGATTGCCGCTCTGTTGGCCGGGGCCACGGACATCTGCGCTTCGTCCCGGCCAATGAAAGAAAAAGAACGCTTGGCCCTTCAGGCAAAAACGGGACGGACCCCGGTGGAAATCGCCGTAGCCAAAGACGGCATTGCCATCTATTTTAACGAAGGCAATCCACTCACCGAACTCTCCCTGGAACATGTGGCTTTGATTTATCGAGGAAAAATCACCAACTGGCGCGACTTGGGCGGCCCAGACCAAAAAATCATTCTCTATTCCCGGGAAAACAATTCTGGCACCTACGAATTTTTCAAAGAGCACGTGTTGAAGAAAAAAGATTTCACCCCGTTCGCTCAGTGTCTTCCCGGCACGGCGTCGGTGGCCAACGCCGTGGCCCGGGACAAACGCGGCATCGGCTACGGCGGCGCGGCTTACGCGAAAGGAATTCGCTTTTGCGCCATCAAACCCGACGCAACCACCCCGGGCATTTTGCCCAACGAAACCCATATCCTCGATGGCTCCTATCCGGTCAGCCGGAACCTCTTTTTTTATCTGCGCGACGAGCCCGCGGGCGCCATTAAAAAATTCCTTGATTTCGTGTTGAGCCCCGAGGGCCAGGCCATCGTGGCCAAGGTCGGCTATTACCCCATCGCGTCAGCGAAACAGCCATGAACCGCCCCCCCCTCGTTGAACGCATCATTGAAAACGCCATCCGTGTCAGCGCGGGCGTGGCCATCGTCGGCTTGATCCTGATTTTTGTGTTTATCGGAAAAGAGGCCCTGCCCCTGTTCACGTCGGCGGAAGCGCGACAGGAGGCAAGCCTGTCAAAACTGTTCATCGCCCAGGTTCCGGAAGAGGGCGAACCCCCGTCCCACATGTGGCAACCGGTGTCGGAATTGCCGAAATATTCCTTGTGGCCTCTCATCATCGGCACGCTGAAAGTGACCGTGGTGGCGTTGGTGTTTGCGTTTCCTTTGGCGCTGGGGGCGGCGCTGTTCACCTCCGAATTCGCCCCGCCCTGGCTAAGGGAAATCGTCAAACCCGTCATTGAAATGCTGGCAGGGATTCCGTCGGTGGTGTTGGGGTTTTTCGCTCTGATTGTGATGGCCTCCACCATCCAAGATTTGTTTGGGCTGGACTACCGGCTCAACACCGTCAACGCGGGCATCGCGTTGGGCCTGGCGGTGATTCCCATTGTCTTTACCGTGGCCGAAGACGCGCTCACCGCCGTCCCGCAAAGCTACCGACATGGGTCCATCGCTTTGGGCGCCACGCCGTGGCAAACGGCTCGGCGGGTGGTATTGCCGGCGGCGTTTCCGGGCCTGTTTGCCGCGGGGATCTTAGGGTTCGGCCGGGCCATTGGGGAAACCATGATCGTGTTGATGGCTTCGGGCAACCAAGCTATTCCTTCCTGGAATTTGGGTTATGGGTTCCGGAGCCTGTCGGCCACGGTGGCTTCCGAACTGGGCGAAGTAGTACGGGGAAGCCCCCACTACCACGTGCTGTTTTTTATCGGTGTCCTTCTTTTTGTTTTCACGTTTTTAATCAACCTGCTTGGCCAAATGTGGGTGGGCCGCATGAACCGCAAGCTCACGGGGCAACGATGAAACGGCGTTGGATCAATTTTACCAGCGTATTTTTTACGGCGGTCACCGGCTTGGCTTGCCTTCTATTAACAGCGATGGTGGCGCTTATTTTGGGCAACATTGTCCGACACGGGATCGGCCACATCTCCTGGGCTTTCCTCAGCCAAGCGCCCCACAGCGGCATGACGGAAGGCGGGATATTCCCCGCAATATTCGGCACCGCTGTTCTGGTCCTTCTCATGACCGTGGCGGTGGTCCCCCTTGGCGTCTCCACCGCCATCTACCTGCAAGAATACGCGCCCAAAAATTCCCGCTGGGTCCACGTGGTTCGGCTGGCCATACAAAATTTAGCGGGGGTGCCCGCGATCGTGTTCGGGCTGTTCGGGTTAGGATTTTTTATCCAATTTGTGGGCCAGGGCCTGGACACGTTTTTCTTTAACGGAAAACTCTATTTCGGTCAGCCGGCCATCCTGTGGGCGGCCTTGACGTTGGCGTTGCTTACCCTTCCGACAGTGGTGGTCTCAACGGAAGAAGCCCTGCGCGTCGTTCCCCCCAGCCACCGGGAAGTGGCCTATTCTTTGGGGGCCACACGCTGGCAAATGGTTCGCCATGTGTTGCTTCCTCAAGCCGTGGGCGGTATTTTGACCGGAACCATTTTGGCGGTCAGCCGCGGCGCGGGCGAAGTGGCGCCCATATTATTCACGGGCGCGGCGTATTACCTTCCCTATCTCCCCACGCGGCTCAACCACCAGTTTATGGAATTGGGCTACCACGTCTACGTGATGGCCACCCAAAGCCCCGACGTGGACGCCACGTTGCCGATCTTGTATGCCACGGTGTTGGTGCTGTTGGTTTTGACGTTCGGACTAAACTTTACGGCCATCATCATCCGATCCAAAATCCGTAGGCGGTTGCGCGGACGATGAGCCTCAGCACCCCCGCCCTGGAAGAAAAAATCCGCGCTCGGGACATCACGGTGCGCGCGGGGCCCAAAAAACTGTTGGATGAAATCTGCCTTTCTTTGGTGCACAACGAAATTTTGGCCGTCATTGGGCCGGCGGGAAGCGGGAAAACCACTTTCCTGCGGTGCCTGAATCGGCTCACGGATTTGGAAGACGGGTTAACGGTGTCGGGGGAACTTTTCCTCGACGCCGACGACATTTTAAGCCCGAAAACCGACGTGGCCGCCCTGCGCCGTCGTGTAAGCATGGTGTTCGCCACACCGACGCCGCTTCCCATGTCCATCGCCGACAACCTCAAACTTGGCCTGCGGTTTCAGGGCCATCCCGCCGATGGGGACCTCCGGATCGAAGAAAGCTTGCGGGCCGCGTTTTTGTGGGACGAGGTGAAAGACCGATTGGGCCTGTCCGCCCTGGCGTTGTCGGGGGGCCAACAACAGCGGCTTTGCCTGGCGCGCAGTCTCATGCTTCGTCCTGAAGTGCTTTTGCTTGATGAGCCCTGCTCCGGCCTCGATCCCATATCCACGGCGAAAATCGAGGAGGCTTTGCAAGGCCTTAAAAAAAGCATGTCCATCGTTTTGGTCACCAACAACGTAAAACAAGCCTCGCGCACGTCGGACCGGACCGCGTTTCTTCTGATGGGGCGCTTGGTGGAACTGGCCGAAACGGGTCAGCTGTTCACCAGCCCCCGGGAACAAAAAACCGCCGACTATGTGTCCGGCCGGTTCGGCTGATCGATATTATGCCCCTGCCGCCACCCACTTCGCCGATCATTGAAACCCGAGGGCTGAACCTGTACTACGGGGATTTTCAAGCGCTCAAAAACATTGGCCTGGCTGTTCCGGCCAAAACCATCACGGCGTTTATCGGCCCTTCCGGGTGCGGCAAATCCACGTTTCTGCGCACGCTCAACCGCATGAACGACCTCATCCGCGGCGTGCGGGTGGAAGGGGAAGCCCGCTTCGACGGCATCGACATTCTCTCTCCCAAAACCGATTTAATCAACCTTCGCAAACGGGTGGGGATGGTGTTTCAACGGCCCAACCCGTTCCCCATCTCCGTGTTTGAAAATGTGGCGTACGGCCCGCGGGTTCACCACATGAACGGGGCGCTGAAAGAGGTGGTGGAACACTCCCTGCGCGCCACCGGTTTATGGGACGAAGTTAAGGACAAGTTGGATCTTCCGGCCCTGGCCTTGTCGCCCGAACAACAACAACGGTTGTGCATCTCCCGGTTGTTGGCGGTGGAGCCCGACGTGTTGCTTATGGATGAACCCTGTTCCGCCCTGGACCCCATCGCAACCCAACGGATCGAAGAAATGATTTTGGATTTGAAAAAGCGATACACCATTGTCATCGTCACCCACAACATGCAACAAGCCGCCCGGGTTTCGGAAATGACCGCCTACTTTTTGTTGGGAGAACTCGTGGAATTCGGCCCCACCGGCCGGGTTTTCACCAGCCCCCAAGACGCACGCACCGAACAATATATCACAGGCCGATTCGGTTAATAAGGAGCCCGAGCAATTAATCCGATTCGGCTGCAATTTTGGCTGCTGGCCTGCGTCTTTGCCGAAAATGTCCTCCGTATTTTCAAAATACGACGTCCATTTTCGGCTTCGACTCGGCTCAGCATCCAAAATTTCGCTCGAAAGCATTAATTGCTCGGGCTCCTGGGAGGAACACATGGAACGCCACTTCGATGAGGATTTACGGCAACTCAAAGAGCGCCTTCTGCGTATGGGCGCGATCGCGGAAGAAATGATCCAAAAGTCCGTCAAGGCCTTGCACGAACGCCGTGACGCGTTCACGGCCGAGGTGTTTGACCTGGAAACCCAAGTCAACCAAATGCATATCGAAATCGACGACCGGTGCCTTAAATTGATCGCGCTCCATCAGCCCATGGCCGTGGACTTGAGATTGATCGCCGCCGCCATGAAAATCAACACCGATTTGGAACGCATCGCCGACCAATCCGTCAACGTGAGCCAAACCTGCCACTACCATCTGTTAAAAGAAACACCGGTCCCGGAAGTGGCTCTGCTGACCCGGATGTCCGAAATCAGCCAAAAAATGCTTCGGGACAGCTTGGACGCGTTTGCCCGCCAGGATGTGGAGTTGGCCAAAAATGTGTTGGCCCAAGACGAAGAAGAAGACCAGCTCAAAGCCCGGGCTCTCACACAATTAATTGAACGTCTTAAGAAAGACCCCGAACGATCGTCTCAATACGTGGACTTGATTCTTCTCTCGCGCAACATGGAACGCATCGGCGACCACGCCACCAACATCGCCGAAGACGTCATCTTCATGGTTCAAGGCAAAGACATCCGCCACCACGGCGGCGATTCCATTAAATAAGTTTCGCCGTCAAGGCGGAAACGGCCATCGATCGGACCGCGGAGCGGTGGAGCCATTTTGACTTCGGGACGGGTCGAACAAGGCGGCCCTCCCACAGGGTCACACGCACGTCCCGGTGGGACAAAACGTGGCGAACTTTCGCTTTTCTCTGAACCGGAATAATTTCCCCCCCATCCACGCAAACACCTTTATTCTGCTGAATCGGACCTTCCACGTTAGGCAGTTCCCATAAACCGCTCCACAACCCACCCAACGGACGGCGCCGCAAAAGAATTTGATCTCCTTTTTCGACGATAAACGCGGTGAGTCGAACCACCGGTTTTGGGGAATCGGGTTTGGGCGCGGGCAACCGATCCACCCACCCGTTTCGGCGGGCCCAACACACGGAAGCAAGCGGGCAACACGGACATTCCGGCAGTCCCGGCGTGCACACCGTGGCGCCGAAATCCATGAGACCGGAATTGTAATGGCGCCCTCCCTTGGGAGGGACCAAAACCCGAGCCAAGTCCCAAAAGCCCTGGCGGATCTCGTTGCGTTGGGGGTCCCCTTTCACCCCAAACACCCGGGACAAAACCCGGATCACGTTGCCGTCGACCAGCGCTTCCGGTAAATCGTGGGCAAACGACAACAGGGCTCCCGCTGTGTAAGGTCCGACCCCGGGCAACGATTCGGCCTTCGCACGGGTTTTGGGCAAGCTGGCGCCGTGGTGGTTGACAAGGACCTGGGCGGTCCGGTGCAAATTGCGTGCCCGGGCGTAATAGCCCAGCCCCGCCCATCGCTCAAGCACTTTTTCCAGAGGAGCCCGAGCCAACTTTTTCACTGAGGGAAAAGACGCCAGGAACCGATGGAAATAGGGGATCACCGTGGCCACGGTGGTTTGTTGGAGCATAAATTCCGAAACCAAAACACGGTAAGGATCAAACGATCCCCGCCAGGGAAGATCATGACGGCCGTGGCGCTTGTACCAACGGTCCAGGCGGCGGCGGAAAACCAGTTTTCGAGGCGTTGAAATAAATGGCATGATGTACTCGGTTGTTACATCATGTTACCACATCGGTTAATCTGGGGTGCCCGTGATTGACGTTCGCGGATTGGTTAAAACCTATGGGTCCACTGTGGCGGTGAGGGGCCTTTCGTTTCAAATCCGTCCGGGCGAAGTTGTGGGATTGCTGGGCCCCAACGGCGCAGGAAAAACCACCACCCTTCGTGTCTTGACCGGCTACGTGCCGCCCTCCCGCGGGACTGTCACTCTGGACGGTGTGAACATCCTTGCAAACCCGATGGAAATCCGCCGACGGGTGGGATACCTCTCGGAAACCAACCCGCTTTACGAATCCCTTAATGTATGGGAAACCCTCCGCCTGTTCGCCCAACTGCGCCTGGGAAACATTTCCGCCGCCTCGGATCGGATTGACGATGTGGCCCGTCGGTGTTCCCTTGTGGACGTCATGCACAAGGATGTGGGCGAACTGTCCAAGGGATACCGGCAACGGTTGGGCTTGGCCTTGGCCATCCTCCACGATCCGGACATTTTAATCTTAGACGAGCCCACCTCGGCTCTGGATCCCCGCCAACAACAAGACGTGCGCGATTTGATTGTTTGTCTGAAGGAAAAAAAGACCGTTTTGTTGTCCACCCACATATTGCCTGAAGCCCAACGCCTGTGCGATCGCATTCTTATCCTCAATCAGGGCCGCCTGGCCGCCGAGGGAACCCTGGACCAGCTCCGTCAAAAGTTAAGCGGAGGCGGCGCGCTTTATGTTCGCTTCAAAGGACCGACTGATTTGCTGATGCCCCGTTTGACGGCCATGCCCGGCGTCCATGCGGTTCACCGCACAGACGAGGAAGAACCCGGTTGCCCGGGATTTGAGTTGGCCGTTGAACACGACATCCGCGCCGACCTCAATGGCCTGGCGGCGGAGTTGGGATGCCCCCTGCTTGAACTGCGCCGTCCGACCGCCGCCCTCGACGACATTTTTCGGCAAGCGACCAAAACCCCATGACCGTGACCCGTGTTCTGTGGGTGGCCCGAAAAGAATGGAAAGAAACATTCAATTCACCCATGCCCTACATTGTTCTGACGCTCTTTTTCTTGCTGACAGGGTGGTTTTTTACCAATTCTCTTTTTCTGGAAGGGAAAGCGTCGTTGGACGGGTTCTTTGGGCCGCTCTCGTTGATCTTGTCCATCTTCATGCCGGCGTTCACCCTGCGTCTGTTCGCCGACGAGTTTAAGTCCGGCACCATTGAAACCTTGGCCACCTTGCCACTGACGGACGGCGACATTGTGGGCGGTAAATTTGCCGCGGCCTTGGCGGTGTGGTCGGTGGGGGTTCTGTTGTCTCTCTATTATTTAATGTTGTTGGTCGTCATCGGTCCGCCGGACGTGGGCCAAATGGCGGCGGGGTACGGGGGGCTGTTTTTGCTCGGCGGATTTTTTGCGTCGCTGGGGCTGTTGGGATCGTCGTTTACGCGAAGCCCGGTGGTGGCGTTTTTGTGGGGCTTTTTGTTGTGTTTTTCTTTTTATCTGTTGGGTCCGGCGTCCACCTACGTGCCGGGCCTCACGGGCCAGATCCTTTCTTTTTTAAGCGTCGATCGCCATTTCGAGAATTTCCTGAAAGGCGTGGTGGATTCCCGGGACGTGCTCTTTTTCGTTTCCGGAACGGGGATCGCGCTGGGCGCCACATGGGTGCGGTTGCGGGCGTGGAGAAACCGTTGACGTCCCCGGGCTCAGCGGGAAAGCGCGGGGGAGCGGCCCCCTTGGCGGTGGGAGCCGGAATTGTCGTATTGGCCGCATTGAATTTTTTGGGGGACCGTTATTTCGCTCGTTGGGATTTGACCTCCGATCGCCGTTATTCGCTGTCTTCCTCCACCCGCGCTCTGCTCGCGTCGTTGACGGACACCGTTCATGTTCGTTTTTATTTGACGCCGGGTTTGCCTCAGCCGTATGAAACCCACGGCCGGTTCGTTCGCGATTTGCTGGGGGAATACCTTCGGGCCGCCCGCGGGCGAATGGTCCTTGAACAGATCGCCCCCGATGGATCCGACGACATGGACCGGGAGTTTCGGCGATTGCACATGGCCCCCGCCCGGTTCACTCAGGTGGCGTCGGATCAGTATCAGGTTCGGGAAGGCCACATGGGCCTCGTTTTGCGATACAAAGGCAAAGAAGAGGTGTTGGCGTTCGTGAACAACGTGGACACCCTGGAATACGAATTGTCCAGCCGAGTCCGAAGTTTGATTCAACCGGAGAAAAAAAACCTTTTCTTTATTTCCAATCACAACGAAGTGTCCCCCAACCACATCAAGGAAGGACCGGCGGGCCGGCTGTTTGACGAATTCCATGTGGAACCGACGCGTTTGTCCAAGGAAGACCCCGGCTTGCGTCCCGACGCAATTTTTCTGTTGGGCCCCCAGACGGCCCTGTCGGAAGACGAGTTGGACATGCTGGACCAGTACATCTCGTCGGGCGTTCCGACGGTGGTGGCGCTCAATCGGCGGGTTGTGTTTCCAAGCAATTTCCGATCCATGGCCCAAGCCACGGGGCTGGAATCCTTTCTCGAACATTACGGGGTTCGGGTGGACCGGGACTTTGTGATGGACGCCCAGTGCAGCAACATCGCCATCCGATCGGCCAACGGACCGTTTCTCGTCAAATATTTTCCGTTCATTTTGTCCAACAACTTGGACCGGACCCACCGGGCCCTTTCACACATCGATGTCTTGGGATTTCCGTTTGCCAGCCCGCTTCAGTCAACGCTTGCGCCCGGGGCGTCCTTGAGCTGGACGGTGTTGGCTCGATCCTCGCTCCAAAGCTGGGTCTGGCCCGGCCTTTACAATGTGGACCCGCCCAGCCTTCAAAAACAATGGGAATCCGATCCGCCCACGGACTTCGCCGCCGGTCGAGAGAGAGACAGGGGCCCCTTTGCGCTGGCCGTGATGGTGGAAGGATCCACCGTTTCGTTTCGCGCGCCCCATCGCCCAGCGCCGTCGATTAAGTTGGTGGTGATGGGCACGTCGTTTTTTGCCAATCCCCAGGTCCCGAACCCGGACGGAAACGCCCTGTTCATATTATCCCTGGCTCAAACACTGACGCGCGGAGAGCACGATTTGGCCATCCCCCCCAAAAGTTCTCCGTACCGACCGTTAAAACCCCTGTCGGCCTCCCTGCGATTTCTTGTCAAAATGGCCGGCTATTTTGGCGTTCCCGGCATTGTGATTATGGCAGGCCTGGCTCATTGGCTTAACCGGCGAAACCAAAGAAACCGCCTTCAACGCCGATACACCGTCTAAGAAACGACCGGCATTTCCGCCCACGGACCTTGCCAGACGACTCCGTCCCCTCTCTGGCAACAAGTTTTTTAATAATCCTTATAGTCTAAACACCCTTCATTGACAGGAGGCTGAATCTGCTGTATATTTGAACCAATGGACAAACCGCGCCTGCTGATCGTGGAAGACACGGAGGTTACGCAAATGGTCTTGCGGACCCAGTTTGAATCCCTGGGTTGCGAAGTGGCCCTTTGCGGGTCCGCGGAACAAGCGTGGACCCATCTTCAAACCGCGCCGATTCCCCACGCGATTATCTTGGATTTCCAATTGCCCGGCGAAGATGGCCCCACCTTTTTCCGCCGGTTGGCGTTCGATCCGCGGTTCAAATCGATTCCGGTGGTTCCGTTCACCTCCTTGCTTAGCCAGCAGGAAAACACGAACTACGACAAGGTGTTTTCGTTTGTGGCCAGCCGAAGCACCGATTCGCAAAGCGCCGCGCACCCCATGGTCGAGAAAAAAGACGGTCAAGCCGTTGAAATTCCCCCCGCGTTAATTTTGTCGGTGGGCCACGCGTTTCATCGATCGGGCCAACCCCTTCCTCCCGAACTGCGCAAATCCATGCGCGCCCTGGCCCAAGCCCTTTCCGAAACCAGCTAAGGGGTCCAAAACGCCGTTTTTGTTGGAAATGTAGTACAATCGCGCGAGAGAAACGGCCCTGTCCCCATGTCCATTGGAACCCTGTTCGTCCTTTCGGCGCCTTCCGGCGCCGGGAAATCGACTCTTTGCCACGCGTTGGCTCAACGGCGGGGGGATGTGCGCTTGTCGGTTTCGTGTACCACCCGTCCCCCAAGGGCCGGAGAACGGGACGGGGTGGATTATTATTTTTTGACTGAGCCGGATTTTCGATCGAAGTTGGATCGCGGCGAATTGCTTGAATGGGCCCAGGTCCACGGACATCTTTACGGAACCCCCAAAGCACCGATCGATTCTTTAAGGGCCCAGGGATATAACGTGGTTCTTAACATCGACACCGCGGGCGCCCATTCGATTAAAAAGCTGTTTAACGACTGCGTCTTGATTTTTGTGTCCCCGCCGTCTTGGAAGGCTTTGGAAGAACGTCTGCGCCGCCGCAATCAGGACGACGAAGCCACCATTCAGCGTCGGTTGGCCAACGCCCACGCCGAAGCGGCTCAGGTGCCCTTCTACGATTATTTGGTCGTCAACGATCGGCTGGAACGAGCTCTGGACGATTTGTGCTCGATCGTTCGGGCCGAAACGTGTCGGGTCCGTCGGCTTCACCTGGAACCAGACGGATTGCCCAGATTGGGATTTGAAAGAGGAGGAGAACCCCGTGACTAAAAAAACAGAAGCCGCCGTTGAAACGCCCGTGAACATCGACGCCCCGCTTAGCCAATTGTTGCTCACCGTCAACCAAGACAAGTATCGCATGATTTCTCTTGTGACGCGATGGGCGAAGGAAATTAAAACCCGCGATCAGTCCAACCTGCCCCCGCAAGAAATTTTGGCCCAATCCTTGCGCGAAATCCTGGGAAAGAAAGTGACTCTGGACGAAATCGAAAAGTTGCCCCCGCCTCCCAAAACGGAGAAGAAAGAACTGGAGTTCACTTTTCCCACCATCAGCTTGAAAGACCTCTCCGCGGACGACAAAGAACCCCCTGCGGAAAAACCGTCTTCCGAAAAATAAATCTCCATGGATCCGTTGCGCGGTCGGCACATTGTGTTGGGTGTGGCCGGAAGCGTCGCCGCCTACAAAGCGGCCGACGTGGCCCGCCGATTAACGGCGGCCGGCGCCCAGGTCACCGCTGTCTTAACGGCGGGGGCCCAACGGTTCATAACCCCGCTCACGTTCACGGCCCTCACGGGCCGGCCGGCGCTCACCGACCCGTTCGACCTGCCGGCGGGGTCCATGCCCCATCTGGACCTGGCCAAAAACGCGGCGGCTGTGGTGGTCGCTCCGACATCGGCCAATGTGTTGGCTCGGCTTGCGGCCGGTTTGGCGGACGATTTGCTGACATCCGTTATTTTGGCCACCCGTGCGCCGGTGATTTTGGCCCCTGCCATGCACGAACCCATGTGGACTCACCCGGCTACCCAGCGCAACGCGGAAACGGTTCGAGGCTTCGGATATCAAATGGTGGGCCCCGAACGGGGCGCTCTGGCCAGCGGCGATCAGGGTCTTGGCCGAATGGCGGACCCGGACGTGATCGTTGATGCGTTAAGCCGTGCCTTGTAATTGATTGTGAAGGACTGGAGCCGCCGACGTTTGGTGATCACCGCGGGGCCCACGCGGGAACACCTGGATCCGGTGCGGTACCTGTCAAACGAATCGTCCGGCCGAATGGGGTGGGCCCTGGCCGAATCCGCACACCGACGGGGCGCGCGGGTCACCCTGATAGCGGGCCCCACGTTTCTTCCGAACCCGCACGGGATCACCGTGAAACGGGTAATGAGCGCCCGTGACATGTTGGCGGCGACCCGCCTAGCGGCCCGCCGCGCCCACGCGGTGATCGGCGCCGCGGCCGTGGCCGACTGGCGGCCCCAGCGGGTTTCCCAAACCAAATTAAAAAAGGGGTCCGCCGCGCCGGTCATTCGGCTGGTGGCCAATCCCGACATTTTGGCCGCTCTCTTTAAAGAACGGCAGGGCCCGTTTCCGCGGCTGGCGGGGTTCGCCCTGGAGTCCGATAATCTCTTGGCCAACGCCCAAAAAAAAATGCGCCAAAAAGGGTTGGACCTGATCGTGGCCAATTCCCCCCGCGCCTTGGGCTCGGTCCGGACCCGGGCGATTTTGGTTCAGCCGGGCCGGACACCCCGCGCGTTTTCCGGAGACAAAAAAAATTTAGCGGACCGGATCTTAACGACCCTTTTGGAGGCCATCCAATCCCATGACCAATAAAGAAGAGTTGGCCGCGCTTACCTCCGCCGTGCGTCGCACCGTGGCGCAAAAACGATCCCGTTTCCTTTCCGGAAAAGGGATGGCTCCCGCGACAAAAAAATCAGCCGCTTCCCTTGCCTTTCCCCCCGCCCCGGTGGCGGCAGGGTCTGTTCTTGACGCGTTTGTGGACGACCCGTCCCTTTCGAAAGCGGATCGGTTGGCCCGATTGCAAAACCACATCGGCGATTGCCAACGGTGCCCGTTGGGTGCGTCGCGTATTCGCCTGGCGTTCGGCGTGGGCAACCCCGACGCGAAGGTGGTTTTCATCGGCGAAGGGCCGGGCTACGCGGAAGACCGCCAGGGGGAACCATTCGTGGGCCCCGCCGGACAACTGCTCGACAAGATTCTCGCGGCCACCGGGTTGTCCCGATCACCGATGACCCCGCCGGCCAACTGGGTTTTCATCGCCAACATGGTCAAGTGCCATCCCATGATCGACCCTTCCGACAACACAAAACGAGGCAACGACCGTCCCCCCACGCCCGAGGAAATGGCCGTGTGCGCCCCCTTCCTCTTCGCGCAGTTGCGCATCATTCAACCGAGGTTTTTGGTTGCGTTGGGCAACACGGCGGGGCGAGCCCTGTTAAAAACAGAGGAAGGCATCTCAAAATTCCGGGGACGGTGGGTGGATTTCGCCATCGAGGGGTTGACCGCGCGGCTGTTGCCCACGTATCATCCCGCGGCGCTCTTGCGCAACCCGTCGCTCAAAAAAGATGTCTGGGAAGACATGAAAAGTCTTCGGGCCGCTCTCGATAAATAAATTGGACACGCGGCTGGCCGAAGTGGCGTTTGCGGTTCCCCTGGACCGTTTTTTTGATTACCGCATTCCGCCGGACCTGCACGGTGCCGTGTGTGTGGGCCAACGCGTCTGGGCGCCTTTTGGCAAACGGGCTCGGCGAATGGGTGTGGTGACTCGTTTGCATGAGCCGGAAGCCGGCGGGTTGCCCGCGGCCAAACTCAAAGACATTGACGCGTGTGTGGAACCCGAAGCTGTTTTGGATCCCCGGGACATGGCCCTGGCCCATTGGATGAGCCGGCGATATTCCTGTTCGCCCGGCGAAGCGCTGTTTACGGTTTTCCCGCTGGGCCAACGCAAACCGCCCCAACGACCGGCCAAAGAACCCGTCCGCGCACGGGAAACCCCCACATCCTTTGAACCCACCGAGGGCCAAACAGCGGCGTTGGAACAAATTTTGCCCGCCCTGGCCGCGGGTGCGCATCGCCGCGTGCTGGTGCAAGGAGTGGCCGCGTCCGGCAAAACCGAGATTTACCGACGGGCTATTTCCGCGGCTCTCGATGGGGGCCGCGGGGCGTTGTTGTTGGTTCCTGAAATCGGATTGACCCCCCAAATGGAAGACCGACTTCGCGGATGGTTCGGAGACGCGTTGGAAGTCTGGCACAGTGAAATGGCCCTGGGCGACCGGTGGCGCGTGTGGCGGCGGGTTCGGGCAGGACAAGCCCGGGTGGTGGTGGGTCCCCGATCGGCGCTGTTTTTACCGGTAACGCCGTTGGGCCTGATCGTCATCGATGAAGAACACGACGCGTCTTACAAACAAGACAACGCCCCCCATTACCACGCCCGCGACACCGCGGAAGAAAAAGCCCGTCTGCACGGCGCGGTGTTGCTGTTGGGAAGCGCCACGCCTTCTTTGGAAACCCACGCCCGGGCCCAGTCCGGGGACATCGATCGCGTTGTCCTAACCCAACGGGTGGAAAACCGCCCGTTTCCTTCCGTGCGGCTGGTCGACCGACGCAACGAAGGCTGGTATTTTTCCGATCTCTTGGTGAACGCTTTGCGGGAACGGCTCGCCCGGGGAGAACAGTCGATGCTGTTCTTAAACCGCCGCGGCTACAGCACCCATGTGGAATGCCGGGCGTGCGGATGGGTGGCGCGATGCCCTGCTTGCCAGGTCAGCCTGGTTCTACACCGCGACAAAACGGGCCCGTCGCTTCGCTGCCACACCTGCGACCATATGGAGCCTTTGTTGGACAAATGCCCCACCTGCCGTGGCGAAGTATTAAAAATATCGGGCCGGGGCACCCAGCGGGTGGCGGCGGACGTGGCCGCGTTGTTTCCCACCGCGCGAATTTTTCGATGGGACCGCGACGCCGTTCGAGGCCGCCAGGGCCACGAGCAGGCTTACCGCGACGCGCTGAACGGAAAAATCGATATCATCGTGGGAACCCAAATGATCGTCCAGGGGCACGATTTTCCCAATTTGACGTTGGTGGGGGTTTTGGACGCGGACCGGTCTTTGTCGTTTCCCGACTTCCGCGCGGCCGAACGAACATTTCAGTTGTTGATGCAAGTGGCCGGCCGCGCCGGCCGGGCCGACCGCCCGGGAGAAGTGCTGATACAAACATCCAACCCGGACCATTATGCCTTGCAAGCGGTCTTGGAACGGGACTACGGGTCTTTTGCCCAACACGAATTAAATTATCGACGGGAAGCCGACTACCCTCCGTTCACCCGGGTGGTCCACGTCGTGATCCGTGCCCGCACCGAAACCGCCGCCGAAACCGCCGCGGAACAATTTGTGGAGTGGATTCAAAAACCGGTTCCCGCGCCGCACGGAACCGTGTTGGGACCCGCTCCCGCGTTTCATAAAACGAAAGCGGGCTGGGCCCAATGGCAAGCCGTGATCAAAGCCCCGGCCGCGATTATAGACCGTTGGATCTGCCGCGCCCGCGATTACGCCCCACCGACCGGAACCACCCTCCACCTGGACGTGGACCCGGAAACCATGGCATAGCTCCATTCGGGGTGATAGAAACCGTGTACCCCCGGCCGCTTACGCCTGGACAAGTTGGACAAGGACGGTGCGGGTTCCTCGTGGACCGGGGATGTGGGCCAACAGAAAACGCGTGGGCAACGAATTCCCCCCGGGGCCCGGCAACAAAATCAATCGACCGCGCAAATGGCCTTTTAACTGGCCCACCTGGGCCGCGAAGGCGGCCACGTCGGTCACGCGAAATTCCACTTCCCCAAGCCCTTCTTTCCCTTCCGGTGTTTCCCCTTGAACGGGCCAGGCCGTTTCGCCCAAACACACCACGTCCACGCGACGATTGCGAAAATCAATAGTCAATTCCCGGCCGCCGTTTTCGATGTTTTGTTCCACCGCTCCGGGCCAGGCGGTTCGAATCCGGTCGTAGGTCGACGGCCCCACCAGCGCTCCGACAGCATCAAACGGGTCTTTGGGCGACACGAAAAAACGGGCCAGGTCCGGATCCTGCGTCATTAAACCGAACGCTTCCCACCCTCTTTTCTCACCCCGCGCGCACACCTCCTGGAACGCCGCCCACCGCAGATCAATATTCTCATCCGCCAAGCGCAACACCAGGTCCCGCTCCGCCAACCGCCTGAGATCCAATGGTTTCGTTTTCACGGTTTTGGAAACGACGATAACAAGGAGATCAGTTCATCATGGCGAACACCGTTGGTAGCAACGGTTGGGTGCGGATGGGCGTTGCCTTCAGCCGCCGCAAAGGAAAGAGGCGTGCCGTCCCAATGGGTCATGCGGCCACCGGCTTCCTCTAAAATAACCAGGGGCGCGCAGGTGTCCCAATGATGGACCGGGTGATGGTTTAAGTAAATGTCCGCCAGCCGCCGAACCATATACCCCACCTTCACCCCAACGCTGTTGATGGGCTCCAAAAACGACAACCCGCATTTTTGTTCCAAACCACGACGCAATTGATCCGGAAACCCCTTGGACGTTATGACGGGCATCGCCAACCAATCCGCCCGTTGCGAGACCCGCAGAGGAACCCGCCGGCCCGGGCCCACCAAAAAAGCGCCTTGCCCCCGCTGCGCCTCAAAACAGGTTTGCGCCACAGGATCAAACACCACCCCCGCGTGAGGCCGCCCTTCTTTTAGAAGGCCCACATGAACGCTGAACCCCGCCAAACCGCGGACAAACGCCCGGGTCCCGTCCAACGGATCCACCACCCACACATACTCGGACGACGCCGGCCCTTCCCGCCCGGTTTCCTCGCTGAGTATTCCGTGCTCCGGAAAAGACCGGCGCAGTGCCTCTAAAATTAATGTGTTGGCTTCATGGTCGGCGTTGGTGACCAACGAATGGTCCGCCTTGCGGGCCGTTTCAACCGTCGAACGCAAAACTTCCATGACACGCCGACCCGCGGCAAAGGCGGCCTCGCGGGCCACATCCAACAATTCGCTTGTCTCAACCATGGGCCGGGGGCGGCGGCAGGTGAAGGCCGCACTCTTTGGACGCGTCTTGGTTCAACCAGCGCCATCGGCCCGCTCGGCGCGGTTCAAAGGGCCCGATCGGCGTTGTGCAGATGACGCATCCCAGCGATTCGTAACGCCACCCGCCCGGAAATTCCCGGTTCATGAGGGGGTTCACGGGCACGCCGTTGGCTTGGGCATAGTCCCTCACTTTCGATTCGGGCCAATCGACCAACGGCGACACTTTCAAAAGAGATCGTTTTTTACCGTCTTCCACGCGCTCAATAATTTCGGCCCGGGGCGTTTTCTGGCGACCGGCGGATTGGTCCGCCGTCAACCCCGTCACCCACACGTCCAAGGTCCGCAACACCCGTTCGTTGGGCAAAACTTTTCGAACCCGGCAACACAATTCCTGTTTCTCTTTGGAATCAAAGAACAGGTATTCCCCGTTTTCCTCAATCAAGGCCTTTAACTCCCTTGGATCAGGGTGAATACGCTCGATTTTGACACCGTATTTTTTCTCCACCGCATCAAAAAGGGCCAGGGTTTCCGGAAAAAGGCGTCCCGTGTCCACCGTGTAGACCCGGGGTTTAAACCCCGCTTTCACGCACAGGTCAAGGGTGACTTCCCCGGTCAGTTGGCCGCTGGTGGCGATGGCCATGCGATCACCAAACCGATCGTGCAGAGTTTTTAAAAACACGCTCACATCGGCGATGGGTTTTAACATTTCCAGCAGTTCGGGCGTTACGGACATGGGACGGCCTCCTGTTAAATGGAAATTGTAACAAAACCGGATGCCCCTTCTCAGTCCCGCTTTCCTTTGGGGGGTTGATTTTGAGTGGTTGCGGGGTTATATGTGTAAGGATAGAAACAACTAGTGTAGTGATTCCAACAGATCTTGACATTTGGAGGCCCGAATCCGACCGGATTCGAGGCGCGAGGAGGGAGCAATGCGGGCCATTGTGACTGACGAGCAACGAAGAAGCCGGACGGAGGCGGGCCTCCCAAAGGGCTGGGTGCTTTTGGACTGCGCCATTGCCAAATTTCGCTTACATACACCCGGTATGCGCGCGAAATTTGGCTTCGGCTCGCCTCAAAATCACCCGGCCAAATATCAAGATCTGTTGGAATCACTACACTAGGACGGGACCGTGGTTAAACTTCACGATCGGCTGAAATCGCATTACAGAAATTTTTTCAAAGGCCCCACCGGCGCCATGAACGTTTTGTTTCGCCGGTGGGTCCGTGCCGTTAACGACGCCCTTTGGAAAGACGAAGAAACCCGCCAAACACTCCAGAACACCATACAATCCAACGCGGTTCAATTGGCTCGCACAACATCGTATCTTCGGGCGGTGTTCGAAGCGTTTCCCGACATTTTTTTGGTCGTTGACCAGCGTGGACGCATTGTGGAAACCAGCGGCGCCGCCCTGGACGCGTTGGGCCGGCCCGCGTCGGGCTGGGTGGGAAAACCCCTGGCTGAATTTCCCAACGCGGAGATCGGGCGCCGCCTACACGAAGCGATGGGCCGCGCCCTTCACACACGCGAAACCGGGTCGGAAGAATTTGCCTTTTTGGGCAAACAGGGAATGTCATTTTACGAAGCCCGCCTGCGTGCCACCGGCGACGGCCAAATTGTGTTGATCGCCCGCGACATCACCAGCCGCCGCAACGCCCTGGACGCACTGAAATCCTCCGAAGAGCGCTACGCCATCGCCGCCCAAGCCGCCAACGATGGGTTGTTCGATTGGCATTTGCCCAGCGACCGCATTTTTTTCTCTCCCCGATGGAAAAGCATTCTGGGGTTCGCGGAAACCGAATTTGAAAATCACCCCAAAGCCTGGTGGGACCGCATTCATCCCGACGATGCGGAGCTGGTTCTTCAATCCTTCGATCACCTGGGCCGTGAAGGCCACGACACGCTGGAAATCCAATACCGCATCCGCCACCGGGACAACGGCTATCGTTGGGTGTCCACCCGCGGCGTGATGGTCCGCGACACCTCCGGCGCGCCGTACCGCGTCGTGGGGTCCCAAACCGACATCACGCCCCGCAAAGAAGCCGAGGAACGCCTGCGACACGAAGGGTTCCACGACAAAGTCACCGGCCTGGCCAACCGCGCGCTGTTTATGGACCGGCTCACCAACGTCATCGACCGGATAAAGCGCCAACCCGGCTACATCGTGGCCGTGATCTATGTCGACCTGGATCGGTTCCGCTCCGTCAACGAACGGCTCGGCCACGAACCGGCCGACCGTCTCTTGGAAGCGGTCGCCGCCCGGTTGCGCTCGTTTGCCCGGGTTGGCGACACCGTCGCGCGGTTGGGTGACGACGAGTTCGCCATATTGCTGGACGGAATTCCCAACGACCGCGCCGCGGTGGTGTTCGCCGACCGGATGCGCGAACTTATCGCCTCCCCTTGCGATGTGGGACCCGAAGAGATCACCGTCACCGCCAGTTTCGGCGTGACGCTCAACAGCCCCGACGCGGCCACCGCCGAAGCGCTTCTTAACGAAGCCGAAAGCGCCATGCAGCGGGCCAAACAGGCGGGAAAAAATTGCGTGGAGCTTTTCAGCCGTGAAAATTACTCCCGCCTCGTTTCCAAACTGCGCATTGAAACCGACTTGCGCCACGCCGCACAGCGGGGCGAACTGGAATTGTTCTACCAACCCATCTACGACGTGGCCCAGGGCCACCTGACCCGGCTGGAAGCCCTTGTGCGCTGGAACCATCCCCAACGGGGAATGGTATCGCCGTTGGAATTTATTCCCATCGCGGAAGAAACGGGATTAATTTTAACGGTGGGTGACTGGGTGATTCAGACGGCGTGCGATCAAGCCAAATTGTGGCGTGAGGCCGGCGTGTCGGGGGTGGGCATTGCCGTCAACGTGTCTCCCCGCCAATTTCAGCAAGACAACGTGTTGGCCCAGTTTGGCGCCGCGTTTACTAAAATGGCGGCACACGGGTTCGCGTTGGAACTGGAAATCACGGAAGGCGCCGCCATGAACGACGTGGACCAGTCCGTGAAAGTTCTGCGAAGCCTGCGCGAAATGGGCGTGCGCATTTCCATTGACGATTTCGGCGTGGGTTATTCGTCCTTAAGTTGCCTCAGGCTGTTCCCGCTCAATACGCTAAAAATTGACCGCGGGTTCGTCCAGGGCGTGCCCCAGGCCAAAGACAACACGGCCATCACCCACGCCATTGTCGGTATTGCGCACAGTTTGGGCCTGACCGTTGTGGCCGAAGGGGTGGAAACCGAGGTCCAATTGACCTACTTAAGAGAACTCGGATGCGAGGAAGCCCAAGGGTTTCTGTTGGGCCGCCCTCTGCGGGCCAAAGACGTGGCGCCGCTATTGGAAATCAGGGGTAAGACGATTCCATGAAAAATAAGTATATCGTTCTGGGGGCGGGGTCCCAAGGGGTGGCCGCGGCATTTGACTTGGCGTTAAACGGGTCGGCTTCTCGGGTCACCCTGGCCGACATCTCCCTCGCGAAATCCCGGGCGGCCGTTCAACGGATTCGCGGTTTGTTGGCTGCCCGCCGGGCTCCGTGTCCGCGGTTGACCGCATCGGTCGTGGACGCGCAACGGGAATCCGACCTTTACAAAACCATTCTCGGCCACGACGGCGTCCTGTGCGCCCTGCCCAGCCGGCTCAACCTGGGCGCGGCCCGGGCCTCGATTGCCGCGCGGGCTCATTACGTGGATTTGGGAGGACCCTACGAGACCACCCAGGATATTTTGCGCTTGGATCGGCCCGCCCAAAAAATGGGTGTGGCCCTGGTTCCCGACGCCGGCATGGCCCCTGGGCTTTGCAACGCCGTGGCGGCCGACGGCATCGCCCAACTGGAAAAAACTCACAGCGTGCGAATCTACGCCGGGACTCTGCCCGAACGGCCCGTTCCTCCGCTGAATTACAAACGGGTCTCGGACCTGGACGGCGTTTTCGCCAACTATTTCGGAACCGCCCACATTTTAAAAAATGGGCAAGTGACCCAGGCCGCCGGGTTTTCAGATCGAGAAACCATTTCGTTCCCCGCGCCGTTGGGCCCCCTGGAAGCGTTCGTGACCGGCGGGGCGACCTCCACCGCCCCGTGGACGTTCGAAGGACGCGTGCGAAGTTACGTTTTTAAAACCCTCCGATATCCGGGGCACCACGAAAAAATTTTAGCCATTAAAGAGCTGGGCCTTCTGGAAGAAAAACCGACGGTCGTCAACGGCCAAACGATTTCACCTCGAAAACTGTTTTTGGCCATCGCCCAACCGCGGTTGGAACATCCCGAGATCCGCGACCTCGCCATCCTGCACGCGGCGGTCAGCGGCCAGCACGCCGGAAGAAACGTCGAACGGACTTACGACTTGTTGGAATACGAAGACGGCGCCACCGGGTTTTCCGCTTTGCAACGGGTGGCGGGATTTTCGGCGGCCGCGGCGCTGGCTTTGCTGGTCACCGAGGCGGTTCGGGCCCGGGGCCTGGCGCCCCTCGAACGATCGTTTCCTTCGTCGCTTTATTTGGAATCCGTCCAAAAACGGGGTCTTCGCCTGCGCGTTCTTTCAGCGTCCCCGGACTCCGACAGCAACGGCTTTTCTCTTAAAAAAGATTCCGGTATCCAATAATCGTTTTGCGGGCGCCAGCCCGAATCTTTCGCCAACGTCCGAAAAAAAATGTCTTTTAATTCTTTGGTGCGATCCTTATAAGCCCGAGCGAGCAACCAGGTCGGTCCGCTTGCGGGCACCGCCACCGAATCAAACACCCATTCCACTCCGTTCAAACGGGGCCGGTACGACACCCGCTCCAAACCCAATTGAATTACCCGGTCGCAAAATAGGCGGAACGGGTCTTCCCACACCGAGGAACGGCAAAATCGGCCGGGCCAACCGCGGTCTTCCACCAGGATGTCCCACGGGGACGGTAAGTTTAGACCGCGAGCCGCCTGCTCGTTGGGAACAGAGGCCTCCTTGAGAATCACGTTTCCCTCGCCATCCGGTGGGGCGTCGGTCAAGGAGAGGCCCTCCCAAGCGGATGGAGGCTCAACCCCCACCAGGCGCGCCGCCGTGGGGGCCACATCCACCGCTCGCCGGGGCGCTGTGTCGAAAGCCGCGGCAACAACAGGCTGTGGCCCGTCCCAGGCCACGAAGGGAAGCCCCTCGAACGCCGGTCCGTCCAATCGGCGTGCGCGCTCTATTTCGGCCGATGACAACAAAGCCGCCCGCGGCGACCACGCCGCCACCGCCGTGTTTTCGTCCAAACCCCGTCGGGCCAGACGATCAAAAATCCGGCCGACGGCCTTATGGGTCTCGCGCAGAGATTCAGCGTAAAACCGCCGCAGAGCGATTTCTTCGTTGGATGTCAAAAGCGAAAGGTCGAACCCGCGGCCGGGCCGGTGAAAGAAGGAATCGTTGGCCAACCCCAACCGGGCCGCCGCCCGGGGCGACACCACCGCGCAAGCCGACCCCGGCGACGAAAAATGGACCCACAGAAAAAAGCGGGACCGTTTTTGCAGGAGGCGCAACACATCGTCCGCCTCTTCCGCCAACAGAGCCGGATCCGCCATTAAAATCGAGCCCCGCAACCCCAACCGCCGCCCCCATCGTCCGGAAAGATACGGCAGAAGGTGGGGCGACCGTTCCACCAGGCGGCGCCCCATCCGCGCCGCAGCATGGGACGATGCCATCCAATGGTGATCAAATCCGCCCGCTATTCGGTCGAGAAAACCCGACGGCCCGTCGGCCAAAAGCGCCGTGGTCCACCCTCCGCTTTTGAGCAGGTCCGTCAACGTCTCCGCGCCGGCCATCCCGGCGGCAACCGACTCAAAATCGTGGCGGATCCCGTGTGCCAACGGCGAAACGCCGGAAATAGCCGTCGCCAAGACCGGAGACAGATCCGCGATCGGAGCCACGGTTCCCACCCGGACAAGGGGGCCACGCTCCTTTTTTTTCAATTGAGACACGTCGCCCGAAGTTTCGTTCATGGGGGCCCGCCAACCATCAATGGTAATCAAAAGAAGGTTTGGTCCGCTGTTCCGTTCTGATTGGCTCCAACGCACGCCCCACACCCCACCCGCAAACACCACAAGCGCGCCCCCCAGCACCATCGTGGCCAACCGCGTCGGCCGCGAGAAACCCATCCACCACGTGTAAAATCGAATTCCCAACTCCGCCACAGCCAAGGCCATTCCCACGGCGACCAGGGCCGTGGCCGCGCCCACCCACAACGTTGATTCCGGCAAGACCGCCGCCCGGTGAAACCCGGCCGCCCATCCGCCCCGGTCTAAGAACGTCTCCTGATACAACGCCGGATGGCGCGCCGCGTCGCGCATCAACAGGATCCAGTGGGCGGCGAAGATCATCCCCCCGCTCAACACCCCGCCGACCCAGGGTTTTAATCGGCGGACAGAAAAACGAGGATTTAACCTCGCCAGGAGACCCCCGGCATTTTTTGCCCACACCCCCCACGCGGCTCCCATCAGAATGTGAACACCCAACAACAAAACCTGGGCCACCGCCATTCGTCCGGCATACCACACCCGAACGTCCGGCACTATTTCCCCACCCAGTTCTGGCCCCCACACGGTCCAGGGTCCGGCCTGCCACCGGCCCAGGGCCCATAACCCCACGAACACAGCCACGCCCGCCCGGCCTTCCACCGACACAAACGAGTCCCGCGTTGTGACCACCATGTCCCGACCGCTGGCAAGGCCCCATTGGCGCAGGAGGCTTAACCCATCTCGAACCCGAGCCCGAAACGTCACGGATTCTCCTCCTCACTCAACGCCGGCGACACCCGTCCCAACGAGACCACGGTGTCCGTGGACGGCCGCGGCGGAGCCCATCCGTCCAACCACCCGAACTTTGTTTTGTCGAACCATTCGTCGCCCTTGATTTCAAACAGGGGAACGCCCCAGCGACCCACCTGAATACGGGACGTATCCATTGATTTTCCGTTGACCAAGATCCGCAAACGAAACGGGACCAACGGCGGCCAGGTTCGAAATCGGATATCGCCCGTCACCGCCGTGGTGGAAAAAGTGAACTCGTACGCCCCCAACCGGCGGCCCCCCACGGAACTCGACACCTCTCCCAATTGGCCCTGAACGCAATTGACCATACCGTCCACCCTCTGCCCCGCGGGGTTTAGAAACGACAGGCGAATCTCCGCCGGATCGGGATCCAATTCATCCAAAACATCCCGGAGCCGCGCCAATACGTTTCTCCGTTCGAAGGCCAGATTTTTAAGTTCGCCGGGATCGGTCCACAAATCAAACATCTCTTCCGCTGGAAAATCCGTCCAGGCTCCATGTCCACCCCCCCTCCACGTGGGCACGATCGGCCGATTGGGTCCATGACGAATATATTTGTATCGACCGTCCACCACAACCGCCTTGGCTCGGGCCGATCGAATTACCCAGGCCCCGCTGGAATCGGAGGATGATACCGCCTTCTCCGGCACCCACGCCCGTCCGCGCCCCGCCGCAAAAGGAATCTGGAGACTCCCCAACAAGGTTGGGCCCACATCCGGTATTTGCCCCGGCGACCGACACAAACCGGGCGCCCAGCGTTGCAACGCGCGCAGGCCGAAAACGACCCGAATTTCCTGTTCTCTCATTGCCCACCCGGCCTCGCCGATGACCCTGGTTTTTCGTCGCGCGGGTTGACCATAAATAATCGGCGCCGGAAGAGAAGCCCTTCCGCTCAACGACACGGTCCCGGCAATCCACTCGGTTTCTTTTTTGTCCAAAGTATCCACCACACGTCCGAAATACTCGTCGCGGTAAGCGTCTTCCCCTGTTCGTTTCCAGCGGGCCCAATCCGTGGCCTTAACGGAAAAAGACCGGGCCCAAAAACGGACCGGCGCCCACCGCCCGCGGGGCGTGTCCGCCAAATAGAGAAACACCAGGTCTGCTGACGACGATGAATCCTGCACCCACGACACCGCTCGGCCCGCCGCGTGAATGGTGTCGTATCCGTCGTGGGGAACCCAATGGATCTCGTCAAATCCCGCCCGGTCCAACATCGCCATCATGTCGTCGGAGAAAGCCCCCACCGCCCGTGTTCGGTATCCCAAACGGCCCAAGGCCTCCGGCCACCCGCCGGTGGATAAAAAGACCAGCTGTTCCATGGACTCGTTGGAGCGGACATCGGCCGTGTAAAAAAAGGGGAACGATAGGGATTCGCCTAAAAAACCAGAGAGACGGGACCGCCCGGGTTGAGAGGAAAACAAAAGCCCCTCCGGCGTGGATTCAAAGGCTATTAAAAGGACCGGCAAATCCAGGGGGTTCTTTCGTGCCCGCACGGCCGCGGGCGTTGGTTGCGGAGAACAAATTTCCGGTGTACCCCACAACGCCAAACCGGATTGATCCGGACCGGCCTGGTCAACCGGAGCGCTGATCAACCGAATCCAAACCGACCGTCCGACCCAGTCGGCTAAGTCAACCCGCAAGGCACGCCATTGTTCGTCTTCTTGTTCAGCACCCTGAACGAAAACTTTCAGCCGGGCAAGGATCCCTTGATTTTTGTGTGCGTACGCGTGCCGGGGCGCCGAGAGGGTTTCGGAATACACGCGTTTGATTTCACCTGAAGAAAGTTCTTCGAGCTCGATAGAAAACCGAACGTCTGTCCCCTTCGTCACCATCCCGATTCGACTTTGGAACCACGCCCCCGCCGGAACGACGCCCCTCCATTCAAAAACCGATCCCACCGCCCCCGCCAGAGAGATTAATCGTGTCCGTCCAGGCCCATCGCCCAAGTTAACCCGGGCCACCCCCGGCCGAGCCGGGTCCCATACAAAATTTGTTTCGGGATGATCTTGCAGAAGAGCGACGGTGTCCGTGCCCGACACGCTGTTTTTTAGGAGGACACCCCCCAAAGCCGTCAAGGGGATCCGACCGATTCGTGCGTTTCCTTCAGAAGAAAGAGTTGGATCGGTCGTTCGGGGAAACGGAATTCGCCGGTCGTCCACCACGCTCTGGCGAACGAAATAATATCCGGCGCCGAGGAGAAGAAACAGCGCCCCCACCACCAACACCAGGGCGGACCGTTTCAGCCAACGGATCCAGGAAATCAAATGGGGATCCGGATCACCTAAAATTTACAAATTGAAGGGCGATGCCGAAATCCTGCCCGCGCAGGAGAGCCATGGCCTGCTGAAGTTCGTCTTTGGATCGGCCCGTTACGCGCAGTTGGTCGCCTTGAATGGAGGGGGAGACTTTCATTTTTGCGTCTTTGATGGCGCGCACCATTTCCTTGGCCTTTTCCGACGCAACGCCTTGAACGATTTTGGCCACCTGGCGCACGGTTCCGCCTTCGGCGGGCAAAACGGGCCCGTAGTCCAGGGATTTCAGGGGAATGTTTTGTTTAACCAAGCGGTTTTGAAGAATGTCCACCACGCTTTTTAATTTCCCCTCGTTATCGGAATACAGCGTCAAGGTGTTGGCTTTTTTGTCCAGGTCCATTCGGCTAACGCTTCCTTTGAAATCGAATCGGGTGGTGATTTCCCGAAGGGCCGAGTTGACGGCGTTGTCCATCGCCTGCAAATCCACTTTGCTGACCACATCAAAAGAAAATTCCTGCGCCATTATGTCCTCCTATTTAAGAAAGAAAACCCCCAACGTGACCAACGCGATACCCAGCGCTTTTCCGCGCGTGACGGGTTCATGATATATGAGCGCGCTTAATAGAAACGCAAACACCGGCCACGCTCCGCCCACCGCGGCCACTCGGCCGACGTCGCCGTGCTTGAGGGCCCGATAAAAAAAAGCCTGGGCCACCACGCTGGCCAATAAACCGCCGCCCATCAGGACCAGCCTGGAACGACCGTCCATATGAAGAAACCGTCGCGGGGCTTCGGGGACCAACACAGAAAAAACGATCACCCCCAAAACCACTCCAAGCGTCCGAGCCAACACCCCGGCCATGGGATCGCTGTCACGCAACCCCCACTTTTCGAGGAGGGCCGACGTTCCCCAAAAAAATGCCGCCACCAACGCCAACGTAAAGGAACTCATGGGAAGTTATTTTAGGAAATAATCAACCGGTTCGTTGGAGGGATTTGATGGAAAACCGTATTTTTGCGAAAATGGGGTATGCCGCATTCACCCTCATCATCTTCCTATTGGGTCCGGTTCGAAAAGGCCGGCCGCGCCGGTAAAGCGGTCACGATTGTGGGCGGACTCAACATGCACCCGGAAGGCAAAGAATCGTTGCTCGTCGCACTGAAGAAAAAATTGGGCGTGGGCGGCACCGTTAAAATCGGCCAACTGGAACTTCAAGGTGACCAACGCGACCGTCTCGTCGCCCTTCTGCCAAGTCTTCTGATTAAAAAATAAACTCTTTTTCACACCCCCCGACCCGCAAGTGAATAATTATACTCCGTCCCGTTAGGGGGTTAAATCCGAACCCCGCCCCCCTCCTTCGGTGTTCCTAAGGGAGGAGAGCGGGGTTCTGGAAAGACGACGAAAAAAGGGATCGAGCGACCCCGCTGACATCGTCCACGAGCGTGCGCCAAATAGGCGCAGGCGGTTGCCGTTTAGCGGCGAACCATTTTGGCGCGGGAAACGTCCCCTTGCTTGTCCAGGAAGTACAGGAAGCCTTTTTCTTTTTTGATGCCAACCTTCGTGACTTTCTGGGGCTTGCCGCCTTTTTTGCCGCCACGAGCCATTTTCGCCCGGGACACATCGCCCTGCTTGTCAATGAAGTAGAGGAACCCGTCTTCCCTCTTGACGCCGGCCTTCGCGATTTTTTGTGCCATGTGTGTCACCTCCCTGTGTATGAGAATTAAACCGCCGTTACGAGAAAGACTGTAGCATTTGCGAAAAAAAAAGCAAGGGGGGGGCTCCGTCGGTGGGGATTTTTATTACCGTCGGTCGACGGTCCCGCCCGTTTCCGACGACCCGGAGGGCGCCCCGTCGGCCGCTCGAGACGCGCCGTCCGGGCGCGTGATGACGCTGTCGCGCAACCACGCGTCGATGACGTCTTTGGAAAAACGATATTGCCGGCCGATCCGCGACGCGGGAATTTTGCGCTCGCGGATCAACCCGTAAATTTTGGATTTGCCCAAACCCAAATAGGCGGCCACGCCCCGAATGTCCATGACTTCTTTAACGATCCGCTCGTCGGTGGTGGTCATGCCGTCTCCCGCAGAAAAGCGATCAACGCCTCGCGCCACGGCCGAAGGGGACCCAGTCCAACCGATTCACAGCGAACAGAGGCCAAGCGCGTGTCGGGCGATCGCCGCATTTTTCCCGGCCATTGCGACGACGGCAACGGGTCCACCGCCGCTGTCAACCCGCCCACCTCAACAATGGCCCGCGCGAACTCATACCACGAACAGCCTCCGCCGTTGGCCAGGTGATAAATCCCCCCCGCCGAAGGAGCTTCTATTAAAGACCATGTTTTTTCGGCAAGGTCCCTTGTCCATGTGGGCGAAAAGACAATGTCGTTGACCACCCGCAACGGTTGACCGGACCGGGCCCGGGTCAACACCGTGTGGACAAAGTTTCCCCCCTTGGCCCGCGACCCCGCCGCGCCGTAAAGGCCCGCTGTTCGGATCACAAGATTTCGTGCTGACCCCAACGCCGCAAACCGTTCCCCCCCGTACTTGGAAAAACCGTACAGGTTCGGGGGAGCGGGCGCGTCGAATTCGTCGTAGGGAGTTCCCTTGAGGCCATCAAAAACAAAGTCGGTTGAAAAATGGACCAACCGCGCGTTCAACTCCGCGCACACCGCCGCCAACCGACGCGGAGCCAAGGTGTTCACCGCCAGGGCCGTGAGGGGGTCGTCTTCGCACTGCTCGGTTTTGTTGAAAGCAACCGTGTTCACCACCACCGCCGGGGAGACCGACCGCAGATACCGATCAAAGGCCCCCACATCGGTGACGTCCGCGTCGGCTCGGCCATGAACCGTCAGCCGGTGGCCGGGATTGGTACGGACCAGATCGGTCCCCAACTGCCCCCGACCACCCAAAATAAGAACGTCTAGGAAGCCCGTTTCAGCCACCCTTTGGCGATCAGCGTTTCGGCGATCTGCACGGCGTTGAGGGCCGCGCCTTTCCACAAATTGTCGCCCACCACCCAGAACGCCAAAGCCCGATCGTTGAACAGATCGCCCCGGATGCGCCCGATCAAGGTATCTTCGCGGCCCGCGGCCAAAATCGGCATGGGACACGCGACACCGTCGAGGGGCGACGCTTCGTCCACCACCCGCACGCCGGGCGCCTTCGCCAGCACCGCCCGCGCGGCCTCTGCGGTGATCGGTTTTTCGGTTTCGATCCACACCGATTCCCCGTGGCCCACCGCCGTGGGAACACGCACGGTGGTCACCGACACATGAATGTTGGGATCCAGCATTTTGTGGGTCTCTTTGACCACCTTCCATTCTTCGTTAGAATAGCCACGGTCTTCAATTTTCCAATTGTTTGCCAGGACGTTAAAGGCGATGGGGTTGGGAAACCCGCCCAAATCGGTGATCGGTTCCCCCGCCAACACCTTGCGGGCCTGATCTTTGAGTGCGTCGATGGCTTTTCCGCCCGCGCCCGACACCGCCTGATACGTGGACACCACGGCCCGTTTCACCCCGAACTCCCGATGCAACGGCGCCAATCCCATCAACAGCACCGCGGTGGTACAGTTGGGGTTGGCGATGATGCCCTTGTGATTTTTCAACGCGTCGGCGTTCACTTCCGGAACAACCAACGGCACGTTGGGGTCCATCCGATAGTCGGCCCCGTTGTCGATCACCACCGCGCCCCGGGCGATGGCTTCTTTGCCGAACGTGACGGCGGCGCCCTTTTCCCCTTCCGTTCCGGCAAACAAACCCACGTCGATTCCGTCGAACGCCTCGGGCGTCGTGGGTCGAACGTGATACGTTTGACCGTCGACGACCAGAGGCCGTTCGGTGCGCGCCAACACGCGCAGTTCTTCCAAAGGAAATTTGCGGTTTTTCAACACGCGAATCATTTCGACGCCCACGGCCCCGGCGCCCACCACCGCCACTCGGTATTTTTTCACGGAACTCCTCCTTCGATAATAAAAATCAGCGTATTATACGATGCCGACGGCCTCCCAATCAAATAACCACCTCTTCCCCCGACCGTTTCAGGCTTGCAATTCGACGCGGTCGGCCCCGACAATCGACTGCAATTCATTGAGCACTCCATCCGTCGGGGCCACCGCCCGTTCGGACACCAAACGAAACAGCCCGTGGGTGGGCGTATCCAATTCAAAACACACCCGCGCCGCCCCCGGATGACCGGCGCAGACACGGTGAATCTTCCCCACCATATCCTCTTCCAGGCCCGCCGTAGAGAGACGCACCACCAACCGTTTGATAAACCGTTCCCGTGCCGCCTTGAGCGGCACCACCTCTTCCACCAACAGATTTTTATCGTCGGCCCGGGGTTCCACCCGGCCTTTGACCACCACCATTTCGTGGGCCACCAGCACCCGGGCAATTTCGGGCGTAAACGTTTTGGGAAACACCACGCATTCCAATTCGCCGTCCAAATCTTCCAGCTTGAACCGGCTCATGGCGTGGCCGTTTTTGGTGACGGTTTTTTTCGTGTTCACGATCATGCCCGCCACCCGCACCAGCCCCGTTTCCGGCAACGTACCCAAGGTATGCGACGTGTAACTGGACAACTCTTTGCGGTAACGGGCCAAGGGATGACCCGACAAATAAAAACCCAAAACCTCTTTTTCGTTGGCCAACAACTCGTGTTCCGACCAGGGGACCGCCGCGCCCCCCCCCGACGATCCCCGCGCCGGTTTGGCCGCCGCCACCGCGCCCATATCAAACAGCGCCCCTTGCCCCACGGAGGCCTCTTCCTTGGCGCTGGACGACCGATTCAGCGCGCCCTCGACGTCGGCCAGCAATTGCGCCCGCCACCGGCACAACGCCGTCATGCGCACCTCGGCGGGCTCGTCGCCCAACACCGGCCGAAACCCGTCGAACGCCCCCGCCTTGACCAACGATTCCAACACCTTGCGGTTCGACTGGCGCGTGTCGACCCGGGCGCACAGGTCCCCCAACGACGCAAACGGCCCCTTTTTGCGGGCGTCCAACATCGACACCACCGCGCCTTCCCCCACGTTTTTGACCGCCAACAACCCGAACCGAATCCGGGGCGCCTTTTTCTCTTCGGGGGGGCTCTCCACCGAGAACACATCGGCCGACCGCTGAACATCGGGCGGCAAAATCTCGATGCCCATGTCCTGGGCCTCGCCCATGTAGGACACCATTTTCGATTCCACTTCTTTCGAGCCCAAGGCCGAATGCCCGATTTCCGACGTCAGCACCGCCGTCATGAACTCCACGGGAAAGTTGGCCTTTAAAAACGCCGTTTGGTAACTGACCAACCCGTACGCCGACGCGTGGCTTTTGTTGAACCCATACCCACCGAACTGAACAACGAGATCGAAAACTTTTTCGGCGATCTTTTTGTCCACCTTCTTTTCCGCGCATCCCTTGAGAAAAGTCTCTTTTTGCTGTTGCAAAATTTCCGGTATTTTTTTGCCCATGGCTTTGCGCAACACGTCCGCTTGGCCCGGCGTGTAGCCCGCCAACACCTGGGCGATTTGCATCACTTGTTCTTGATACACGATGATGCCGTAGGTGTCCGCCAACAGGGGTTCCAGCAACGGGTGGTCGAAGCGAACTTTCGAGCGGGCGTGTTTGCGGGACACAAACTCGTCCAACATGCCCGACCCCATGGGACCCGGCCGGTACAGCGAGATCAGCGCGGTCACGTCCGACAGGGTCGTGGGTTTCAATTTGCGGAGCAAATCCCGCATGCCGGCCGATTCCAGTTGGAACACCCCGGCGGTTTTGGCTTGGGCCAACAGCTTAAAGGTGGCTCCGTCGTCCACGGGAATTTTATCGATGTCAAAACCCGGATCGTGCCGCTGACGGACCAGCGCCACCGCGTCGCGGATCACCGACAGTGTCCTTAACCCCAAAAAGTCCACTTTCAACAGGCCCAGTTTCAAGAGAGCCTCATCGTTGTACTGCGTGGTCACCACGTCACGCGATCCTTTCGCCAAGGGCACGTGCTGGGTCAGTTCCCCCGCCGCGATGATCGTGCCCGCCGCGTGGACACCGGTGTGCCGTTTAACGCCTTCCAACTTCTGGGCCAAATCCAACAGACGCTTGATCTGAGGGTCGGACTTATACACCTGCTGAAGTTCCGGCACGGCCCCCAAGGCGCTGTGAAGCGTGGTGCCCAACTCTCGGGGGATGAGGCGGGTGACACGGTCCACTTCTTGAAGCGGAATGCCCAACACCCGGCCCACGTCGCGCACCACCAACCGCGCCAACATGGACCCGAACGTAATGATTTGCGCCACGCACGCTTCGCCGTATTTCGACCGGACATAGGCAATGACTTTTTCACGGCCGTCATCGGAAAAATCAATATCCAAATCGGGCATGGACCGCCGTTCCGGGTTAAGAAACCGCTCAAAAAGCAGGCCGTTTTGGATCGGATCAATGTTGGTGATCGACAGGGCGTAGGCCGTCAACGCGCCCGCGCCCGATCCGCGTCCGGGCCCCACCGGAATCCCCTGGGTGCGGGCGTAGCGGATAAAATCCCACACAATCAAAAAGTAGGTGGCGAACCCCATCTTTTGGATAATGCCCAGCTCGTAGTCCAAACGGGTTTTGTATTCGGGCCGAATGTGGCCCATCCGTTTTTTAAGACCCTCCAAACACAATTTTTCCAGATAGGTTTCGGGCGAGTCGCCCGCGGGCACGTCGTAACGCGGCAACAAGATTTGGTTGAACTTTAATTCCAGGTGGGCCCGGTCGGCGATGGCCAGGGTGTTTTTCAACGCCTGGGGAATTTCGCCGAACACCTGAATCATTTCGGCGTTGGACTTGTAATAAAATTCGGGGGCCGCGTATTTGAGCCGTTTGGGATCGTCGATGGTTTTGCCCGTGCCGATGCACAGCAACACGTCGTGGGCCAAATTGTCTTCTTTGCGGAAATAGTGGCAATCGTTGGTGGCCACCAGCGGCGCGTCGAACTTTTTGGCCAGTTCCACCAGTTTGGGGAACACTTTTTTTTGATCGGCCAAACCGTGATCCATCAGTTCCACAAAAAAGTTGTCTTTGCCGAAAATCTGCCGGTAGTCGTCCAACGCTTTTTCGGCTTTTTCCGGCCGGTCGGCCAACAGCGCCCCGGGCACCTCTCCTTTCAGACATCCCGACAGCCCCACCAATCCCTCGGCGTGTTGAGCCAGGATCTCTTTGTCGATGCGGGGTTTGTAGTAATAGCCTTCCAAAAAGGCCTTGGAAGACAATTTCATGAGGTTGCGGTAGCCCGTTTCGTTGATGGCCAGAATGGTTAAATGATTCGACGCCTCGGAGGGGCTTCCCGATCGGTCCAGTCGCGATTGGGGGGCAATGTAGGATTCCATGCCGATGATCGGTTTGATCCCCACCTCGGTGCACATGGAATAAAATTCGATGGCGCCGTACAGGTTGCCGTGGTCGGTGATGGCCAACGCCGGAAACTTGGCCGCCGCCATGGACTTGATGAACTCGGACGGGTTGCCCTTATCGTCGGTCAGGCGGGCGGCGCCGTCCAACAAACTGTATTCCGTGTGGTTATGTAAGTGAACAAATTCGGGGGTCATAGGGATGGCCCATTATACCTGTTCCCCCTTCGGGCGTCTAACCCCACTTGACAACACGAAGTCGCGGGGGTAAGGTTATTCCGAAATCCGAAAGGAGGACTCCATGGGACGACGAGCCGCGTTGGCGGGGATTTTTATCGCAATGGGCGTATTTTCGTGGGCCACGGAAAAACCCACCGGGCAAGTTATAATCCAGCGCGTTTTGGACCGGGACGACGGCAAAGATTCCTACGCCAAGGTGGAAATGCTGATCACCGATCGGTCCGGGATGACCCAGGCCCGTTCGATGATTTCCGCCGTCAAAGATTTCGGCACTTTGTCGAAAAGCTACATCCGGTTCACCTCCCCGGCCACCATCGACGGCACGAGCTTTTTGTCGTGGGAAGTGGCGGGCAAAGACGACGAACAATTTCTGTATTTGCCCGAACTGGGCCGGGATCGGCGGATCGCCTCGTCCCAGAAAGATTCGGATTTCGTCAACACCGATTTCACCTACGAAGACATGCAGGAACGGGACATCGACAAAGACAATCACACGCTGTTGCGGGAAGAAAAAGTGGGCGGGTATGACTGCTGGGTGGTTGAAAGCGTTCCCCGGGATCCCAAATCCTCCCAGTACAAACGCCGCGTGGCGTGGATCCCAAAGGAGAATTATCTCCCCATTCGGGTGGAGTTTTACACGAAAGTCCTTCGCCAACCCACGAAAATTTTGACCGTCCGCCGACTGGAAAAAATTTCCGGCATTTGGACTGGCAAAGAAGCGGAAATGAAAAATTACGAGCGCAACACCGTCACTGTTTTGCGAACGTTGGAAATCAAATACAACAAGGGTCTGCCCGACCGCATGTTCACCCGCGCCTACCTGAAACAGTCCCGGTGATCCTCACCCCATCCGCCATGCGCCCCGCGGGTTACATCGGAATCCTGGCTCTGTGGGTTGTTTTGGCCCCCGCCGCGGGGTGGGCCAAAAAAGCCCCTCCCAAACCCCTGCCCATCAAACTCACCGCCGAGATCGCCAATAGGTTCAACTGGGATTTCAAAAAAGAGGACGTGTGGGAAGACACCTCAGAAACCACACTCGACATGACCGCGCAACTCAAATATTTGCCCAATCCGGTGGTCCAGGTCGTGGCGGGAGAATGGATCGTGGACGGCAAAATCCGCCCTTACAACAATTACCTCAACCTGGCGTTCAACCACGTCAACCTTCGGCTGGGAAACCAGATTGTCCGGTGGGGCAAAGCCGACGAAATCAGTCCTCTCGACGTGGTTAATCCGGAAGATTTAACCCGCGGTTTCACCCGCCCCCGGGCGGATCGGAAAATTCCCACGCCCATAGCCAATATGGAATTTCTAACGGACGTGGTCTCCCTTCAAGGGATTTACATTCCCTTTTTTGAACCCTCCGAATTTCACTACACCGACGACGATTGGGCCATGTTCGGCCATCTCGACAAAACCGCGCCGACGTTTACCGTGAGCGAGGAGCTCCCCCCCCAAACATTGCGGGACGCGGGTTACGGCGGTCGATTGACCGCCGCCATCGGGCGCGTGGATGTGGCCTTTGTTTACCTCAACCACCGGCGGAACATTCCGTCCATGAAACCATACCAATTCTCACCAACAAATCCACCGCCTCCCGGGGATTCCAACTCATTTGAAGGTCCTCCCGGCCTGGTCGCCGTATCGACGTTCTCAGGCATTATGCCCCAGTTCCATTATCTGCGGGAAGAATTATACGGACTGGAATTTGAAACCACGGTGGGAAGCGTGGGCCTGCGCGGCGACGCCAGTTACGTGTCCAGCCAGAGCTTTATTACCTCCACGCTTCAAGAACAACGCAGGCCCGTGATCACCGGCGTTCTGGGATTCGACTACAACGGGCCCAACAATTTTTACATCAACTGTTCGGCCAGCCACGCCCAAATCCAAGAATACGACGAGAGCCTAAAACCCAACGACAAGTCCACCTCGTCCATGAGCGGCAACGTGTCGCTGGAACTGCTGAGCGGGAACATCAAACTAAGTTATTTGGGAATTCTTAATCTCACCGACAACAGTTTTTTCCACAACCCCAAGGTTAACCTCAACTTTATCCCGAACGTGGGTCTCGAAGCCGGCGTGGACATCTACGGCGGGTCGCCATCCACCCAAATCGGATTTTTCGACGGCAACGACCAAGGCTACCTCTCCCTCAGCTACTTTTTTTAACGACAAAGGGCGGGAGGCCGATCGGCGTCCCGCCCTTTGAACAAATATCTTTCAACCGGAACTAGACGGCTTTGGACATGTCCTCCACCGGTTTTTTCGACCGGCGAACGGCCCACACCAAGGCGGCCAACAGCAGGACGGCCACCGTCCAGCCCTGGGCGCCCAGCTCTTGGTATTTCACCACGATGGGGGCCACGATCACCGCCACCAGGTTGACCACTTTGATCATGGGGTTCAGCGCGGGGCCCGAGGTGTCTTTCAGGGGGTCGCCCACGGTGTCGCCCACCACGGTGGCTTTGTGCCGTTCCGAACCTTTGCCCGTGTTGGCCGCCACGTCGCGGGGCTCTTCTTCAAGAAGTTTCTTGGCGTTGTCCCAGGCGCCGCCGGCATTGTTCATGAACACCGCCAACAGTTGGCCTGACAAAATCAGTCCTGCCAAGAACCCGCCCAGCGCTTCCACCTGGAAAACAAGGCCGACCAGGATGGGCGTCAACACACCCAACAAGGCCAAACTCACCAGCTCTTTTTGAGCGGCGGTAGTCGAGATGGACACCGCTTGGCGATAGTCCGGCGCCATGGTTCCCGCCAACACACCCGACCGGAATTGCCGACGGCATTCCTGAACAATTAACGCCGCCGCTCGGCTCACCGCTTGAATGGCGAACGACGAGAACAACCACGGCAACGCTCCACCGATCAACATACCCACGAACACGATGGGCACGTCCACGCGGATGCCCATGGCCGTGATCTGTTCCGTGGATCCCAACCCCATCGCGGCTTGGGAACGCGCCACGTCCACCAAGAAAGACCCGAACAAAGACACCGCCGCGATGACCGCCGATCCAATGGCCACACCCTTGGTGATGGCCTTGGTCGTGTTGCCCACACCGTCCAAGTCGGCCATAATGCGCTGGGCCTTCTTGGTTTCCGGATCGTTCATGCCGGACCACGACATCTCGCCGATCCCGTTGGCGTTGTCGGCGATGGGTCCGAACGAGTCCATGGCCACGTTGTTGCCGGTCAAGGTCAACATGCCAATGCCGGTCATGGCCACGCCGTAGAGGGTGAACGTCACCTTTTGCGCCGCGTCCAAGCCGGGGATCGTCCCGAAAATGGCGATGGACGACACGATGGTCAACGCAATCACCAAAACCGACCACACCGAACTCTCGTAACCGGCCGAGAGCCCTTGCAATATCAACGTTGCCGGTCCGGTGTCGGCGGATTTCTTAATTTCTTTGACAGGGGCCCCTTCCGTTCCGGTGAAATGTTCCGTCAAACGATCGACCACGATGGCCAACAACACGCCCGAAGCCACGGCCATGGGAATACGCCACCAGCCGCCCCATTGATCCATTTCCGGGGTATTGAGATAGAAAAACCCGGCCACAAAGAAAAGGGCCGCGCTGATCACCGCCGAAGAAAGGAATCCTTTAAAGATCGCCTTCATGGCGTTTCCGGCTTCGCCGGGGCCGCCCTTGACCACATAGGTGCCGATAATCGATGAAACCACCCCAATGCCCCGCACAATCAAGGGGAACACAATCCATTCCATTCGCCCGGTGATATGCATTAAGGCCAAGCCCAAAATCAGCCCGGCGACGATGGTGACTTCATACGATTCAAAAATATCCGCCGCCATCCCGGCGCAATCGCCCACGTTGTCACCAACGAGGTCGGCAATCACAGCGGGGTTGCGAGGATCGTCTTCCGGAATGCCTGCTTCCACTTTTCCCACCAGATCAGCGCCCACATCGGCCGCTTTCGTGAAAATGCCTCCGCCCACCCGCATAAAAAGAGCCAGCAGGGTTCCACCAAACCCAAACCCCAACAACGCGTCCGGCGCGGCAACGCCCAAGACAATAAAGATCAACGTGCCGCCCAACAGGCCCAACCCATCCGTCAACATACCGGTTACCGTGCCCGCTCGGTAAGCGATGCGAAGCGCATCGCCGAACGATCGCCGAGCCGCCGAAGCCACTCGCACGTTGGCTTGCACTGCCATCCGCATGCCGATCTGGCCCACCATCAGGCTGAAGAAAGCGCCCATAATGAACGCCGCGGCCCGGGCCAACCCGATGATCAACCGAACCCGTTCTTCGCTCATTCCTTCAAATCGATGGAGGGCTTCCGGCGAGGGAGGGACAATGTAAACCGAGAAAAAAAGCGCCACGGTCAACACGCCGATCAGCGGCAGAATGGACTTTAATTGACGGCTCAAATACGCGTCGGCTCCGTCGCGAATCGCGCCCCAGACTTCTTTCATCTTGGGCGTTCCGGCGTCTTCCGCCAGAATTTGTTTACGAAGGAAAATCGCATACCACAACCCTAAAATCGCCACGCCCAAAACGGACCAAATGGCGACTTGCTCGAATATCGATAACTCCTGCATAAGTTCATTTCCTCCTAACGAGTGTATGGAAAAATGGGCCGGCGAACTTCGGGCACACGCGGATTCTAGCCTACCCGGAAAAGACGGTCAAGCGGTCCGACCCTTCCCGGGGGTCAATCCAGCTCAAATACCTCGCTAAACCGTGGCGTGACAACGCGGGTAATCCCGTCCCCTTTCAAGCGTTCTTTTAGGGCGTCCCGTTGGGTTTGGTCGCCGTGGACAAGAAACGTTTGGGCGGGGCGCGGCGAAAGACTGCGGATGAACCAACTCAAATCTTCCTGATCGGCGTGAGACGACAAATGGGTCAACACCTGGACCTCAGCGGCCACGTCGTGGTTGAGCCCGAAAATTTTCACTTTGCGGTTTCCTTCCACCAACCGCCGCCCCAACGTGCCGGTGGCCTGGTGCCCGACAATTAAGATCGTCGTGTGCGAAAACCCGATCAGATTGCGAAGGTGGTGCAAAATCCGCCCGCCCTCGCACATGCCCGACCCGGCCATAATGATTTTTCGCCCCGGGGTGTTCATCAGCCGTTTCGAGTCTTCCACCGTACGAACGTATCGGATGGTTCCCAACCCGAACGGGTCTCCGTCTTTTACCGCGAAATCGCGGAATTCTTTGGACAAACTAAGATGGTTTAAATTCTTTTGGAAGATTTCGGTGATGTCGGCGGCCATGGGGCTGTCGACGTAAATATGAATGGGTTGAATCCGTTTTTGGCGCAACAACTTTTCTAAAATATAAACCAGTTCCTGGGTCCGTTCCAAGGCAAAGCTGGGGATCAAAATGGGCCCGGCCTCTTTTTCCGACCGGTTGATCACGTTGGCCAGGAACGATTCGGCTTCGTGTACCGGCGGGTGAACGCGGCCCCCGTAGGTGGTTTCGATCAGAAGGTAATCCACATGGGCCGGGATTTTTGGCGGATCCATCAAAATGCTTTCGCGCCGCCCCAGGTCGCCGGTGAAAAGAACGTGGCGTTTGCGCTTGAGCGTTTTGATCCCCAAATGGACCATGGCCGACCCCAACACATGGCCCGCGTTGTAAAAGGTCCCTTCCACGCCGTTAACAACCGGGAAAGGGTCGTCATAGGAGTGGACGTGCAAGGCGTGCAGAGTTCGTTCCACATCTTCTTGGTCGTAAAGAGGGTCGATGTGAAGCCCTTCGGCGGCGTGGATCTTGTTGAAAAACTTGGCGTCTTCTTCCTGTAAAATGGCCGAATCCATCAACATGATGCGCAACAAGTCGGCGGTGGGAGCCGTGCAATGGATGGGCCCTTCGTATCCTTCTTTCACCAACAGGGGCAACCCCCCGGAATGGTCAATGTGCGCGTGGGACAACAACACCGAAGAGATGGAAGAAGGCTCGGCGGGAAACGACCGCGTTTTCGTGAGAGCTTCCTGGCGGTGGCCCTGGTACAGCCCGCAATCCAGGAGAATTTTTGACGGGCCGTATTCCACCAAATGGCGAGACCCGGTGACTTCGTCGGCCCCGCCGTGAAATCGAATGGAAAAAGTATGCGGTTCGTGTTCCATGATCAATCCGCCATCGCGCGGCCAGCCAACCAGCCGGTGGTCCACGCGCTTTGAAAGTTAAACCCGCCGGTTAACCCGTCCACATCCAACACTTCTCCCGCAAAGAATAATTTTGGACACAGTCGGCTTTCCATGGTGGAAAAGTTTACTTCATTTAAGGCCACGCCGCCTGCCGTAACAAACTCTTCTTTAAAAGTCCCTTTGCCCACCACCGCGAAATCGCCCCGGGTAAGCTGAGCCGCCAAGCGGCCTTGCTCGGCCGAAGACGCGTCCGCCCATCGTCGGTGCGGGTCCGAGACCGCGGCCGCGACCAGCCGTTCCCACAACCGGCGCGGAACCTCAAACGCTGGCCGAACTCGCACTTCTTGCCGGGGAAACAACGCTTTCGTTTCTTTGATCCGTTTGAGCGCGTCAGGTTCGGAAAGTCCCACCCAATTGATGCGCAGGTCGGCCTTGTATCGTTTCTCATGAAGGACCCGCGCCGCCCAGGCGGACAGTTTCAACACCGCCGGCCCGCTCAAGCCCTGGTGAGTAATGATCATCGGCCCGGAAGAACGCAAACCGCCGTTGGCCAGAACCAGGTCCGCGTGGGGCACCGAAACCCCCGCCAACCCTTTTAGTCGCGGATCGGGAACCGAAAAAGTGAATAAGGAGGGGACCGGAGGCACGAGGGTGTGCCCCAAGGCCTGGGCCCACGCGTGCCCTTGGGTTCCGCTCCCGGTGGCGAGCAATAACCGATCGGCCCGCAGGGCTTCGCCCTGGTTGACGAAAAATCCATCGGCTCTCTTTTCGATCGTCAAATTAGACACACCCACGCGCACATTCACCCCCGCTGTTCGGGCGGATCGAACCAACGCGTCGATGATGGTTTGGGATTGGTCGGTGACGGGGAACACCCGGCCATCGGACTCTGTTTTAAGATCCACGCCTCGGTCCTGAAACCAAGCCATGGTGTCCCTCGGTTGGAAGTGGTGGAACGGCCCCAACAGTTCCCGCCCGCCGCGGGGATAGTGTTGGACCAATTGTTTGGGATCAAAACACGCGTGGGTGACGTTGCACCGTCCGCCCCCGGAAATTTTGACTTTCGCCAACACGGTCGCGCCGCGTTCCAACAGCGTGACCGAAGCCCCGGCCTCCGCCGCCGTGATCGCGGCAAAAAACCCGGCGGCCCCCCCACCCACGACAAACACGGTTGGCTTGGTCATGCGGTTAAAACAAGGACGGCCATTGAATCATAGGGGTAAAATAGACACCAAAAAACCCCTTCAACCCGTTGGGTGAAGGGGCAATAAAATACTCCCCGGGCTGGACCGTATTAAGAACTTTTACTCTACCATTTGAGATACCGCCTCGTAAGCCAAACCGCCAAAATAGCCCTTTAAAACGGGTCCCTGCTTCCGATTTTGGGAAGAATACCGTCCAATGTGTGGCATGATGTCAGGGAACTGGTGCTTTTTTTGTTCATAAATCGGTATGGCGTAGCCGCAAAGCGTTGGCAATCACCGAGACAGAACTGAAGGTCATGGCGGCGGCCGCGATCATAGGGCTCAATAGGAGGCCGAAGAACGGATAAAGAACCCCAGCGGCCACGGGGACGCCCAGGACGTTGTAGATGAAAGCGAAGAACAGGTTTTGCCGGATGTTCCTCATGACGGAGCGGCTGAGGCGGCGAGCGCGAACGATGCCGCGGAGGTCCCCTTTAACGAGAGTGATGTCGGCGCTTTGGATGGCGACGTCTGTGCCTGTGCCCATGGCAATGCCGACATGAGCCTGGGCGAGGGCGGGGGCGTCGTTGATGCCGTCGCCCGCCATGGCGACGACGCGACCCTGGGACTGGAGGTCCTTGATGACTTGGGCTTTCTGGTCGGGGAGGACCTCGGCCCGCACGTCGTCGATGCCGAGCTTGCGGGCGATGGTCTCGGCTGTGGCACGGTTGTCGCCGGTGAGCATAATGAGATGGAGGCCTTCCGCGTGCAGGAGACGAAGAGCTTCCGGCGTGGACGCCTTCACGACGTCGGCCACGCCGAGGAGACCGGCCGGGCGGCTATCCACGGCGACGAAGATAACCGTCTGGCCGTCCCGGCTCAGGGGCTCGGCCCGTTCGGCCAGAGGACCCGTGTTCATTCCCCCAAGCATCCCCAAGTTGCCGATGACGACTTGGCGGCCCTCGATATTCCCGGTGACGCCCTGTCCGGTGACGGATTGGAAGCCCGCCACCTTGCCAAGGGGGATATTTCTTTCCTGTGCACCCGCCACGACGGCGGCGGCCAAGGGGTGCTCGCTGGCTTGCTCCAGCGAGGCGGCCCAACGGAGGAGGTCCGATTCAGACGTGCCATCCAGGGGCGCCACGGTGATGAGACAGGGTTTGCCTTCCGTGAGCGTGCCGGTCTTATCGACAACGAGGGTGTCCACTTTTTCCATGACCTCCAGAGCTTCGGCGTTTTTGATGAGGACGCCGGCCATGGCACCGCGTCCGGCGCCGACCATGATGGACATGGGCGTGGCGAGGCCGAGGGCGCAGGGACAAGCGATGATGAGGACGGCCACCGCGTTGACCAGGGCGTGGGCCAAGCGGGGCTCCGGTCCCTTGAGGGCCCAGACGCCAAAGGTCAGGAGTGCGACCAGCAACACTGCCGGAACGAACCACCCCGACACCACGTCCGCCAGCCGTTGGATGGGTGCGCGGGATCGCTGGGCTTCGCCTACCATGCGGACGATTTGCGCCAGAAGGGTGTCGCGGCCGACGCGCTCGGCCCGGAGGATGAAGCCTCCACGGCCGTTGATGGTGCCACCAGTGACGCGGTCTCCGGCAGACTTCTCTACCGGTATAGCTTCGCCGGTCACCATGGACTCATCCACAACGCTCGTCCCTTCCAAGAGCGTTCCATCCACGGGGATTTTCTCGCCAGGACGGACGCGCAGGCGGTCTCCGGGCTTGACGTGTTTCAGGGGAACGTCCGTTTCCGTTCCGTCGTCCTGAATCAGGCGGGCTGTCTTTGGCGCGAGGCCCAGGAGCGCCTTGATGGCGCCCGACGTTTGACTGCGGGCGCGCAACTCCAGCACCTGCCCCAGGAGAACAAGAGTGGTGATGACCGCGGCGGCCTCGAAGTAGACAGCGATCCGGCCTCCGTGGCCTCGGAACGAGTCGGGGAACAGGCCGGGGAAAAGAGCGGCCACGACACTGTAACCGTAAGCCGCGCCAACGCCAATGGCGATCAGGGTAAACATGTTGAGATGCCGGTTTACAAGCGAGGCCCAGCCGCGTTGGAAGAAGGGCCAGCCGCCCCACAACACGACGGGGGTGGCGAGGAGAAACTGAAGCCAAAGGGACCACGATGGAGGGATGGCGTGGCGGAGGCCGGGGACCATCTCCGTCATGGCGAGGGCGAAGACGGGGACGGTCAAGATCAAGCTCATCCAGAACCGGCGCGCCATGTCCCGGTACTCGGTACTGTCCTCCGGCTCCAGCGAAACGATGCGGGGCTCCAAGGCCATGCCGCACTTGGGGCATGTGCCCGGTCCCTTCTGGACAACTTCCGGGTGCATCGGGCAGGTGTAAATCTGCTCGGAGTCGGTGGCGGCTTGGTCGGGGGAGAGCTCCTCGGCAGGCCCACTCAGATACTTGGCGGGGTCCGTTCGGAATTTCTCCAGGCAGCGCGGATTACAGAAGTAATGGGTCTTTCCTGCGTGCCGATGGGAGTGGCGCGCGGTCTTGGGATCGACTGTCATGCCGCAGACGGGGTCTTTCACTTGGACGGATTCGGAAACGGCGTTCATGTTGGGGTCCTCATTATATCGCCTTGATGCACTGAAAACAGGGAAGAAGACCGCCCGAAATCCAGTGCTTTGGATTCCAGGACGGTTTCCGTTCGACAACGACTCTTAACAGCAACCTCGCGAGGATACCCCCGCCTCATACTTTTGCGGCTCCTTTTCTCCATAGGATTAGCTCACGGCCGAGCGATTGCGCACCACCTTTGCCAGCTCCAATACGAAAAGCGGGATCGCGCCCACGGCGAGCAGTAGAAAGCAATCGGCGAGGGACATGGGCGAAGTCTTTAGGAATCGGCCCAGGACCGCGTTATGATGGCTCCACACCTGGAGGACGAAAGCGACGGCGACAGCGAAAGCTAGGTTGAGATTCGTGAACATCGAAATGCGCCAGATGGGCTTGGTCTCGCTGCGGGCGCCGAAGGAACGCAGGAGTTCCGCGAAGACCAAGGCGGCGAAAGCGTGGGTGCGGGCCATTTCTACGGTTTCCATCTTCAGCCCATAGAGGTAAACCGCGAACGCGACACCGGCCGTGAGAAAACCCGTGAAGGACATCGTCCGAAGGAAACCGCGGTCCGTAATGCGCTCGGACCGCGGTCGCGGGCGGCGCTTCATCACGTCGGGATCGATGGGGTCGGTGGCAAGACAAAGCGCAGGCAGACCGTCCGTGACGAGATTGATCCAGAGCAGGTGGATCGGCAGGAGCGGTGTCGGGAGCCCCGCGACCACGCAGATGGTCATGAGCAGCAATTCGCCGGTGTTGCCCGCCAGCAGGTACTGCAGGGTTTTGCGGATGTTGTCGTAGATGCCGCGGCCTTCTTCGACGGCGGCGACGATGGAGGAGAAATTGTCGTCGGTGATGATCATGTCCGACGCCTGCTTGGTGACTTCCGTGCCGCTGCGGCCCATCGCGACGCCGATGTCAGCGCCTTTGATGGCGGGGGCGTCGTTCACCCCGTCTCCGGTCATCGCGACCACCGCGCCATTCGCCTTCCAGGCGCGGACGATGCGCAGCTTGTGCTCGGCTGTCACGCGGGCGTAGACGGCGATCTCGGGAGCGCGGCCCTGGAGCTCATCGTCGGTCATTTTGTCCAGCTCGACACCCGAGACAGCCATGCCATCGTTTGAGGCGAGGCCAATCTCCCGCGCGACGGCCGCCGCAGTGTGGGCATGGTCCCCGGTAATCATGACCACGCGGATTCCCGCGGCGAGGCACTTGGCCACAGACTCCTTAGCCTCTTGCCGCGGAGGATCATACATGCCCGACAGGCCCACGAAAACGAGATCGTGCTCCACGGCTTCAGCGGTCAAGCCCGCCGGTGGAGCATCGTCTAGGTCGCGATAGCCCGAGCCGAGCACGCGCAGGGCTTGCCGCCCCATCGCGGCGTTTTGCGCCAAGACGCTTTGGCGGTCTTCATTGGTGATGGGGCGGACCCCGGTGGTCGTGTAAATGTTCGTGCAGCGCTCCAAAAGCACATCGGGCGCCCCGTTGATGAAAGCGCGCAACCGCCCGTCCGGCATCCTCCGGATCACGGTGGCGCGTTTTCGCTCGGAGTCAAAGGGGATTTCATGATACTTCGGGAGCTCCTTTTCGATGCGCTCCCGGTCTCCGCCGGCCTTGGCGCCGGCGGCGAGCAAGGCGCCTTCGGTAGGATCGCCGATGACCTTCCATATCCCCGCTTCCTGGACGAGATGAGCGTTGTTGCAGCCGAGCATGATGGCCGAGAGTTCAAGCAACGGCGCGGCGTCCTTCCCTTCCGTCCTCCTGCCCATGTAATGGGTCTCGCCGTCGGGCCCGTAGCCTTCGCCGGTCACCTCGTAGCTTTGGGTAGCGACGTAGAGGGCGCGCACGGTCATTTCGCCCGCCGTCAACGTGCCAGTCTTGTCGGTGCAGATGACCGTGGTAGAGCCGAGCGTCTCGACGGCCGGCAACTTTCGTACGAGCGCGCCGCGGCGGGACATGCGCAAAACCCCGAGCGCGAGCGCCACCGTGACGACGGCCGGAAGGCCTTCGGGGACGGCGGCGACGGCGAGGCTGACCGAGGTCATCGTCAATTCCAAAAGCTTCGTTCCCCGCAGCAGCCCCAGCCCAAAGAGCAGCGCGACGATGCCCAAGGCCGCCCAGACAAGGACGCGCCCGAACGCGTCGAGTTTCCGTTCCAGCGGCGTTCCCTCGTCCGCTCCTGCCTCTTCGATTGACGCGGCGATGCGGCCCAATTCGGTCCTCATCCCAGCGGCCACGACGACGGCCAGGCCGGTTCCCGCCGCGATGCTGGTCCCCATGAAAACCATGTTGGCCCGGTCCCCGAGAGGGATATCGGTCTGTGACAAAATCGCGGGCCGCTTCGCCCGCGCCTCGGACTCTCCGGTCAGCGCGGACTCGACGCACTTGAGCGAGGCCGCTTCAAGGAGCCGGGCATCGGCCGCGACCAGGTCGCCCGCCTCCAGCGCGAGGATATCGCCGACGATGACGCCCGAGGCGGGGATGGACGTCGCCTGTCCGTCGCGCCGCACCTTCGCCTGAGGCGCGGCCATTTTCTTGAGCGCCTCGATAGACCTGTCGGCCTTGAATTCCTGGGTGAAACCGATGACGGCGTTGAGGACGACGATGGCGAGGATGGCGGCGGCGTCCACGCCTTCGCCCAAGAGCCCGGAGATAACGCCCGCGCCGATGAGTATCCAGATGATGAGACTTTTGAACTGACCGAAGAAAATGCGCAGGGGGCTGATGCGCTTGCCTTCCTTCATCTCGTTCGGGCCATCGACCGCGAGGCGTCGCGCCGCCTCCTGTGCCGATAACCCGGCGGTCGATGAGCCGAGGTGCGCCAGCGCTTCATCGGCAGAGAGGTTGTGCCAGGGTTTGCCGCCAAAGGAAGCGGGGCTGAGCCGGAGGTCGGGCGCGACGGCGGGATTCATGGGGTTGCCTTACCTTTTAAGACGATCCGCCGCTGACGAAGACGGTAGACCACCGGGCTCACGAGCAAGGCGGCTTTCATTAGACCAGACCACGCGGGAGATCCAAGGGTCTGCCGGAACGATCGATGTGCCCGCCGGGCATACCGCCGCGCACTGCAGGCGGAGAAAGACGGCGCAAGCCCGCCAAAACAGCTGGATCAAACCGCGTCCCGGATTCCTTCTCCATCTCCCGCAGAGATTCCTCCCAACCGGTGGCCTTCCTATATGACCGGTCGGTGGTGAGGGCGTCCAGGGCGTCGGCCGTGGTCAGGATTCGGGCCTCCAGTGGGATGCCGGCACCCGCCAAACCGTCCGGCGTCCCCGCGCCGTCAAAGCGCTCATGGTGGTGGAGGACCAATTCGGCCGCCTCCTTTAAGAAGGGAAGTCCGGCGATGATCGCGGCGCCGATCCCAGGATGCTCCGCCATTCGGCGGCGCTCCTCCTCTGTGAGGCCGCTGTTCTTGTGGAGCATGGCGTCGGGCACGCCGATTTTTCCCAGGTCGTGGAGCAAGGCCGCCCACCGCAGACGCTCCCGGGCCTCCCGGCCCAGGCCCAGGGCCTCGGCGATGGCATCGGCGTAAAAAGCCGTCCGCCGGGAGTGGCCCTCGGTGTAGGGGTCCCGGGCCTCCAGAGCGCGGGAGAGGGCCTCAAGCGTCCTTCGGAAACTTTCTGCCAGAGCCTCCCGGGCCCGGCGCTGCCCGTCGCCCAGGAACCCCGCCAAAAGGCCGCAACCCGCCACGGAAGCCAGGTCCGCCGCCAGCGCTCCGGCGGCTACCCCGCGCCGCAAACCAACGGCCGCCACCAGGGCGGAAGCAACCCCTGTCCGGACCAGTGCCGGGCGCAACCCCCGGCGCAACCCCAAAACGAGGACGGAGGCCATGACGGCCAGTACGAAATAATGGAAAAACTCCATCCGCGCCCCCGCCGCCAGCCACGCGGCGGCGGCCACAGCAAGGGCAAGGTCCTCCCGAACAAAAACACTTCCCTTCACAATGTCCTCCTCCGAAATAGCTCCCGAAGGCCCCGCTTCCCTCCCCACCCGGAAGCGGACCCACGGGAGAGGGTTATTTTCCCTTCCCTTCCATCCCTTGCATCTTGTGCCAGGTGGCGAAGGCGCGGTAGTCGTCCCGCAGCTTCGCGGCGTCAGTGATGATGGCGTCGCAGTGCTTTTCCATTTTCTGGCGGACGCTCACGGGTGTTTTGTCGGTCATACCGGCCTTCTTCATCGCCTTGTGCTCCGCGACCACAACGTCCAGGTCGGCGGCTTTCTGCTCGTAGGCCGCGGCCTTGGCGTGCGGATGGGCGACCTCCTCGGCAAACACCCGGGGCGCCAAGCCCAGGACCCCGGCAAGGACGGCTGCGGTGACAATGATGCTGTTGAGTTTTTTCATGTTTTTTCTCCTTTTGAACTGCAATAGGTGACCCACATCGCTCAATTTTCCATGGACCTGATATCCAGCTTGCTGACGTCCACGGTTCCGTGCTTCATCTCATAACGCCATTTCCAGATGAAGTACACGGCGGGATAGACCAACAGCTCCAGGATGAACGACGTGAAGAGCCCGCCCACCATGGGAGCGGCGATGCGCTTCATGACGTCCGCGCCCGTGCCCGCCGCCCATAGGATGGGGACGAACCCCAGGAAGTTAGTGGCCACAGTCATCACCTTGGGCCGGATGCGCCGCACAGAGCCGTGGATGACGGCTTCTTTCAGATCGTCGAAGGTTTTCATCCTGCCTTGGCGGGCCCGCTCATGATAGGCCATGTCCAGATAGAGCAACATGAAGACCCCCGTCTCCGCATCCAGGCCCAGGAGGGCGATGATGCCCGCCCAGACCGCCGTACTCATGTTGTAGTCCAGCGCCCAAAGCAGCCAAATGGCTCCGACGGCGCTGAAAGGAACGGCCAGGAGAACGATTCCCGTTTTGACGACTGACTTGGTGCTCATATAAAGGAGCGCGACGATGATGAAGAGCGTGAGAGGCACGACCACGATGAGCCGTTTCTTGACCGCCATCATGCTCTCGTACTGCCCGCTCCAGACCAGGGAGTAGCCGGGTTTGAGGGTCAACTTCTCCCGGACCACCCGTTTGGCTTCCGTGACGTAACCACCCACGTCGCGGCCCGCCACGTCCACGTAGACGTAGCCGGCCAGCATGCCGTTCTCGTTGCGGACCATGGAGGGGCCTTGGACCAATTGGATGTCCGCGATCTGGGTCAAGGGGATTTGGGCCCCGCCACCCATGGCGGCGACGGAACCCATGCCCGAAGCACCGGGGGCCCCCCCGGCGGACGGCACGGACACGAGCACCCGCCGAAGCTTCTCAAGGTCGTCCCGGAACTCGCGGGCGTAGCGCACGCTCACCGTGTAGCGCTCACGGCCCTCCACCGTGGTTGTGACCGGCTCGCCGCCGATGGCCGACATGATCACCATGTTCGCCTCGTCCACGGTCAGGCCGTAACGCGCAAGCTGCTCGCGTTTTAGAACGAAGTCCACGAAGTAACCGCCCGCCGTGCGTTCGGCGTAGATGCTGCGGGTTCCGGGCACGTCCCGGAGGATCATTTCCAGGTGCGTTCCGACCCGCTCGATCTCTTTCAAATCCGCGCCGAACACCTTGATGCCGATGGGCGTGCGCACGCCCGTGGTGAGCATGTCGATCCGCGCCTTGATGGGCATGGTCCAGGCGTTGGTGACGCCGGCGAAGCGCATCTTTTTGTCCATCTCGTCCACCAGCTCGTTGAACGTGGGATGGTTGGGCCAGACCAGGCGGAAGGGCGCCTCCAAGAAGTCCGGCATCCAGGAATACCAGCGCTCCCTGAACCGCCACTCGGATTTGGGTTTCAGGATGACGGTGGTCTCCATCATGGAGAAGGGCGCGGGGTCGGTGGAGGTCTCGGCGCGGCCAGCCTTGCCGAACACGCGCTGCACTTCGGGGAAGCTCTTGAGGATCTGGTCCTGGGTTTGAAGGAGCTTCTGCGCCTCCGTGACCGAGAGCCCGGGCAGAGTGGTGGGCATGTAGAGGATGGACCCCTCCTCCAACGTCGGCATGAACTCCCGGCCGATCTGGAAGTAGACGGGGACTGTAATCGCCACAAGAGCCGCGGACGCAATCAATACCCATTTGCGGAATTTGATGACCCATTCCACGGCGGGCTGATAGACTTTGAACATGGGCCGGCTGATGGGGTGTTCCTCCTCGGCGTACATTTTTCCGACGAAGAGGACCGTGGCGATTTTGGCCAGCCACGCGGGCTTGAAGCTGTAGGGCTCAAGGCGCGTGAAGAGGAGCCGGACCGCCGGCGCCAAGGTGATGGCCAAGATGGCCGCCAGGGCTAGGGCTAGGTTCTTGGTGTAGGCGAGAGGCTTGAACAGCCTCCCGGCCTGGCCTTCCAGGGCGAAGATGGGCAGGAACGCGATGGCCATGACCATAATGGAGTAAAAGGCGGAGGGACCCACTTCTTTCATGGCTTTGATGATGATTTCCCGGTGGTCGCCCTTCTTCCCGTCCTTGATCCAATCTTCCAGACGCTTATGGGCGTTCTCCGCCATGACGATGGAGGCGTCCACCATGTCGCCCACGGCCACGGCGATGCCGCCCAGGGACATGACGCTGGTGGTGATCCGCATGAACATCATGGGGATAAAGCTCATGAGCGTGGCCACCGGCAGGATGATGATGGGTAGCAGGGCGCTCGTGAAGTGAAGGAGGAACACGATGATCACCAGGCTCACGATGATCATTTCCACGGTGAGAGCTTCGCTGACCGTGCGGATGGCCTCCTTGATCAGCTCCGAGCGGTCGTAGGTCGTGACGACCTCCACACCTTCCGGCAGAGAGGGCTTGACCTCTTCCAGCTTCTCCTTGACCCGGTTGATGACGTCCAGGGCGTTCTCGCCGTAACGCATCACCACGATGCCGCCGACCGTGTTCCCTTCGCCGTCCAGGTCCGCCACGCCGCGGCGGATCTCGGGGCCCAGGGCCACCTGGGCCACGTTTTTCACCAGGACGGGCGTCCCATTCTTGTCCCGGCTCACGACGATGTTTTCAATGTCCCCCACGCTTTTGGCATAACCCCGGCCGCGCACCATATACTCGGCACCGCCGAATTCCACAAGGCGCCCGCCCACGTCGTTATTGCCCGCCCGGACGGCCTCCACCACTTTTCCGATGGACACGTTGTAGGCCGCCAGCGCGTTGGGGTTCACGTTGACCTGGTACTGTTTTTGAAACCCGCCGATGGAGGCCACCTCGGCGACCCCGGGCACGGACTGGAGCCAATAACGCAGATACCAATCTTGAAAGCTGCGGAGCTGGGCCAGATCGTTTTTCCCGGTCTTATCAACGAGGGCGTATTGGTACACCCAGCCCACGCCAGTGGCGTCCGGCCCCAGTTCCGTTTTGACCCCTTCCGGCAGACGGGGAATGATTTTGGAAAGATACTCCAGCACTCGACTCCGGGCCCAGTAGACGTCGGTGCCGTCCTCGAAGATTATGTAGACGTAGGAAAACCCGAAGTCGGAGAAGCCCCGGATAGCCTTGACCTTGGGAGCGCCGAGAAGCGCGGTGACGATGGGGTAGGTGACCTGGTCCTCGACGATGTCTGGGCTCCGGTCCCAGCGGGAGTATACAATCACTTGCGTGTCGGAGAGGTCCGGCAGAGCGTCCAGAGGGACGCGCTTCAAGGCGTAAATTCCCGCGCCCACGCCCACCAGGGTCAACAGCAGGACGATAAACTTATTGCGTGCGCAAAAATCGATTATTTTTTCAATCATGGCGGGGCCCTCAGTGCGAATGTCCGCCGCCGGGTTGGCCCAGCGCGGCTTTCAGGCGCGATTCGGAATCGATCAGGAAGTTGGCGGAGACTACCACCTTCTCCCCTTCTTTCAAGCCGGAAGACACCTCGTAATGGTCCTCAGCCTTGCGGCCCACCTTGATCTCGCGCGGGTCGTACTTCCCGGGACCGGTTTCCACGAAGACGATCTTGCGCATCCCCGAATCCAGCACGGCCTCCGCCGGCACGGCCAGTTTCCGGCCCAGGTTCACGTGGATAATTACATCCACATACATCTCCGGTCGGAGCAGATCTCCTGAGTTGAGGATCTCTCCGCGCACGCGGAGGGTGCGCGTCTGGGGGTCTAAGATGCTGTCCACGGCGACGACCCGCCCTCTCAGGCTCCGGTCGGGCGACGCCGAGGAAACCACTTCCATCATCTGTCCCGCTTTCACGGTCCCCGCCTCGTATTCATAAATCTGGGCGTAAACCCAGACGGAGCCGCCCTTCTCACTGAGAAGGAGGTTCGTCGGATTTTCGGCGGCGCCGCCCAACCGGTCGATCTGGTCCTGTGCGAGGCCCATCTGCCGGAGCCTCAGCACGGAGGAATTGATGAGGGCCTCGGACCGCTCCTGCACGTCCGGCCAGGGGCTGTCCTTCACTTTTTCCTTAGACTTGAGAGCTTCCCGGTATTCCACGATGGCGTTGTAGAGGTCCGGATCATAGGCGACGCGGCCGCTGGCGCGGAGCAGAGTTTTCAGGTCCCGCCGGACCACGGGCGCGGCGCGCACGCCGATGAGTTGCTGTTTCTCCGGAGACAGGGAGATGGCGGCGCGGTCGGATTTTTCCGGCCGTCCCTCGGTTTTCACTTCTTCTTCATAAACTGGCACATAGTCCATACCCATCTCGTCCTGCTTCGGCTCGGGCGAAGTCACTTTGGGATTCATGGGATGCCGGTAGAAAAGGGGTTTCCTTTCGCCGCCCTGTTCTTGGGCTTCCTCCACGGCCTGCTCATGGGATTCCTCGGACTCGATAGGCACCAGCCGCATGTTGCAGATCGGGCAATCGCCGGGCCTATCGGAAACGTAGGTGGGGTGCATGGGGCAGTGGAACTTGGCCGCTTTCTGGCTGGCGTGCTCGGCGTGGCCCCCGCCGCCCTTGCAACCGGCCAGCCAGAAGGTCCCGCCTCCCATCAATAGGGTCACGGCAAAAATGAGAATGAGTCTTTTCGGTGTCATCGACTTGCCTCCTGTAAATCGGTTCCTACGGCACGTTCCAGTTCGGCGAGGAACTGCTCGTATTGGGCGAAGTGTTCGTAATGCTCCAGGCGGAAATCCAGCAGGGTCCGCGCCGCGTCTAGGAGGTCCAGGAACCCCATGCGGTCGGACTGGTAGGCAGACTCCGTCACTTTCAAGGCCTGCTCCGCCTGGGGCAGGACGCTGGTTTGGTAAAGCTCGATGAGCCGTTGAGTCGTCTGGACCTTCACGAGCAGGTTTTTCACGTCGAAGGACGTCATGTTCCGCATGGCCTGGTAATCGGCCTTGGCCATTTCGCGCTCGGCCTTGGCCTCCCGCACCATGGCGCCCTGCTTCCAGAACCACAGGGGCACGGTGAACCCCACCATGGCGTCCCGGCTATCCATCCCGCTCACCATGTCCCTTTGCCGGTACTGGAGCATGATGTCCGGCAGATACTCCGAACGGGCCGCCCACACAAGCGACCGGCTGCGGTCCACGTCGGCCGCCGCCGCCCGCAGTTCCGGACGCTGTTGCGCGGCCTGGCTCGTGAGCTCCGCGAGGGAACGACCCAGGACCCGCACTTGCGGATCTTCCGGCGTGCCCAGGGGGGATTCGGGCGGGCGGTTCAGGAGCGTGTTCAGCATGGCTTGGTTGGTTTCTTGCTCTTGATGGATGGTGACCAGCATGTTCAGCATCTTGGACAGCTCCACCTGGGCCTTGAGCACGTCGCTCTGGGGCGCTTTGCCGGCGGCATACTTGGCCTCGGCCACCTTGGCGAACTGGCGCATGAGGTCTACGTTGGCCTCGAAGATGTGGATGGCGTGGCGGCTGAAGAAGACCATGGCGTAGGCCGACTTGGCGCGGGCCAGGACCTCACGCTCCTTGGCTTGGTATTCCGCGAAGGCTTTCTCTCCCTCCTGCCGGGCCGCCCGGCTTCGGAAATAGAGGGTCGTGGGGAACATGATTTCCTGGCTGACGGCGATGTTCTTTTCTTCCGCGCCGGAGATGACGTTTTGGCCCTTGGGCGCGTACATTCTCTCGAAATCCACGCGCGGCTTGTCCGGGGTGGCTGCTTGAACCGTGCGGGTCTTCACCGCCTCCCACCGGCTGCGCGCGGCCTTGATCTCCGGGTTTTCCTTTTGAGCTATGGCGAGAGCATCCCGAAGGGTAAACGTGCCCGAAGACACAGACACTGTTGCGGCATGAACGCGTTGATGGCCCGTGGCCCAAAGGCCCACGAGAAAAAGTCCGACAAAGGGTGCGCGATTCAATAACGCCGGCGTCATTGGAATTTTCCTTTGGGAATCGCGCACATGCCACACATATCTTTTCCATTACCGATGGTCGTCCTGCAGCCTTGGCAGATGTCCTGCATGATGGCGTTGAAGAATTTATCCTTTTGGTCGGTCGTCAGAATGTCCCGCATCTCGATGAGATGTTCGACGACACGCCGTTGCTGTTGCGACTCCAGGGCCCCGACGCGAGAAACGTAATCATCGAGTTTTTTGGAATCCGAAGCGTCATCCCGAAGCAAGGAGCATAAAGACATGCGTTCCTGAGCTAACTTGAGCTGAAGGCCCTTGATATCCTTCTCCAAGGCGGCTTCCAGGGGCCTCAGCTTCTCCTCCTGTGCCTTGGTCAGCCCGATGGCGTTCGACCAGCCATGGGCGTTGACCATGCTTTTTGGCTGTTCCACCTGGCGGCTGAACACGAAATGTTCCAAGCACAGATAAGTTGCTCCAAGCGCGACTCCAAATATCAGCAGGAACCCGACGAAAAAAAATGTCAGACGTTTAATATTCATGGATACTTACGCTCCTCATTGCCGCGTCCTAGGTAAGCGGCTTCAATCGAGTTTACCGGATAGGGCGATGTGAAAATGTTCACGGCTTTGGCCGACGTCACCACTTCTCTCTCACTCCGGGTGTCGAAAAGAGCCAGGCCGCTGGCCACGCCCATGATCCAGGTGGCGAGCAAACCTGCCGCCACAGGCGTCCATTGGACGCCAAGGAAGTCCCGCCACCCTGACCGGTTTTTCTCGCCTTCGCGTGCCCTTTCCCAAAAGCGCGCTCGGAACGTCGGGGATGGCTCGATCTCGGGTAGGGCGTCAAGCATCTGCCAGGTGGCGGAAAAAAGAGAATCCTCCTCTCGGCAGGTTTGGCAACCATCGAGATGCCTACGGACTTCCTCGGCTTTCGCTGGGTCCAGCGCTTTCCCTTGGAAAGCTGGCAGTAGATGTTGAACGCGCCTACATTCCACAATTATTCCCCAATCGACTTCCCGGCTCCGATATCACAGTTTTTCTCATTAATGGCGGAGTGAGGGTGGAGATATCGGGGTCGAGAGCCCCGGCCCCGATATCGTCCCCACCCATTATTTTCCCTGAAGCTCGGCGGCCCGCATGCGATGCCATTGGGCAAAAGCCTTGAAGTCATCCTGCAACTTCTTGGCGTCCTTAATGATGGCTCCGCAGTGTTTATCCATCTTCTCGCGAATGGGAGCAGGCGTTTTCTCATTGACGGTTGCGTTGTAAGCCTTGCGCATGTCCTCATGTTCCTTGACAACGACCGCCTGAGCTTCGGCTCTTTCATCATAGGAAGTCGCCATACTCATGTGCTCGTCCGCTGTTTGCGGAAGCCCGGCGGCCATGATGGGGCCCGCCGCCAGTATTGCCACGATTGCGGCCATCCACATACCTTTTAGGTTTTTCATTGGTTTCTCCTTGTTTTTAGCAGGCCCCACAGACCGAGAAAACGACCCGATTCCTCACAGCCCGATAATGGACCTTTCACTCCTCTATACACCGATGCCGTGAAAAACTTGCGGTCGCTTTTTGAGTTTTTTTGGTCTTGCACAAGGTCAAGGACAACCTATTGATAATCAATAACTTTGGTTAGAAGATAGCGGGGAAAGCTTTTCTTGGTCTTTATGGTTTTACTGCATTATTTTTCGGGTTGACGTAGGGAGAGAGATTTTTTTTCAGCGATTGCCGGGCACGAAAGAGGAGGGACTCAACGGCGGAAAGAGATATCTCCATAACTCGGGCAATCTCTTGATAAGGCATTTCCTCAAACTTAGCAAGAGTCACCGCCAATCGTTGGTTCTCTGGCAATCTTTCAAGAGCCCAACGAACGACTTCCACAACCTCTTTTTTCTCAGAAGAATCTTCTCCCCCCTCCCGCTCCATCAATTCCAACCGGTTCATCAACCCATGGCCGTCCGTGTCTTCGTTCGCGTGGTCCAGCGAGACGCGGGGATGCCGCTTCTTGTCCCGAAGCCGGTTCGATACCGCGCGCGAAGCAATGGTGAAGAGCCAAGGCCGAAAGGGTCGCCCCGGATCGAACCGCTCCTTTTTTTTGTACACCGCCAGGAGCACCTGCTGGGCTACATCTTCCGCTTCCTCCTGGGAAAAAAGAAAACGATGGGCGAAGTTGATGAGCCGCTTCGAATACATATCAAAAAGGGTCACAAAGGCATCCTCCTCGCCGGCCTGAAATCGAGCCATAAGGATCTCCTCCGTTTCGTTGGGCCTGTTGTTCTCTCTCATGAACATGGTCCTTGGTGGACGACGTTGTTCGTTTCCATATTCCGCAAAGAAGTCAGAAACCGATGGAATATCCTGCTGTGATGGACAGACTGTTGTGGGGGGCCTGGGATGAGGCAAAAGCCTCCGTGCGGACGCCCACGTCCAGAACGGAGCGCACCGTGACTTGACGGCGGAGACCCAGACCGAGGGAGCCGATGGCCCCGGCGCCTTTCCTCTCCGAAGCCCGGACGGCGACTTCGGCCAAACCCGTGGTGTGGAAGCGGCGAGGGTAGCCCAGTGGGCGAGTGTAGCCCAGGACGAGACCGGGGCGGAAGCGCCGCTCATCTGGCGCGGGCGAGGTGGCTAGAACGCCGTCCAAATTTAAGTGTATCCGGTCGTATTGGACCAGGGCGCGGCTGGCGATGCCCCTGAGGCGTATCACCGCGCCGTCCTGCCCCTCTTCGTTGGGAAGGGACACGTCACCGCGCAGAGAATAGGCTGGTGTGCGGCCGTACTCCCGGTTGAAGTTGTGCAGAACGTTGAGGCCCAGGGCGTCAACTTTAAAACCCTTTTCCAGGGAACCGGCGCGGCCGCCAGTGGCGGCGTCCAAGTCCAGGCCGAAGTGGGTGTTCAAAGCGAGACCGTAGAGGAACTCCGCGCCCATGGCCAAGCCGGGTTTCCCGCGAAAAGGAGAAACCGCGCTCATCCCCATTTCCACGGCCCGCTCCCGGTAGGCAATGGGTTCCGCATCGTCAAAGCTCAAGGGTCTCCCCGCGTCGATGTTGTTATGGTCCACGGCAAGCCCAGGGGACACAAGCGCCGGTAAAATCCATAGGAATAAGAAGGTTTTTGTTGGATTCATTTTCACGAGAACTATTCTCCTTTGCCCTTCATTTTATCCATCTCATCGTAGGGATTGCCTTCCGGCCCCTCGGGCTTTACGTAAGTGTCCGGTTTTTTCCCGCGCAGGTCCGCCCACTCTTGGAAGGAGACGGCCCGAGCGCCCTTGAACGACGGTTGCGTGGCGACGTGGGCGTCGAAGGCTTTGCGGGACGAGAAGGTCAGAGACCACCGTTGGCAACTCTTATGACCGCCTTCCTCCTCCAAGAACACGGCGTCCGGGTTGTCCGTGGTCAGATTCCCCTGCTCGTCTGAGATCACCGCCACGGGTTTGAGCGGATCTTCGGTGGGGAGGTGGAGGACGGCCCGACCCCGGGTCTCGGCGGCCATGTCGCGGGCGCAGAGGGCGCACCGGGCGCGCATGGTCCAGCCTTCTGCCGTCAGGGTGGGGGTCCTCCAGGCGTCCTTGCCCTCAGGAAGAGGCATGGAGCAGTGATGGCAGTCCGCCATGCTCATCCACCCCATCTTGTCCATGTACATGACATCCTGGGTGGCGTGCTTCATCATGCCCATGCCGGGCATGCCGAGCATGTGGCGGTGGTCGTGCATACCGCCTTCCTCTTTGGCCTCGCCCGGTTTCTCACCCCGGTGGGCGTCAGCGGAGACGATCCAGACGGCACGGAGGATTTGTTTCTCCTTCTCGGCCTCGGAAATCCAGTCCGAAGCCAAAATGTCGTTCACCATGTCGTGGAGCATGTGCAGGTTGTCGAAGGCGTTGGCCATGTCGGGGTATTTCACCGCGAAGCGTGGACTTGTCTCGGCGAACATGGGCATAAAGACTCGGTCCGTCCGGTAGAGCTCCACCGCGTGGTAACGGTTGCCCAAAACATCGTAAACGGCTTTCTGCTGTGTCAGGGATTTGCTCATCAAGGCGTCATAGGCAGCGCCCTGAAGCCAGTGGTAGCCCCAGAAGAGGCCGTTCACTTTGGGGTACTTGTCCCGGAAGGCCATACTGTAGGACTGACCGTCCAGGAACGCCATGTTCATAGGCATCGGCGTCACGGCGTAGGGGACGGACTCGAAATAGTACTTCCACAGGGCTTGAAGCTCCCGGTCCTTCCCCTCCTCTGTGAGGTCCGTGCTGGCCAGGACGTCGAGGGTCTGGGCGTGGAGGATGTGGGTCCAGTCGAAGACCTGCTCCAGCACGCCGTAGGTGCGCCCGAAGGTCGGGGCGATGGCGGCCTCATCCGGCATGAGCTTGGGCGAGTGCTTCAAGACCCAGTTGATCCGGTCGAAGGTCGCGCTGTCCAGGGTTTTGGCCTTGCCGGTCACCATGTCCTCATAGGCCATGGCGTGCCCCACGGCCACGGCGTTCAGGTCTAGGGCCAGGCGCTTGATGTTGTAGATGTCGAAGTTGTAGGGGCCTTGCCTGTAGAAGATGTGATTCTTTTTCCTGCCCGACATCCAGGCAGGCAGGTCCGCGGGGAGAGGCGGCAGGGCTTCGGGACCCGGGGCCGCCTTCATTCCGGGGACTTCCCTAACCTGAGCGAAGACGGGCGCGGGAACGGCGGGGGCCAGGGCCAGCCAGAGCGCCAACAATGAGCGGTTCATACCATCCTCCTCACTTCTTTTCCTGGCCGACATCGGCGCGGGAAACCTCCACCATCTCGGCCAGGGTCAGGGGCTTGGCATCTTTGAGGAGCACCTTGTTCTTCTTCACGTGGGCATCGAAGGCAGCTTTGGACGTGAACGCGCGGTAACCGGTCTCGCAGTAGCGGTGCTTCACCTTCTTGCCAACGAACACCGTGCCCTCGGGTGCGGACCATTGGCCACCCTTGCGCGCGATCTGGACGGGTTTGCCTTTGATCTCACTAGGGGCAATTACGGTGAGATCCCCGGTGTAGGACTTCTCCGCGTCAGCGATGGCGCACATGACGCAGCGGTACTCGATGCGCTTCTTCCCGTATTGGATTGCGGTCTCGTTGTCCTGCTCGGGGGTGTTCTGCGCCACGTCCAGCTCGCAGTGGGGGCACTCGGCCTCGTGGGCCAGAAGGCGCCCTGCCGGGGTCGACGTCATAAGCAGAGTGGCGAGTAATCCTTTGATGTGAACATTTTTCATTGTTATCTCCTTTGATTTCAATCCATCACGTGCGCGCCCAGGTAGCCAGCGAGGCCGATCAAGGCCACGCCCAGGGCGGAAGCTAAGCCGTATAGGGCCAAGCCGGTCTTAGAGAACTCGTCTTTCCGGCGAACGCGCCAGATTGCCAGCGCCGCAAAAAGTGCGGCGCCGGCAATCCCGATCCAAGAGTGGGTTACAGACTTCTGGGTCATAGCGTGGCCGTAGTCCCTCCAAATGACCCCGAGGGGGCCCGTGTCCTCCATGAAGGGATTGCCGACGAGCCCAAGCAGGACGGTGGCTCCCGCCGACACAACGCCCAGCAGGTGGCACCAATAGGACGTGCGGCGCCACTCCATCCGGCCGCGCCACCGCCCGACCGCGTCAAAGAATACGTTCGACATGAGGAGCGCGATCGGGAAGTGGGCCGACGCCATATGAATTTCGATCAGCTCAATCTTGGGCATGAAACCTCCTTGCGCCTCAAGTGAAAGGGGCACCCGTCAATGTTTGTGTCCAACCTTATCGGTGTCCAACTTCTCCAGCATCATCCCGCACTTTGAGCACCGGCCAGGTTTGGTTTGCGCCGGAGTATCTTTCATAGGACATTGGTACGCGGGCGTGTGCGTGTCATGCGAGGAGGCTTTATTTGCTTTATTTTTTACTTGGACCTCCTCACGATGCGGGTCCCCCGTCAACAAAACTGCTTCCTCGGCCAGAATGGCCGACCTATGAATGGCCTGCGCCACAACTTTGGAAGCCGCTTCGTGACCACGTGCCGGCTTTACCGCATTGCCCCACTGGACCGGGTCCGTCTTTTTACCCGTGAACTGTCCTAGGAATGCTTCCTGAGTCAACGGATCGGCCTTGTCGTGAGAGAAAAGAACCACCTTCTTCACCATTCCGTCTGTCCTCAAACCCACGAGTCCCTTTACGGGGTCCCCGTCTTTATCCTTAATGGAGAAATAAACCGCGTGACCGAGCAGTTTGGCTTCCTCGTTGTGGGCCGCCAGAAGGCGGACTTCCCGCTCCTCGACGACCAGATCATCCCCGAGTTTGGCCGATGCTTGGGCAACCTGCTCCTCCGTTAGGTTCACATGTTTCTCCGAGAACTCGGCGGCCTCCGGGAACACCCTTTTAAGCTGGGCTTCCTGCTTGGGTGACATGTCATGCGCGCTGAGGGCGACGGCCGTCGCCGTGAAAGCCACCGTCATGAGTCGTTTCAGTCTGGGCATTTTCGTTTCCTCCTTATCTCCGGCGGGTGCCGGGGTTTCGCTTCGAATCAATAAACTCGCTAAGTAACGACACTTGTGGAGATCATCGCCGCCCACTTGTTCTCGCTCAGGCCGCAAGCCGCCCGCCGCCAGGAGCCGCTCCACGTATCCCGACCGGACCGCGCATTCCGCCGGGCCGGCGAAACTGTGCAGGACCAGCACGCGGCCGCCGGGGGCCACGAGACCGGCCAGACGCGACAGGAACCGGTCGAGCTCCCCGGCCGGAAGGGGCTTCTTATCGATGTAGTAGAGGAATTCGCTTACCACGATCAGGTCCCAATCGGGAGAGAAGTCCAACTCCCGCGCGTTCGCCTGAAGGAAGCGGACGTTCCCCACGTCCTTGAGCCACTCCCGGGCCCGGGAAAGGGCCGTGGGAGAGATGTCCACGGCCAGGACCTCCCCGCAGAGGCGGGCCAGGCGGCGGGTGAAAGCGCCCTCGGCGCAGCCGATCTCTAGAGCGCGGGCGTACCGGCGACCTGCCAACATCGTCTCCGCCAGGGCCTGTTTACCAAGCTCGTGCGGGTGGGAGAAGTAGCCGTAGGGGTCCTCTTCCCGGCGGAAGAGCCGCTCCATCTTCCGGCGGGTGTTCCAGTCGTGGGCCTTCGCCATGATCCGGCTCAAGAAACCCACGGGGTCATCCCTCAACTTTCTCCAACAACATCCCGCATTTGAGGCACCGGCCGGGCTTGTTTTGAGTTGGGGCGTCCTTCATGGGGCACTGGTAGACGGTCTGACGGGAGTCGTCGGAAAGGTCTTTAGAAGCTCCCTTTCTGACGGTTTCCTCCGCCACGTGCGCCTTGGCCTCCTTCGCGTACCGATCTGGGTCCAGGAGAAACTCCCGGTCCATACGACGGCCATCGTGGTCTTCCGGCGTGCAAAAGTAAAAACGGTCCCCTTTGTAAACGACGGATGGGGTTTTTTCGGTAACAACGACCCACATTTTGTCGACTGGACAAAAGGCCTTTACCACAGGCTTGTCCACGCGGGTATTTAGGATTTTGCGCATCTCGTTTTCAGATGGAGGAGCCCCCTCAAAAAAAATTTGGCCAAGAGGGTCAACCAAGACCACTCGGGGAAGAGGACCGACCTGAAAAGCACCGGCAATCTTCCCCGCCGGATCGCCCAATAACGGGACATTCAACCAGTGATCTTCAGAGAGAGACGCAATGTCCTCTGGGGATTTCCCCACCACATAGGGCAGAAAAACGAGATTGCTTCCGCGGTATTGGAACTCGTTGAAGAGAGCGTCTAGGACAGACAACGCTTTCCAAGATTTGACGCTGTCCTCTCCCAGGAACACCATTGCAACTTTATTGGTCTTGAGAAAAGTTCGGAGGGTTGATTTCTGCTCTCCCTCAAAGATGGAAATGTCCGGCGCCCTCCGTGTCTCCTGGGCTTGAAGAACCTGCGGTGAGAAAATCAGCAGAAATGCCAGTAAACGAAAAAAAACCATGGGCCTGCTCCTTATTTTGTCTGGATCAGTCGAGTCGCCAAACCAGACGAACTGAACCAAAAGCGGTCGTTTGTTTTTATTTATGGGCAACAAGAAACCCGCGGTTTAGCAACAAACCGTGGGGGACGAAAAAGGCTTCTGGAGTTACGCCACAAAGACGTAACCCCAGGAGCCTCAGGAGATAGGAGGTGCTCGAGGAGAGGAGGGCTTAAAAAGGACGGAACGCCCGGGTGGACCGGTGGGGTCCTGGGCAAAAAGCGTGTAAGATCCATCCCGATAAAAAATAGCTAATGAATGCGGCGATATGATTGGGACAATCGCCGTTGGGCCGACCCCATCCAGCGTTAAGCGTGATAAGACGGGCAGAGCGGCGAAATTTTGGGTGAGTTTTGTGCAACAGGGGTCGGTTTCCCCGGAAGAGGGCTGATGGTTTGAAGAGGCGCCGTGATCGTGGCTGTGTCCATCTGAACCATGACTGCCCTCCGCCGACGAAGCGAAAGTTGAAGCATGGTGCCCTTCACCAGTAACCGCCGCATACACAAGGCAGTAGCTGGAGAGGCTTGTGTAAGCAAGAGCCATGAACATGGCTACCGATCGGATTAAAAGCGAACGATGCCTCATAATGGGTCTATTTTGACATTTTTCGGAAACCGGCGCAAACCGATGCTCACTTCGGAGGGGGCGACGGCCCCTCCCTCGTACAAATGCCACGGAGTTTTACCTGCGCCACTTCAAAAGTGAAAGCGCCAGACCATAGAGCGTCAGCATGATCCCTAAGCCGGCGGTCATGGAGGCCGAAAAGGACCAGCGCGCCTTGGTGATAAGAGCTGCGAAGACGGGAAAAAAAGCGAGAGATGGCAAGACCAGCCAGAAAACGCTCATTGAGAGTTCAGCAGCCTTTTGCGGGCTGCGAGTCTCCACATATAACCAGATTAACGCGAGAACGGTCGTTAAGGGCAAAGAGGCCAAAAGGCCGCCAAAGAGGGCGTTCCTCTTCGAGAGTTCAGAAACCGTTGCGATGAGAACAGCGCTTATTAACGTTTTTAAAAGGAAATACATGTCCCCTCCTAAAAAGATAGGACTTTCTCGCATTCATTGACCCAACTGGCCAAATCCATCATGGTGCCGGGCCACTGAGCATTTATCAGGGCGCCTTTGCCAATGCCGCAACGGTTGATGCAGGTAGTGCAAAGCTTCACCGTCGCGCCCTTCTTCTCCAAGTCCTGAAGCATGGCCCCCAGGTCGAACTCCGCCGCTTCGGGCTTGGAGTCTTTGCGGGCCAGGTCCACGGCGTCGTTCATTAAAAGAATCCGCACATCGGATTTCAGGTCCAGCCCTGCCTGGGCCAAGCGCAGTGCGTTCCAGGTCACGTCCGTCCCGTCGTAGGGGCGGCGATTAAAGATGAGAAGCCACTTCATGGATTGCCTCCTTCGTACTTCAACTCGCGGCGGGCCTCCTTCAAGATGCCGACTGAGGAAAATAGGATCATCGCGGCGATGGCCCCTCCCATTATGACATCCGGCCAGGGGGAGCCGAGCCAACGAACCAGCACGGCGGCAAGCATGACGCCAACGTTGCGGATGACGTCGTTGCGGGAGCAAAGCCAAGTGGAGCGCATGTTAATGTCGTCACTCCTGTGCTTGTAGAGTAGGACGAGACAGAAGGTGTTAGCGACCATAGCCGCAAGTCCGATTATTCCCATTCCACTGGCGGAGGGGATGACGCCAGTAAAGGCGTGGCGAATTGTTTGCGCCAGGACACCCCCACCCAGAAGCATCATCACCAGACCCTTCAGAAATGCGGCACGCGCTTTCCAAAGTGGCCCTCGGTCAATCACATACAAGCTGACAGCATAGACCAGGGCGTCCTCAAGCATGTCCATGGAGTCGCCCAGAAGCGCTACAGAATGAAAAAACAGTCCGCCCACCGCCTCCGCAACGAACATGACGAGGTTGATGGCCAGGACGATTTTGAGGACGCGAACGTGGTCATCCCGGCGATGCGAGGGAAAACAAATATCATCGTGACACGAACTCAAAGACGGCCTCCGCAGCACTTTTTATGTTTCTTTCCGCTGCCGCAGGGACAAGATTCGTTCCGTCCGGTTTTGGTGCTCAAAGGGGCAACCTCCCGCCCAGCGGCTCGTAAACGCAGGCGATTTAATTCTGGCCGGTGTCGCCGAATCCAGTCCCGCCTTGCCAGGGAGTCGTGGACGTCTACGCCTTCCTTCCGCATCTGTTCCAGAAAGGACCCCGCCTCCCCCCGGGATCGACGGTCTAGAAGGATGCGCAGGGTTCCAAGCCAACCGCGGATCGACCGAATAAGGGTCAGATGGCTCTGTCGCCTCTCTCGCCGGTGCTGATCTTGAGGACCTCGGCCACATCGTAAACAAAGATTTTACCGTCTCCAGGGCTGCCCGTATGTGCCGCCTTAAGGATAATTTCCGAAACCTCTTTCCAAGCACCATCCGGGACAACGATCTCCAGTTTCGCTTTGGGGGCGTAGTCCACGGACTCGTGTTCGATTTTGTTTTTGGCGTCCTTGGCGCGACTTTTTCCGAATCCTTTGACCTCGGAGACGGTGACCCCCGGGAGGCCGGGGTGCGATTTCAAGGCGAGAATGACCTTGGTGAGCATGGAAGGCTGGATGATGGCTTTGATTTCTTTCATGGGCGTCCTCCTTTAAATTTCGATTTCTTGGGCCTGCATTTTCTTTTCCACCAAACTGTAGAGCGCGGGAAGAACTAGGAGCGTGAGCAGAGTGGCGGTCACAAGGCCCCCGATCACAACAGTGGCGAGAGGCCTTTGCACTTCCGCGCCGATACCTGTATTCAACGCCATGGGGATAAAACCCAGACTGGCCACGAGCGCTGTCATAATGACGGGACGCAATCGAACCAAGCACCCCTCCCGCGCCGCCTCAACCGATGAAGCCCCCTGAACGCGAAGCTGGTTAAAAAATGTCACCAGCACCATGCCATTCAAGATCGCGATGCCCATAAGCGCAATGAACCCCACCGACGCCGAAACACTCAACGGAATCCCTCGAAGCGCCAAGGAGAAAATGCCGCCCGTCAACGCCAGTGGGATGCACGTGTATACCAACACCGCTTGACGCAGGGTGCCGAAGGCTCGCCAGAGGATGAGGAGGATGCCCAAGAGAACCACCGGAACAATCAACGCGAGCTTTTTTCGGGCGCGTTCCAGATTTTTAAATTGCCCGCCCCAAGACATGGAATATCCCTCAGGAAGTTTGACTTCGCGCTCGATGGCGGCGCGGGCTTCCGTGACGTAGCTCGAGATGTCGCGCTCGCCCAGAAATACGGCGACCGCCGCGTAACGCTGGCTGTAGTGGTGGGCGATCGTGGTGACCTCGTCTTTGCTCTCGAAGTCGGCCACTTTATGCAACGGGACGGACCCGCCCTCCATTCCCACCGGGAGAGATTTAATGGTTTCAATATTTTCCCGGTGTTCCTCCTCCACGCGCATGACGATGGGGAATTTCCATTGTTGTTCGTAAAAACTTCCAACCTCGTGCCCGGCCATGGCGGTCTCGAGAAGACGGTTGACGTTGTGGATGTCCAACCCATATCGGGCGATGGCCCCGTAGTTGGGCCGGGCGCTCAAGACCGGACTTTTACGCAGCGCGGTCAAAGCGTCCATCTCGGCTTCCTCGGTGCCGGGAATCTTTTCTAGAACGGCGATTGATTTCTCCAAAAGCTCAATCAAGACCGGCAACTCCTTGCCGTAAATCCGCAGACTTACGTCGGCGCGACTGCCCTCCAATATTTCCATAAAACGCATCTCGATGGGCTGGTTTTCGCTGACTTCCTGGCCCGGAACTTCTTTTTCAAGAACCTCCTGCATGGCCGCGTAAAGCTCGGCTTTGGTCCGCCTCCGCCCGTCAATTTCGGGCCACTGGGAGTGGTCTTTCTTAAGCATCACAAAAGTATCCGACAAATGAACACCCATGGGGTCCGTAGCGGACTCGGGCGTGCCGATGCGGGAAAAAACCAGCTCAACCTCGGGGAATTTTGCAATGACGCGGTCGCTCAGCTTCTGCATGTCGAGCGAGGCGTCCACGCCGATGTCGGAGGATCGCGTGAAGTTGACAACCATGTCGCCCTCATCCAGCGGCGGCATGAAGTCGGCCCCCAGCCGACGGTAAACCAGGAATGAAAGAACAAATAAAAGCGCGGCAGGGACAAGGACAAACACGGGGCGCTTTAAGCTGACATCGAGAACCGGTTTATAGAGGCTCAAGAGAACACGGTAAACCAAATTCTCTTTTTTCTTGCCGTCGTGGGCGGGCGCATGGAGAAAGAGATAAGCGACCACAGGCATGAGAAACACCGCCACCAGGAGCGACGCGCCCAAAGCCATGAGCACCGTCACCGCCATCGGGTGATAGAGTTTGCCCTCCACTCCCTCCAGGGAAAGGATGGGAACATAGACCAGCATAATGATGAGCAAACCCAGTGTGACCGGCTTGACCACTTCCTTGGCGGCGTCCAAGAATAGACTTAGCCGCTCCTGGGGCCCGAGAGGCCCCTTGTGTTCTTCCAGGCGCCTCAATGCATTTTCGATCATGACCACCGCGCCGTCCACCAAAAGGCCAAAGTCGATGGCGCCCAAACTCATCAGACTTGCGGAAACGCCGAACCACCGCATGCCGATGGCGCCGAACAGCATCGAAAGCGGAATGGCCAGGGAAACGAAGAGCGCGGCACGGAAGTTGCCCAGAATGAGCAACAGCACCGCCACCACAAGCGCGGCCCCTTCAGCCAGGTTTTTCATCACGGTTTTTAGTGTGGCGTTGACAAGGTAGGTCCGGCTGTAAAGGAGGTCCAATTGCATATCGGGGGGTAACGGCGCCTCTTTAAGAGCCTGCTCGGCGTCCAGAGACACCCGCCGGGAATTGGCGCCGGAGAGCATCAACACCGTTCCCAAAACCGTTTGCTCACCGTTGTAGGTCGCCCCGCCCATCCTCTGTGAGTAGTCTTCCCGAACATCCGCCACTTGAGAAAGGGCCAGGGGTTTTCCCCGCACATCGAGTTTGATGGGAAGCCCGCGGATTTCGTCCAAACTTTGCAGACGCCCGGAGGTTCGAACAATCACTTGTCGGCCCTTGGGTTGAATATAGCCGCCGCCCGAGTTTTCTCCAACCCCTTCCAGCCGTTCCGTGAGTTGCTCGATGGTAACTCCATACCGCTCCAGTTTTTCAGGGTGAAGTTCGATGTGGATTTCCTTCTTGTAGCCGCCGGTGGAGTCCACTTCGGCGACATTTTTGACGGATCGCTTAAGATATGGGGCAATGACAAAATCCTGAATGGTGCGGAGGTTAAGCAATCTTTCCGTTTCCGGTTTGGCCGCCAAGGGGGTCCCGGGTTTTGCCACAACGGCGTACATCACCACTTCACCCAACCCCGTGCTGATGGGGGCCAACTCAGGGGAAAGACCTTTTGGCAGTTCCCCCGCGGCGCCTTGAAGCCGCTCGGCCACTTGTTGGCGCGCCCAGTAAATATCGGTCCCATCCTCAAAAATCACGACCACCTGGGAAAGGCCGTATTTGGACAGAGAGCGGACATCCTTGACCTCCGCGATGCCGCTCATGTCTGTTTCTATGGGGAAGGAAACGGTCTTTTCGATCTGCTCCGGGTCCAGAGCGCCGGTCTTTGTGTTGACCACCACCTGCACGGGGGTGATGTCGGGAACGGCATCAACCGGGGTCTTGGCGACGGCGTAGATGCCCACACCAGCGCCCAGGGCAAAAAACATCACAACGGTCAGTCGGTTCTTAAAAATCCATTCCAAAAGGCGTGTCATGATATTCTCCTTAAAACGATTCGAGTTGTTTCAGCGGCTCCGGTTCGCCGATGAGCGACATGTAGTGGGCCATCGCAGCCGCGAAGTCACGCTGGGCGTCCAGCACACGAACATAGGTTTCCGCGGTGGAACCATCGAGTTCCAAAAAAGTTAAAAGATCCACTTGGCCCTTGCGGAAACCATTTTCCGCCTCTCCCAGCTGCGTCTCCAACTCGGCGATCAGACTTTTGGGATACTGTTGGATGGTCTGACGAGCCGCCTCGATCTCGACTAAGAGCCTGAGCATTTCCGCTTTTTGTTTTTGCTCCTCAAAACCCAGCTGCTTTTCTTCAGCGACCCTCTTTTGTTCCGCGCTCCTGATTCCAGCTCGATACAGGTTCCAGGAGGGAAGCGCCAGGCTTAAACCAAGACCGTATTCTTTCTCGGTTTCGCCGGCACGGGTCTCATCGTAAGAAGCGCCAATGGAGGGGTCCGGCAATTTGATCTTAGACGCCAATGCCTTTTCAAGTTCAGCACTTTTAACGGCAAGTTTTTGAACTCGTAAGTCGGGATTATTCTTCAAAAGCTGTGGCAGTGCGTTGTTTTTGTCCAATCCTTTCTCTCCCGAAAACCAGGGGACGTCGATGTCGGGATATTCCCCTGATTCCAGAGGGACGTAAATCTTGAGGCTCTCATAGGAACCTTCGAAGTGAGCTTTACTCTGAATGGCGTCGGAAGAGAGGTTGTTGAGATGGTTACGCACGATGCGGCTCTCCGCCTTTCGCTGGGGGGTCGGGAACACCCGGCCCGATAAATAGTCTTGAATCAACTCAAAACGCATTTGGCGCTTTCCCGCAAACGCAGCCTTCCGCTGGTTGGTGGTGTAGTCGTAGGCAAGCTGAACAACATCGAGGGTGATTTGAGTCTGCATTGCCTCACGACGGATTTTCCAGGATTCCGATTCCAAATCGAGAAGGTCACCTTGAAGGCCAAGCTTGCCCAGAAGGGGAAGGGGTTGAGCCAATGAAAATCCACGCGTTGGCCCCCTGACAGAATCCACTTTTTTTCTGCCGGCGGACAAATCCAATGAAAGTCCCGGCCAGGCGCGCGCCTGTGAGGCGGAAAAACGCGTTTGCTGGATGCGGGCATCTTGCGATCCGAGGAGTTGTGAATTTTTGAGGGCCACACCGACGAGATCGCCGAGCGTGCGTTTGCCCCCCATGGGACTTTTTTCTTGCGCCTGAACGTGGCCAATGGCCGACAGAAGCCAAAAGGACAAAAGCAAAAACCTGGAATAATAATTGAATGACGACATGAATGCTCCTTCGTGAGAAAATAGAACCGGCCTGGGCGCACCGATTAAACTGATGGCCGACGCTCAAAGCGCGTCTATGAAACTGAAGCGGTGCGTTAAGCGGAGAGGCGAGGGGGGTGGAAAATAGAGTGTTGCAGGAGAAGCGGGGGAGTGACAAAACTGTCAGGAACAATAATCTTGGGCGGCGCAACAACAACCGTGTGGGATGGCCCTCTGGGAACAATGTGAGGCCCGCAAGATTCATGGCAATTGCTCGACTGGGCAACCTGAGAATCCTGGTATCCCGCCAGGTCCGCCAAGCCGTCATAAACCACCAATCCCAACAAGACCACGCAGAGGAACTTGAAGAACCTGGTTTTAGCTTTCACAGTTTACGCAGTGTACAAAATTATTTGCGCCGTGATTTTAGATTTCGCCACGCGGACTGTCCGCCCAGTTGTAGTTTGTTAACTGCCCAACGAATCTGCGACAATTAATCGCAATGCCAACGATTGAACAGTCCCTCGAAAAAGGCAAAAACCTTCAAGAGTTCATTTCCTCAACGGTTTATGGGGGCAGGGCCTCGTTTATCAACGAACAGAAAAACATCATTTTGCTTGCATATTTCGATTTGGCGATGGAACACCATCACTCGATTTTCCTCCTAATCATTCAGAAAAACTTTGGGTCGGCGTTCGCCTTGTTACGCCCCTTGGTTGAAATCGTCTTCCGCGCGCATTGGGTGACCGGTTGCGCTTCTCAAATTCAAATTGATCGGATTCACAAAGATGAAAACTTCAGGTTCCCACGACCTAAGCAGATCTCTGCCTGTCTCGATACTGTTTTCAAAGCGGACGTTTTTTTTAGCACTTGGAAAAAGAGCGCCTGGGGCCCGTTAAATGATTTTGTCCACTCCGGTCTTTTGGCGTTGGGACGCCGGTTCTCCGGGCACAACGTACAACCAAATTATTCCGAATCGGAAATAGCTGAGGCTGTGCGTTTCTCCAATGCTTCACTAATTTTGTTGGGTAAAATGTTTTTTACCCATTTTAATCGGACTGACGATGCAAAAGCGATTGAATCCTTCTTGGAACCAGATCCCCTCGAGCCCCAGTAAGGATTACAACCACTCCAATTTCAAACGCACCTTTGCCCAGTTGAGCGCGGTCGCGATGGCACCGGTGACCATGATGGTGGCCCCAGCTTCCAGTTTCGCCATGTCAACCGTGACCCCCAGGCCCTGGAGAACCGTCGCCACTTTGACCGAAGTCAGAAGGCCGATCAGGGCCGCCACCGCCGCTTTAACGCCCTTCTTGACCCCTCTGCTCAGAATCCATCCTGTGAACAGCCCGCTGATTTTGTCCTTTAGTCCCATGTGATTCCTCCTTGTTTGGTTTTGAAAAAGTCGGCAGAACGATCTTGATCGTGAGGAACCGGAGGAAGAATTTCCATCCGCCCTCTTTCAGTCGATCGAGAACCCGCATCAACGTTTCGGCCAGGCCAGGTAGAGGACCTCGGCCAGGCTGAACATCCGCCGCATCCATCCCAGGGCGAATTTCCAAAGGGTCGGGTTGTTCAGAATCAGCTTCATGTAGTTGACCGCCCTTTGGGCCAGGATGTTGCGCAGGATTCGATGCTCGGGGTGGCTGTCTACCGCCTTAAGAGTGACAGGCCCGAGGACTCCATCGGTTTCCACACCCACGCAGAGTTGAAGAATTTTAACGGAGGTCTTCACTCCCATGTTCACAGCGCCGTCAAAGACCGCCAGAGCCACCCGCTGGGGCAGATCGTCGCATCGACAGGCGGTCCAGTAGTCCCTTCGATAGATTTCCTTGGCTTTGTCCAGCGTCAGGTTTTTGATATCGACGGTGGGGTAGGCCTTCTTGGAAATCCCGTATTTGGTCTCACCGCCGGGGTCCGCAGGGTCGTTCACGTAGCCGCCTTCGGTCTGGAGAATCCAGTCGGAGGCCAACTGCCATAAATCTTGGGTCGGAAGGTCAGTCATGGCTATTTTCCCCGCAGGTATTGGATGACGAGGGGGCCCAGGAGCCCCGTCAGGACAGAGATCAATGTGGCGAAGTTTTTCATCCCGGTTTCCAGGGCCGTGAACCGACCCTCTTCTTTGGTCTGGATGGCCCCGATCTTTTCCGTCATCATGGTTTTGATCTTCTCCAGCTCGCGGTCGATGACGGAGTGTTCCCGCTTGTTTTCATCGATCTTGGACCAAGCCGCGATCATTTGGCGTTTCACCTCGTCGATCTGGTGTTCGAGGTCCTTTTGCCAGGCCTGCATCAAATCCTTATCCGAACTGCCCTTTGCCATCGGTCGCTCCTATTGCCAGAATTCCGGCACTTTAAATCCCAGGCACACCGCCCGAACAACCATGGTTGCGGTGGTCACGTGGTATTGAAACCGGCGGAGATCGTCTAAAAGAATCTCAGCCTGGCCGGAACTGCCGGCGCCGTTGACCTCAAAGGTCCCCGCGGTGCCGACCCCAAAATCAAACCCGCCGGCATAAGCAGCCCCGAAGGGTCGGAAGTTCAGCGTTCCTCCGCCGTTGGCCAGGCCCAGGATAAAACTGAGCCGCCCGCGGGTCCGAAGCGTCGGGGTGGTGGTCAAAGGCAGAGTCGCCGTAGTCCAGACGTTGGCCGGCGTCGTTCCGTTTATGGCCCGGTCCGCCACAACGGAGACGTTGTCTCGCCAGAGAAATTGATCGAAGAGAATCTCAAAATCCCTGAGGTTGGAGCCGGCATCGTTGAACACGAACCCGATCCGCTTTCTGCGTGTGTAGGTCGCCGGCAGGGTTGGGGTCGTAAAATTGGTCGACAGGAGGAACCCGCCGCCCGTATAGTCGGCCTTCCAGATTCGATAGATCGCGTACCAGGTCGACGCCGCCTCGGCCCCCGCATCTCGGCCATTCAGCCCGGAGACCGTGATGTCGGCCACACCGTTGACGTTGATGTCGGGCCCGATCCGGTCCGCCGTGATACGGACTTGAAAATTCGGGTTCGTGACGTCCCGGACGATTCTCAGGTTATGACTTGGAGCCATCAGGAAAGGGTCCGTTATCACAGACCCGATTTGGACGCTCGCCCCAATCACCATCGACCCGGAGACAACCCCCGCCGTCAGTGACGGAATAAACTGAGGATCGTCAGGCGGAAAGAAATCCAAGGTGTCCCGGGCGGCCTGACGCATCTGAGGCGGGATGATGTAGAGGAAAATCGAATCGACGTTCACGACGCCGATGAAATCGGACGGGCTTATCTCAAGGCGGACGGAGAGTGCCGTGGGCGCTCCACCCATAGTGAAGCTGACCGAGAGTTTCCCAAAGAGACCGTCACCGGAATGAAATCCGCTGAAGGCCGTGGTCACCCCGTCCGTCACGGAGACCCTCACCTTGTTGGCGTTGGAGGCACGGACTTTGGCGCCCACAAATACCGTGAGCCCCGCATACCTGGCCGGAATCACGATGTCCTGCTTGATTTTCAGGAAAGAGTTGGACGAGCCAGACGATGTAATGTTGACCCTCTTGCTGTATTGCCCGGACTGAAAGACCGCCCCGTCCCGGGAAATGTCCGCGGTGGGGAGAGAGGTCCCGCTCTTCTCCAAAACCCATCCGTCCGCCAGGCCGGTCCCGTTGGCGGGGTTCGAAAAAGACGTCCCCACGCTCCAGGACTCGAACCCGCCGTTGCCGATGCGGTTTTGGCGGGCCAGGGCCTCCAAAAAGTCCCAGTTGTCCATGTATTTGTCGGCATCGGGCCAGTTCCCGGGGCCGTTTAAGAGGCGAAAAGGCACCGTCACGACACCACCTCTTCAAGTTCGAACTCCGAGACCTTGTTTTCGTATTCGTGGCGGAATCCCAGGACTTTGCAGACCAGTTCATTGGCCATCTGGTCGGAACCACCCCAATGATGGATATCGGTCTGGCCCAAATAAACGTCGGTGTCGCCGTGGCGCCACTTTTTGGGTGATTCGTTGTCAAAGAAATCCACGCGGACGGTGTCGCTCACGTCCAGCCAAGGCAAGACCTTCGTCTTGACCTTAAACCGACGCCTTTGTTTGCCGTAGTAGTTGAAAAAGGCGATGGCAGTCCCGGTGGCGATATCCACGTCCTCTTTGATCAGGATGTCGCCGCCGGAAATGGACAGCCGGCGCTTGGCGAACCGGGAGCCGGGGGTCAGAGGATTTTGTCCATCGTCTTTGACCGTGGTTGAAAACGCACCATACTCCGCTTTGATCTCACTAAAAATGCGGTCGTAGCCGTTTTGAAACTGCGTGATGTCCAGGATGTTCTTGTCGTAGGAGAGAACCTCGTCGATTCCCGTGTCCACGGTCCGGGAGCGGAAGAAAAAGGTCTCGTCTTCTTTGAACCCCCATTCGTAGTTGGACATTTGGCCCAGGGCCTTGATGGCGTCAAAGACCGTTTTGTCCGTGAAATTGGCCAGGGTCACGAGCGTGGCGTTGGCTTTAAACGGGATCACAATGCTGTGGACCTGGGGAAACCCGTTTTCCAGAGTGGCCAGGAACGGGAACTCCGCTTTGATTTTGATGAACCGCTTGAGAGCAGAGACAATCTGGTTGTTGGGCCCCAGCGGGACGTAGGGATCAAAGGACAACCCGTCGTTGCTGACCGCGGTCGAAAAATTGACCTGGCCGCCGTTTACGTCCTGGCTGATGGACGCCTGGCCCCACTGGATGACGCTCACGGTGTCGAAGACCTGGCTTTCGTAGGAGGCGTTCAGGGGATTCCTGGGAACTTTCACGTCGTCAAAATCCACCGTCCACGCGGTGCTTTCCGCGATCACCACATACCCGAATACGGAAACCGCGATGGCCGGGGGCGACGTCACGGCGCTTACCGCAAAAACACCGTCGTAGAACACCTTGACCAAGCCGCTGGCGTATCGTTCCAAGCGAAGGACGTGCTCCGTTTGGCCGTAGTTGAAGTTAAAAGCTGTAGCGATCACGATGTTGCCTTGGGTAATGTTGATGTCGCCGAAATTCCCGCCCCGGTCAAACACCCGGATGGTGTGGTCGGTAGTGAACTGAAAGTCGAACCGGTTGTTGTTTTGGAGCGGGATGGCGGCGTTCAATTTGAACTTTGTCTCCCAAACGCCGACGACCCCAGCGGTGGGGCTTGTCCACGACATGGCGTTATAAGTGAAAGGCCCGCCAAAGGGCACAGTCGGCGCCAGCCGGACGCGGCCTCCCACAAGCGTTGCACCGCCGGGGTCCGTGATGCTCCAGCCGGTTAATACGGGTCCGTTAAAATCGTCCACGAGGTTTAAGAAATCCGGGATCAGGTCTCCGGGCACTTGATCCGTAGTCACCCCGGACTTTATTCCAGCTGCCCATTGACCCTGGGTGTCGATGGTGAAGTTCAATGTAGGAATGTTTGGAAAAATGACCGTGTCGACATTCTGCGAGGCCGGCGGTATCCCGGCCTCCGTCAACAGGTCTTTGACCAGGTTTTCAACGAACTGATTTTGTTTCCAGATTCGGTAGGACGCCCGGACGACCACACCGTTGGCCGGTGGAATACCAAAGGTGATCGTTGCCCCGGAGGTTGGAGCATTCAGATTCGACACGTCGTAGTCTTTCCCGGGAGACTGCGTGATGCCGTTCAGGGAAACTTCGTCGATGATCCCGACGCCGGGGTTGAGAGTCGTAAAAGCGGTGGTGGCGCCGTTTCCCACGCCCAAACTCTCCTCCACCACCTTGTTCGACACGTTTTCAGCGTCCGCGTTCTGAAGCAGGGTTTCCAAGCCGTGGATGGTAATCTGGATTTGGTCGTTCAGGGTGTCCGAGGTTAACTCTACGGCGAGGCCGGTGAACACCGTGACGGATTCGACCGTTCCATCGGACAGACGAAACCCCAACCGAATCTGAAACTTGGTCCAAAAGGGCTCATACCCATGAACGGGCGAGCTGGCATCCTGGGCGAACCGGCCTGAGCGGTTGTCGGACTTCCAACGGTGGTCGTCGTCCTTCAAAACCAGATTGAGGTTCGATACCCTGAATTCGTTCAGTTTGTCGGTGTCCAGCTTCCCCGTAATGGCGGCCAGGTTCACGACTTCGTTTTCCGGCACCCGGGTCCAACCGACTTCCCACGTGTAGACCTTCGTGGACTCCACCCAATACCGCCTTTTGAAATAGACCTCGCGGACGATTTCGGTTGAGGGAGCGGCCAGGGCCTCCTTAAACTTTTGGGAAACGGTCTTCATCAAACTTCCTTAAGCTCCAGATCCACATCAAACCCGGCGCCTTTGTAGGAGCTCACGTATTTGGCTTTCCAAGGGCTCGTCCAATGAACGTAAAAGAGGTCCTGGGGCCGGTCCACGGGTTCCGGGTGCCACAGGAAGGGGAGACCTTCTTCTTTTAAGGCGAGCAGTTGGTCGTGAAGAGCCTGGGTGATATATTTGAATCCCACCCTGGCCTCGTATTTCTGTGTCCGGTTGGGGGAATGGCGGATGATCATCTGGTGCATGGCGCCATCGCCCAGGATCAGCTCTTTAGCTTTTTCCCTGAACTTGACGTCGTATTGGTCGGGCCCAGCGCCCAGGTCCAGTTTTAATGCGCCAATGGCCAGCTCGCCTATGAATTTTTCCTGGTTAGGTGTCTGGGTCCTGACCAATTCAAAATGGACGCGCGTGGTTGTGACGGGGGCAAAGCTCCTGACCAGGTTGGCTTCCGTTTGCCCCAACACGGCGAAATAGTTCACCAGGGTCGTGCCGTTCCAATAAAAGAAGCTCAGGTCTTTCACGTTGGTGTTGAGCATGAAAAAGGTATCGATCGTCCGCGGCACCGGGGTCGACCCTTCGTAAAAATCGATGTCGATGGCGGCGACGTTCCCGTCCGTTCCCTGACCCTGGGAAATCCATTTGGAGTTTCTGTCCCGGTCCAAAAGGTAGGCTTTTGCGCTGTTGTTGGACGCGACGGAGAGAATGGATTCCGGCATCAAATAGTTCTTGCTGTATATTTTGGGGGTCGACATGGTTTAAATCGCCAGTTGAAGGTTTCGGTCGGCGGTCCGCTGAACCGCCAGAGCCAGCTGGACCCCTTCGGTTGTCCCGCGACGCACGGAATCCGCCAAGCGCCTCATAATGCTGTCGACTTCCTGAAGATCGACATGCTCTGTGGAGAAATTGACCACCACCCCGCCGACGTTGATCGTCATAGTCCCGGACCCGCCGGACACGCCGCCCACAGTCATGGGTGTTCGGTCAGAGGGAGCGGCGGCCGCTCCAGATCCCAGGCCGATCCCAGCAGTCCCGTCTGGGCCTTCCAAACTGATCTTGGACAGTTCCCGACCTCCCCCGAGGTCGGTCGTGACTTTAAACTCCTGACGGGAAGAGTCCGACACACGCCGGGCGTCATCGATCGCTTTGAATTGCTGGGCGAACTGGGCGGTAATCAAGGCCACCTGCGCGGCCGCCAGGATGGCGGCGCCGGGGCCCGCACTCTGGGCCGCCGCAATGGCCCGGGCGATGGCGATCGCTTTCTCCAACACCAATATGGCCTTGGCCCGTGTGGCCTGGGCTTTGGAGTGGCCTTCCTCCATGTTGTTGATGATCGTGAGGGCCTGAAGGGCTGTGTCGATGGTGTCCAAGGCCACCATGCGTTTTTGTTTCGCCTCATCCAACGCCAGGGCTTGCACGGACTTCTGGCGCAGGACCAACAGTTTGTTCAGGAGTTTTTCTTTCTCTGTTTCGTTTTTGACTTCCTTGTTAATTCTGTCCACCTGGGCGCGAACTTCAGCGTCCAAGAGGGCCTTTTTCTTTTGGTAGGTCTGGTCGCCGATCTGGGCGATCCGCCGGTCCAATTCGTCCTCGAGCTCCGCGAACCGGTCGACCGTTTCCTCTTTGATTCGGACCGTCTCTTCGGCCTTTTTCTTGTCCTCCTCAACTTCCCGTTCCCGGGCGATAATGCGAACCTCGGAATGCTGGAGGGTGGACTCGGTTTTGATCTGCTCCACCGCTTCGATCTGTTCGGCACTTTCGAGGACGGTTTCCTGAATCCGTTCAAATGTCTCCTTGGCGATGTCCCGAACGGCGGAAAAGTTCAGTTTGAACGCCTCTTTCATTCCCCGAGCGATCCCCTGGGCGGTTTCCAGGGCGATGGCGGCGAACCCCGCCAAGGCCGCGCCGATCTTTTGAGTCCATTCAATGCCTTCCTTCAAAATGTCGACGAATATCTGAAGCCCGGGGATGAGCGCTCGGCCCACGGTTTCCTGCAAATCGCCGAAAGCGGCCTTAAGCTGGCTGGAGGATTTGGTGAAACTGTCCTCTTTGACCGCCGCGTCGCCGAACTGTTGATTCAGGATGTCCAGAACGTCCTGGGTGTTGGAGGCGTCGCCGATAAAGCTCCCAAATTCCCGGCGAAGGCCCAAAACGGCCCTTTCGTTTCCATTCACCAGGTCCGTCACCATCTGGGTTGTGGTGGCCAGGTCTTTTCCCGAAGCCGTGGAGAGCCCCATGGCCAATTGAACTGCCCTTTGGGACTGGGTTAGGTCGCCCGTAACCCGGACCAATTTATCCAGGGCTTCAAAAGCCTGGGTGTCGCTGAACCGCGTGGTGGCCTGGAGTGTCGATGCCCACTGATTGATCGCCGCCTCATTTTTGGACCAGGAGACCCCGGAGGCCTCAAGGCCAAACTGGAGCCGGCGGAGGGCTTCGTTCTCCTCCTCCGCAGCTTTCACGGCCCCCGCGAAAAAGGTGACGACCCCTGCCGCCGAGGCGAAAGGGAGGAACGCTCCCAGGAGGTTTTTGGCTTCTCCCGTAAGCCCGGCGAAAGCCGAGGTCAGCGACTTGGACTGGTCGCCCACTTCGCGGAACTTGGCTCCCAACACCTCAAGCTGGCCCGTCTCCGTGTTGACCTTGATCGTGAGGTTTAGGGGTTCAGCCATGAACACTCACCTGGACGTCAAATAGTTTTAGGAACGTTCTGAAGGCCTTCGACCTTTTTTCCCTTGGGATATACCTGTCCGACTGAATTTTTCTCCAGATTCCGTAGAGGACGTAGTCCTTCATAACGGACAGGTCGCCGGCGAGCGCCCTTTGCCGGAGGGCCATGGCGTCGGAGGGATTCAGCTTTAGGATGGCATGGGGGGTCACTCAATACCCCGTGTCCGTGTTGGTCACATCAACCTGGATGGCTTTATTTTGGCCCGTATTGAAAAACGCTTCGAACTCTGCCTGGGCGGCCAGTAAGCCGGAGTCTTCCCCGTAAGGGAACGCGGTGTATCGGACCTCCGGGAGCGACACGTCCACCGTGTATTTGTGGGGGGCGCTGATCGTTTCCCCTTCCACCAGCATTTGAAGGGAAAGCGACGTGTTGTTCAAAAACTTGTTTCGCTGAACTTCGTCTTGGAAGAAGATCGTGAACCCGCCGCTGATTTTCAATCGACCGGGCGTCAGAACGTCCACGATGTCCTGAGTGGTGTTGATGGTTCTGTAAGCCAGGGCATTGTTGTCGATGGAAAGGTTCCAAGTTTTGACGTTGAGATTTTGAACGCCGTCAATTTTAAAGGTCGTGTGCTGAAACGAGAGGTATTTCTGGGTCGGGAACGCGGGGGTTCCGATGGACCCGGGACCTTCGCTTTTGAAAAGCGCGTCCACCTCGGCCATGATCAGGTTATCCACCGGCCCCTGGAGCGTGAGCTTTTTGACCCCGGAAAGGGCGTAGGCTTTGACGCTCAGGCCTCGGTCAAAGAAAAAGGTGTAGACAGGCTTTTGGAGATTGTTGAGCCGGGTGAAGGTGTGTTTGTAGGCGGGGGTGGCGCCCTGTTGGATGCTCGTCACCGACCCCAAGAGCGAAACGAGAAACTCCCCGATCGTCTGGGCATCCAGGGGCATTTTGATTTTGGCTGTCCCGGCTTTAACACCGGGAACGGGGACGAACATCTCCGGCACGCCGCGGAGCGCCATGTCCTCCAGATGTTGGAGTTCGTATTTGAACTCCGAGTCGCTCAAGACCGGATACCACTTGGCCGGGGACGCCTCGGGCGTGCCGCGCACTGTTTCCTTTTTAAGACCGAACTGCCTCTGCTCAACCGAAGCCAATGGCATGTTATTCCTCCGTCACTGTGAAAAATGGGTGTTTGAAAAGCTTTTTAATGAGTGCCGCGTCCACGATCAGTTCCCCAACCTTCCATTCGCCAAGACCCGGAAGAACGCAGTCGCGTTCACACCGGAGTTTTTGGGGATACTGTTTTGGTTCGTCTTTGGTCTTGTAATCTTTCAACATCGTTGTCTCCTTATGGGTGAAACCCCTAGGGATGAAATCCCTCGTCGGTGTAGGTGAACTCCACCTGGACGACCATGGCCGCGTGGGGGTCCAGGTCGCCTCGGTCGGTTCGAACGCGTTTCACCTCGGTCCACTTGACCCGGTTGCCCTGGAGTCGGTCTTCCTCCAAGGCGCGGGCGACGTCGTCAATCAGTTGGTCCAGTTCCAATTGAACTTGGTTGATTCCTGTTCGATTTTTGACGTAGCCGAGGATGTAAGCCGTGAGCGTGGCCTTGAACTGGTTCTTCGTCAGGTTTTCCCGGACCTCATCGGTTTCGGAAATAAAAAGCGCCGGGAACTTGGTTTCATCCAGGCTCTCGATGTGCCGAAGACCGCGCTCCACGAGCTTTACGTCAAAGTTGTAGGCCGCCGACCGTTTGATCTTCGGCAGACAGATCGTGCGAAGGTATTCCAAAATCTCCTGACGTTTACTGACCGGCGGCATTGATGCCCTCCGAAACGCGCTGAAGCAGACCCTCGATCCGGGTGATGAATCCTTCTTTCTCGTCCGCAAAAGAGCGGCCTAAAAACGGTCGGGCCCGAATGTGAACGCGGCCGCCCCGGCCAGTCTGGCCGCCGAACTCATGGATCGGGGCGTAGGGGACGTCCGTTCCAACTTGGATGACCAAGTCCGAGCCTTCCTCCGCCACTGTTCCCGTGATGGACGAGCGCAATCGCCCTGTTCGCACTTTCAGCCGGCCGTCGCCTCCGCCAGAGAGATAGTCAGTCTTGGAGGTCCTCACAATCCGGTTCATGAAGTCCTGGGACTCTTTCTTAACGGCTTCATGGAGGAGCCGCCTGGCCCGATCCGCCTCTTCGGCCGCACGCGCCAGTTTTTCCAGACCTCGGATGAGAACAGTGACCGCCATCAGATAAACCAATCCATGGGCGACGACGCGCGTCTGTAGGTCTTAAGTATCTCCCGAGCGTCTACTGGCAGAGGTTCCTGGCTGAACGTCAGAGTCCGGTCTCCAATGGTGTCGGTCACGATATTTACTTTGCCGTCCGCATACCCGTGGCGATACTGGTGGGCGATGGTTTTTAGCACCGCGAGACGGATGTCATGCGGCACCGCCACCTCCGGGTATCCAGCCCGGTAGACGATGCGGATGTTGGCCACGCCTTTGGTAAACGCCGACCGCTGGTTCCACAACCGAATCACTCCCGATGCAGAGTTAAGGACGACGTCCCGGGGAACATCGATCTGGCTTGCCCCGTCAAACACCCGGTTCGGGTCGTCATGCAGGGAAATGATCTGTTGGACCGGGTAGGACCCCAGGATCAACTCCGCCGACCTGTCGCCGTCGTAATATTCCGTAATCGTCCGTTCCTTTAAATGCCGGCCCGTGACGTCGTTAGCCCAGGAGGAGACCTGGTCAATCATCCGCTCCAACACGGCGTCCTCCGTATCCGCGGTGATTTTCAGGTATTCCTTAACGGCGTCCAGAGAAACCAAGGAAATCGTTGCGTCAACGGCCATGCTTTTTCCTTGGGCCCTGCTTTTTCTCCAACGGCGCGGGCGTTCTGACCTGCTCAGTTACAGGTGTGACTTCCGCCACGGACTGCTCCTCTACCGGTGCCGGCGTCAACGTCGGGGCCGCATCCTCCTGTCGCCAGGCTTCTGGGAAATCCTGAAGCAGTCGGTCTGCTTTTTCCTGTGAAACTTCCACCCAGTCGCCCTTACGGCATGAAATGGGGCGTCGGTTGTTATCGAACCCCTCGTAAATCAACATTCCTGGAATGCCCAAAAACAGCAATTTCATACAAGACCTCGTTCATACAAAATGCACTGAAGACTTCTATTTAAGTCACCCCGTCGAAAAGGGGCCGGATGGCCCCTGGCCCCCCACGGGGCGGGGTTTGGAGAATCCCAACCCCCGCCCCACGCACGGACTACTTTTAGACCGTCAGGTTGAAGCCCAGCCGGACGGTCTTGTTCGCGGCCACCGGGTAGATGGGCGCGAAGGTTGCCCGTTCACGAACCACGAGCGCGTCCTGGTCGCTCTGCGCGAAGAGCTCACGCAGAAGCTGAACGCTCGGCTGGCGACGCTCACCCACCACATAGGCGTTCCGGTGGACCAGATACATCACGGTCTTGGTGGTCGTGGTGCCGTCGTAGACGCCCGTGGCGTTCAGGTTTTCACGGACGAACTCGCTCACGATGACCGGGATGCCGTCCAACGCGGCCAGTTGGCCGGTCAGGATGGTCGCGCTGGGACCGAAGTCGGTAAGAGTTTTGACCTCGTCAATGTCCAGGAGTTGAGCGTAGCCGGAGGGACCCACAATCAACGCCAGGTCGCTCGGATTCACGCCGTAAACCCCCAGGCTCTTTCGTAGACCTCGAAGAGCGGTAAGGTTGAAGGTGCTGATGTCCGTTTTGTAGGACTGGTCGCTGGCGATGGCGCGAAGGCCCAGCCACAGCTTTCGCCGGTCGCTCGCGGAGGTGACGTCGGCGTCTTCGTGGGAGACGGCGGTGTCGCCATTTAGAATCGCGTCCTCGCGGCCTTCAGCCAGGGCACGAACAATGGCGTTTCGAATCCATGGGAGGAAGCTCACGGCGGAATCCTCTTCCAGGTCCTTGGACACCAACACCCGGGTGCCGTGGCCGACCGCGGTGAGGGTCACGTTCCCGGTTACGTTGCCGTCCCCTGCGGGGATCAACGTTTGACCGGTATCACCCGTCTGTTCGTCGTGCCGGAACGAGTTAATCCGCCCGATCTCCACGGGGATTTTGTACGGGTTGGTTGGCATCTGAATGGTCGGGAAAAGCAGTGCCACACGACCGCTCGCCCGGACCATTTCGTAGAGTTGGCTCGTGAACCCCGTGGGGACCCACTCCTGGCCTTGCTGGGAGGTCGCCGTGTCCAAGGCTTTCTTGAACTCGCCTGCATCGTTCAGGAACCGGGACCAGCCTTTTAAGGAATGGACCGGCCGCTGGAGGACTTTTGAAACGATAAACAAGTCGTCCACCTTGCTCTGGAGTTCCTTGGGCATGGAATCCAAGATTCGCTCCGCCGTGGTTGGCTGATTGTCCGCGAACTGGATTTTACGTTCGGGCGTGAACCCCGGATGGGCGGCCAGGGCTTCTTTCACCATCTGCTGGATGGTTTCTTTGACCTGGGCTCGCTCGCCTTCGGACCTATCCATGGCTTTTTTATTCAGTTCGGCCATGTCGTTGACCCTCTTTATGACGTCGTCCAACTTTTCCTTCACATTCGGTTCCATTGTGTCGTCCTTTGTGCTGGCCAAGGCCTAAGCGTTACCAGAGGCCTTTTCATCGCATTTTGATGTCGATGTCTTGCTGGCCAGAATCTTGATGTCGACGGCGCTCCTTGGACGTTGCTCACCGGAGCGCCCGCGATGGGAACAGTGCCGCCGCATTTGCTCTCGAATGGAACGTCCAGTCCCGAGCCCCCGTCCAGACGCACCCGAGGCTCCTGCTTTTCCCACTGGGGGTTAGTCTGAGGTGCGCGCCTCTTTTCATCCACCACCCATTCCTCTTCAAATTCCCGGCAAATTGGGGTGGACCGTAAAATGCTTCCAATCGCTTGAAAAACTGGTCAGGTCCGCAAAGTCCGTGCGCAACTGCAGTTTCCATTCTCCCGATTGGTCCAGATCGCCGGCCTGGGTCACGTAACGAACCTGCCCGTCCACGCCATCCGTGACGAACTCCCCGACCTGGGTGACCGATGTGCCATCTGGTTTCTGAAAAACGAAGTAAACCTCCGCCTGGGAGATATCAACGGACTGTCCTTCGTCCTCCACATCGGCCAGGAACGTGGTGCCGACGTCGCCCTCATGGATTTCAAGTCGTCCCATAGCGATCAGAGGTAAAACCGCCACCGCACGGTTCGCCGGATGTGGGTCCTCATGTAATGCGTCTCGATCCCAGCTCCCGTTTCCGAAGAGCTCACACCCCAGGGAGTGTTGAACCCTCCGCCAAAATACTCCGGCACCAAACCCAACCAATCGATAATCACTTTGTACGCACCGTCTAGGGGTTCGTCACGACGGTGATGTAGCGTGTCATAGCGCCGCTCGCCCCAATCACCAGAGTAAATTCATCGGCCTCGGTGTCATTCACGCTTAGGTTGAGGCGGTAAAGCCCGCGGCCAATCTCTAAAATCGTCGGATCATCAATTGAAGCCAGAGCCGCTCCGTCCTTGGAGATTTCCACAAAATCAAATGTCGTCAATCCTGTTTTGGGTGTCCGGCCATCCGAGGCCGTCATAAGAAAGGTGAAATTTGGGAAGGCGACCGCTTTGACGAGACGTGGTGGAATAGATTTCAGAATGTAGGCGGCCATCGTCGCTGACGACTTATCGAAAAGGCTTGGGTCGGTGTTCCAAACATTGACGGCCGCGTCTGCGGCGACATTACTCACCTGGGAGTCCAGGGTATCCAGTCCCGCCGCCCGGGCCGGGGTGTACTCCGCGGCGTCAGCCCGGGTTGAGATGGGAGCGTCGATATTGTCTTTCACCCTGACGCCCATGGAGCCGGCGTCGTTGACCGTTGCATCCTGGACCTTCCAGACGTTCAGGGCCTGGGTCGGGTAATCGAGGTCAAACCCGAAGAAGTAGATGAAAAGGAGATCTCCGTCGGTTGGGGTTGGGCTCCAGGGGCGGTCAACGGTAATCGTCCTAGTCCCAGAATCGTAGGCAACGACCGTTCGGACCTGGGAAACCTGCTGAAGAATGTTCCGAATGACAACCTTCGTCCCTTTGAGGTCATCAGTAGCCGGAGTCCCTGCAAACTGAAGCTGGGAAGGGCCGGGGATAACGGCAGGGTTCAACACCTCGGCGTAAATCTTGAACCTCTGTTCCATCGTATCCATCATCTGCTCCCGAGCGTCCTGATGGAGCTGCTGGAGCAATTCCACGGTAGCCACCTGGGTCACCAGAGGGATAATCGCGTTGGTGTGAATGACCGGCGCCAGGAGGACCCCTATCTGCGGGGATTCGGCCACCAGTTCGATCTCCAGGGTGACCGGGACCATATTGGCGGCGCCGTGGAGCATGATTGAAACGGTCTCTGAACCGAGGGAAAATGCGGCGTCCGGTATGTGAAACTCGTAGACCCCCGGCATGTTGGCGGCGCTCACCGCCTTAAACCCGCCGGAAACGAACGTCCCCAACGTCGGGATATCTGCCAGGGTGACCGCCGTGGCCGCAGAGTCTTTGTTCCGTTTGAAATAACAGACGAGTCCTGGCGAGTTGAACAAGAGCCCTGCAAGGCCCGCCCCCGCGACAGAGGCCGCGTCCTGAACAAACAATTCGACAATGACCGAGTCCCCGCCGATTTTGATCTGCCGCTTAGCCATGGACCCCTCCTGCGGCAAAAGCCGACGCTCGGAGCGGCCCGGTCACGTCCACTGCATCGATGATGAGCGCCATGGGGTACATCACGGGTTCAAGGACGGTGAACGGGTTAGGGATTTGCCGTTCCACAGCTTTAAAATCCGAACTGAGGCAGGCTTCTTTGGCAGCGTTGTTGAAAAAAGTCCACTTGAACCACTCCCGCCCGGTCGCTCCCCCGGGGAAATAGGTGGCGTAGTAGTCGGTGTCAGGATTCAAAAGGACGGGGGTTGTAAACCAGAGATCGACCAAGCCTGTCCCCTGACCGGCGTCGTTTTGTGAATGGATTCCTGAAGCGAGAACTGAAAGGACAGAGTCCAAGATCGCAAACCGCTCGCCGCCGGTCCCCGCGAATGCATTACCCGCGTTCCAGATCATTCGAAGGCCGGACACCCGCGCCCGGAAAGGAAGGCGGAACTTGTTTCCGACCTCGTTGGGGTTGGTTGATGGCCCGATCGTGACCGTGGATAGACCGATCTGGCTGTAGGTCCCCGGCAGGGCGGCGACGGTTCCGTCGCCATAGACGATCCAAAACAGCGGCGGGTGGATGGTCCGCGTGCCGCCCGTTCCGTTGTCAAAAAAGAAGTAGGGCATGCTGACGACTTCCCGGGAGGAGTCGTGCCGCCGGAAAGTAAGTCCACCCGAGGTGAAGTTCCCGATTCGGATTTTCGCGGCGACCCTATCCCCGCGCACGGCGTTGGCTGGCGTGGCCAGGGTGATTTCGTATGCCGTGGACGCGAGCGGATTGACCAGAATGCCCTCCGTCATTCCCCCGTACGGAGTCGCGGAAGGAAGCCCTGCCCCCGGAGAGTTCAGATAGAGTCCCGCCCGTAGGTCGCCTACAAAACCCGACACCGTGCCGGTCAAAAACCCGATCTTTGCGATGGTCCCGGTTTTGGGAACCACAAACCCCATGCCGGCGTATTCGTTCGGGCTATCCAGAAATGTTTGAAAGGTGGTGTTCATGTCCACCCCGACCGACAGATTGGGGTAAATGAACAGGCTGGGAAGGAGTTTAAGCGCCATCAGAGTTTAAACACCCGGTTCTCGCTCGCCTGCTTTAAATCAAAGAGCGTGGAGATGTTCTGTTCCCGAACCAGGTTCCGCAGGAGGAGCTTTACGGTCCTCTCATCGTCCGCGCCGGCCTGGAGGCCGAACATCTCCCACTCATCGATGGGAAACCGTGCTTCCTCCACGTTGCCGTCCCGATTGATTTGAACCCGGAGGACCGCCTCCTTCTTCCCGGGCTGGCAGTCCTCAAAAGAAACCGTGATCTCTGCGTTGGTCCAGTTCATGGAATTTCAAAGCTCCCGGCTTCCGCAGCGGCTTTAAGGTCGGCAAATGTCACCGCACCGGCGGCCAGCGCCCTCCCGCGCAGAAAGCCAATCACGGTGTCCTGTGTTTCGGCGAGAGGATTCTCGATGATCTCCGCCGTTCGAAGATGGTAGTGCGCGACCTCAATGACTTCGTCCGTGGTCATCGAGGCCTCGCAGTTGAAATGTTCGGCCCCTTCATCGGCTGGGGACAGCGTCACGGCGATTGTCTTAACCACGCGTTACCTCACGGCCTTCAAAGCGCGGTTGATCTCCCGGAGCGTTTTCTCCATGAGGACGGAGTTGTCCGGGTAGAGGGCCACCACGACCTCGCCGTATTTGGAAAGCGCCTCTTCCAATCGGGCAATGTCATCAACTGTGATCTCCTCCCTGGTTTCCTCGATGATTTCCTGTAGGACGTCGATGGACGATTTGATGAGGGATATCTTGGTCCGATCCAGGGGGTTGGACTTTGAAATCTTCGCCAGACGGATGAGGTCTTTTAGGCCGGACTCAAACGGATCGCCGGGTGCCGGGATGTCCTTCATGAGCGTTGACGGCGTTTCAGGTTTAACTTCATCAGGCAGTCGCTTATCACCTCCGGCAACAAGGAACTCCGTTTCCCCGGTTTTTCCCTTGGACGTCAGAATTGCCGAGGGGCCAAGGGCCTTTATCACCAAATCCGCCAGGTCCCGGGTCACGATGGCACCCGGGTTGGCGGGGATTGAAACGGCGGAGTATTCCAGAAGCTCAATGTCCGTGTAGACCACGCCCTTCCGGCCACCATCCCGCTCCTCCATCATGAACCCGTTATCGGGTTTGGGCAGAAAGCCGACAGAGAAGGCATTCAAGAACCCGCGCTCGTAAAGCGAGAAAACGTTCATGGCGTATTCGCTTTGGTCGTCGAACACGGTCTCAGCCACAAGCCCCGCCTCGGTTTCCTCGATGGCGACGGCCTTCCCGATGGGCGGCTTTGTGTTGTCGTGGCCCCAGAGGACCACCGGGTTTTTCTTGAAATTTTCCAGGTCCCAGGCGCCCGGGGCGAAACGTTCGTTGGTCCGGTCCCAGTCAAAGGTGGACACCAGGGCTTTCACCACCTTCTTTTCCGGGTCCACGCTCTTGGTGTAGCTCAGCTTGCTTTTCATCGGTCCTCCATGGCTCATGAATTCGTCAAAACTGGAATCAGGGTGCATCGGCAGTTGACCGTCTCGCCGGGGTCGGCCTCCGGGTCGCCAGGGAACATCAGCTTCGCTCCGCTCGAGGTAACGAAGGGCTCGCCAATAGCCGCCACCTGGCCGCTGATTTGGCGGTGGGATTCCCGGACCTTTTCATCCCGGCTGTCCAACCATTCTTTCCGCTCCACTCCGGTCGCCCGCATGCCGTCAATGGCGCCGGCGTTGGAAGCAGATATAATTTCAGTTCGGGCGATCCGCTCCGCCCGGTGGTCCACCGCAAAGGAATAGACTTCCTCAATCCGGTCTGTTATCTGGGCGATGGTCTCCGAGCGGTCGAACCCTGTGATGACGGCTTGGTTTACAGCCTCCACGATTTCTTCGGAGAGAGATTCCAAGGTCGCCTCGTTAATTTCCCGAGAGATTTTGGAGACTTTTTCTTTCAGGAAATCCAAAGAGGCTGGGTTTTGAAGGTTGAAGTTAAATCCCGGGTCGACCCCGCGGCTTACGGAAAGTGCGAAAGAGTAATAGGCCCCGCGAATATGGCGGTCCGCTGCGGCTTCAAAGAGGGCCCGCTCGGTGGCCAGATCAAAAATAACGCGTACCGCGTCTTCACCAGGTCCTTTGACTCGCTTCCCGACTTTGTTTCCAAGGAGCGCGTCGGCTTTTTTCTCCAGAGCGTCCAGGACGCGGCGACGTTGGCCGCGGAAGAAAGACCGCGTCGAGGCCTGGAGACGCTCCTCCAACCGCCGGGTTCTTTGATCAAATGCTTTCCAGATCACGTCCTTGGACGACTTTTGGCTCTTTTCGACCGGAGTACGGTTCACCCTGGAATTTGGGTTTCCCTCCGGGTCGGAAACCGGAACGACCTCCACCGGATCAAAGGGCAAGTCCAGGGCGTCGATCACTTGGTTCAATGGAATCCCCATGTCCACATAGGTCCGGGCAGTTTGGGACCGGACCTGTTCGTCAAACCGGAGGGCCTCCACCTTAGCCAGATCGGCCTGAAACACAGAGTCCACATCCAGGAAAAGCTGGCGGGACGCCCGGGTCAGTGTCTCTTCGACGTTCCTGATTTTGGGGATGAGTGTCTGCTTCCAGAAAATCTGGATCTGCTCTTTGGTGTTGGCGTAGTTGGCGTACTCAAAGATGCCCACCATGGCGGGCGGAACCCCGAAGGCTGCCAACACCTCTTCCCGCGCCAGCTTTCGCAGGAGGACAAAGTCCAGGTCCTTTGGCGTCCGGTTGATCTCTTTGTATTTGAGTCCGTTTTCCAGGATGGCCGTCCGACCCCGGTTGACCGCGCCTTCGTGCATTTTCTTCCATGCGGCCCGGATACGCCGGAGGGTGTCGTCTTGAAGGGTCTGGTCACTCTCCAAAACCGCGTCCGGCCTGCCGGAGTTCTTGAAGAAATATTTGTTGTAGGCCTCGGCGTAGAGGTCGGAGATAACCGCGTTCTTGGCCGCGGCCAAGGACCCTTGGCCGTAGACCATGGAGTTCAAGTTGGCGTAGCGGAAGTTCAGAATGTCTTTGTATTCGTAACGGATTCTCTGGCCGTTCACGTCGTAGAGGTAGTGGTCGATCAAACGGGTCTTGGAGGACACCGGGACCACCTGGGATGAGGGAAGCGGCCAGACCTCGAATATTTTCCCGCTTTTGTCCCGTTCGAAGGCCCAATAGGCGTTGCCGGTGAATTCCAGGGAAAGGAACGTCAGCTCCTTGAGGTTCAACGATGTCATGTAGGGATTGGGACGCCGTAGCAATTCGTTGAACGGGTGGTCGGCGTAAACCGCCCACTGGCCGTCTTTGTCGCGTCGGTAGGGGAGGTAATCGATCCCCGCGAGGTTGGATGCGATCACGTTTCCGCACGCGTAGCACCAAACGTGGGCTTCGTAGGCCCGGGCCAGGTCCGCGATCGGTTCGGGGGTTGGGACACCGTCTGAAAACATGGACTCTGGCGACATGCCTTGAAACCGAAGTTCCTTTTGGTGAGCCGCGTCGAGGCGGAACATCTTTTTTAAGAGGTCGAACATGTCAAACCACCGTAACCTGGGGCTGGCCGCCGTTGGACCTTCCGGCGAAATAGAGAAGACCCGAGGTGAAGGCGTCCACCTCGTCGTCGTGCTCCACGTCGGGAAACCCGGCCAGGGTTTCGATGAAGTCCGCCACCCAGGGTTGGCCTTCCGGGAGATACGCCTTTCCGGCTTCAACGGTCGGGCTAACCAAGTTGGCGCGAAGGACCTTGTCCTTCTCGCCTGGGTCAAAGGCGACGATGGGAAGCCGGGTGTAGCGGCGAAGTTCCTGAATGACCTGTTGGCCGGAGGATTTGTCCTCCACCACGATCACGTTCGCCGGGCGGGCTTCCTGTTCCTGCTGAAGGGTGCGCCTCAAGTCGGGGTATTCCATTTTCTCTTTCACCAGACGTTCGAGGTAAAACCCGTCCGCGCACTCAGCCAAGAGGAGACCCACGGTGAAATCGTTTTGTTGTTTTGTTTTAACAGCGGTGTCCCAAAACCAACCACGCCGGCGGACCTTGGGCAGTTCCCGGTAGTAGCTCCACCAGGACCGTTTAAAGAGTGAACCCTCGTCGCTTACAGGCGACTGCTGGAACTGGGCGTTGAACGCGCGGGAGCCCATCCGAATCTTTTGGCGGCTCAGGTCATCCGTGCCGTGCTTCTCCTCCCAAAGGAGATCACCAGCGGCGCGAACCTTGGCCGTCCCGGACATGGGGAATACGACCGTGCGACGTTTTTCGTTTAAGGCGGGGAGAGAGAGATGCACCCACTCTTTTTCCAGAAGAACGCTACCGCTCAGGTCGTTCCGGTGGGTGCGTTGCTCAACGATCACCACGGCTCCTTCTTTCTCGTTGTCGAGCCGGGTGGTGAGAGAGGTTTTGTAGAACTCCACCGACCGTTCCCGGACGGCTTTGGACTCCGCTTCCATGGGATTGATCAGGTCGTCAATCACCATGCGGGAGCACCCTTTGCCTGTGATCGTGCCGCCGACCGAGGTGGCCACCATTGCTCCCCGAAGGGAGTTTTGAAACTCGTTCTTTTGGTTTTGGTCCTCGGCCATGGAGAACACGTTGCCCCACCGTTCCCGGTACCAGTCGCTTTCAATCACAAGCCGCCTGTCGCGGTTGTGTTTCACGGCCAGGGACCCGGAATATGAGCAGAACACCCACCTAAGCCATGGGCGGTCCGTCCATGACCACACGGGCCAAAGAACGGAGACCACACTCGACTTGCCGTACCGGGGCGGCATATTGATCAAAAGTCGCCGAACCTGGCCCGCGTCGACCGCTTCCAGATGTTCCGCAATACAATCGATGTGCCAGTTGGAGACGAACTTGGCTGCCGGCTCGATGATGGGCCAGGCCTGGGGTATAAATTCCCGGAAGGTGAGTTTCTCCGCCGCGAACCGTTTCGCCACCCCTTCCAAGAGTCGGCTCGTGTAATTGGGCGCTCTGGTGCCCACCGGCAAGGTGGATGCGCTTCGGCTCATAAGGACGCCTCCGGCGCGAACTTCTTTGACGCCTCAAAAAGGTCCTTGGCCAGGGTTTGGGCGATGGCCAGAGCGGTCCGGCAGTGGGGGCAGAACTTCGGCACGTTTTTGTTGATTACGGAGACGATCTCGTTTACCGCATGGAGAAGGGACTTCTCATCGAACTCGTGTTTGATCGTGTCTTTGTATTTGGGTGAACGCGCCTTAAGAAGCGAAATCAAGAGACCGTCCGAATAATCGACCTCAAAAAGAGGATTCCCTTGGGCGTCCCGGACTTGTCGTCCGTTGTGGAGGACCGGGCGTTTGACGCCCTGGATGCCCCGCTCCATGGCGGCGGACTCGCAGATCTCCGTGATGCTGTCCTCGATTTCCCTGAACCGCTCCGCGAACTTGGCGTCCGTGGCCAGCCAGCGGTAGACCGTGGCCCGGTCGATTTTGACCGCCTGGCAAGCTCGCATCACGAACCCGTGCCTCTTCAGTTCCCCCAAAAACATCATCTTTTTCTTCGGTGGATAAGCCCCGTGGGGTCCACGACGCATCTGTGGGTTCTGTGAATGGCCGTCAGACGGGGACAAGTTCTTCCTCCCGTTTGGCTTTGAGGCCCGTAAATTCTTCCCACCGCTTTACGATCACGTCGCAGAAAGTCGGTGATATTTCGAGTCCCGCACAGGCCCGGCCCGTCACCTGGCAGGCGATCAAGGTGGAACCGGAGCCCAGGAAGGGATCAAAGACCAGGTCGTCGGGGCGTGAGGAGTTTTGGACGGCCCGAGAAACCAGGTCTACGGGCTTCATGGTGGGGTGTTCTTCACTTACCTTGGGCCTGGGAAACTCCCACACGTTGTCCTGGTCGCGGCCTCCGTCATAAGAACTGCGACCTTTCTCCGGCCACCCATACCAGATGGGTTCAAAACGGTGGTGGTAATTGCTCCGACCGAGAACAAAGGATTCCTTCACCCAGGCAATGACCCCGGACCAATGCATCCCGGCGTTTCTTAAGGCCGAATCAATCGCCGGCCATTCCCGGGAGCCCATGACACAGTAGAGGTCGCCTTCGAGCATCGGCAAGCAGACCGCAGTCCACCCATGGAGAAAGGACTGGAAGTCCTCGCCCAAGTCATCGTTCTGTAGGCCCTCTCTTTGGCGGTGTCTGGGGTTGGAGTCTCGTCCGATGGCCACGTTCCAGGGCGGGTCGGTGAAGATCATTCTTGGAGTCCGTCCACCCAGGACTTTCTGGACGTCGGTGACGTTTGTGGCGTCCCCACAAAGAAGGCGGTGGGACCCAAGGAGCCAGAGATCGCCTGGTTTCGTTGTCGCTTCCGCGGGAGGCGTGGGGACGTCATCGGGATCAGTTTGCCCCTCCGGTAATTGGCCGGTCATGAATTCGTTGTGGAAGGCCGTGAGATTTACTTCGGGGAAGTCCAACTGTGAAACCAGGGACGAGAAGTCGATTTCGTTCTCCCGGAGATAGGTGGACAGGGATTCGTGGGAAATTTTGCCGTAAGCCGAAGACTGGAGGAGAATGAGCCGCGCGGCTTCGTTGCGGTTCTTGGCCTCGATAAAGGCCACAGGAAAAAGATCAGGGACTTTGACGGTCGCGTCCTTCATCAGTTCCCGCAGCACTCGGTCTCTCTGGGTCCCATCGATAAAGTAGTTTTTGTCCTCGGACCTCCAGACAAAAAATGGAAAAAGGAACCCGTTCTCAAGGAGCGACGCTTTGAGCTTTTCGTTATCTTCCCGGGAGAGTGCTTTGAGGTCCCCTTGAAGAGGCGTCAAAGCGGAAAGTGGGAGGAGCTCGGCCCCGCGGCATCGGACCTGAATTTCTTTCACGGGCGGGACGCGCCAAAAGGTCCGCCAGGCCCTGGGGAGAGCCTGGCGGGTTTGGGGTATTGTGTCCTGCAAAATGGCATGCGAGCCCTCGTGGTCGAGAGTTCACAATACCCGCGTTTATTCTATGCGAAGGGGGGAGATTTCACACGGATTTTGATTGGACAAAATTGGACAATTCCGCGTCATTGCGCGGCGAATTCCCATTCCATGATTTTTGATGAAAAGCTAGAATGACTTCGACATGAAAGCCATCGCGCCCATCGAAAACATCCAGCAGATGATCTACTTGGTTCGTGGCCAAAAGGTCATGTTGGACAAAGACCTGGCCGAACTGTATGGCGTCCCGACAAAAGTGCTGAATCAGGCTGTCCGACGGAATAAACGAAGGTTTCCCGAGGATTTCATCTTCCAGCTCACCTGGGAGGAAGGCAAATCTTTAAGGTCACAATTTGTGACCTTAAACAGAGGCCAACACATCAAATACCGGCCCTATGCTTTTACCGAGCACGGGGTGGCCATGTTGTCCAGCGTGTTGAAGAGCCAAAGAGCCATTCAGGTCAATATCGTGATCATCCGGGCGTTTATTGAATTCCGGCGAATGATCGCTGCCGATCGGGACCTGGCCAAGAAGGTGGCCGCGCACGAGAAAAAGATCACGGGCTTAACCAACGATGTCCACCAAATTTACGATTTGATCTACCCGCTTCTCGATGGTCCGGTCAAAAAAGTTGATCAGATCGGATTTAAAAATAAAACCGACTAACCACAGGGAATGCGCCCTAATTTGAGGCCGCATTTCTTCCAGCCAGTGGTTTTCTGTCGTCCCAAAACGACCCAAGGTTTTGAATTTGCTTCTGCGCCTTGTATACCGCCCACACCGACAAATTGAATTTTCGCGCCACCTCTTTCGGCGGTTTCCCCTTCAGCAGAAAACCCATCATCCGCCTATTTCGAATTTCGGTTGAAATTCTCATGGAGCACTCCTTGGTTTTCTTGAGGTTCGGAAATCAACTCGTAGCCGTGGCGTAAAAAGTCGGCGTCGTGCTCATCCACAGAGTGAATGACGTAACCCTGGCGCCGGAGGTCGTGGATTCTCTGGACAGCCCGATACACGAGCGACCGGTCCATCTGGACCAAGAGCCCCATGGTCACCCTTTTGTTTTCCCGTAGTAGCCGGAGGAGTTTCTCCTTATGGCTCACAGCCTATCTCCTCCCAAACACGTCGAGCCACCGCCGGAACCTGTCCGTTCCCAACGGCTTTAAGTCGGTGTGCCCAATCGGCCATCCCATCAAATACTCGCTCAGCGTCGGCGTCTGGGAAGCACCATAGGCGGCCGCCAGGGTCAGGGACAAGTAGCTTCCCAAACTGACGCCACGGGCGGTGTGGCTGGATCGGCTCCGCAGGTGAATCTCTGGAAGCATCCGCAGCCTCATGGCATCGGACGCCGTGGGGGCCGGCCACAATCCAGAGGCGGTCCCGTATAATCGGGGCGCCAAGGGCCGCCGCGGATAGGCAATCCCACCGCACACAGTACCCACTCGCGGCCAGGTCCCCCAGAATGGTTCCAAAGTACGGGTGAGCAAGGAGAGCTGGGACATTTTCCAATAGCGCGACCCTCGGTCGTATACGGCGAATGCATTCGAGAGTTTCAGGCCAGAGGTTCCGCTCGTCCGCCTCCCCGTTTTGGTTTCCGGCGATGGAGAAGGGTTGGCAGGGGAATCCCGCCGTAAGGACGTCAACCAGGCCCTGATATCGGTCGGCGAACCCTTCACCGAGGAATGCTCGGATATCGCGGAAAATGGGGGCTTGTTCAAAGATTCCATCTTCGATTCTTTGCGCGAGGACCCGTTGGCAGTAGTCGTCGTTTTCAACATAACCCACGCTCTGCCACCCCAGGAGTTTCGTCCCCAGGAGACCGCCCCCGGCCCCGGAAAAGAGCGACAGTTCGAACGGCATTATCCCCGCGCTCCACCAAGCCCGCCCGACCGATCAGTCAAACGCATATCCCGCCCAGCCCACTCCTGAATATCGCACAAGCCAGCGATCCTGCTCGAGATTCGCCAATCCAGCAGTTCGTCAATCTTGGCCGGCGTCGCGTTCGACGTGATGAATGTCGGACGACCCTTTGTCTCGCGCTCGTTCAGGAGGTAATAAATCGATTGGCGAACGAATTCTGTGACCTTTTCGGCTCCCAGGTCGTCTAAAATCAAAAACGGCGAGGCCACAAGATCATTCAAAAGGTCAAAAGCCCGATCTTTGCTTTCATTGGAAAATGAACACTGAAGCCTCATAACCAAGGCTGGGACGCTCACGAACCGCCAGGCCCACAGCCCCATGTTCCCTACATGGAGCGGCATGAGCGACCCTGGTTTGTGGTTTGGAGTGGACGATTCCCGCGCCCATAGCCTGTACCATTCTTTCGCGATGCCCGTGACGCCGACCGATTTCCCCACACCGCAGGGGCCATTGATAAATATCCCTCGCGCGAACTGGGCTTTTGACCAATCCCGCGGTGGAACGTAGGGCGACAGGCGTTTAACGAACTCCCATGACCCAATCCTGAACTTGGGTGGGATTTCGAACGATTCCAGGACTCGCGCCGTCGCGTCAATCTTCGACCGGAGAGACCTTTCTGCCCGACCCCAGACCGACTCCGCGCAGCATGAACTGCAGAGAACCCAGGCCTCATCAATCGTTCTCTCCGGGCTCACGATGTTCCGTGAGCACGTCTTGCAGAACGTCGACTTTCTGTGTGATGGCTGCGAAGGCGTCCCTTCTATCGGAAGAGCCGTCCCCTCGAAACGCCCCTGGGAGTTTGGGATCAAATCTCCCGATGTTGTGTCGCTCATTGCCGTATCCTCCTTTTCGTCGGTCTTGCTCTCGTTTGAGCCAGGTGTTGAGAGTCCTGGCCCATCCCTTGGGCGAGCGGGTCACGGCGTTCGATTCCCCCCAGGCGTCGCATTTTTTGATTTCCCCACCGATGTTCACATCCGGGTAAGCTTGGCTCCACACGCGGTAAAGCGTCCCTGGGTTTTCCAGGCGTACTCGTTTGAGCAGTGGCATTATGGCGGCCAATTCTAAAGGCGGTTCCGCTTCGATCGGTTTCTTGCCGTTTGGGCAAAAGTCTTTTTTCCTGTTCCCTTCCTGTTCCCGTTCCTGTTCCATATTGTCCGACACCGTTAACCTCCCCGTTAACGGGGGGTCTGACGGGGTGTTAACGTCGCAGTCGGCGGTCCCGAAGCCCTCCGGCCATCTCATGCCCGCCTTAACTGGGGTAAAATCGGCCTTTTTGGCGGCGCACTTTTTACAGGCCGTGACCGTGTTTTGGTCCCGGTGACTTCCGCCTTGGGAAAGTGGGACCACCAAATCAAGACACCGCGCCCGAGATTTGTCGGTCATATCCAGACCGCAATAAACGCAGGTGAATCGGTCCCGCTGGTAAATTCGCATCCGCACCGTGGCGTTCGGCGGTTTGACATATTCCCCGACAACCCCTTCTGGAGACGGTAGCTCGCTTTGAGCCTCGTCCCGGTTGGGGATCTGGTGCCTTAAAAACGACTTGATCTGGATGCACCTGACGGACCCCTTTGAATATCGGTTGATGAATCCCGCATTGCCCAGCGAACCAAGCAAAGACTCGATGTCGCATTCGTCGTAGGGAAGAATCTCTGCCTTGATTCGGCGCGGCCGGTCCTCCAGGCGCCCTTCCCGATCCGCCATGCACCATAGCCCTTGGAAAAGCAGTCTCGCCAATGGAGTCAGCTCCGCCAGGTCTTCATCTTTAAAAAACTCCGGTTTGATGCTTCGAATGCGCACATTGCCCCTCTGATTTTTCCCAAACTGGGTCGTCGGACCCGCCATGACGGAGAAAACCGGTGTGGGCCATGGCCCAGACACCGGTCCTGCGAAACTAAAATGAGTTTTACGTCAGGTCATCTTGTTCAAGAACCTTTGAACGTCGTCAATGGACCTTGCCACCAACGCCGTTCCTCCCTCTTTTTGAAACCGGTCCAGCCATCGGGCCTGTTCCGGCCGCAACCGTCCCCCGGGCGACTTGACCTCGATCGCCATGGACCGCCCGTTCCGCCAGGCCAGAATGTCCGGGACCCCTGGTTGCGGGAATGGGTTTTTTCCAAACCGAAGACCCGTCGGGGTGTGGATAATCGTCCCAGAGTTCCGCACATGACAGTGGTGGATGTCCCTCAAACGGAACAGGGTCAAAATCACGTTCACAAGGCTCTGCTCTTCCCGGTTCAACATTTCTCATTCAGCCGCGTGGAAGCCGTTGGTTTTGGGACCGTGGCCGTTTAAGGACTGAATCATCATCCGCTTCACCGGGACCTTTTTAGCGTGGGCCCGTTTGATCTCTTCGATCGATGCCTTCGCCTCGGGTGTGAGGTCGTAGGTAGTCCTCTCTGACGGCACGTTTTGAATGAGCCACTTCCCGCCGACAACGACTTTTTCCACATTTCCGAAAGTGTCGCGGATTTCCTCGTGCAGATCGTCGTATTCTGCGGCCAAGGGTTTTAAGTCTTCATGCCGTTTGACTTTGTTCTCCAGCTCCGGGTTGTCGACGAAATCCGCCGGGCGATTCAAGATGTCGGGAAGGCAGAGGTGCGCGAAGGGACAGGCCCCGCAAATTTGGTTGTCAAAGGGGATGCGGTTGGGGTATGTCTTCGCCTGAATGTGCGCGTGGATTCGCTCCAGACGGACCAACAGGTGTTCGGCCTGGGCGTAGTCCAAGTAAAGCGGGAGCAGCTTCCAGTGGCCCAAGCCGTCCGTAATGATGAAAAGCCCGGCCTCCTCACTATGGCCGTAGCAGTAAAGCGTGAGCTGCCTGGGGTATTTTCGAAGCCAGGGCCGGCGGTTGAAATCGTCAATGGATTTGATGCCGCCGAACACGTTAACGTTCATGCTTTTGATTTCCACGGGGACGCGTCGGCCTTTCCAATCGATAAAACCGTCGATTTTCCCAGTGGCGATAACCGCGCCCTCGCGGTTTTTAATCTGGACCGGCATCTGGGACAGGACAAACTTGAAGCCCAGGCCCTCCAACTCGCGGATGATCTCCCGCTCCCACAGATTTCCCACGTCGAACCGGGCCTGGAGGTCCTCATCATGGAGGGGACGTTCGTCCCAGTTGAGGACCGCGTAGGTCATGTAGCGGTCGCAGTCGGCGATGTCGGAAAGAATAGAGTTCCGCCTTTGGTAGGCGGTGATCCTCTTGCCCAACTCGCTTTTTCGGCGGGTGACGATTTCGTCCGCCAAGTCCTCCAATACGTGTCGGAGGATGGGCGAAGCGTTCGGTTCCCCCTGATCGGCCCTCATCGGTAGGCTCATGGCTTGACCGCCGGGTCGAGGGAGACGACCTCGTTGCCGAATTTCCCCGTTTTATAGGCGATCGTCACCAACATCTTTTGCTCCCGGGCCTCTTTGGCCGTCTTGGCGTGGGCCTCGCTGAAGGTCCCGTAGACGGCACCCTCCACATCCTTGATGGTGTATTTGGTCCAGTTGTCGCCCTTCTTCTGGGTGATTTCGGCCACTTCGACGGTCGCCGTTTGGAGTTCTTCGGCTTTTTGATCCTTCGACTTGAAGGAATAGCCCGAGGCGCGTTCCAGCCGGATGTTGTATTTCTCAAGGAACATGGGGTCCATGTGGTGGAGGCCCAACATGGCCTTGATCCCTTCTTTTTGGGCGGCCCGGTGGGCGGCAATTTTGACGTCGCCCTCGTTGACCTGGTGGAGCGGCTTCCATTCCCCCTGGGACTTTCCAAAGAACTTGTCCCGGGACCCCGCCCGGCCATAGACCCGGATGACCCGACCGCGGTAGAGGGCGTCGCATTCCATGTCCCACCGATACCATTGCCCCAGTTCGTCAGTCCCTGATTCCTTTGATTTGGACCAGTTGGTGAAAGAAATACCCACCACCGCGTTGATCCGAAAGGCCCCCGCGGCGCCGATCTCGGCCTTGGCTTTGTCGCCTTCGCCAAAGATGACCCAGTCGCCGGCCTGGGCCAGCTTTAAGATCGCCCCTCTGATCTTATTTTGGGCCTCGATCATCCGGTCGATGTTCTCGGCCAGGTAGAGCATGTCGTCGATGCCGCCCCGCTGGAGAGAGACGATCCCCCCGGCCTCGGGCGCCGGCTCGATGTCGGAATCCACCACTTCGGTTTCCATCTGTTTCCCGTTATCACTCATGGTTTTACCCCCAGTATTTTCAATAACCCAAACACTACGACGGCGGCCAAAGCCGCGATCAGGAAAACCGTCCGTGTCGGCCACTTTCCGATCCCCATGCACCGGCGGCAGGCGCCGCCGCGGTAAAACACCGGGGCCTTCCGACAGATATCGCAGAAGGGGCGGTCCCGGTTAAAAACGATGACTGGCGAATCGTCTCCCTTCACGACCCTGTTGGGAGACACGCCTTTGCCCGCTGACCGCGTCCGTTTATGATTGATGCTGAAGGGAACGGCCCTCATGTGGGGTCTCCATCACAGGGGCCGCCAACAATGTGTTCTTCAATAGGCGCCACGATGGACCTGAGCCCTCTCACAAGCCGGGCGGTTCGTGAATCCATGGGCCGCTTGGACAACATATCCATGAAGTGACAGCATGCCACGACAAGGTGGCCAATTCGTCCCCCCCGCATAAGCCGAGCCAACACCACGGGGTCCATTCCCAGATAATCCGCCGCCTCGTCAAAGGCCTGGAGACAGACCATCTTGTGTTCCAAAATCCGTTGAATATTTCTGGGAATAGTTCGCATGGCGCTCCTCATTTGTCGGGACAGAAGTGGTTCCGGTAGTCCAGGTCTTCGTAAAAGTCGCTCAAGTCTCGCGCCTCGTAATTCGCACAGGTGCAGTTGCGAATGCCGCAGGGAGCCAATTCACTCTCTTCCAAATGGTCTTCCCATTCATGCCGGCACCAGCAAGGCGCCATTTCGACCTCCGCCGGAGGTTCAAGCCATCGAGATTGGATGCGCCCGATCACTTCGCTGTCGCGGGGGTTAAACACTTCTGCTCCCGGCAAGAGGAAACACCCGCCAACCGCGCTCCTGCATACGAGTTGACGCTTCTTGGGCGTTCTCTCCGAACTTGAACACCCGCCGGGGGCGAATGCCCCTGTCGTCCCAGATGGACACCTCGCCGCGGACGTTGATCAAGGCCACCAATGGTTTTGACTTGAGCGAATAGAGCTGGCACTCGTTCATGGCGATCCCTCCCTGTGCCAACGAGCCTCTGCGCGGCGCCACAAACGTTCGTGATGGCGGTTTTTGTTCAGCAGTCTCGGGCTTTTCTACAGAAGGCGCTTCTGTTTTCAGTAATGCGTTGGACCGTCTCATGGCTCCTCCCGGCGTTCTTCATTGTCCGTCTGGTGCAAAATCGAAAGGGCCGAGCCGCCCATCGTTTTAGCGATGAGCGACCCGGCCCTTGAGTCTGCGTTGTTCTCTGGTTCTGTAAAAATCCCGCCGAAAAGGGGCAACGCACTCGCCAGAGAGATTGCACCTGATTCAGCCGGGGAAGGCCTATCGGCGGGCAAAACAATAGCCGCGCGCTTTAGGGCACCCGGCTTTTTCGCTTTATTTGGCGAGCGCATGACTCATTTCTCCCCTGATTTCGTAGAATGGTGGTGCTTGCTTAACTTTGCGGCATTAGCGTTAATATGTCTTACATCCGTGTTATAACGCATATTACGCATAATGTCAAGTCTTTTTCAAAGGTTCCCCCATGGCCACATTTATTGAATTGATCGCGTACTGGAATGGTGGACGCCAGAAAGGCGCCCAAACAGCGTTGTCCAAAAAAATCGGAGTCTCCCAATCCACCATTTCTCGCTGGATGGCCGGCACCATGCAGCCCGAAGTCGACCTTCGTCCCCGCCTCGCCAAGGTCATGGGGGTTTCAGAGCAGGAGCTTAACGCCGCTTTCCCCAAAGATTCGAAGGAAGACGCCGCCTCGTTTAAGGCACTCACCGAACCCGTTCCCGTGGTCGCCGCGATTAAAGACGTGTTCTTCGATTTCTCTTTTTCCTACCGGACGGGCGAAAATGCCGATATCGTTGTCCCTCACCCCGGGGACAAAAAAGTGGCCGCCCTGAAGGTACAAGGGAATGCGCTAAAACCAGACGCGGAAGATGGGGATTTGATCATTGTTGTGGAATCAAATGCGGAGGCAATTCCCAATGGCGGATTGGCCTTGGTTCGGGTAAAGGAAAAACACACACTTCTAAGGATTAAACGGGAAGGCGGAAAGATTATTGCGAAGTCCAGGCGCGGCAAGACCAGAGATTTTGTTCTCCAGCCACCGGTTGATGGCGTCGTTGTGGGGGCGGCGCGGTTTCTCTTAAAGCGTTTCTCTCAATAATGACCCACGGTCAAGACAGTAAAATGCGACTTAAGATTGAGTTCACCAAATCACGCTCCGGCGATTTCGATAGAATTTTGGGCTTGATCAGCAAGACCCCCTCTTTCAAGGAAACCTTCAACAGAGGAACATCCCTCTATTCAGTGGAATTTGATGAGTCGGATTTTGATTCGGCCCAAGCTGTCTTGGACTTGGTCCGGGGATGGAGGAGCGTTGTCTTCTACATCAACGGGAAGCTTGTTCCTCGATTCAAGGCATCCAACGCGGTTTGGGACAAAGTGTATTTTGAATACCTGGAGTCCAGAAAGGAGAAGAACAATCGTCGGCCTCTTGAAGATCGCCTAAAAATGCTCAAGAGGATTCGGCAATCAAAATCCGCAACCGACCTCTTGACTGGAGAGAGCGACCCCCAAAAAGAGTGACAAAAAATGAATCTCATTCTAAATCAACTTTAATTTTTGTCTCTTTGAGTTTGAGATCGGTATTTTCAATTTTTACGGTAAGCAGGCCAGCTTGGAACGGGGGGATTTCTTTCGCATCCCCATTTTTAGAATTGCCAATTGAGCCCTCCACTGTGATTCTTCTGGCAATAAGCCTTGCCAATATCCGCATTCCCTTTTCAAACTGAACATCCATGGGAGCGGGATTTATCGAACTTTAAAATACAGGTTAGAAAACGAGAGGTGAACGGCCCCCACCTTCTTTTGCAGCTGATTAAGGACCGTAAGCAATCGGGCACGCATTTTTGGAGAAGGGAATCTCTGCCCGCTTAGAAGTTGCGATAAGTAGCCGGAATTGGTCCCGGCCATATGGGCGAACTCATTCTGTGAAAGATTGTGTTCGGTGAGAAATCGCCTGAAGGATTTCGCCTTGATTGCAATCCGCATAGGGGCCTCCGAGACCACTGGGCAATCTTGGCGAGTGCGGGTTAGTTGTATCAGTTCTTCCCATCTCATGTCAATCTTTTTTGCAAATATTGCTTGCTAATATAGTTTACCCATGGTATCGTTCTTGCGGTGCATTGGAGGCAGAATGACCATTGATTCAAGAAGAAAAACGCGTAAAAAACGTGCCGAAAAGTTCGGTGCCTATATTCGAAGACTCCGCGAATCAAAGGGGTGGTCTCTTCGGGAAGTGGAAGAAAAATCCGGAAAATCCATCTCCAATCCCTATCTTTCCCAGGTGGAACGCGGCGAACGGAACGTTCCGCATCTCGATTTAATTGAGCGACTCGCCAAAACCTATGGGGAGCCCCTCGATAACCTGTTAAAAGCCGCGAACTTCGAAGTGGGAAAATCTCAATTGGTGACGCCGAAAGAAGAACTGGCGGAGGGATACGACCGTTTGTCTCCCAACGGAAGACGGTTGCTGTTGGGTTTTCTTCAGTTGTTGGAAGCTCATGATCGATAAGCACCGCACATAGGAGGGATCTGTTCGTGAAAGTTGTCCTATACGCCCGCGTTTCATCGGAAAAACAAGCCGAAAAAGACCTTTCTATTCCCGCCCAATTAAAAGCTCTGAAGGAATTTGCTCTCAAGAAAGACTGGACGGTATTCAAAGAATTTATTGATGAAGCGGAATCAGCTCGATCCGCAGATCGTCCTCAGTTCCAAGAAATGATTTCAATGGCCAAACAAAAACCGCCCCCTTTTCAAGTCATTCTTGTTTGGAAATTTTCACGCTTCGCTCGGAACCGACAGGACTCGGTAATGTACAAAGGGCTTCTTCGAAAATTCGGCGTCACCGTAATTTCAATGAATGAGCAGGTGGATGATTCTCCCTCAGGGCTTTTCATGGAGGCCATTCTGGAAGCGGTGGACGAATTTTATTCCGTAAACTTGGCCCACGACACCTTAAGAGGGATGAAGGAAAATGCCTCGCGGGGGTTCTTAAACGGGGGGATGGCACCTTTCGGCTACAAGCGAGAAAAGACGATGGTCAATGGGTTCCAAAAAGCGCGCCTGGCCACGGAAGAGACTGAGGCCTTCGTTGTCAAAAGAGTTTTCAAAATGTGTTTGGAAGGGATGGGAACGAAGGAGATCGCGAAGACATTGAATGATGAAGGGATAAAAACACGTTCTGGGAAAACGTGGGGAAAAACGCAGGTCCATTATTTGCTGACCAATGAGACCTACACCGGGTGCTTAATTTTCAACCGATACAAAAAACACAATCATCCTCGGGTCAAAAATGGCCAGGAGAAACTTATTCGCGCGGACAACACTCACCCCCCTCTGGTCTCCAAGGAAGAGTTTCAAAGCGCCATTGCGTTGATGAAGGCCCGAGCGCCAAATGTGAATGAGGCAAAAGCCATGGCCAGTTCGTATTTACTTAGCGGGCTTCTCCATTGCGGGAAATGTCGCGGGCGGATGGTGGGTGTCTCCGCGAAATCTGGACAGTTTTTCTATTACGCATGCAATAACACCCTGAAAAAAGGGAAAAAAGTTTGCTCGGCCGGAATGGTCAATCAAGGAAGGCTTGAAAACGCGGTCATCTCAAATATCCGATTAAGGGTTTTGACGGAAGAAAATATTACCCAATTGGTTAAAATGGTCAACGAAGAAATTGTTTCTGGAAAGGACGGAATCGAAGCCTCAGTAAAAGAAAAAGAAGCTCAAATCACTCTGGCAAAGCAACGGCTCCAGAGACTGTATGCCGCGATCGAGACAGGCAAAGTGGACCTTGACGACCTCGCTCCAAGGATCAGGGACCTTACCGGGCAAATCAAAGAATTGGAAGCCGAAAAAGAACACTTACACGAGCGAATCTGCCAAGGAAGCTATTCGGCGTCAAAATCTCAAATTCAGGCGCACGTGCGGGATTTACAAGATCTTTTGATGAACAGTTCCCTGACCCAGTCGAAAGTTTTCCTCCGAGCCTGGATCAAGCGGATTGACCTGGACCGCCCCCAAGGGGGGACCATGGAATACACGATCCCGCTCATTCCCTCCCAGGACACGCCACACCTGGAAGTTCTTCATACGGTACAAAAAAGCTCCCCGGGCTGGACTCGAACCAGCAACCCTTCGATTAACAGTCGAATGCTCCACCATTGAGCTACCGGGGAAAAATGACGTATCTGCTGTTCACCATTGCCCTCGGCCAGAGGCCAAGGGCGATGGGCGGCCACACAGTGGCCGAAACCCCCATCGAGCTACCGGGGAAAAATGACGTATCTGCTGTTCACCATTGCCCTCGGCCAGAGGCCAAGGGCGATGGGCGGCGCGGCTACGTGCCGTCCCTGCTCGTAGGAAGGGACGGCCACACAGTGGCCGAAACCCCCATCGAGCTACCGGGGAAAAATTGTAAAAATTGCGTTTTGATTCTAGCATCCCCTTGCTGGCCGCGCAAGGGCGACGGAGACGATTTTCGTCGGGGACAACTTGAACGGACGCCCCCAAAAACGTAGGATGAACGCCATGCCCTTCATCCCCGAGTCCTATCGCCGCCCGATCGCGGTCGGCTTGCTTGTTTTTTCCGTCGTAACGCTGGCGACAGGATTGTTTCTTAACCATTTCCTGGCCGATTTGCCGGCGGTTCATCGGTTGGGCCATTACACCCCGTCGTTGGTCACGAAAGTATATGACGTCCGGGGCGAACTGATCACGGAACTGTTTGTCGAGAAACGAAGCGTATTGCCCCTGGCCGAGGTCCCACCGGCCTTGCGCCAGGCGTTCTTGGCCACCGAAGATAAACGCTTTTACAGGCACATGGGCATCGACCCCCAGGGCATTTTCCGCGCCATGATCACCAACCTGCGCGCGGGGCGAATGCGCCAGGGCGCTTCCACCATCACCCAACAGCTGGCAAAAAATATTTTCCTCACCCGCGAACGCACACTCGCTCGGAAAATCAAAGAACTGATTTTGACCCTCCAAATCGAATACGCGCTCAGCAAAGACGAAATCCTCCAACTCTACATGAACCAAATTTATTTTGGCCATGGCGCCTACGGCATCGAAAGCGCCGCCCGGACTTTTTTTGGCAAAGACGTTCGCGCGTTGACCTTGCCCGAATGCGCTCTTTTGGCGGGCCTGCCCAAAGGGCCGGAACGTTTTTCCCCGTTCCGCCACCCGCAACGGGCGTTTCGCCGACGCAACATCGTGCTTCAACGCATGAAGGAAGAAGGATTTATCACCGAGCACGATTTGCTGAAATCCATGGGAATCAGCCATTCCTTTAAACGCAAACCGGTGGAAAAGGCGAACGCGGCGTATTTCATCGAGGCCGTGCGGATTCAGTTGGAACCGAAATACGGGACCGACACGCTGTACAAAGGCGGCCTTTCGATTTACACGACGATGGACCTGCGCATGCAAAAAGCCGCCGAGGAAACCACCCAAAAACACTGGGCCGCGTTCGATGAAAATTACGCCGAACAACGCCTGCTGGCCTTATTGAAATCCAAAAAAATAACTCAAGATTATTTTGACCGCTGGAAAAAATGGAAGGCCGACCCGAAAAACGCCGAGGATCCCGACGACTTTGACGAGCCTGTTCCCGTTCAGGGAGCGCTGGTGTGCATCGATCCGCACACGGGCGGGGTTCGGGCGTTGGTGGGCGGGCGGAACTTTCAAGAAAGCCAGTTCAACCGCGCAACCCAAGCCAAACGCCAGCCGGGATCCACCTTTAAACCGTTCGTGTGGCAAACCGCCCTCGACAACGGATTGACCGCCGCCACGGTAGTGGACGACTGGCCCATCGCCTACACCGACATGGAACACAATCCCCGGCTGGTGGCCGAAGCCACGGACTACGCGGTGCTCAAAGAAATGGTGACCGACTACTACAAAATTCCCCGGGCGCCCGACGTGCCCGACCCCATTTGGGCGCCGCAAAACTGGGACAACAAGTTTCTCGGGCCCATCACATTGCGCCGCGGCTTTGCGTTATCGCGCAACCTTGTTTCCGTACGGATCATCGATCGGGTGGGCCCGGCGGCGGTGGCCAAAACGGCTCAGCAAGCCGGCATATCCAGCCCTCTGGAAGCCGTGTTGTCGTTGGGTCTGGGATCGTCGGTTGTGACACCCTTGGAACTGGTGAGCGCGGTGGGCACCTACGCCAACAGCGGCGTTCACATGCGCCCATTCATGGTCACCCGCGTGGTGGACCGAACCGGAAAAGTTTTAGAGGAAAACGTCATTCAAGGGTCGCCCGGCCCGTCGCCTCAAAGCGCCTACTTGGTGACCCGCTTGATGCAAGCGGTTGTTCAGGAGGGAACCGCCGGCTACGCCCGAAATCTGGGCCGGCCCGCCGCCGGAAAAACCGGAACCACCCAGGACATGCGGGATTTGTGGTTTGTGGGGTTCGTGCCCGATTTGGTCACCGGCGTGTGGCTGGGTTACGACGATTTTACGCCGTTGGGAAAAAAGCTCACCAGCTCCGGAACCACCGTGCCGATTTGGACGGATTTCATGGCCGAAGCCGCCAAATATGTTCCCAACCGGGATTTCTCCGTACCGCCCGGCATCGTGTTCTCGAAAATTGATCGGGACACCGGCTTTCTGGCTTTGCCCACCTGCCCCCACGTCGTCTTGGAAGGGTTCCGCGAGGGATTGGCGCCCACGGTGTTTTGTCCCACCAACCACGACGCGGAAGAACCGCCCCTGGACCAAGACGTCACGGAATAAGTCACATCCCTGGGATTTTCATCCCTTTCATCATTTCCATGGCTTTCGTCGCGGCTTCCCGCTTAACGGCTTCGGCGGCTTCGGTGAGCAAAGCGGCCAGGGCCTTTTCCAGCGTGGTTTTTTGGCCGGGGGACAACAGGGAATCGTCGATAAGCACGCTCTCCACCCGGTGATTGCCGTCAATCACCACTTTGAGACGGCCGCCCAACGCCGCTTTTTCGATGCGCACTTCGCTCAGCCTTTTTTCCGCTTCTTGAGCCATTCGACGCATATCCATCAATTGCTTCATTTTTTCGAACATGGTTTATCCTCTCGTTTTGATCGGTGACAAATCCAACTCCACCGGCGCACCCCACCGTACCCGCTGGGGCGACACCTCCGCCCGGTAAACCAACACGTCCACACCCGCTTGCGCGGCCCGGCGGAGAGAGTGGCCGTAGTCCGGGTCAATGGAATCCGCCGGTCGAAACACCCGCCCGTCCGGCCGTTGAACCACAAACAGCATGGTCGCCCGGTCCCCCTGGGCCGCCATCCGGGTCAGTTCGTCCAAATGTTTTCGGCCCCGGTCGGTTACCGCGTCGGGAAAACACAGGGTCTCCCCGTCCAACAAACTCACGTTTTTTATTTCAACCCACATTCGGCCGGGCGGGCCTTCCAACAACAAATCGATTCGGCTGTTGACCCCGTAGCGCACTTCCCGCTGAACCGTGGTGTAACTAATGAATTCCGGGATCAATCCATACTTCGCCGCCAAGGCCGCCAGTCCGTTGGGAATGGCCGTGTTCACGCCGACCCACCCGGCGTCCATCCGGATCATTTCCCAGGAGTAAGGATGCGCGCGGCCCGGATCCGGATGGTAACTGAGCGCAACAGGGCGGCCAGGCTCGCAACAACTTTTCATGCTCCCGGTGTTGGGGCAATGGGCCGTAATGATTTTTCCCGACGGCAACCGAACATCGGCCAAAAACCGTTTATACCGTTTGATCAAAATTCCCTGGGCCAACGGCGGCGAAAAAACTATTTCGGCTTCCATAACCCCCACAATTCACGCGTAATGGTTTCCCGGTCGGCGGGATCAATGGATGGCGACGAGCGCGTCCGCGTCGGGCCCGCGCCGGCCGACAAAAAATCCCGAACGCCCAAAATTTTCGCCCCCACCCCCCGCACCCACCTCTGAATGGCGCGGTCGTCGGTCACAACCACGGCCTCGCGGGGGTTGGAACAGGCATCCACCAAATTTTTGATCACCTGATCGGCGTCTTTCCCATGGGAAAATACCACCCGCGTGGGACCGTCCCACCGGGGGGAGGACACATCGGACCGTCCGTCGAACACCACCGTCACCTGATGGGTGGCGCTTCCCTGGGGGCGGCGATCTTCAATGAACCGAACCAATTTTTCCCGCCGATCGCGCAGAGCCCCCGTTGACAAAAATTCGGATTGGCCTATCACGTTGTAACCGTCCACGAAATAATGCGCCATGGCCACATGATACGCCAATTGAAGCCGATCGTAAACCGCACCGGGATAGCTGGGGACGTCTCAAGGTGGTATGATTCCTTCCCATGAAATGGGCGTCCGCCATATCGGCCGAAAGCCGGCTGGAATCGGCCGTGAAAGAAGCGGCCGTCACCATCA
>JAYRXX010000074.1:0-1105 GCA_041917295.1 Elusimicrobiota bacterium
GGCGCGTCCGGGTACATGGTATCCCCCTGGTGGGGAAGGTGATTGTATCAGGTGACGGATCTTTCGGCTAACCAAATCATCAAGGTCCAGGACCGGTAGAGTGACCACGGCCTCCGCGGCTTTCGGCGCCGCTTCCCGCAGAATGTCCAAGGGGCTCTTGTTCCACTTGTGACTGTTCTTGCGTAGGCTGTTGAACCATCGCTGGTAGGTGCTCGCCTTCAAGAAAAAATCCCGCCGATCCTTGAACCGCTCGATGTCGTAAAATTCCAGCTCGATGAGGTGGTGGACCGTTTCCACGTCCGCGTTGTAGGTCGTCTTCGGAATCTGAAAGTGCCGGACCCCCTTCGTTTCCAGCGCCTTGATAAAGTCCGACTTTTCCTTCGCACACCAGCTCCCAATAAACTCACTGCCGCCGTCCGTCTGCCACCGGTCCCCGGGGGCCTTTAACCCATGCTCCTCCATCCACGCCACGATCCACTCTGCAAACACCGTCGCGTGCTGTAAACTCAAAACGTTTGAATATCCCAGAAACATCAACCCCGTTCGGACTTCCCGGAAACTGTATTGCCGTTGCGGCAGATCCAGGGCCTTCATCTGCGTCCAATATGCCGGGATGTCCGTCAGGTCCTTGGTGTCCACGCACGACACCTCCCCAACCCGCCATGTGGCCTTTTCGTCTTTCAGATCGTTGCGTCGGCAACGCTTCTTGCGGCGCCGGTCCAGAAGCCCATGTTCCTTCAAAATGCGCAACGCCGCCCCTTTCCCGCACCCCAGTTCAAACTCCTGCACCATCCGTCGGGCTCCAAACCCTTTCAGCTCCCGTTTCTTCGCCACCACCGCCGCTTCCATTGCCGGGCTCGTTTTGTGCGGGATACGATGGGGCGCTCGGCTCTGTTCCTGAAGCCCGGGCAGGCCTCGATCCCGATATCGTTTCACCCACTTGCGCACCGTCTTCACCGTCGCGCGGAACGCCCGCGCCGTCGGTTTGATCCCCTTTTCCATCGCTTCCAGCACCATCGTTCGCCGAATCCCAAACCGAAACGCAACATCCTTTGACCTCATCATGGTAAGATACTCCACGGGCATGGCGTCCTCCTCGTTGTAA
>JAYRXX010000075.1:0-70877 GCA_041917295.1 Elusimicrobiota bacterium
CTAAAAAAAAGACTCCGCCAGATCGAAATGAAGGCTGGAATTAAAAACCAAATCCCACCTAAAGGAGGTTCTGCCTCGGTTACCTTTTGAACCGCACAACGAATCACCTCACGGTTACATTCTTATACCGCTTGACGCGCCCCCCATTTCAGAGTTTACCGTTCTCTGGGATTCCCCGGTTATTTATTTAGCGCGCCTCAGTATGACCTACGCTCCAAATTAGCCTAGTTTGGATCGTATGAACAACACATATTGAGAAATTAGTGAACGCCACCGTATCACGGGAGAAGAAAGTTCCCCTCCCCGCGGACGCGATCCAGGTCCTCATCGATCGCCGGCGGGGCGCTCATGTCGATTAATTTCTTTGTCGGGTGGTCCCCGTCCGGTTGGACCCTCTGGCGTTTACAAGAAATTTACAAGTTCTTAAGGCAATCTTTCGGATGGGTGACGTATACTTGAGGCATGAACTCCCGCTGGTCATTTGATAAATTCTCCGCAGTGGGCTTGGGCGTGGCGTTGTTGGTCACCCAGAATTTGTTTGCCTACGAGCCGGAAAAAAGTTTCTGGGCGCAAAGACGTCAAGCGGCGCGGCGCACACACGCTCCGGTGCTGACTTCTTTTCCTCTGGGGAGGTCGGGAGAGGGCTCGTTGGCCGCTCAATTTCCTTCGCCCCAACTTCTTCGGTCTTCTCTCTCCCAAACCGTTGCTCGGTCGGTGCCCAAGAGCTTTGTAAAGGACCACGCTCCGCTTTTGGCCTCGCTTTCGCCTGCCCATGGAACAGTGCGCAAAGTGTCCCTGGGCTTGAACCCGGCACCCGCTGGACCCGTCGTGGTCCATATTCAAGATGTTCATATGAACGCCGAAGCGCAGGGAAACATTCGCGAGACATTGGCCGGGCTGTTAAATTCCGGGCAGGTGGGGCTGATCGCGCTGGAGGGGTCCACGAAAGACATTGTTCTTCAACCCTTCGTGGATTTTGCGAATCGGAAGGCCGTGGAATCGTCAGCAAACTATTTACTGAAAGAAAACAAGATTTCCGGCCCGATTCACGCCGCCATGACCGCCCAGAGGCAACTTCCCCGCATCCTGGGCATCGATGATCCTGTTCATTACGCCGCGAATGTTCAGGCCTACAAAGATTCCGCACCGAAACTGGAAGAGACTCGGTTAAGGGTAATAAAACAGCAAAAGGAGCTGGATGAACAAAAAAAGACCGTTTTTTCCCCCGCCCTTCTGACTCTCGATCAAACAGTTACCGGTTATCGGAACGATAAAGTTTCCCTGGGCAATTATGTCCTCGCCCTCCATGAAGCCGTTCAGTCACTAAAAATTTCAACGGAATTTAAAATCGTCGGCCTTTTCCTCAATGCCTTAAAGATCGAACGCACGCTTGATTTTAAGCAGGTAGAAATGGAGAGGGAACAGCTGATTGACAGACTTACAAGGTCCCTAAACAACCAAGAGATCAACAGTCTGATGGCCCAAAGTATCGCCTATCGCACGGGAGAACTCCGGTATGGAGATTTTTATGCCCAATTGAAAGAAACCTGTCAAAAAAAGGGGATCCTCCTCAGCGATTTCCCGGCCATGGACGAATACATTCGTTATATCCTGCTGGTCGACGGGATTGATGCGGACAAATTGCTGAACGAAATCGCGTCTCTGGAAAAAAGCGCTTACGGCCAATTGGCCAATAGTCCGGAACAAAAGGCGTTGGTGGCGCGGTCGCGTCACCTGTGGCTAACGGTGAGGTTGGTGGATTTCTCGTTAATACCTCAGGAATGGCAGGAATACAAAGTCGCTGGCCGTAAAGACACAAATCTGGCCCCCTTTGAATCGTTTTACCAGGAAGCCGAAACTCGAGACACGGCCATGGCCCAAAATCTGTTATCCGCTCTCAATAGCAGGCACTCAAAAACCGGTTCTGTCACGGCGCCTATCGCCGTTCTGGTCACCGGAGGATTTCACGCCGACGGCATTGCCCAGCAACTGAACCGCCAGGGGATCACGGTTCTCTCCTACGTTCCCAAAATCGAAAAGGTTGACACAACCCAAGGCTCCGCCTATCTCAGTGTTTTCACCCAAGAGAAAACCCCGCTGGAAAAAATGTTCCAAGGGAAAAAACTATTCCTTTCCCCGGATACGGTCACCGCGACGAAGACGCTAGCTCCCCCTTTAGTGGTGGGAATGGATACTTTGACCGGCGAGCGAGGTGAGTCGCTCATTGAAAAAGAGGAAGCGTTGCTTTCTTTCTTGAAAGAAACAACAGGGGAAGACGTGCAAGTTAAAGTGAATAGGATAGGGGAAAACCCCGACGATGGAAGCGTGAATGTCTCAATTAGGCTGGGAGAAAAGGAAACTCAGATAAAAATCAAAACGGGCCCCCAATTTGAAATCCTCTCGGTTGATGGGTTTAGTCCCGCCCCCCCTTCATTGTTAGCCCACTGGTTGATGCGGGGCTTTGCCCGCCTTCATACCTGGTTGGGCCCTGCGGCCCATCGTGTTGTCAAATTTACGGAAGCCATCCCACTCAACCGCCTTCCGTTGTGGACTGCGGCCAATAAGGCCTGGTGGTTAACTTTTCACCCAACAATCAAATCAGTGAGCGATGTGGTCTGGCAGTTGGCATTTCTTGAAGCCGCCGCAACGGCAATGCATCAGGTTCAGCGTAAGGCTTCAAGTTCGTTTCTTAACCCCATTCGAGCCATGTGGGCACAAATGGTGATTCACTCCGGATTTAACGCGGTATCGCCAATCAAGGCTACCGGCACTGTTTCAGGCCGACCAACAGGTCAGAGCCCAAAAATTGTCGAGATAAAGGAGTCGCCATTTTCTAACGTTAGTCAAAGGGAAGCGCGGCGAAAGTTTAATTTGTATAGAGGCGTATTTATCAATTCCAATTTCGCAGCATTGGAATTGATTGACCTTCACATGGGATCCATGAGCAGAAGTGTCGCGGAAGCCATCTTGGGGCATGTTGAACAAATGGTGGATGTTTTTGTTGAAATTTCGCCCCAAAAGGGTCAGACAGTGCGGAAATCTTTTTATGACTTTCAAGCTTCCATTGAGGCGGAGCTCGCTCGGTTAGCAGAAAACGTCGAGTTACCTTCCAAAATGTTAAGAGTTTTCACAACCGGAGTTGGAGAAACCAAGTGGGAGCCTGGGAAACCGATTCCCACACTTCGTGCCCTCATTAATTGGGTTCACCAGCAAGGTGCCGAAGACATAAGAGATGTCATAAAAAGTGCTGAGGCCAATTTGATCATCGAAGTGGGCCAGGATAAAAAAATTAACGTCGCAAATTTGAGTGATGGCCCCTTGTTTGTTGATGGAAAAGTTGTTAGCCGTCCCTTGGAATGTTTATTGGCCGCTGTTAGGAGAACTACGCGAACGGACCTTTACAATGAGACTTACGTCCTACTTGATAATTATCTGTATTGGAGCTCCAAATTTGGGAACCACAGGGCAGAAGTGACGGCGGAATTATTAGATCCTGACAGCGGAGGGAATTTTCATCTTCGATATTTCGAGGGGTCCAATGAAAGACCCAATAAACTTAGAATAGATTATTTTATTCATGTTTTACAGCAATTGGGTGTGCATGTAGCTCCTCCTGAAACCAACAATTTCAACCAATATCTATTGAATGCTGTTTTGGACAAGGACCACGGTGCCAAAGGGGTGCGTCATCTTGCCACGGCTCTCACTCTTACGCTGAGCGCGTTGCATGACTCAAAAAGTTTAGACCATTCGCTCGACGCCATGGGCCTTAATCAGTCCGCGGACTATGTCGAAAGAACCATTTTCCATATGGCAGAGATTTTAATCGCAGAAGGATATTTGCCTTTCTTCAAAGAATCCAGGAGTCGATGGGATCAGGCCATGTACCGCGCTTATTTGACCTATTTGGCTGAGGAAAATGTGCGGATTGCCCAGCGAGATAAGCTTAACGAGCAACTCAAGGGGTTGGATTTACCGCTTATCCCTACGAACATTATTTTTGGGGAACGCGTGGTGGAAATAAAATATACCGATGTCCTTGCAAGAGCTTTGGCGAGAGGTCAATTAGTTCTTGGGAATGATGCAACCCCTGAGAAAAACCCTCTCCACAACCCCGTCCCCGAATTAATTCAGTTCATTTTAGAGAATGAAGCGGAAGCGATGCGGACCGCCTTGACGCTTGATCTGCTTTCAAAAAATATTATCCCTCTGGAACCCATGGGATCTGTCGGAAATCTTTTAGCCGTTACCGGAGAAATAGAACTGGAGAACGGGGAGTGGTTCGTTGTTAGAGGATTACGCGATGCCACGCGTGGACATCTCCTTTATGCGGATTGTCATCGAGGGGACGGAAAAGGAAAGTTGTACCCCCTTGATTTAAAAAGGGCGGTGAAGTTATTGAAAAAAGAGGGGCATTTTATCGTTCCCGCTGAAGAGCCAAGCGACCCGCAGAAAATGGTAGCCCGCCGTCTCTTGTCAGCCCCCTTTAAAGGCTCTCGAGCCGCAGTTGCCCTCAAAGGGTTGCCGGCCTCTGGGGGACAAGGGCAGACGCAGTTTGGACAAGTGACATTCAACCGACACTACTTAGATGAGCGTGCGCCCATCAAGAATGCAGTGGTCGTACTTCCATTCACAACCCCAGACGATCTGCCCGTTATTCAATCGGACCGGACTTTAGCGGTTGTGACGACGGGCGGCGGACTGTTAAGCCATGCGGGGATCACCACGAGAGAGTTCAATAAAACTGCTGTGATCTTGACTGGAGCCGAATTGATTGAGAACGATGGTAATACGGTTTTGAGATACTCCGTTTTTACGGTCGGGGATACGGAAAAAGACGAAAACGGTTTGTGGATTGGAAAGAATGTTGTGAGGCAAGAAGTGGAAATAAGAGAAGGGGATGTGGTTTTGGTCAATGGCCGGGACGGTGTTGTCATTGTTTTTGACCGCCAGAGCCAAAGGTTTTTGGAGAGGGTCTTGGCTCGCCTAAAGAAGTTAATGACCGGAGAAGGCGACATGGAAGATTTTTCCCACTGGTTAATCAGTAGCGTGAACGTGGGCACCTTCCCTGCACCTGTTGTGCCGGACATGCTCGAATTTATTTTTTCGTCAGTTTTTGATACAGCAATTACTCAGCTAACTGGCCCAAGCCGGGAAATACTAGAGGAGGTGGCTTCGCTTCGCAAACAAGCCATTCCTCCTAGGGAATATGAACGGTTAAACGCCGTAATCGAGAGAGCATTCCAAACTAAAATGACTGAGTTCCAGGCTTCGTTGGAGAGGCTCGCCCACCAAGTGGAAGAAACCAAACAGCCAGGCCAGGCAGAAGAGGTTATTGCTCAACTTTTGAAACGTCTTCGAGAATTAACAAACATGGGATTTCGCCTTTCCATTGCTGCGAGTGAAAGGACTGAGTTACTGGGTTTAGAAGGGCGGTTGAAGCTGATTCGGCAACTCAACCACCGTAGGATAGTCCGGTTGGGGATTAAAGTCCACAGAAAGGCCAGTGAAATGGTGGCCAAACCGATTTTTGATGTGGACCTTCACAAGATTCGCCAATTGACTAGAATTGCCGCGAGATATGGTTTCCCCTCCGGAAAAACCAAGAAAGTAGTCTGCGTTTGCACGGGCAATACCGACCGAAGCCCTATCACGGAATCACTTTTTAAACGCTATCTGGGAGAAAAAGGTCTAAAGCATGTGGTGGTTTTATCACGCGGGTTACAAGCCAAACCCGGACAACCCATATCACGGAACGCCAAACTTGTTTTGGATGACATGAATTCCAAACATGTGGCATCACCGCTCACAGCGGAAGATCTCGTAGATGTAGATTTAGTTTTGGCCATGACACAGGATCACGTGGACTCTTTGCTCAAACTGTATCCACATTTAAGGGGGAAAGTGGCCCGTCTCAATGACTACGGGGAGATTGAGGGGGGGGGCGATGTGGAAGACCCTTTTGGAAAAGACATGGCGACCTACCTCAAGATGAAGGAAGAAATTGACTTGGCGGTTAAAGGCGTGTTGAACCGATTTGCAGGAGCAGAGGCTTTGGGGAAACTCATCGAAAAAGAAAAAACTTTAACAAACCGCAAATTGAGAGCATTAGAAGAAGCACATAGGTCCGTTTACTCATTGAGTGAGCTCGATGAAGACTTCGTGGGAGTGGTCGGTGGTAAGTCTGCCAAGTTGGGCCAAATCGCCCACATGGTGCCGCTCTTAGGAATGCATGTGCCCAACTTAATAGCCAACAGCATTTTCGCTTTTGATCGGTTCCTGGATGAAAACAAGGGGATGAGAAAAGAATATGTGAGATTGACAAGCGAATTGGACGCCCACCTTGGATCCGGTCTTTCTGACCTCCAAAGAAAGCGGATCGTTCAAAATTATTCCGACAGTATCCGCAATCTTATTTTCTCCGGGGAATTCGATATGGGGAAGAGGGGCTTGGGTTATGAAATCCGCCATGAGCTTGCGGTCCAGAAATTACATACAAAACATTTAGCTGAACGTTCGTCGGCCATTCAGGAAGACACACAAGGGGCGGCGTTTGCAGGGGCTGCTGAAACTTTTCTTTATGTCCCACCTGCGGCCCATTTAGAAAAAATCAAGGAAATCTGGATGTCATTTTATCTACCACGTGGAATTGAATACCGGTTTGCCCATGGATATCGGCAAGCAGAAGTAAAGCCATCGACTAGTTTACAAGAAATGGTTGACTCCGAAGTGGCGGGTGTTGTGTTTTCAATAAACCCCATAACAGGGGAAGATGAGGTTTTCATTAACTCCTCCTGGGGTCTGGGAGAAGCCGTGGTCTCGGGGCTTGTGCAGGGAGATTTGTATACGGCGCGCAAGTCCGATGGAGCCGAAAACGACTTTCCATTTATTGGGAGTAAAAGAACAAAAATTGTTCGTCATGATAGTGGGGCTGGCACAAAACACGTGGCGGTTGGAGAACGGGATCGAAATCGTAGGTCTTTATCAGCAAGTCAGGTGAGACAATTAACCCAACTTTCAGTGATGATGGAAACCTATTTCGGTTATCCTGTAGATATTGAGTTCGCTTTTTCAAAGGGTAAATTTTATGTTTTACAAGTTCGACCGGTGACGACCAACAATGAAACAGAGAGAAGGACATTCGATCGGGGGAAAAGTTCCTCTACCCCTGATGCCTTGGACTTTAACCCCTCCGAAGGTTCAATGCCATTGTCTATCCTCGACCCGCTCTTACGTGCCATTGTTCGGCTTCTTGATAGGATGCACCTGTTCCGCATTGCCCGTTCGGTAGATGGTTTTCGTCGGGGGTGGAACGCGACACTTGGGCCATTCTTGGAAACACTCCTATTTTTCAATGTCGCCGCAGCCGCGGGAATGGGCCCTCTCGCAGGCGCGGCGTTGGTAGCCTTCCCTCTTGCTCATGCCGCCATGGAAATCATTTTCGATGTCCTTTTGGGGCGTGGTTCAGCAAAGGCTGTAGTGGGTAGATTATATCCCCGCCTTATTTGGGGCGCCTTGTTCGCGTTACCCTTCCTTCCTATCGCTTTGGGCGTCCCTATCCCTTTATTTAGTGCCGAGCTTTTCGGGTTTTCTTTTATCATGAACCCTATTGTATGGGGAGTCAGCGTGGGCCATGCGGTCAAGAATATTCGGAGCGACTTGAAGGTTCGTGCATTGGCCCGGGCGGATGCACGCAAGGCCGCCGATATTGTACGTCGGGGTAACGAGATGGGATTGGACGATTTACGGGCGCTCCTTTTGCCGAAAATTGAAACGCCGGCCATTGAGCAATTGTCTCCGGGCTTGGCATTTTCCAGTCACACCGCGCAAAAGCTACGTGACGATTTTGAATATCGGCATGAGTTTGTCCAGGCGTATCGGAAAGAATTAACCAACGACGGCAGGCCGTTGCCGTCGATAAGGGATGTTTTCTGGTCGTTCCATCAAGTGTCCACGGCAGGGGCCACAGCCACGCCGGCCGCTAAAGAGGACAATGCGATTCAGGTCATCGAAGAAATTATTTCTGATCGGGATTTGGATAAAGCCAAAGATCTGATTGATAGAATCATTCGAACAAACGGGGGCGGGTCAGCGGCCCCTTTCAAACTCCGTCTTATTTCAGCCGATCCCGCTGTGAGGGAAAATCTGGAACGGATGGTCCGGGGAAATCCCCATATTTTTGTGCGCTCGGTGGAGCTTGATGCGACCCGTTTGGCCGAAGATTTCGATCGATGGAGAATAGAGTTAGGACTTCAAAAGGTCCCCATGCGGCTTGTGATCGGTGTTTCCGAAGGGGTCGCGGTAGCGGGGACAGTGGCGGGAAACTCTCTCTATTCGATCGCCCTTCGGGTGGCCTTGTCCGGGATCCCCGTGCGCCCCATCGATATTGAGAACATGCTTCAAATCGCAGAAGCCGTAACGGAAAATGCGTAACAGGGATTCCTCTGATTTTTTTTAATCGTTGATTCAGCACTCTATCCCGGTTATGGTAGGATAGGGCCGTGTTGAAGAATGTCCACTATCTTATCAGTGAAACCGATCCGACGCGGTTGGGGCCGTCCGCGGGAGAAGTGTGTTTTGTGGGGCGGTCCAACGTGGGCAAAAGCAGTTTGATCAATGCCCTCTGCGGAAAAACCGTCGCCCGGGTCTCCAACACGCCAGGCCGGACTCGAATGATCAATGTGTTTTCGGTCGGGCCCCACCGGTGGGTGGTGGATTTGCCGGGGTACGGGTTCGCCCGTGTTCCAGAAACCGAGCGGCGCCGTTGGGGCCCCATGATCGAGGGCTATTTGACCAGCCGACCAAATCTACGAATGGTCTACTGCCTGGTGGATGCCCAGGTCGGACCCACACGGTTGGATGAACAACTGCACGAATGGCTCCTTTCAAACAACCTTCCTTGGCGCGTGGTGGCCACGAAAGCCGATCAGGTCCGGTCCACCCATTGGCCCCGCCAACGCCAAGTCATTGCCGACAGGTTTTCTCTTCCCCCCAAGGATGTGATTTGGACCAGCGCCCGGAAAGGCGTGGGGATCCCCCTCTTGATCACCGAAATAGCCCAATCTTTGGCGGGATGATTTAGTGGGAAGATGCCGCGGAACGGCCCGGCGAATCGTTTCGTTTGCTTCGTTGACGAAGAACAGAGATCTCCTCCTGAGCGAAGGGATCGAAATTTTTTCCCGCCAGGTCGGTTGTTTTCGGTATTCCGACCGGGTCCGCGCTCCTCGGAGAAACGGCCGGCGCAACCCCAATGTCTTTGTTGGCCCACAGGGGAAAAAGCTCTTTGTTCTCTCTCTGGATTCGAGTCTCCAGCAGAGAAAAAATCGGCTGAGTTTCCTCCACGAACGCCCGGAACCGGGATCGAATGTCCCGGTCCAACTTCCACTTTTCCCGATAATTTAAGAACGCCCGGCGCAGGTGGCCCATTTCAACAAAAAATCGTTCAGCGGTTTCGCGGCACTTCTCCGCGGTGGAAGCCAATAGGGCGGGATAAAAATCCCGGTCTTCAATGGACAGATGGAGCGCCACCGTCGCGGCCAACACATCCAGCCGCCGCCCCACATCCACCGCCAACGGACCGGAATTGGGCATATCCAGTAGCGCCCGAAAGGTCCCCATCTGGTCCAGGATGTCCGCGTGCTGTTTGAGAAGCTCCTTGATGTCCATGCCTCCCCCTCGAGACCCTTCAATTATCGGCAAATCCTGACAACTATTTAGAATATTTAAAAAAATTGCTCGTTTTTTATTTATATTAAGCGATTTTAAGGAAGTCAATTAAAACTCTCTTTGTTCAACCCGCGGCCAAATAAGATCCCTTTTGATGGGAAGGGACAGGATGGGGAGATTCCCGGCTATTGAACTGATTCGGTTAAAATGTCGCGCACCTTGGGAAGGCTGGTGTCGCTGACCAAAACCCACAACACGTCGCCCGCTTCCAACGGCGTGCTTCCGTCGGGCACAACAAACCGTTCGCCCCGCCCGATGAGGGCGATCAAACTGTCTTTGGGCATGTTGAGGCTCACCAACGTCTTGCCCACTTTGGGGGACCCGTAGGGAAGAATAAAATCTTCCAACCGCGTTTGGGATCCCACCCCCGGGCCCAGACGAAGCGGCGCGCGGCGCGGTTCTTCCGCGGGCGCTTCCAGCCCCAACCGTTTCGCCACCCAAGGGATCGACACCCCCTGAACCAACGCCGAGGTGAGCACCACAAAAAAGACTATATTAAAAATCATTTCGGATTTGGGAAGTCCCGCCAACAAGGGAAACGTCGCCAGAACAATGGGGACCGCCCCGCGCAAACCCACCCAGGACACCAACACTTTTTCCGGCATGGAAAACCGGCTGTTGGCCATCCCCACAAACACCGACACCGGCCGCGCCACCAACATCAAAAACGCCGCCACCGCCAAGCCCGCCCCCATCACCTCGAACACATGGCTGGGAAACACCAAAAGGCCCAACGTCAAAAACATGCCGATCTGCATGAGCCAGGCAATTCCATCGTGAAACCGACCCAAAGACCGTTTGTGAATAAAGTTGGAGTTTCCCAAAAACACCCCCGCCGCATAAACGCCCAAAAATCCGTTTCCCCCCACCATTGACGTCACGCCGTACGTCAGCACCACCAACGCCAAACTAAGAACGGGATATAACCCTTCGTAGCCCAGGGCCGCCCTGTTTAACAAAAATCGCATGAGCGCCCCAAACCCAATCCCAAGCCCAGCCCCCAAACCCATTTGAAGGAAAAATTTCGGGATCAATCCCCAGGCGGATTTGTCCGACGCCACAATAAGGCCGATCATCCCGACAGTGAGGAACACCGCCATGGGATCGTTGCTCCCGGACTCCAATTCCAACAGGGGCCGCAACCGGCCTTTCAAGCGGACGCTCTTGGATTTCAAAACGGAGAAAACGGCGGCCGCGTCGGTGGACGCGATAATGGACCCCAGCAACAATCCTTCTTTCCAAGAAAATCCCAGAACCAACGACACAAACCCGCCCACCAGCGCCGCCGAGATCGCCACGCCCGCCGTGGACAAAACCATTCCGCTCGCCAACACGGGCCGAACCACGTTCCACTCTGTTTCCAGCCCGCCCGCAAAAAGGATGTACGCCAACGCCACGGTTCCGGCGGCCTGGGCCAGTTTCGGGCTATCGAACTCGATGCCGCCCACCCCTTCCGAACCGGCCAACATGCCCACGCCCAAGAAAATCAACATGGCCGGAACACCGAACCGTTCCGACGCTTTACTGATCAATACGCTTCCGACAACCAACACCCCCGCGACGATCAGAAGGGTCTCAATGGCCATGGGGCCCCTTGGCGCGAACATGGTGGGCAACGCTCACACCCAACGTGACCACCGTTAACGGAATCACCCCAAACCACAGCACGGAACTGAATCCGGACAATCCGTCGTGTTGAGTGGCCGCCAACACAAGATAGACCGTGTAGGCCCCATAATAAAATAGGAACAAGGCGCCTTCCCACCGAGCAATGGAATGGTCCGTTAAGAAAATCGGCAGACACGCCGCCGCCACCGCCACCATGATGGGGATGTCGAAATTCAACGCGGCAGGAGCCACTTCCACCCCGCGGGGAGCCAACACCGCCGCCGCACCAAGCACCGCTAAAATGTTGTAGATGTTGGATCCCACCACGTTGCCGATGGCAATTTCACGTTGTCCTCGGACGGTGGCCAACACCGATGTGGCCACTTCGGGCAAACTGGTTCCGGCGGCCACCAGCGTCAAACCAATAACGAGCTCGCTCATCCCCAACCCTCGGGCCAAGTCCACCGCGCCACTTAATAACCACTGGGCTCCCCAGACCAACACGGCCAACCCGCTAAGGATAAAGGTGATATTGACGCCAACAGACCCGGTTTTCTCCTTGGCCGTGTCGACGCCGTTTCCTTCCTTTAAACCGCTCCACACCTGGTAAACGGTATATATCACCAACAACACCAGCAAAATGGTTCCGTCCACACGGGACACACGTCCATCGATTGACATTACCCAAGCCAACAGACTGACACCAATTGCGACGGGGACCTCACGCCAAATGATGGCCCGCGTGACCACCAGCGGGCGGATTAGGGCAGAAGCCCCCAGGATAAAGAGGACGTTGAATATATTCGATCCCACCACGTTGCCCAAAGCTAAACCGCCTTGACCCGCTAACGCCGCTTTGGCACTCACCACCACCTCCGGCGTACTCGTGCCATAGGCCACCACGGTCAAACCCACCACCAAAGAAGGGATCCCCACACGCAATGCCAACCGACTGGCGCCCCGAATTAATAGTTCGGCGCCTCCCACCAACAACACCAACCCCGCCACAAACAAAAGAATTGAAACCAGCATCTATGCCTCCGTTAGGGCCTGCGCCAGAGTCGGCGCATGGAAAACGTAGCCGCTTTGGATAAGTTTTTTGGGTTCCACCCGGGCGCTGGCCAACAACAGCGCGTCGGCCATTTCGCCGAAGATTAGCTTGGCGACGAACGCCGGCAAAGGCGTCACGGCCGGCCGACACAAAACGCGGCCCAGCATCCGGGAAAATTCATCGTTTCGGACGGGCTCCGGCGCCGTGACGTTGACGGGGCCGGACAAAGACCCGTCTTTTAATATTTGCTGGATCGCTCCCACAACGTCGCGAAGACCGATCCAACTCCACCATTGCCGGCCCGATCCGATTTTTCCGCCCAAGCCCCACTGAAAGGGCCGGATCATCTTTTTTAAGGCTCCGCCCCGCCGGCTTAGGACAACGCCAAACCGCGCGTGGACCACCCGGATCCCGCGGGCCGCCGCCGGGCGGCAGGCCGATTCCCACTCCCGGCAAACGTCGGCCAAAAAACCCGTTCCCGCCGGACTGTCTTCCGTCAACACCTCGTCGCCCCGGTCTCCGTAAAATCCGATGGCCGACGCGCACACAAAAACCTGGGGCGGCCGCGGCACAGCGGCCACCGTTTGCGCCAGCAGGCCGGTCCCTCGGGAACGACTTTCGCGGATCCGCTCTTTCATCAACGGAGTCCAACGCCCTTTGGCGATGCTTTCCCCCGCCAAATGGACCACCGCGTTAAACCCGTCCAACAGGCGGGCGTCTATTTTTCCCCGTTCGGGATCCCACAACAGACGCGGGGCTTGCACCGCCTCAAATCTGGACAGAACGGTCACTTCGTGTCGGTCTTTCTCCAACGCGCTCACCAACGCTCCGCCAATGAGTCCGGTGGCCCCCGAAACCAAAATTCTCATGCCCCCCCTCCAAGAAAACCAAAACAACAATACCCATTTTGTAACTGCTCAGGTCCCTCACCATGCCCTCTCCCAAGAGGAGAGGGAAAATTTTTGTTTTCCTTCCCCTCTTGGGGGAAGGTGCTCCGAAGGAGCGGATGAGGGACCTGGGTAGTCACCCCATTTTATAATAACCACAGAAGCTGCGATGATTTTGGAATCATGGAAATTCTATAATCGACGGGACAACCGATCACAGGATCTTCTTCTATGCCTTTGTTAATGGCCATCCCCATCCGTCCATGACCCTCGCTCCCCTCGCGGCGGCGGTGTGCGCCCTTTTTGGGATCGCCTATGTGGTTTACGGGCGGATCTTGTCCGGATTGTTCGGGCTCGACCCCCGTCGCGCCACGCCGGCCCACACGCACCGAGACGGCATTGATTTCGTTCCGGCCAAAGGACCCGTTCTGTTAGCCCAACATTTTTCCGCCATCTCCGCCGCCGGACCCATCGTGGGACCCATTCTGGCGGGCCTGTGGTTCGGGTGGCTTCCGGCGCTGTTGTGGATCGTGTTCGGTTCCATTTTTCTGGGGGCGGTTCACGACTATTCCAGCATCGTCGGCTCCATTCGGCATCGGGGATCGTCGGTGGCCGAAATTGTCCGGGAACACGTGGGCGGACGGGCTTACAAGTTTTTTTTGGGGTTCGTGTGGTTGTCGCTTCTTTACGTGATCACGGCGTTCACCGACATCACCAGCGCCAGTTTTGTGGAACCCCGGTTCGGCGGGGGTGTGGCCACCGCGTCCACCGCTTATCTGTTGATCGGGTTGGGCCTGGGATGGGCGCTCAACAAAGGCCGTGTCCCCCTGCGGTTGGCCACCTTGATCGCTTTGCCCCTGGTCGGCGCGGCCATCGGGTGGGGCCAATCGTTCCCCCTCCGGTTTCCCGACGGAGGCTGGATTCGACCGCAACTGGCGTGGAACTTCATTATCCTGGGATATTGTTTTGTGGCCTCCCTCATCCCTGTTTGGCTCTTGGTTCAACCCCGGGGCTATTTGGGCGGATATTTTCTTTACGGAACTCTTTTGGCCGGCCTTGTGGGTTTGTTTCTGGGGGGCGATAAAATCCAGTACCCCGCCGTTACCGGATTTGTGGGTCTGAACGGAATGCCCCTTTTTCCCATGTTGTTTGTGACAGTGGCCTGCGGGGCTTGCTCGGGATTCCATGGGCTTGTGGGCTCCGGCACCACGTCGAAACAAATCGATGTGGAAACCGATTGCCGATTGGTCGGATACGGCGGCATGCTCTTTGAGGCTCTGGTCGCCGTGGTGGCCCTGGCCACGCTCATGGTGTTGCCCGTCGGCGACGCCGCGTTGGGGCTGGGGCCGGACCGAATTTACGCCGCCGGGTTGGCCCGGTTTGTGGAACGCTTCGGCATTGAACCGGAGCTGGCGCGCAACTTCGCCCTGTTGGCCTTCGCGACTTTTATCTATGATACGTTGGACGTCACCACCCGGTTGGGGCGGTACATGCTTCAGGAACTCACGGGCTGGTCCGGTGTCAAAGGGGGCATGGCGGCCACCCTGTTGACCCTAACGCTTCCGGCGGTTTTTGTCACGGTTCGCGTCGTTGACCCGTCGGGAAACCCCGTCCCCGCCTGGAAAATGTTTTGGACCATTTTCGGCACGTCCAACCAACTGCTGGCCGGGCTCACACTGTTGGGAATCACGACCTGGTTGAAAGAACGCGGGGGACGCGCCTGGCTGGTGACCGCTTTTCCCATGGGTTTTATGATGATGATGACCCTGTGGGCCCTGGGTCGGACCATCCTTCCGTGGGCGGCCAACTTGGGCCACAATCCCCGATGGGAAACGATCCCCGTTGTGGCCGTGGTTTTGTTCGCCCTGGCCCTTCTGTTGATTTTTGATTCGGTTCGCGGTCTCACTAAAAAACAAAGGATCTCTCAATGATGACATCGTTTGATCTTAAACACACCCTCCTGTTGGGTTGGCCGGTTTTGTCGGTTCTGTTGGTCTTTTCCATCCTGACCGTATCGATTTTTTTCGAGTGCCTGTCTCTCCACCGGCGGGTTCGGGAGATGATGACCGACAACAACGGGAAAGGATCCGTCAAGCCTCTTTTCGATCGGGTGGAACAACGCCTGGCCGTTCTGGGGACCTTGGCCAACGCGGCGCCCTTCGTGGGCCTTCTGGGAACGGTGATCGGCATCATTCGGGCGTTTCACACGATCAGCCAAGCGTCCGGATCGGGCGGGGGCATGGCGTTGGTGGCGGGAGGCATTTCCGAAGCGCTGGTGTCCACCGCGGCGGGACTGGCGGTGGCCATTCCGGCCAGCATGTTGTTCAACTATTTCACCTTTAAAAACGAGAAGCTGATGGAAATCGCGGGGACCGACGAGTGAAAGTTCATTTGGGGTCCCACAAGAAAAAACGGCTGATCACGGAAATCAACATGGTGCCGTTTATTGACGTGGTGTTGGTGTTGTTGATCATTTTCATGATCCTTTCGCCGTTCATCGCCCAATCCCAAATTCCGGTGAACCTGCCCCGGGCCGCCGGCACGCCCAGCGACGACGACACCCCCTTGAAATTGAAAATCACCCGCGACGGCGATTATTATGTGGGCGACCAGCGGGTGTTGCGAAACAATCTGGCGGAAAAATTGGCCGACACGGTTCTCAAAAGCCAACGGCGCGCCGTTCTGATCGAGGCCGACCGGGACGTTTCGTTCAAAAACGTCGTCCTCGCCCTGGACGCGGCCCAGAAACTGAAAGCGGTGAAGGTCGGGGTGGCGGTGCTGCCCACCGAAGACAATCCTGCCACGCCGACCGCGAACTAACTCGTCAAGTCGTAACTTGACAAGTCTAGACTTGACAAGTTACGACTTGACGAAAAGAATCCGTGAAAAAAGGTTTCTCTAAATGAATCGATACTTGGCCATTTCCTCTGCTATCCATGGAATCGTTTTCGGTCTTTTTTTTCTTTTCCTCTCATGGACCGATCGGCCGCAGGCTTATTACGGATTCCAGTTTTTGGGGGGACAGTCCGGGTTTGGGGCCGGGCGATTGGAGCCGGCGGCGGCTCCGCTCAAAGAAACGGGACGCCCCGCCGCCACCCCATCGAAGGAAAACGCCTTGCTTAAATCCGATGACCCGGACCGCGTGGCCGTCGCAAAGAAACCGCCCGCCAAAAAAGAGACCCCTCCCAAAACGCCCGCCGTTAAAAACGGGCAAAAAGACGGCCGGGGAAACGCCGCGTTAGGTCGGGGCGATTTTCAGGGATCGAAAACGGGGCCGGTGGGCGGCGTGGGCACGTCTTTGGAAATCGGCGGGTTCGGGCCCGGAGGCGCCGGGGGCGTGGGCCAACAGTTTCCGTTCAAGTGGTACGGGGAACTGGTGTACAAGCGGTTGTGGGAAGCCTGGGACCGCACCGACGCCGGAACCCGGGAATGCAAAGTGGCCTTTAAAATTTTAAAAGACGGCAAAGTCACTGGCGTCAAAATTAAAAGCTCTTCCGGCGACGCCCTGTTTGACATGACCGCCAAACGGGCCGTTCTGGCCGCCGCCCCTTTTTCCCCGCTCCCCGAAGGGTTCAAAGAAAAAGAACTCCCTATCCTGGTGCGGTTTCGATTGCAGTAAAAACCGGTTCGAACCAGTGGTCCAAATCGGCCGTAATTCCGGCTACCGGCTTGCGAAGTTCTGCTCGGCGAAGCGCCAATGGATGAGACGGGCGAGAAAGGTCTCGACAAACTTGGGGCGCAGGTTGCGGTAGTCGATGTAGTAGGCGTGTTCCCAGACATCGAGGCAGAGCAACGCCTGGTCTCCGGTTGTCAGCGGGGTGCCGGCGGCGCCCATGTTGACAATATCCACCGAACCGTCGGCCTTCTTGACCAGCCAGGTCCAGCCGGAGCCGAAGTTGCCGACCGCCGAGGCCTGAAAGGCCTTAACAAACTCGGCGAAAGATCCCCACCGGGCATCCAGAGCCGCCGCCAAGGCGCCGCCGGGCGCACCGCCTCCCTGGGGCGTCAGGCAATTCCAAAAAAAACTGTGGTTCCACACCTGGGCGGCGTTGTTGTAGAGGCCGCCGGGCGGCGCTTTCCGGACGATCGACTCCAGGTCCATCGCTTCGTACTCCGTCCCCTTAATCAGATTGTTCAGATTGGTGACGTAGGTTTGATGGTGCTTGCCGTAATGGTATTCGAGGGTTTCCCGCGACATGTGAGGGGCCAGCGCGTCTAAGGAAAAGGGCAATTGCGGTAACTGATGGATCATGGGCGTCCTCCGTGGGACTTGGTTTGGGGAAAAGTCAAACAACGTTAATACATGACAGATTGTATAATATTTTAAAGAAGAAGGGGCATTACGGTCCCGCTCTTTTTTTATCAAACCGGGAAATAAATGTGCATTTCCGGCAAAGGTCTTCCACCAACATCCCGCGGTTAAATCCGTCGAGGATCGATTGCGCCCGGGGACTCTGAACAATCTCCATCAAGTTCCGCGATCCACAATGACCCAAATTGATAATTCCGTCTTTGTCCAAACAGCAGGGAACGACGGTCCCGTCCGCCAACACGCCGATGTGAGAAGACAAGCCGTAACAAAAACCCCGTGTGCTTCGAACCGGATGGTTCGGGTCGGGCCATTGGAACCGGCTGTCGAAATGCAAATAAACCCGGCCTTTCAATTTGACACTCTTTTTCCATCGGACATCGGCTCGCTTCTCAAAATCCACCCGCAGGGCCTGTTTTATTTTCTGAACCAATCGTTCATTGGACTCCTGGGCTCCCGGCTCGCCGCTGTTCCAGAGCCGATAGTTGATGTACAGATCCGGGCGCTCCCGAAAAGCGCGCTCGGTGAACTCAAAAATGTTTTGAAGATAAGCGGAATTGTCCCGGCCCGGAAAATTGGCTTCAAAACTCTGAAGAGAAAAATTGATCTGTTTAAACGCGGGGTTTAAAAAGACCTCGGTTCGCCGTTGGTTTAGCAATATCCCGTTGGTGGTCAGGTTGATGGGAACCCCCCGGTTGTGGCACAGCGCCACGCAGGAATCGAATTGGGGGTGAAGAAGCGGTTCGCCGAAAACGTGAAAACAAACCTCTTCCGTTAAGGGAGCCGCTTCCCGAATAACTTTTTCAAACAAATCCAAATCCATAAACTTCTTGTCACGCCCGGTCTCCGGGCAAAAAGAACAGCGTAAATTACACACATTGCTGATTTCGATGTAGACTTTTTTAAACAAGCGGTTCTTAACAAAGGGAGGGGGCACGATTGACGATTGTACATTACAGATGGATTCAACGAAAACCATCGGCCCATCCCCCTCAAGGTGGGTCGCGATGACTTACGCTTTTGTCGACACAACCCGAGCGGTTTCCAGCGCGGCGCGGGCCAGGCCCAGGACGTCCAGAGTTTTAAGTTGACCGCCTAACCATTCCAACAACAAAACACGACAGGACGAATCGTTGCGCCGCGGGTCCACCATGATTGCTGAGGAATCGGCGGTGTAAAGATCCAGAAATCGGCCACTTCGATCGAACGGCGAGAGGTTTGCCCGAACGTCCGCGAGCGTCAATTCGTCTTTCCCGATCAACATCAATTTGCAGGAGGCGAGATACCCCTGGAGCCTCGGCGGTAGATCCCGCCGCAGATCGCGCAAAATCATTTCCGCATTGCGGCCGTGAACGCCATTGACGAGAAGGATATCGGAACCCTGAGATTCATTGGGTCTTTCGGCCCTCTCCCACACCTTGGCGATCAGAGCGGCACGGCGATTCTCGTTGTCTTGGTTCGGATCCAAAAGCTCTGTCACGCGAAGAACAACGGTTGCGTTGTCCACCCGGGGAATTGAAGTGCCGCTCGCCAATCGCAATAAGCCTTCCCGGGCGGAAACGCCTTCATCCCAGGCCGTCGCGAGGCGATCCCCATTGGACGTTCCAAACAGCCGGCTTAATGGGCCCAACAGCGGATGGGCCTTCCCATTCGTTGGAGTTGGAATGCCGGCCAATCCCAGAAGGAAAGCCGTTTGAACCATTTCCCGCTCCGGCCTTTGGTTCCGCTGATGGGTTTCCCAGGCCTCCGAAATTTGAAACCCAAGGGAGGTTTGCGCCGTTTGGCCGATGATTCTTACGGCGGTTCCGGAAACGCCGGGATCGTTGGTCCGTACCCGGATGGGAGCAAAATTGTCCGTTAACCGACCCTCTAAGGGGATTGCTTCCATTAACGACAAAAAGAACCTCTCCGCTTCCGGATTCACCAATCCCTTCGATCGAAGAGTCTCCAACGTTCGGCCAAGATTTTGTTGAAAATCCTTGCCCGGCCGTTTCTCAAACGGAGCGGGGATGATCTCGGGGGTTCCTCGCTCGCTCAAGGGAATGGACATCGCGAAATTGGACGGAGAAGCTGTGTCGATTGAAATAGCCGAAAGGGGTTGAGACGGCGCATTGTTTGAGGCAGAAAACGCTGAAACGATAAACCCAAACGAAACGATCACCGCCGTCGCCAAGTTGCGGAAAGCGGAAAACACCGAGCTCCTTTTTGTCTCCTTGGCCGATCTCCCTGGGGGAAGAACCGCAATCGGGTCGTCATCCGAGTCCCTATCCTCGGCACCGACATAAATGGTTTCGTCCACAAATCCCGCGTTCAACGTGACCGGCGGAGCCTCCCCCGCGCCAAACAAACTCGCCAGGCTATTGGCCGATGAATGGTTGAACCGTTGGACATCCTCGGGAAGAGGATCGGTAAGGAACCCTTGTCCCGAAAAGTAAACGCTGATTTTCCGTCCGATATCCCGGGGACCCCCTTGGGCCATGGCCATCGGAACCAGAAAGTAGGTCATGAGATTCAGCGGGGGGGCTCGTTTAAAACCTCCGCACGACGAATAACATCCTCTAAAAACCTCAATTGGGCCCGGGCGCTCGGACCGTCAAAGGAATAAACCCCTTCCCCCGAAAAGGCCTGGACTTGTTTAAGCCGGTCATTCTCAAGATCATAGACCCGTGTGGGATGTTCTTTCACGAGGGTTTTGAGGGTTTTGCCATTTTTAATTCGCCGAATGAGTTCGATCGGTCTGTCCAAGGAAGCGATCACCGCGCCAAAACTGTAGCGTGCCATCTCGTCGCGATTGGCCCAAAACGAGTCCAAACGCACCCCCGATCCGTTGGGAACTCGAACCGGTCCCACATAGGCCCGATCGGACCATCGAAGCGCCATGCCCCCTTGCCCCCGCCGTTGCCCTCCCTGTGTGGCGCGGTAGGAATTCATGAGAGCCAGGTCAAAAATAGTTCGGTCCCCCACCAACTCCTCCCCGACGCGGGAGATGACGACAGACAACTCGCTTAAAGGTTTATTCATTCCCTCAACGGACCCAGACCGGGACACCAATGTGGCCACCCCCAGATCCCAGGGAGAACGTCCCCGCAAATGAGGAAAATGGGATTGCATTTTCTTAAATTCGTCCGAAAACAAATACGTCCACGCCCGAGCGTAGGCGTAAAAAGACCCTTTCCCCTCCGGGACAAGAAGAACCGCCACAGGAACATCCTCCCTGAAAAGCGTCCGATCGTTGGATTTCTTTTCATAAAATTCCCGTTCGGATTCGTTTTGGGCGATCAAAAGGACCACGTCGGCCGATGGCTCGGTCGCGTTGAGTTCTGACGACAAGGCCTCGTGGGCGGCATCAAAATGGTGACGGGCAAAGTCCCGATTGAGGTGGAAAGGGTCCTCTCCAACCCCATTACCGTTCATCCGGCCATTCACGTGGGGCCGAAGATTCATTTCCCGCCAGCGGGCGATTCCTTCCCGAAAAAAACCGTCCCGCCGAACCCCCCACGCTTGAAACCGGAACAACACCATCGTCGCTCCTATCCCGGATACAAAAGCCAGAACCGCCGGGATCAACGACATCATTTGTGTAACGGCAACGGCCCAAATCAGAACGCTAATCAGGGTTCCCCATCCTTTTCGGTGCAGGTCCTTGGCGGACATGTCCGGAAGCTCTTTGGTCTTTGTTTTTTCGATCAGTCGATCAAAGACAGTGGCCAGTTCCTTTTTGTCCGAATCAAGATAAAGACCCGGCGCTAAAATGTTTCCCAAACCCACAACCGAGAGCCCCTCGGCCTGGTCCCAAAGCGTTTGACCCCGCCCGGAGCCATCGAGGAGAAGACGCTCGGTGTATTCCCGCACCGAAACGCGAATCATGGCGGGAATGCCCCGTACCAGGCGCAAAAGCCGTCCCACCTTCCGTCGTTCAAACCAGGAATTTTCTCGGTCGTAATTGGACAAGGCCCAATGGGCCACGCTGGCGGGAACCAGGGCGTTTGACACTTTGACCCCGTACAACTGGTACAAAAAGAACTTTTCACGAACGTCCCGTAATCGATCGGCTTGGGCCGCCGGCCAGTCGCGTTTTGTCAATTGACGATCCAGGTAGGAAACCGTTTTTTGAGAAAGCCGCGAAAGGGCCCGATACACGTCAATTCTCCGTTCCAGGATAGCCCGGTCGGACACAGCCGAACCTGTTATGCGATTGTTCAAAACCAGGGCGTGAAGGTTATTGACCAACCGCGACAGATCTTCTTCGGCTATTGTTCTCGAGTCTTTCATTCGATCCAACAACAGGTTCCACTCCCGCAACCGGGATTCGCTTTGTTCGATCGGAGCGAGGTTAATATCTTTTGCCCGAAACCAAATTAAATAGATGGCTCCCGCCAAGCCGGTTGAAAGAACGAGTTCCATTCGCCATTGGGCGGCCAGGTAACTTATCACGGAATCCATCGCGCCGGGAGGAAGGCCGCCCGACAAGAGAACCCCAAGCCCGATGATTCCGCCCGCGTAAAGAGTCCCCCGCAATAAAACCCGTTTAACCGATGGAATAATCCGGCCGAAGAAGTCACGGACGGTATCCCGAACGGCGGTCGACGAACCCCGGCTCTGCGGCCACATCGTCGACACCATAAAGGGAACTCCAATCGCTAAGGCGATTGCCCCCAACAGACTGGCGAGTCCCCTTGAATCGCTTTTTTCTGGTTGGGGATCCGCGGACGATGGCGCAGACAGCTCTTTAGCCGATGGTTCCGAAAGACTGTCCCGTTCAGGGGCGGCGTTCGCTTCCGAACGATTCTTTGATTCGGGCTCCGCCGTTGCCCTGTAAACCACTCCTGGTTGAATAAGATTGGGATTTTTTAATCCGTTTATTTCGGCAATGCTTTTAACAGTGCGGTTAATTTCCGCCGCGGATGGTTTTTCGATCCCGCGGGCTTTCAAAACCTGAGCGGCGGCTCCCCACAAATGTTCCCCCTTTTTAACCACCACCTGGACCCCCTGGGGGCCCTGGGATACCGTGTAGGCATGGGCTTCGAGCGAGCCTGTAAAGGGGAGAAGAAATAGACCCAAGAGAGCCACGCCCATTACTTTTCCCGCCTTCCTTTTCAGCAACTCCAAAAGACGTCGGTATGGAGAACCTCTCACTTCATAAACGGACACCAGCGGGGCAATGCGCGCCGCCCGTCCGATCTCTGCGGGCACGTCTTGGGCAATCGGTCGCGCTCCTTTTTCAAAAAGAGGGGGCGCATCCCGATCCCGGACGACAACAAGGGCCTCACCGGAAACAACGCGCCGTTGGCCCGGTCCCGCAAGATCGTCCAGCGCCGTTTGAAGCGGTTGGGCCATTTTATTGACCACCGCGGCCCGGGGGTTTTCTGCCAAGGGGGCAATGGCCAATGTTTCGGAGAGGGTCACCCGGGGGGAATCGAAGAGGAGCTCAAGAGGCGTTCGGTCCCGATAAAAAAGTCCAAAAGCGCCGGGAGCATCCTCGGCCGTGGAAAATCGAGGAGCCACAGTGACCCATCCGGCCTTTTTGGCGGAAAGCAATCGCGACACCCCTTCGCCATGGAACCCGCCGGCCACCAGCAGGATCGGAGTGTCCCTGGAAGACGGATCCTGAGCGGCCAACACATTTTTCACGAGAGCGTGGTTGCGGCTTTCAGCGGCTTCATAAAAGGTCTTAAAGGGTTCGATGTTGATTGTGTTGTCGAAGGAATCGGATTTGCCATCGGGGGGGTCGAAGGCCGATAACCGATTCGAGATTTGATCGATTTGCGCTTGGCGTTCTTTGAACAGACCCCACTGCGCCGGGGTCAACTTTAAACCGAGCAGACCTCCCAACAGGCCCATATCCCGGTCCAAGGTGTGTATTTTTTTTTGATCGTCGGTTTTGGCCAGGGCGAGCCAGAGTTTTTCCTCACGCTCTTCCAGTTCCTGGTGGAGCAATTCCGGACGAACCTGGTCCACCCAAAGGATGTACCGAACGTAGGTATTGAAATCCGGATAATTTTGGAGCGGAATGCCCTTGCTCTCGGCAAGATTCTTCAGTTTTTCATAAAAAGCGCCCGCACGGTGCTTCCCCGTCCGAAGAGAAAGGGCGTCCCGCGCGAGGGCGTCGGTTTCGATGGGAGTCAACACTCGAGAGAGACGTTCAATAAAAACCGTCCGTTCACGAGCCACCTGCTCGAGAGGAAGGGATTTTTCCAAGGCCAAAATATCGACAAAATGGGCAAGCGCCGATCCGGGCCGCGGGGGGTTTAGCCGATCCGTTTTTGCCAAATAAGAAACCCTGTCCGCAAAACCGTCTCCCGTGGCCCAGCGGGCGAAAGCCCGATCCAGCTCTTTAAGTTCGGAAGAATAAACCGATTCTTTGGCCAAGGCCAGGCGTGTTTGCCAAACTTTAAACCGTTTTTCCAGAAATGGTTTCCGTCGGTGGGCCTGATGGAGGGCGGCCCGATTTTTTTTGTAAAGGGCGGCGTCCTCTCCCCCAAACACCGATGGGACAACCGGTGCGGCCCAAACAGCATACTCCGCGCCGGAAATAATCCCCGTGTTAAAAAAGAAAGCGGCGATCCGTCGATTGGTGGCAACCGACGCAACGCGGCGATGAGCGAGTGAAATGGGCCCGGCCGCCCCTTCCAAAACCACGGGCGCGTGGGGATACCGGGACAGAAAAGACAAAACGATTTCGGCGATGTTTTCCTGGGCTGTCCGATGTCCATGGACGTCCTGCACAAATATCACAGTGGGCCCCTCGCCCCGTTGAACGTCACGAACGAGTCCATGGGAGCCCAAAACCGATTCATAGCGCCCGGAAGCGGGTAGTCCGTTCGTGGGGAGAACACGCTCGATCTCCGGCAAATGAACCAGGGGGCCGGACCCGGAAGGCCCCATCGCTTGACGGAACCGTCGTGACAATTCCGCCCGCTGGGACCAGAAATTCGCTTCCGCCCTCTGCCCCCACACCCCCTGCACGGCAAAGAACATGACCGCCACCGCTCCGGCCACGTTCTTTTTTACGATTGATGAAAAAATTGAAGGTCCCATGTCGCCCTCAAACTACCAAATGAAGGTGACAGACAAATTAACGGTATGTAAATTTTATGTGACGATTGTTAGGGAAATTTTTCGCTTCAGATAGAGACGAGTTGCGTTCGGTGACCCTCTGTTATCGGACCACGGAGATTTTGAGGCGGGAATGGGTCACGGCGCCGCTTTGGTGGGATTCGACCACCCCGAAATAGGTGCCGCTGGCGATGGGGCCGGTCCAGGCGTATTCGTACGGCGTGCCGGAACCGGTCCGGTCATCTTGACCACCAACAAGGCCTTCAAAGACTGGTGAAAGGTTTTTCAGGACAACGACATCGCCGATCGGCTTATCAAACATGGGGATGTATTTAAGATCGAGGGGATCAGTTATCGGGCTATACAACAACAGAAGTCCCTCGGCTTAGACGGTTTGCAAGACAATAAACAATAGCCCTTTTCCGGAGAACATGTCCGGGAGAGGTCCCTTTTTCTCGAGCTCGAACCGTCAAAGCCCCCTTGCGTCACACCCGTGCCCGGGGGAATCTGCACATTCCTCAGCCAGGATTTACAACCACTCAATAACATTATTGTCCAACTCTTAGGACGCGAGAGTCCTCTCCATTGGCAAAAATTTCTTCACGGGGAGGTTGGAGGTCTTTCACGGGACCTCCACAATCAATTTCTTTCAAAGCAAGGGGAACTCTGGGGGACGGCCGGGACTTATCTAAACACGACTTTCGATGTGGCTCGCCATCGTGAATGTTCCGCCCGCTGAACGGATCATTTCTCAGCCCCCCCAGACGAAACAATAAACGCAGGTTGTCGAGATCCCTTCGAAATCGGGAGGGGAGCGCCGCACGCCTCCGGCGCAGTTCGGCCAGGGTATCCAACGGGAGGGGCCTGTCCCCCGTTTTAACAAGCACAAACAGCGGAACTCCAAAGGTGGTATACACCGATCCGCTCGACGGTAGGATCTCCCGCGCAAGCGCCCGAAAATCCTCCTGGGTAAAAGCGGCCCGCAGAGACCGCTCGAAGTCCAGGTTGAACAGATAGGGCTGAGATGTCTCCTCTTTGTAGGCGAAGTAAAGGACGGATTTGAGCGACTTCATACGTCCGAGGTCGGCCAAAAAGATCGCCCCCCCCGGCTTGAGAACCCGCCGGATTTCCAGGAAACAGTCCCGTAAATGGTTTCGCGTGGGAAGATGGTGAAGCGCCACCGTGCTAATCACACCGTCCACGCTGGCGTCTTTGAAGGCGTCCAGATGGGTCACGTCGGATTTTTGAAAGGTAACATTGGTGAGTCCCAACCGCTGGATGTGGGCGCGCGCGATGCCCAACATCGGCTCCGACATATCGATCCCGACAAAGGAGATTTTTGGGTTGAGCCGCGCCACCTCAGCCAGTTGGGTCCCAGGGCCACAGGCCAGATCCAACACCCTGGAACACCCCTGAATCGTCTGGCTTATCCTTGCCGCCTGTAAAAGATAGACGGCCTTAAAACCCCCGTCCCGTTGACCGGCCTCGGCGTAGGCAGACACCGATTCAGGATCATCCATGATCAGATCAGGTTCGGGCTCCCGCCGGAGACGACGCTCGCCGAACATTTCCCGCAAAACGACCCAAAGAAGGGAGAGATTTGGAAATTTCATGGCCGCCTCCCGAACCCCTCCGTTTTTTTCGAAAACGTCCTTTTCTGTAGTGAACCCATGGCCGCCTCCCTTGATATTTTCGGAGCGTCTCTCCGCACCTCCAGTATAACCGGTCCACGTTAAATCAAGTTTCAGCCAAAGTGAAAATAATGTGAAATCTTGAGGGAGTGTCGGGGGATTGAACTCTGAAGCTATTGAACCTATACTGGAAAGAGCCCTATCATTCTAATTGTTCGGCCCGGGAAGGAGAAAAAAAGCGCTCAAGTTCCAGTCATGATAAAACATCGACGATTTCTACTCTCTTTCCTGTTCTTGGTTCCGGTCAAGCAAACCTTCGCCGGGGACTGCGTAACCCTGAACGACCCTTTCGCCTCCTCGGTCGGGCCAACAAACATCACGGTGGGATGGACAAATTCCTGCCTGGACCCGTCGTTGGGGATCGAGGCTCGCGTCATGGAGGGATATAACTCCTATTGGATTACCAATTGGTATGGGGATGCCATGACATGGACATTAACGGATTTTTCTCTTATCGGTCCGAATCGACGCGTCCTTTTCCAATTTTATTCCTTCCCAGGGGGAATCCGCCGTTTTGAAACCGAAGGCTTTGTGGCCTCCCTGGCTGTCCCTCCGACGAGTGTAAACCCCGCCTTTGATCAGTTGGGCCCCCGAGGATTCAGGGTCAAATGGGCCAACGGGGCGAACATGACGGGCACACAGTATCAAGTCCAACTGTCCAAATTTCCAGACTTTTCCGTTGTGGCGGCGGAGGAAACCACCGCGATGAACCCGTGGACCGCCTCCTGCCTCGAACCGGGAACCCCCTATTTCGCCCGAGCCCGAGCCATCAATTGGGACGGGGTTCCCACCGCCTATACCTTCTTGGGGTCCACGGCGACTCCCGTGGACCCCCCGCCGTCCAATCATTATGCCTGGGTCTCCGGCCGCTGGGAATTAGACCTCGCCCCTGGAACGCTGGACCCCACGCAAACTCTCCTCTTTAGCCCCGACCCCCTTCTCCAACCCGTTCAGTCCCTGGACTGGGAGACGGTCATCCAGTCGGCCGACCAAAAACGTCTGGACGCGGGCAACGATCCTGGTCGGGATTCCGTCCTTGGAGGCCTCGGCGAGATTGCGGCCCGCACCGGATGTCCCGCAAATTTGGAAACCCAGCTTACCCACCCTGCCGAACTGACGTTCCATTTCACCTCGGCGGACGGGTGGGTGGCCACGAAAGAGGGGCGGGTTCGCGCCGAAACCCTCCGCTTTTTCCATCTGGACCCCGCGAGCGCCTTGTGGGTGAGATCCCCCACATCCCGAACCGACCCCGCCCTGGGTACCGTTTCGGCCTCCGTCTCAGCACTGGGCGTCTACGCCGTCATGGGTCAGCCAGACACATCCCTCCAGGACGTTTTTGCGTTTCCCAACCCGTACCGCCGTTCTCAGAGTGGGGAAATCACCTTCACCCAACTTTCCGAGCAAGCCACGCTTCGCCTTTTCACCCCCTCCGGAACGCTGATACGCACCCTGTCTGAAAGCGACGGAGACGGACAACTCCGTTGGGATGTCACCAACAGCGACGGAGAAACTCTCGCCCCCGGCGTCTATGTCTGCCTCATCGAAAGCGCCACCGATAAACGCTCGCTCAAAATCGTCGTCCAGCCATGACCCCGCGATCCCTTTCTCTTTCGGCTGTCTTTCTCGGTCTCGGGATCGTCACGAATAGCACCGCCGGAGAGGGCGCGGACCCCTTGGATTTCCTTTCCGCCTCGCTGGGACCACGGAGCGTGGCCTTGGGCGGTGGAGGGGCCGCCTTGGGCGGCGACACGGCCACCGCCCTTTTAAACCCAGCGACTCTCGGCCGCCTCCCGCGGGGCGAAGCATCTTTCGCGGGTCACGACGGAATGGATTTCGCCCGAACCCAGTCTCTGGGCGTCGCCGTTCCTGTCACGGGCCGCGGAACCTGGGCCGCCCGGTGGACCCAAGTCGACTACGGGGACATCCCCGGATACGACTCAACAGCCAACAGTCTCGGGAACGTGACCGCCCAGGATAACTGGGTCCAAGCCGCCTGGGGGGGGCGGGTCTTCTCTGAGCCATGGTGGTGGGGCGCGGCGTTCAACGCGGCGAGGGAAACGCTCGGATCTGAATCCGCTTCGACCCTTTTCTTGGACATGGGCGTCCTTCATCAACTCCCCGCCACGCGGGTTCTCCCCAACACCCGAATCGGGCTTTCCATCCGTCGGTTGGGAACCGACATCGAATATGGGACAGAATCCTACTCCCTTCCACGGGAAATACGGCTGGCCGCGGCGTCGGAATATTTTGCGGATCGCCTCCGGGTTTCCGCGGATCTGTCCCATCCACACGACGGGAAAAATACCCTTCAAACCGGGCTCGAATACAATGCCGGGGGGGCAGCCCTGTTTCGCCTGGGATACAATTCCGCCCTAGACGACGGGCTGGGATTTTCCTACGGGCTCGGGGTCCGAGCGTGGGATATCCAATTTGATTACGCCTGCACGCCCATGCCGGATTTGGGAGATTCCCACTGGCTGGGGTTGACCTACCGTTTCGGCAACATGGCCGAAAAATATTTTGAAAAAGGAATGGGGTTTCTCCAACAGGAAGACGACGCCAACGCAGTGATCTGGTTCAGCCGTGCCCTGGAAGCCGACCCAACACACGCCGGCGCCTTGGTCCGGTTGAGGGAAGCCACTGGACGGCTTGAAAAACAATGGAAAGACCTTTCCCCCACCCGCTGATCCGGGGAATGTTTCTTCTCGGCCTCTGGATCCCGCCCCTGGCCGCGGTGGGTTCCTCGGATCCCTCCCTCACATCCCTTCAGCCGGGATTGGACCTTCTCCGTGACGGGAACGAACCGGCGGCCATGGACTTCTTTGCCCAGGCCGTTGTCGCCAACCCCACCGACGCCCAAGCCCGCCGTTTTTTGGACGTCGCCGCGCGCGGGATTATTCAGTCTCCCAAAAACCCCCCATACGCCTCGCCCGCCGAAATCCAAGCCGCCCGTCGCCGCGCGCAATTGATTCTGGACGAACGCGCTCAGACTGTCCGTCTGGCCATGGAAAACATTCGGGCCTCCTACGAAACCAACGGACGTCCCACTCGCGACCAGCTTCTTCGAACCTGCCGGGGGACCGAACTCCAACTTCAGATGGCAATGGACGATTCTCCCGAAAATCGTCTGCTAAAGGAAGACCTCCAAACCGCTTGCCGATCCTTGGAAAAGGGCGACGCGCCCCCCTCAGAAGCCGAAATCCTTCACGTGTCCGGATATCTCGCCTTCTTTCAGGGGGACAAAACCGCGGCCCTGGAAAAGTGGAATTCCGCTTTGAAACGCGCGCCCGGAAACCATTCTTTAAAACGCGTCATCCATCAAACGGAGTCCTCTCTGAACCAACAAAATCGGCGGATTCAAATTTTTGAGAAATTGGCGTTGGGGGAAAAGAAACTGGCCGCCTTCGATGAGGAAGGCGCCCGGTTGGTTTACCAGGAGGTTCTGGACTTAGACCCCGCGAACTTCACCGCTCACGAACAAATCGCGTTACTGAAACGCAAAGAAGCCCGACGCGCCGCGATTGGTCAACACCGACGTTCCGCCCTTGGTTTCGAGAAAAAAGGAGACACCGGCAAAGCCGCCCGGGAATGGGTGGCGGTCTTGGAACTGGACCCGGTGAACGCGGAGGCCATCCATCGTTTGGCGGATTACCGTGCCCAACTCATGGCCCTGTCCACCCGACCAACCAATGGGAAGGGCTCCCCCGGGTCCAAAGATCCTCGCCGGGCGGAAGAACGGTACGCGCTTGGGATCATCCTCTATTCTGAGGGAAATCTGCCCGGGGCCCGCCGGGCATTTGAAGAATGTCTGGCCCTCCATCCAGGTCATGAACAGGCGCGCCGGGCCGTTGAGCGATTGCGCCAGCAGACTCCATGAGACTCAGGACGCGTTTCACCCTCGCCATCGGAGGAATGGTGAGCGTCCTTTTTCTCCTCTACACGACGGCCTTTCTAATCCTGGAGCACCGTCACCTTTCTTATGAAACGGAAAAAAATCACCGATTAAACACCAACCACTTGGCGCTGGCCTGCAACAACGCCCTCCTCACCAAAGATGAATTGGGATTGGTGGATTTTTTGAACGAACTCAAGACGTCCCCGGATTTTCTCGAGGCCTATTGTTTAAAGAGCGACGGAAATCTCCTGATTCACAGCGATTTGAAATTAAAAAATAAAAACTTTGCCGTTGCGCCTCCTGCCGTCACGAATGAAAAAATCGTTCTCACCCGGGACTCACAATTGGTGTCGGCGTATGCCGCTCCCATTTTTCGCTTCAACCGATCGGTGGGCACAGCCTGGGTTTTCTACAAGGAGGAGGCCGTCCAACAACGACGTCGGATCCTCCTCCGCCAAACCGCCCACCGATTGGCTTGGCTCACGATGGGGGTTTTTGGGGTAGCCCTCGTTCTGTCTGCTTCCTTAGCCAAGGCGTTCACGCGGCCCATAAGCGAGGTTGTAGCCGGCACCCGACGGCTGGGTCGGGGTGAGTTGGACACGCGGGTGTGGGAAATGGGGCCAGGAGAGCTTGGGGATTTGGGCCGAGAATTCAACACCATGGCTCAAAAACTCAAAGATCTGGAGACAATGAAAGACCACTTCATTCAAACAGTCTCCCACGACCTGCGAAATCCTTTGAGCGCCATCGCCACCTCGGCCAACGTTCTCTTGTCGGACCAACTCCCAGCAACGTCCCTCCCTTTAGTGGAGGTCATCGAATCCAGCGCGGTTCGACTGCGCACCATGGTCAACAACATCTTGGATGTCGCCAAAATGCGCGAAGGGCGCTTAACTTTTGAGCGAACCGTTTTTCCCGTGAACCAAATCTTGAAAGAACTGACCCGCCTCTACCTTCCCATGGCGAAAGAATCGGACAAAATTCTCCACTTAAATTTACCGGAAGACCTTCCTCCTTTGGACGCGGACGAGGAAAAAGTTTTACGTATTTTCCTAAACCTTCTCACCAACGCTTTCAAGTTTACCCGAGAAGGCGACACAATCACCATCGCGGCGTCCCCCGAGGGAGAGCGCCGGTTGGAGTTCCGGATCTCGGACACGGGTTTGGGTATTGATCCCGATCGCCAAGCAAATATCTTCCAGCCGTTTCGGTCCGTGGAAGGCGCCGCGAGCGGGGATCGTCATCGACAGGGGACGGGATTGGGCCTCTCCATCGTTAAAACACTGGTGGAAGGCCACGGCGGCCGAATCCAACTCCAATCCATCCCGGGAAATGGCACGACGGTGGTCTTTACCCTCCCCTGCCAGGCGCCCCCGCGATGAATAAACGTCTCTTGCTGGTGGAAGACGATCCTGGAATGCGCCGCCTGACCAAGGTCCTGTTGGAGCGGGTCGGCTATCGCGTCAAAGAAGCGGGGACCGCAGAAGAAGGGTTGGCGCTCATCCAAAAAGACAAACCGGACCTTTTAATATCGGACGTTCAATTGCCAGGAATATCCGGCGTCAAACTGTTGGAGATCCTCCGAGGAGAACCGGCCACAGCCGGCCTCCCAGTGATCCTCTTAACGGTGTTGGGAAAAAGTTTCGACAAAGTGCGGGGCTTTCAAACCGGGGCCGACGATTACGTCACCAAACCCTACGATCCCAAGGAATTTCTTGCCCGGGTGGAAGCCCTTCTGCGACGAGCGGGGACCGGGACCGCGCCTTCATCGATTTTGGAGTTGGAGGGGATCCGGATGGACCTTTCCAGCCGAGAGGTCCTTGTGGACCGAAAACCTATTTTCCTCCGGCGGAAAGAATTTGAACTTTTGGCGTTGTTCCTCAAACAACCCGGAAAACTCTTGACCCGGGAACACATCACCACGGTCCTGTGGAACGACGAAACCATTGTCACCGGCAACACCCTTTCCGTCCACATCAAAACCCTTCGCACCCAACTCGGCCCCCGCGGGAATCAGCTCCACACCCTCGTTGGCGAAGGATACCGTTTCGACCGTCGATAATGTGTGGAACAGAATTTCCCAGCCCTTGTCGACGAAATAGACCGGTGGACTGAACTTTTTGGGCTAACTGCAATGCGGTTCAAATAAGGATTGTCTCCCCGGCGAAGGCCGGGACCCAGTCTGTAAAGTTTTTTCTTATCAACATGTTTTAATTACTAGATGCCGGCCTTCGCCGGCATGACGGGCTTATTTGAACCGCATTGGGGCTAACTGCACAGTCTCAGAACCATCGACGGATGTCAGTGGAATCGAAGGAATTCGGTTTATCGGACCACGGAGATTTTGAGGCGGGAATGGGTCACGGCGCCGCTTTGGTGGGATTCGACCACCCCAAAATAGGTGCCGCTGGCGATGGGGCCGGTCCAGGCGTATTCGTACGGCGTGCCGGAACCGGCGGACGGAACAGGACGAAGCTCCCCGGTTTCCACCAGTTGACCGGACACATCGTAGATTTTTACTGTGGCTCGGTCCGTATCCGCCAGTTGGGCTCGGATCACCGGCGCCGTTCCCCCCACCGCGGGGTTGGGATACGAATACACCTGCCCCGCGGCGGGGCCCGGCCCCTGGAGGTCTCCCGAAACCGTCGGGGTGGACAAAGCGGACTCGTTTCCCGCCCCATCCACCCCAGTAATCTGATATCTCTTGTTTCCATCTGGAACATCTTTGTCAATAAAGGGCGCCCGTTCTACCTCGGCAATCAACAGGCCGTCGCGATAGACGCGGTACCCGACAACCCCCGTAACAGCGTCGATGGACTCATCCCAGTCCAGAATCGCGTTGTGCCCGACCATGCGGACTTCCAATCCCCGGGGAACCGTCGGCGCCTCAAGATCGACAATGGGCTGAATCTCCAGCTTAGAAGGGAAAGATTCCAGCCCGTAACAAACAAGGGAAGCGGGCCAAACAATCATAAAAGCTATGATTTTCTTGAAATTTGACATAGAGCCCGCGTTTTTCATTGTCCCCACCCCCGTTTATTCCCTTCACCCAGATCTGTTGCGACAACTATGCCAAAAATGGCGCTTTTACCTTGACAGTGTGGGTGCATTTGGTAATATTCATCCCGTGTGACCTACAATAGGCGATAGACGGCGTCGTCTCGCTCGATAAAAGAGCGAGGCGTTTTTTTTTGGGGAGTTACTGCATGTTGAAAAAAGTTATGAATTGGGTCTATGGCCCACCGAAAAATCCACTGAATCCCCATGTTTTCCACAACGTCTCTTTAATCGCTTTTTTTGCATGGGTGGGGCTGGGGGCGGACGGGCTCAGCTCGTCCTGTTACGGCCCGGAAGAAGCGTTTCGCGCCCTGGGACAATATACCCATCTCGCCATTCCCCTGGCCCTGGCGGTGGCCGCCACGGTTTTCATTCTTTCGGCCAGTTATTCCCAGATCATCGACGCGTTCCCCTCCGGCGGCGGAGGATACCTGGTGGCCACAAAACTCATCGGCCCCATTCCGGGGTTGGTTTCCGGGTCGGCTTTGTTGGTGGACTACATTTTAACCGTGGCCATCTCCATCGCATCGGGCGCGGACGCCATTTTCAGCTTCCTCCCGGCCGGGGCTTTGCCTTACAAATTCGTCGTCTCGCTCCTGTGTTTGGGTCTACTTATGGGGTTAAACCTGCGGGGAGTGAAAGAATCCATCCTTGTGTTAACCCCCATTTTTATCGTCTTTTTGGTGACCCACATGATCGTGATCGGGTCCGGTATTTTTTCCCACGGCAACGAATTGCCCACCCTGGTGGCCGATACCTGGACCGAAACCCGCGAAGGGATCGGCTCCATCGGATTGTTGGCCATGGGAGGAATTTTCTTGCGGGCCTTCTGCCTGGGGGGCGGGACCTTTACCGGCATTGAGGCCGTGTCCAACGGATTGCAAATTTTGCGGGAACCCCGGGCCGCCACGGGCAAACGTACCATGAAATACATGGCCATTTCCCTCGCCCTCACGGCGGGAGGAATTTTAGTGGCTTATGTGTTGAACAATATCCAGCATGTGGAAGGCAGAACCATGAACGCGGTTTTAATTCAGACCATCGCGGAAAATTGGCCCGGCGGTAAAATCTTTCTGCTCATCACCCTCCTTTCCGAAGGGGCTCTGCTGTTCGTGGCCGCCCAGGCGGGCTTTCTGGCCGGACCGCGCACTATGTCCAACATGGCCGTGGACAACTGGTTGCCCCGCCGCCTCACCAACTTGTCGGACCGGCTGGTCATTAAGGACGGCGTTATCTTTATCGGTCTTTCGGCCCTGGCCATGCTTCTTTACACGAAAGGGTCCGTTCGCATCCTGGTGGTGATGTATTCGATCAACGTGTTCCTCACTTTTTCGTTATCCCAATACGGCATGGTCCGCCATTGGCTCAAAAACCGCGAACCCGGCTGGAAAAAGAAATTCTCCATCAGCTTGCTCAGTTTGGGCCTGACCGCCGGCGTGTTGGTGGTCACATCCATCATCAAATTCCAAGAGGGCGGGTGGGTGACTTTGGTCATCACGGGGGCCCTGATTACCTTTTGTCTGTGGGTCCACGCCCACTACCGGGACACCGCCAAAGCCCTCCGCCATTTGGACGACATTTTGACCCACCTCCCCCTGCCGGAAGAAGCCCCTGAAACCAAAAAACAAACCTCCAAACCCACGGCGGTGCTTTTGGTCAATAGCTATAATGGGATGGGCATTCACTCTTTGTTGTCGATTCACCGACTGTTCCCGGGCCACTTCAAAAACTTCGTGTTCGTGTCCGTGGGTGTGATCGACTCGGACCGGTTCAAGGGCAAAGCGGAAATCGACAACTTGCAAAATTCCGTTCAAGCGGACTTGGATAAATACGTACAATTGTCCCAACGAATGGGGCTTTACGCCGAGTCGAAGCTGATTTTGGAAACCGACGTGATTGAAGGTCTCGAACGCGTCTGCGAACAGGTGGCCCAGGAATGGCCCAAACGGGTTTTCTTCATGGGCCAGTTGGCTTTTGAGGGCGAAACGTTTTGGACTCGGTTTTTGCACAACCGCACGTCGTTTGTCTTGCAACGCCGGTTGTTGTTTAACGGCCAGCAGGCGGTGATCTTGCCGATCCGTGTTCGGCTCAAACCCATTTCGTTACCGAAATAACTTTATTGGAGGCCCGCGTGGACAACGATACAGAGGATGTGATCCAAATTTCATCTGTGAAATTCCTGGCGGGGTGCGCCTTGGCCGCCGTTGGGGTCCTTGTGGCGGGGACCTTGTCGCCGTTGCCATCGTCGTGGCTGGCCGGGGAAGTGCTTCTCACGGTGTTGGCCCTGTTCGTGTTCGGCTCCATCAAATACCGCATCGACAAAAATGCCCTCACCTTCGGCGCCGGGCTGGTCATCACCGCCACCTTTTGGCCGATCTGGAAAGCGAAATGGGAAGCCGCAGGCGGAGCCGCCCGGGGAGCCTGGGCCGATCACGTTTTTCAAACGGCTCAAACGTATTTGCTGTCGTTGCACGGCTGGGACAAACTGGTTCACGCCGACACCATGCTGTTCATTTTGGGTCTCACATTTTTTGTGGCGGCCATCGCCCAAACCCGTTTGCTGGAAACGGTGAGTTTTCTGGTTTTGGACACCACCAACGGCCGGTTGGTGCCCACGGTGGCGGCGTTAACGGCCCTCGTTTCCTTGGCGTCGGGCGTGTTGGACGGCGTGTCCATGATCGGGTTGATGATTCGAACACTGGTCATTCTTCTCTTCTTGGCCCGATCCAAAAACGAGCATGTGATTTACGCGGTCATGGTCTCAACGATTGTAACCACCGTTTGCGGCATGTGGTTGGCGTATGGGGAACCCCCGAATTTGATCATGAAGTCCAACCTCCATCCCCATTTGGACAACGCGTTCTTTCTTCGTTATTGCGCCCCCGCCGCCTTGGGAAGTTATTTGATCGTGTTCTGGAACGTTCGAAAACGCTTGGCGGGAAAAACCGTTGATCTGGCCCGCCTGGACATTTTGGATCGGCACACGGCGGACGTCCGCTATCTGCAAGCGGCCAAACACGGAAAAATGTGGACCGCCCTGGAATTCGCGGAGGCCCACCGAACCGCGATCGGCGCGAAATACGATGACGTGGCCAAACGAATCCGGCAGGGGGTCCCCTTGGGGGAGGCGCTTGTCAACGAGCACGTCCCCGTCGACAAACGGGTGCCCCTTCTGGCGGAATATTTAGACGAATCCTTGGCTCAGGACCTGGACAACTACTACGTTCACACCTACGGGCGAAATGACCACAAAGCCGACGAATCGGCCAAACGGTTGGGCGACACACTGGACGCCACCCGCCGCCGCCGTCGAACCGCCCAAACCGTGGGGTTATTGTCCTTTGTTCCGTTTATCGGCCTTCTCATCGCCCACGCGGTGAACCACGACGTTCCTTTGTTCCTCGCGTCGTTCGGCGGTTTTTTCGTGGCGTTTCTGGGCGTGGTGTCGGCGAAAAAAATCCGGGGATTGGCCCTTCGTGAAGCGGCCCACGAGTTTAAGGAATACCTGTTTCTTCTGCCGCTCTTTTTATCCATCACCCTTCTTCAAAAAACTGGGTTTTTCGACCAGGTGGCGTCTTTCATTCAGTCGGGCGTGGAAGAACATGGAAAAATTCCGTTGGCGATGGGACAGTTCTTTTTCGCCACATTTTTGTCGGCGTTATTGGATAATAACGTGGTGGCGGATTTTCTGGGCCGGGCCCTTAAAAATCTGGACGTGCTGTTGATCCACCTCTTCGCCACCGCCCAAATCGCCGGGTACGCGTTGGGAGGTTGTTGGACTCATATCGGATCCGCCCAGTCGGTGGTGGCCTATTCGTTCATTCGTAAAGAAATCGATGGAAAATTCACCCCGTTTCAGTGGATCAAGGCCATGACGCCCGTCATTATTGAGATCGCGATATTCTTAACCCTGGTCATCTTCGTGGAAGCCAAACTGGCACATTGGCTGCACTGATGGAAGAACGATCGAAAGTGGGAGGGGTGGGATTTCGGTTGGGCGGGTTTCAGTTTTCAGCGGCGGTCACCGACCGAATGATCGACGATGTTTTCCGGCTTCGGTATCAATCTTACGTCCAAGATTATAAAATGGCTCCGGCCGCTGATTTCCCGGACCAAAAACACGCGGACCCCTACGACGCCCACGCCCTTCATGCCCTCGCCCAAGACGCGAAAGGGCAAGCCGTGGGCACCGTGCGAATGGTGCTTAATTCACCCGCGGGGTTCCAATGTTTGGACGCGGCCGCCCCGGAACACCGCGCCAAACTGGGCGGATCCAAAAAAATCGTTGAAATTTCCCGTCTGGCCTTGGCCCAACCGTTCGCGGGAGCCTACGGAGATGTCTGGTCGGCCCTCTTGTCGGTTCCCCTTCCGCCGATGCCCGCGCCGGTCGAACCTTACACCCCGCGCGATCGACGGCGGGGAGCCGTGATTTTATTGGGTCTGTTTCGGATGGTGTATCGACTAAGCCAACGATTGCGCATTACCGGCTGGTGTTTTATGGCCCATCCCTCCGTGGCCGCTGTTTACACCCGCCACGGAGCCCCCATGCACGCCCTGGGCCCGGTGGTGGCCTCCCTGGGCCAACGGGCCGCCCACCTGGTGCGGTTCCAAGAAATGGAACGATACCTATTCGATTTCAACCGCATCCGAGCGGTGGCCATGGATCTCAAGAGCTACAATCAATCTTGACATCGTTGGGTTTTCGAACAAGAATTGGGCATGCTCTTGTTCTCTCCGGCCCAGATCGTCTTGATCTCCATCGCCCATCTTCTTAAATCCCAAACATTGGGTCGCACCCCGGAACCGTCTTCTCCGTCGCCCCTTCGCGACGGATCGTCTGTCCTTACGGATGACCAGCGGGCCGTCTCCGACTACGCCCGCGCGATGGAAACAAAAATGGCTCTCTTGTATGCCGCCGTCTTGGACGTTATCCACCGAACCCGCCCTCCTGGAAACGGGGGACGCGCCCTGGACGTGGCCTGCGGACCGGGCCATTTAGCCATCGATCTGGCCCGCCACATGGGCTACGATCAGGTTTTGGGCGTGGACTTATCCGAGCCCATGATCCGTGCCGCTGAAATCAACGCCAAACAGCGAGGAGTCGCTGACCGCGTCCGATTTCAGATGGATGACGCCACACGGTTATCGTCCCTTCCCGACAACCATTTTGATTTTTCGGCCATCACTTTCGCCGCGCACCATTTTGACAAGATCGATAGCGTACGCCGAATACTCCTGTCTCTGGAGCGGGTGACCCGGCCGGAGGGGATTGTGTTTTTGTTTGATGTGATTCGATTAAAAACCCGCCGGAACACCGAACGTTACATCCGTGTTCTCGGAGATGATTATTCCCAAAGGGGTCTCCGATTCTTTCTTGACGATTTTCGCAATTCCATGTACGCCGCCTTCACCTGCGGGGAATTAAAAACCGCCGTTCCCACCGATTCTCGCCGATCGTGGATCCATTGGACACCCCGATTTGTCCCGTCCATGCAGATCCTGATCGGGTTGCCCGTTGGACGTAAAAAAGTCTTCCTGCGCCCTTTCTTTAAAAAGAATCCGTTACTGGAAGAATGGACGCCCCACTGGAAAAAAACACTGGGGCCCCGGTGGATCCGCCAAACTTTATTGGAGGGGGCCCTCAACAAAATGACCCTGGCGACTGGAAAAACAGATCATCTTATAAGCGAGCCCTTACACTCCATCCCGGCAAACCCGATTACGACTTCGGAAAGGTTTTTTTTTTGAAAAATTTGATCCTCTGGAAAAAAGACCCTCCCGCCCCTTCAAAACAAGTGGAGGGTCCGTTGATGTGCCGGGTCTGTGATCACCACGCCCTTGTTCCCCGGCCGGAAGACCTGGGCCACGTGCGGGGAAATACGGCTCGGTTCAAAAATCGCTCTTTCACGCTGTGGCGTTGCCCGAAGTGTCGGAGCATTGCCAACATCGAACCCGTGGATTATAAAGACATCTATCGAGACTACCCCATGCTCAAACAGCGTTTGGACTTTTTTGCCCGGGCGACCTTCAAGAACTTATTGCGCCGGTTAACCCAAGCGGGACTTAGGCCGGGCCAATCCGTTTTAGACATCGGATGCGGGGTGGGTGTTTTTGTTGAGTGGCTGAAAACCCAAGGCTTTAACGACGTCACGGGGTTTGATCCCATGGTAACGCGATTCGCTTCTGATCCCGTCGGCCAACAATTCGATTGTGTTGTGGCCAACGACGTTTTGGAACACGTGGAAAATCCCCGGGCGTTTCTAAAAGACGCGGCCTCTCGAGTGAAACCGGGCGGACTCCTCTACGTTGGCACAGCGGACGCGGGGGGCGTGCGGGACATGAGCAATCTGGCCAAGCACGCGGTCCGGCTTCATCAACCCTTTCATCGAATCATCGTGACCGCCGAAACATTGGACCGTTTAACAGGCGAGCTGGGTTTTATCCCCATCGGCAAATACAGAAGGTCCTACTTGGACACCCGACGACCCTTTTGCAATTATCGCGGCCTCGATGAGTTGAGCCGGGCCTTGGGCCACGACATGGACCTATGCTTTGACCCGGCCCACGTCCGCCGGGCCTTCACCAACCCCCGCGTCCTCTTTTTTGGTTTCTTTGGTTATTATTTTCCGTCAGCGGATGAACCCGCCGTCATTCTGAGGAAACCCGATCGAACAGAGCGTAGATCGCATGGAACATAAAAATTAACCCGGGGAAAGCCCATGGACACCACAGAGAAACATTTCGCCCGGAAGAACGAGTCAGAACAAATTTGGGACTGGATTGTTATCGGGACAGGGATGGGGGGAGCCACCTTTGGACATGCGCTCGCCAAGGCCGGACAACGGGTTCTCTTTATTGAAAAGGGCGCGAACCACCGAACTAACCGCCAGAAAAAAACAGGGAATTTTCTTGAATGTTTGGTGCCGCATCCCGCCGCGCGCAACACCGAGGATTATAAAAACGCGGGGCGGTCCTCCCTAAAAATTTGGGACGCCACTCGAAGGCGCTGGCTAAAACCAATTTTAGGTTCCGGAACAGGCGGCTCTTCGGCCCTTTTCGGCATGGTGATGGAACGGTTCTGGAAAGAGGATTTTGAGGCCGGTCGGTGGCATGCGAATTCCGACTGTTCATTGCCTAGCCGCTGGCCCGTGAGTTTTGAAGAAATGGAGCCCTACTACAAAGAAGCCGAACGGCTGTTTGGGGTTTCCAGCGCCGGCACAGACCCTCTCCGCAAAGAACAAATTTTTAACCACGTCCCACGACCGTCCTTGAGCGAGGAGGGGAACCAATTAATGTCAACCCTCCAAGCAAAAGGGCTACACCCGTATTCCCTTCCCCTGGCGCGCCAATGGGGGACCTCTTGTCCCTTTTGCCAGAGTTTCTTGTGCGGCCACGACTGCAAAAACGACGCGGCAAAAATCTGCTTGGAACCGTCTCTTCAATCCCACGGATCTTCTTTGTTGGCCGAAGCCGAAGTAGTGGAGATTACGGCCGACGCCACCCGGGTCACGGGCGTGAAGGTGCGAATTGGAAACCAGATCAAACAGATTTTGGCCAACAATGTGGCGTTGGCCGCAGGGGCTCTCATGAGTCCGGCTCTTCTCTTGAAATCACGGTCAAGCCATCACCCCCAGGGGCTGGCCAACCGGTCGGGCCAGGTGGGACGGAATTTGATGCGCCACTACATTGATTTGTTGGGAATACCTACCACCTCGAACTCAGTCGATCAGGGAGACCAAAAAGAACTCGCGCTCAATGACTTTTATTTTTTTAACGGAAAAAAATTTGGAACTTTGGCCGATTTCGGAAAAATGCCACCGCTCCCCGTGGTGATGGAAGACATGAACCATGAGATGTCTTCGAAATCAACTCCTCTAAAAACACTGTGGCGGTTCCTGCGTCCCCTGGCCGGATGGATCTTGGGACGGTTATTGTCCCGTCACCGGTTCTTGGCGCTCGTCACGGAAGATCTTCCTTTCGAAAACAACAGAGTCGAGATCGGATCGGACGGGGCGGACCTCACGATTTATTACTCAATCCACCCGCAAGAAAAATTAAGAATTTCCCAGGCTCGTTCTTTGGCCCGGAACCTTCTGAAAATTAACCGGCTGATTGTTCTGCCCAACGCCGACAACACCAAATTGCTCGCCCATGCGTGCGGAACTTGCCGTATGGGCGATGACCCCACCGCCAGCGTCGTCAATCGTTATAATCGCGCCCACGATCTTGAAAACCTCTATATCGTTGACGCGTCATTTTTTCCTTCCAGCGGGGGCGCCAATCCGGCCCTGACGATCGCGGCCAACGCCCTCCGGGTGGCTCAACATGTCTTGAAGAGTCGGGATGAGGTTCGCGTCCAGCGGGATCCTGTTTCGACACTTGAACCATCAGCCCCTGACACCGGAAAAAAAACAATCCTTTTCATGCCGGGATCCTTTTCTCTTGCCCACGTGGGCCGGCTGGTCTCTTTGGCGACGGCGCTTCCGGAATCGAAATATTTCGTTGTGTTCGCTTGCGACAAACACTCTCGACGTTTTATTCCCACGCGATTTTCTTTTCAACCGGCGACGTATCTGAATCCAGACGAGTTTCGCCAGCGCATGGAAAAGGGTCGCCCCTTGATCGATGCGCCCTTGTTGCGGAAACAAGTTGAAGAAGATCTCCAAATATTACGGAAGACCGGAGCGGACCTTGTCGTGGGGGATTTTCGTCCTTCCCTGAGCGTGAGCGCGCGCCTGTCAGGAGTTCCCTACCTCAACGTCTTCAACGCTCACTGGAGTCCTTGGGCCCAAGAACCCATCAAAGTGTTCTCACCGCCCGATCATTGGTTTCTCAATTTAGTGGGACGTCGACTGGGGCTGAAATTGACAAACACATTGTTCCCGATCATCAAAGTCGCTCACAGTCGCCCTTTTAACCGCGTCCGAAAGGAGTATGGGTTGCCTTCGTTGGGCAACCGACTTAAAGAGATCTACTCCGACGGAGATTATACCGCCCTGGCGGATCTTTCTGACCTCGTGCCCACGCCGGGGGCGCCTGAGACCCAGCGTTCGATTGGCCCGGTTATTTGGGAGCCGGAGAGCGCTCTCCCCTCTTGGTGGAATGATCTTCCCAACGACAAACCATTGATTTACGTAACGTTGGGATCGTCCGGAAAAACGAACTGCCTTCCAAAAATATTGGAATCGCTGGACAGTCTGCCGGTGGTGGTGGCCGTGGCCACCGCGGGACGGATTTCCGTGACCTCGATCCCCGGAAAGAGATATGTGGCGGACTATTTACCCGGCTCACTTCTGTGCAAACGGGCTTCTGTGGTGGTGAACAACGGGGGAGCGGGTGGGGTTTACCAGGCACTCGCGGAGGGAGTACCCGTTCTGGGGGTCGCCGCCAACCTGGATCAGTGTTTGGTGATGAAAACAGTTGTTCGGGCGGGGGCCGGGCGGTTAGTTCTTGCCGATCAAACCGAAACATGTCCTTGGCGGAACCATTTTCTTGACTTGTTGTTTACAAAATCAATAAAAGCGGCGGCCGTAAAAATTTCTTCGCTCATTAATCAACAATCCGCCCCCCAAAACTTTTACAATCAAGTTCAATCCATTCTGGCTCGATCCAAAACCTCACACGCCGACCACGATCATACAGCGACAAAGGAACCGTTATGAGTTCAACTTTTCGTCGACCCTTCCCCGCCCTTTCCGTTGCGCAACACCATCGCGCCGCCCATACCGCCTGACGCACAAGCCCCTCCCAGGCCCCACGAGGGGCCCGGTCGTTCCCCCATGGCGTAGGCCAAATTGAGCAGAACGCGCACCCCCGTGGCGGCGATGGGATGCCCCAACGCCAACGTTCCCCCCTTGGGGTTCAAGTTCCCTTTCTCCCAGAGCGTGCGCCAATCGTGGCCGAACGTGGTTTTCGCAAACTGAAAGAGGGCCAAAACCCCCGCCGCAAAGGGTTCGTGCAATTCGATCGTGTCGATTTGGTCAAAGGACAGCCCCGCCCGAACCAACGCCTCCTGAGCCGCCACCGCCGGCGCCAACCCCATCCGGTGAGGGTCCACCCCGCGAAACGCCCAGCTGGCCACCTCCGCGATAACGTCCAGATTGAGCTCCAACGCTTTGCGCCGGGTGGTAACGATCAGGCCAGCCGCTCCATCGGATCGGCCGCAGGAATTAAGTAACGTCACAGTCCCCCCGCTCCCGGCCGGGGGCGTGGAAGAACCCAAAAATTTTTCGTGGTCACGATAAAAATTCTCAAACGGATAAAACCCGTTGTCAAACAAGGTGGGGGCTTTTTCCATCAGTTTCGGTTTTTCTAAAACCGATCGCCGTTGAGCGGGGGTTTCGTCATCGGTAAGCACCGCCGTTCCCTGGCGCGTCACGGGGACCAAATGGCCCTGATAAAAACCGCTCTCCACGGCCCGCACCGTGCGGCGAATGCTTTCCAGAGCGTATTCGTCCTGTTCCTTGCGCCCGATGTGAAACAACTGGGCCAACACTTCCGCCGTGGCGCCCATGTTGATGTGAGCCACGGGATCCGTTAACCCTTCCTCCATCATATCCACCACGGACACCTGAGACGACTGCAAAATTTCCGCCCAGTGGGACTTTACCGTCGCCAAGTTGCGTAGAAACGCGTTTGACCGAACCCCCCGAATGGCGAACGGGGCCTGGGACATGCTTTCGGTGCCGCCCACCAGATAGAGCTCGCCGTCCCCCACAACGATGCGCCCCACCGCCGCACACACCGCTTCCAAACCCGCCACGCAGTTGGCTTGAAGCGTCAGCGCCGGCGTTTCCACAGGAAACCCCATGCGCAAAGCCGTGACCCGCGCAATATTGAGCGCGTGAGAATCTTCTCCCACCCACCCCACCATCAAGCCGTCCACCTGGCGCGGCGTTAAATGGGCCCGCCGCAAAATTTCTTGGAACACCACGGCCATCATGTCTTCCGCGGCCATGTCAGCCAACTCTTTACCCAGTGCGCCAAAGGGCGTTCGAACCCCGTGGCACAAGACGATCGTTTGATTGTTAAATTGCATAACCTTCTCCTTGGTTCCTTATCTGCATGAGCTTAACCCCGGAACGATGCCAAATCAAGTCATTTGTAAAAAGGTCCCTTGACGGATCGGTCATCACGGCACATAATTGATCCATGCTTCGCGATCGGTTTGTTCATCGGCTCGCCGACTTGATCACTCGACATCGGTGGACGGTTCTGGCCGTGACAGCGGCGGTCAGTGGCGCTCTCATGGCTCAAATCCCCCGGTTGCAGACTCGAACCGACGTGGACGTTTTTTATATTCCCACCGACCCGTTTTTTAAGCTCAACAAACAAATCGAAAAGATTTATCGGCGCAACGAATTTTTTTCCATCGTGTTTAAAGACGAGACCCTGTTCACCCCGTCCCGCCTCAACGACATCGGCGCCATCACCGACGCGCTTGAAAACCTGCCGGACGTCGACGAGGTCATCAGTTTGTCCAACGTCAACGACATCCGGGGAACCGACGACGCGTTTATCGTGGAACCCTTTCTGCATGAACGTCCCGATACGGCGAAAGGGCTGGATCGACTCAAACAGAGGGCCCTCGACAAACGGCTTTACCGAAACCGGTTGATCTCCGAAGATGGCACCACCACGGCCATCACCGTTTTTCTTCCCCCCCACACCGACGGAGACCTCCGTTTGCGGGTCTTGAGCGGCGTGGAAAAGATTCTCGCGCCGTATCAAGAGCGGGGCTATCAATTTCATTTGGCCGGCTGGCCGGTGGTCAACGTTCGCCTGGTCCAGTTCATGAACTCGGACATGGGGCGATTTTTGCCCCTCACGTTGTTATTGGCGTTGGGCACGGTGTGGTTTGTGTTCCGTAACGTTCGCCTCTTTTTTCTGGCGGGGGTGGGAGTGGTGCTGACGTTGTGCGCCACGATGGGTCTGGCCGGGATCTCGGGGATTACCCTAAACAACGCCTCCATCGCGGCGTTGCCGATCGTTATGGCCCTGGCCCTATCGGATTTGGTGCACCTGTTTTCCCATCTGGACCGAAGTGTCTTGGCCAAACACCCGGACCGATTTTCCGCGTTAAACCATGTGTTGAAACAAATCCTGTTCCCTTGCCTGTTAACGAGCGTGAACACGGCCATCGGTTTTTTTTCGTTCACGTCCAACCAAATTCCCGCGGTCCGCGAGTTCGGTTGGTTGGCGGCGTCGGGGATGGTGATGGAATTTTTTATCACGTTCGGCCTCATCGCCCCGCTCCTGTTGTTTTTTAACACCCCTAAAATTTATCGGGACACCCAGACGCACACCCAACAACCCATTCCCCGGCTGGTTCAGTGGGCCCACGAAACGGTTCTGCGCCATCCCTGGCGGATCCTGTGCTTAAGCCTCGTCCTGGCGGCCTGGGGCGGATGGCAGTCCCAAAAGGTTCAAGTAGAGACGGACCTCATTCAATTTTTCTCCTTCAACACCCAGGTTCGCCAAGACATGGAATTCACCAAACGCCACCTGGGAGGCATTCAAACCATGTCCGTGGAATTTCAAGGACAACGGGACGACTTTAAAGATCCAGACCGACTGGCCGCCTTGGCTCGGTTGGAATCGTCCTTGGAAACGGTCCCCGGGGTTGACAGCGTCACGTCGCTGGTGGATTATCTGCGGGACATGAACAAGGCGTTCCACGGGGAAGACCCCGCCCAGGACACCTTGCCGCGCTCGCGGCGGCTGTTGGAACAGTACCTGCTTCTCTACAGCGCCGACGATCTCGACGAAGTGGTTACCCCGGGGTTTGATCGAACCCGTCTCAGCTTTCGTCTGCGCGACACCGGATCCAAAAAAAACGGGAAAACGTTGGCCCTCATCCGCCAAGCCGTCGCCGGTTCCCCGGTTCCAGGGACGACCTCGTCCATTGTCGGCGGCGTGGTGGACATGGACGTCACGTCCCGGGTCATGGTCGGAGATCAACTGCGGGGCATCGGCCAGGCCGTGGGCACCATTTGGTGCGTCATGCTGGTGGTTTTACGGTCGGTGAAGCTGGCCACGTTGTTTTTGGTTCCCAACCTGTTTCCGATCGTTTTAAACTTCGGCCTCATGGGCACGTGGGGCATTCCCATTGACACCGGCACCGCGCTCGTGGCCGCGTCGGCCTTCGGCATCATTGTGGATGACACGGTCCATTTTTTCACCCGGTTTGCCGAACGCCGTCGGCATGGGTGGACCTACGATCGCGCCCTGGACGATGTGACCCAAGAAAAAGGGGAAGCCGCCTTGTCGTCGTCCCTCATTTTGTCCCTTGGGTTCGGCGTGCTCATGCTGGGCCATTTTGTTCCGGTGATTCGATATGGGTTGTTAAACGTCATGGTCTTGACAACGGGAATGTTCGGGGATATGTTTTTACTTAAGTCGATCATGGCCTTGGGCCGCGGTCGAGCCGGCGCCAAGGAGACACCGACACCATGACTTTTTTTAATCCCGAGGATTTAAAAAACCGCCTCAAAACTTGGGATTTGGGGGATCCGCAATCGTACTGGTCCTCCGCTTATTCCCGAAACGTCGGCATCCTGTCACGATCGGACATGGATCGGCTGGCCTCGGCCCGGGTGGCCATTGCCGGCGTGGGCGGCGTGGGCGGATCCCACGCCATCACCTTGGCCCGGTCCGGCCTTGGGGGGTTCCACCTGGCCGACTTCGACCGTTTTGAACCCGCCAACATCAACCGCCAGCAAGGCGCCCGGGTCACCACCTTTGGCCGACCCAAAGCCGAGGTGTTGCGCGAAGACATTCTGCTCATCAACCCGTTTGCCGACGTCAAACTGTTCGTGGAAGGCGTCACGCCGTCCAACATCGACCGATTTTTAGACGGCGTGGACGTGGTTTTGGACGGGTTGGACTTTTTTGCCCTCAAAGCCCGCCGGCTCCTTTTTCGGCGAGCCCGCGAGCGGTCTATTCCCGTGGTGACCGCCGGCCCCATCGGGTTTGGGACGCCCTTGATGGTGTTTACCCCCGACAGCATGAGTTTCGACGACTACTTTGATCTCTGCGACAACACGTCGGATCTCGACAGCTACATTCGGTTTTATTTGGGCATGACCCCCGACGGCCTTCATCACAAATACACGATCCCCGGTCGGATTCGGCTAGAAGACAAATACGGCCCGTCGTTGTCCTTGGCCTGCCAGCTGGCCTCCGGTGTGGCGGCCACGGAAACGATTCGGCTTCTTTTGGGCCGGCCGGGCCTGAAACCAGCTCCCTGGCACTATCTTTTTGATCCGTACCTTCACGTATTAAAAGCCAATCGACTGCGTTGGGGCAATCACGGCCCCATTCAACGAATAAAAATTTGGGCGGTACGCCGCGCTATTCAAAAAAGGAACGAACAATTTCGTCCCATCCCCCCCGAACCCACCTGGGACCGGCAAGGGACCATCCCCCAAAAAGTCATGGATTTTATTCTCCAGGCGGGCCTCCAAGCCCCGTCTGGGGACAACATTCAACCTTGGGCCTTTCGCGTCCGAGACAATCATGTGGAAATTATTTTGAACGCCAAAGCCGACCCTTCCTTTTTTAATTTCGAACAGAGGGCGACCCTGATTTCAAACGGGGCGGTCATGGAAAACATGGCCATGGCCGCAACCGCTTTTGGGTTGGACATGAACGTGGAATCCGCCCCCGCAGGGAAAAACGACGAACGGGTGGCCTCGGTTCGGTTCATTGCGGCTCAAAAAACCTGGGATCCGTTGGCGGACCTGGTGTGGGAACGGGACACGAACCGCAGGCCGTTTGATCGGCGCCCCATTCCTTTGGACACCCGCCACGCCCTGGTTTCAGCCGCGGAAGAACGGGGGGCTCGCTTGCATCTGGTGGCGGAACGGCCCGGTATCGAGTCCCTGGCCAAAGCCGTCTACTGGGCCGACCGTGCCCGGGTCGGGTTGCGGGAATGCCACAAGCCCTTGTACGACGCCATTCGAAAAAATGCCCGGGAAGCCCGGGCCCGGGGGGACGGATTTTCCTACAACAATCTCATGGCGGGATTGGACGGACGACTCTTTTTAACCCTGACGCGCCCCTGGCCGGTTATGGACATGGCCAACCGTATCGGAATAGGAAATATGGTGGCCGGCATCGGACGGGATTCCATTCTTAACTCCTCGGCGGTGGCCCTGTTGACGATGCCGACGGATTCGGCTTCCGATTTTCTTCAGGGAGGGCGGGCCTGGCAACGGGTGTGGCTAACCGCCACCGCCCACGGATTGGCGCTTCAACCCAACGCCAGCCTGGTTTTTTTCTGGACGGTTTATCGTCATCGGGGCGAATCGGCGTTTCCCCCCGCCGCCGTTCAACACCTGCGTCGCGCCATGGAAATTGCCCGGCTGTGGTTTCCCCAGGTGCATTTTGAACAAGAAGGCTTGATCATGCTCTTTCGGCTTGGGTATGCGCCGCCCATTCCCGAAGGCACATTCCGCCGCCCGTTGGCCTCCTTCTTAAGATAGTGTTTTCCATCGGCGATTTCCGATTTTTGGTGGCCACAACCCCGTCCATCATCGAAGCGGTTCATCGTCTGCGCTACCAGGTCTACGTTGAAGAATACGGCTACGAAAAAGCCGAAGATCATCCCGGTGGGTTGGAAAAAGACAAGTTCGACCCCTCTTCCATTTTGATCGCCGCCCTGGACAAAACCGACAAAGTCGTGGGAACCATTCGAATCATTTTGAACTCGCCCTTGGGCCTTCCCGCGCTCAAACTGGTGGAACCCCATTACCAAGATAAAAATCCCGCCTCCCCGAGGATTGTGGAAGTATCCCGCTTTGCTCTCACACGATCCCTTCGGGGGCAATCCGGGGGGCACGGGTTTCGCCAACTGGATTACTATTTCAAAAAGGTTGCGGGAGGGGGATCGCCCCCCGTTTCGGGTTTGGAGAACCGGGTCATCGTCATGCTGGGTTTGATTCATGAAATGTTTTCCGTCATGCAACAAATTCAGACGTCGGATTTTTATTTCATGACCGAACGGCGCCTGTGGGTATTGCTTAAACGCAACGGCCTTGCTCTCCATCAAGTTAGCCCCGAAATCAATTATCACGGCCAACGAGCTTGCTACTTGGGTCACCTCAGAGAAGTGGGACCAACCATGGCCGGCTACCGGCGATCCTTGACCCAAAGCCTGGCCCAAACGACCCTTCACGACGATCCATTTCACTTGCCGTCTCTGCTCGCGGGGGAAAATTTCGAGTCGGGCGCAATCCGATTCGTTTCAGTTGAAGATAATAATCTGTTTAATGACGTAAAAGACTTTTATCGTTCCTTTGGTTTTGGAGAAGAGGGTGGCGCACTCCGCAAACCAGGGATGTTCCACATCGCCGCGGTGGACCGTTCCGGAGCCGTCATCGGAGCCGCTTCCCTTCTTTTGGACCCGCAACGGGCCTCCAAAAAAGAGGGCTGGGTAAAACGATTGATTGTCCCCGCGTCCACAGACCCAACAGCATTTCGTAACAGAAGAAAGGCGGTTTTGACCGCCTTCGGCTTGATTCGGCTCCTTTATTGGATTAGCAAGGATCTCCGACTGTCCCGCTGGAAGACAGCCCTTCCCTCCTCTTTAGCGAATGTCTTGACCGCCTGGGGTTTTCGTTTGAGAGGCGTCGAGGGCGGGGAACGAATCATTGTGATTGATGATTTAACCGGCTTGCCCACCGATCCGGCGTCGTTGCACACACTTGTGACACCCTTATTGACGGCGGTCGCCCCCACGCGGCGCGAATCCATAAGATGACCAAAAAAAAATTGGTCCGGAGTGTTTCTTCAATCGAACCGGCTTTCTTGCCCACGGACCCCGGTGCACTTCATTCGCACGTGGTCGCCCTCTGCGGGTGTTCGCCTCGTCACGCCACGGCGCCGGGTTTAAACCAAGCGGCCGAATACGTCCGTTCCCATTTGGCGCGCACCGGTCGCCCGGTTGAGGTCCAGTCTTTTGAACGCAACGGAAAAACGTATCGGAACTTTTTTGTTTCCTTTGGCCCCCAAGACGGCAAACGGATCATCGTGGGAGCTCACTACGACGGCCGCGACGATACCCCGGGCGCGGATGACAACGCCAGCGCAGTGGCGGTCCTTTTGGAATTGGCCACCCATTTTACTTCGGTGCCAATGGGGACCCGTTTGGACCTGGCCGCCTACACGCTGGAAGAAATCAATCCCGGTTTGCCCTCCCTTCAAGGGAGCATGGAACACGCCCAGCGGCTTCGGCAAGAGGGAGTTCATGTGAAACTCATGATCGCCCTGGAAATGGTGGGCTATTTCGATGACCAGCCCGGTCGGCAGAAATACCCGTTCCCTTTGATGAAATGGTTTTATCCCGGGGCTGGGAACTTTCTGGCCGTGGTGGGTTCGTTTCGGGAACTCCCGTGGGTTTACCGGCTGGTACGGAAACTAAGGAAGGCCACCCCGTTGCCGTTCTACGGTTTGGCCGCCCCCCGATGGGTTCCCGGAATCGAGCATTCGGATCACCAAAGTTTCTGGAACCGCGGCTACCCCGCCGTGATGGTGACCGACACCGCGTATCTGCGCAACCCCCATTATCATCAATCCACCGATACGCCCGCCACGTTGGACTTCATCCGCATGGCCCATGCCACAGATGCCCTGCGGGCTTGCCTGACGTCCATCGTCGGAAAATAAAAAAAACTTGACTTTGGGAAAATAAGTGCTAAAATGAACCCACTTCGGCACATGGGTGTGCCGGCGCTGTGACCGGACAAAGATTGTCCTTCCCGTTTCGCGGGAAGGATTTTTTTTGGCCCGGACCCTTCCGAGACATGGCCGTCTCTCCAACGAATTAATTCGGTTCTATAAAAAGCGCGCTGGACGCGCTTCACTGGAGGAAATTATGTTGTCCCAACTAAAACGCAGTCTTTGGCGCGGATTATTGATCGCGCTGGTGACCGGTGGCGCTGGTTTGGCTCCCGTTCTGATTCACGCAGAGGACCCCGCTCCCGCCGTTACTGAAGCCGTTGCGGTGGCCGACCCGGCCGTAGCCATGACAGATCGGTTGGCTGCCATTGAGCAGGGGTTGGCCGACCGCAAAGTGGTGTCCGACACCTTGTGGGTGTTGGTCACCGCCTTCTTGGTGTTCTGGATGAACGCCGGGTTCGCCTTGGTGGAGTCCGGCATGTGCCGCGCCAAAAACGCCGTCAACATCCTCTCTAAAAACTTCATCGTCTTCGCCGTCAGTTCTCTGGCCTTCTACTTTGTCGGCTGGGGCATTATGTTCGGCGACGGCAACGGGTTTATGGGGCTTAAAGGGCTCTTCTTCGTTTCCGGAGCCGACAACAGCCCCGCCACGGGATCCGCTTACTCCGGCGTGTATAACGCCATCAACTGGACCGGCGTTCCCTTGTCCGCGAAGTTCTTCTTCCAGTTGGTGTTCGCGGGAACCGCGGCCACCATTGTTTCCGGTTGCGTGGCGGAACGAATCAAATACGTTAGTTTTATCGTCTTTAGTGCCCTGCTGGTGGCTATCGCTTACCCGATCACCGGCCACTGGATATGGGGCGGCGGCTGGTTGGCCCAAAAAGGCTTTTGGGACTTTGCCGGATCCACCGCGGTTCATACCGTGGGCGGCGTGGCGGGTTTGGCCGGTATCTTGATTCTCGGGCCCCGCATCGGCAAGTTTCGCCCCGACGGGACTCCCAACGCCATCCCTGGCCACAACCTCACCTCGGCCACCTTGGGATGTTTGATCCTCTGGCTCGGCTGGTTCGGGTTTAACCCCGGGTCCACCATGGCCGCCGACGCCGGCGCCATTGGCCACATCTTGAACACCACCAACTTGGCCGCGGCGGCCGGTTTATTGACCGCGACAATCACGGCCTGGTTGCTTCTTGGCAAACCCGACCTGGGCATGACCATCAACGGCTGTTTGGCCGGGCTGGTTGCCATCACCGCGCCCTGCGCGTATGTCACATTCCCCGCTTCCATCTTGATCGGCGGAATCGGCGGCGTCTTGGTGGTGTTTGCCGTACTCTTCTTTGATAAACTTAAAATCGACGACCCGGTGGGCGCGTTGGCGGTTCACTTGACCAACGGCATCTGGGGAACCTTAGCCGTGGGCCTCTTCGCCGTGGACAAAATCACTGGCGTGGGAACCGGCAATGGGTTGTTCTACGGAGGGGGATTGACCCTTCTTAAAGCACAGGTCCTTGGATCCGTTTCGACCATCCTGTTCACGCTGGTCATTTCCATCGTCTTCTGGCTCATTGTGAAAGCCGTGATGGGACTGCGCGTGAGCCGGGAAGAAGAAATCCGCGGCCTTGACATCGGCGAACACGGAATGGAAGCCTACGCTGGATTCCAAATCTACATGACGGAATACGGTCTGGCCCCCGCCGGCGACAACAGTGAATCCAAACCCGAGCCCAAACTGGCCGGGGTCGGGAGGTAATGTCCATGAAATTGATTATCGCAATGGTTCAGCCACACAAAGTGGCGGAAGTTAAAAAAGCGCTGGACGACGCCCAGATTCACCTGATGACCGTCTCCAACGTCTTGGGGTCGGGTCGGCAAAAAGGCTACACCGAAAGTTACCGCGGCGCCAAGTACGAAGTGAACCTCCTGAAAAAGGTTCGTTTCGACATCGCCGTCAACGATGAATACGTGGAACCCTGCATCGCGGCCATCACCAAAGCCGCGCGGTCGGGCAACATCGGCGACGGCAAGATCTTCGTCGTGCCGCTCGACGAGGTGGTCCGCATCCGCACCGGCGAAAAAGGCAAGGCCGCCATCGGATAAGAAACGCCGCGAAAGAATCGCAAGAACGCATTCACCAGGCCGGGCGGGGGTCATTGACCCCCGCCCGGCCTTTTTCCACAATAGTGCCATGGACATCTTGTTCCTTTCCCGTTTGCAGTTCGCTTTGACCATCATGTTCCATTACCTGTTTCCCCCCCTGACCATCGGGCTGGGCGCGCTCATGGTTGTCATGGAAGGAATGTTTCTCAAAACCAAAGATCCCCAATACGAAGCCATGGCCAAATTTTGGACGCGAATTTTTGCCATCAATTTCGCCTTGGGCGTGGCCACGGGGATTGTGATGGAATTTCAGTTTGGGACCAACTGGGCCAACTATTCCCGGTTTGTGGGCGACGTGTTCGGGTCCGCCCTGGCGGCCGAGGGCATTTTTGCCTTTTTTCTGGAGTCTGGCTTTTTGGCGGTGCTGGTTTTCGGTTGGGACAAGGTGTCGCCCCGGATGCACTTTTTTTCCACGGTCATGGTGTTCCTTGGGTCAATTTTTTCGTCAGTGTGGATCACCGTGGCCAACAGCTGGCAACAGACTCCCGCGGGGTTTCACCTCGTGGGGGAAGGAATGGCCGTTCGAGCGGAAATTACTGATTTTTGGACCATGGTATTTAATCCCTCCAGCGTGGATCGGCTGGTTCACGTGTGGTTAGGGGCCTTTTCCATGGGCGGATTTTTTGTCCTGAGCGTGACGGCCTATTACATTTTAAAGGGCCGCCACATGGACATTTCCAAGAAGGCCTTTATTCTGGCTTTGTTGCTCGCGACCGGGTCCAGTTGGGCCCAGCTGATTTCCGGACATCACCAGGCCCGGGTGGTGGCCCGACATCAACCGGCCAAAATGGCCGCCCTGGAAGGCCACTTTAAAACGGGCGACGGGGGAGCCCCTCTCTTTTTGGTGGGCCATCCCGACAGCGAGACAGAGACGACAAGGGGAATTGCCGTGCCCGGTCTGCTGAGCTTTTTGATTCACGGAAATTATAAAACCCCTGTGACGGGCCTGGACCAATTTCCAGTGGCGGACCGTCCCCCTGTGGCGATCACGTTCCATTCTTATCACATCATGGTCGGGCTTGGATTTTTTATGATCGGACTGACCGCTCTGGCGTGGTGGTTGCGTTGGCGCGGGCGCCTTTTTGAAAACCGGACCGTCCTGTGGATTTTTGTGTTCGCCGTTCTCGCTCCTTTGTTGGCCAACCAACTGGGCTGGGTGGCCGCGGAAGTGGGCCGTCAACCGTGGATCGTTTACGGTCTCTTGCGAACCTCCGACGCCCTGTCTCCCGTGGTCCAATCGCACCAGGTGCTGGGATCCATCATTATGTTCGGTATCATTTACCTGCTCTTGTTTGCGGTATGGTTTGTGGTCACCGATCACAAAATTAAACAGGGTCCCGAGGAAACCGCGGTGTTTCCCGACCGATCAAAACAAGGGTTTCTCCACACCGCGGGAAAAGAATAAATGGACCTCCATATCCTGTGGTTTGTGTTGTTGGGCGTTTTGATGGCCGGCTACGCCATTTTGGACGGGTTTGATTTGGGCGTGGGCATTCTCCACCCGTTGGCCAAAACCGACGAAGAACGGCGAATTTTTATGAACTCCATCGGCCCCCTGTGGGACGGAAATGAGGTGTGGTTGGTGACCTTCGGCGGCGCCCTGTTCGCCGCGTTTCCCAAGGCTTACGCCACGATGTTCTCCGGGTTCTACACGGCCTTCATGTTGCTCTTGTTGTGTCTCATTTTTCGAGCGGTGTCCATGGAATTTCGAAGCAAACGGTCTGAAAAAATATGGCGCGGTTTTTGGGACGGGGCTTTCTTTTTATCGAGTTTGACAGCTGTTTTGCTGTTCGGGGCGGCGGTGGGCAACTGTCTGCTCGGCGTTCCGATCGGCCTGGACGGGGAACTGCGCATGGGATTTATTGAGATGCTGAAACCCTATCCTTTGCTCGTCGGCGTTTTTGCCATCGTCACCTCGGCCCTGCATGGGTCGATCTACCTTTATTTGAAAACAGACGGACCCCTGCAAGCCCGATTGCAAACGTGGATTTGGCGTTTGTTCGGATGGTTTTTGATCACCTATCTCTTGACAACTATTTTTACGCTGGTGTCTGTGCCTCGTTCCATTGAAAATTTCGCCCACCACCCCTGGGCCTGGGCCGTGGTGGTGCTTAATGTTCTCGCCGTGGCCAACATCCCCCGATCCGTGTTCCACGGCCGACCGATGACCGCATTTTTGTCCAGCGCCGCGTCCATCGCGGCGTTTGTTTTCCTGTTTGGCCTGGCGTTGTTCCCCAATCTGGCGGTTTCCACGGTGGATCCAACGGCCCACCTCACCATTTACAACGCCGCCTCCTCCGGAAAAACGTTGGCGATCATGGGTTGGATGGCTCTCCTGGGGATGCCCATGGTCATCGCCTACACGACCGTGGTGTATTGGGTGTTCCGCGGCAAAGTGGAAATAGGCAAGTTTAGCTATTAGGAGTTTGATTATATCTTTTATTATTTCATGAAAAAATAAATGACCTGTTTCAATTATTATTGATTTGTTGTAATATAAAGTCATGTTTAAACGTCTATTAGGTTCAGATGATCTGGAAAAAAGGACCTGTTTTCTTTGGGGACCACGTCAAACTGGAAAAAGCACACTCCTCCGGTCCCTCTTCCCAGACGCCATTTATTACAATCTCCTTCGTTCTGAAGAATACGCACGGCTCAACCAACATCCTTCTTTACTTCGGTCGGAAGTCCTGGCTTCCGTTGACCGTTCCGGGCCCGTTATCGTTGACGAGGTCCAAAAAATTCCCCCCTTGCTTGACGAGATTCATTCACTCATTTCCGAATATGACGTGCGGTTCATTTTGTCAGGGTCCAGCCCCCGAAAGCTGAAACGGTCTGGTGGAAACCTGTTGGGCGGTCGTGCCGTCCGATATCAACTATTCCCCTTGACCTCGCGGGAAATTCCCTCATTCGAATTGGGACGAGCTCTTAACCACGGACTATTGCCCACCCATTATCTGTCAGATGATCCGCGCCCTCTCATTGAGGCGTATGTGGGCGATTATCTGGAAGAGGAAATAGCCGCGGAAGCTCAAGCCCGCCGGGTTCCGACGTTCGCCCGATTCCTTCATGCGGCGGCCTTTAGCAACGGAAGCACAGTGAACGTCCGCAACGTGGCCCTGGAATGCGGCGTGAGCGCTCCCACCGCCAGAGAATATTTCCAGATTCTTGAGGACACTCTTTTGGCGCGATTTATCCCTGTCTATCGAACCCGACCAAAACGCCGGGTTGCTCTAAGTCCCACCTTTTACCTTTTTGACGTGGGCTTAACCAACGTTCTCCTTAAACGAGGGACGGTTTCGCCAGGGAGCGAGTCTTTTGGCCGGGCCTTTGAACATTTTATATTCCAGGAGATCGTTGCTCACTCGGCGTATACTCGGGGACATCCTCCCGTGGCCACCTGGCGCACATCCTCCCAGCTTGAGGTGGATTTCATTCTGGGCGAACACGAGACCGCCGTCGAGTGCAAAGCGGTCCCCCTCGGACTTCCGGGGCACACCAAAGGATTGCGCGCTTTCCGTGAGGAGTATCCCGTTAAAAATTCCATCGTTGTCACGATGGACCCGCGCCCACGCACCGAAGATGGCGTTCGGTATCTTCCCTGGAATGTCTTTCTCGACGAACTTTGGGCCGGGGTTCTGACGCGGGGTTAATCCCGGGTTAACCCGGGATCCTCAGTTGGGCGCGAGGACCGAGACGAAAAAGACGGGCCTTTTCACGAACAAAAAAGTGCAGGCCGTAGCAGGGACTACGGACAAACTTTTTTGTGAAGAAAAAAGGCCCGGATTTTTCGTCGAATCCCGCGATCCAACTGAGGATTTCGGGTTAAGCGCTTTGTTTGATGGCTTGGATGATCTTGAGCATGGTATTGAAATGGAAGGGGCGCACTTCGTTCAGAATAAATCGGAGGAGAGCTTGTTTAAGCCCCTCATTCAATTTCTTGGCGGATTCAGATTCCAATGTGTTTCTGTCCACAGAAATCGTTTCCGACAAGCTGACTTCCAAGGCAAAATCATCACCAATCCCTAAAGACTGTTTAAGACCCTCGAATTGGTTGTTAAGGTTCGATGTTTCCAAATTCCACGGACCATTTTCGTCGCTCCGCGTCGCTACGGGGGACTCGGCCACGGCGACATTGGCAACGCCCTTCGCCGCCGCCTTGAGCGCGTTCACAGTATCCTGATCCACCCCTGCCAACAGAAGGCGCACCGGGCTTTTCTCCCCCTCGTTGATTGTTTGTAAAAGTTGAATTGTTTCCCGAGCTATTTCAATGTCCGCCAGAGTATACACTTCCAGTTGGACCGGGATCTTGTTTTCGTCCGGACCAGCCTTATCATCAATGGCCGCAAATTTTCGCAATCGTGCCAGCGATTGGTTAACGGTGGGCACGGACGGGACGTCTTCAGAATCACTTATTTTAAGTTCCGCGTAAAAATTCGCAACATGTTCCTTAAACGCCGCTTCGTATAGCGGGTTTTTTAAATCCAGCCCGATATTGTGGATTTGGTTGAGCCCAGGTGAGCCCAGATTTTCAATTGCTAATCGGTGGGCATTTGGAAAAACATCAAGAAGATTTCTCACCAAATTGTCTTGGTCTCTGGATAATTTTGGATTTTTTTCTAAAAACACGACAGACCCCGTTCGATTGGCGTCGCTCTTGGCCAGGGCGTCCAACCATCTGAAATTATCACTGGAAGTTCCTTGTTGGACTTCGGCCGCCAAGTCTTTCCAACCTTTTTCGCGGAATTGATTTGCCAGGTCAGTGAACTCCAAATTCAAATTCCGCCAGGAGGCCATCAATGGGGATACGGCCATCCGGGCCACTCTTTTGCTTTGGGTTTCTTTAGCGATGAATTTGAGAAATTCGGCCATTTTCCAATGGGGCAAACCGGACCCAAACACATGATCCAAAGCTTCCAACTCTTCGGAGTCCCCCCCACCGACCACAGAAATGAATCTGGCCACCACCAAAACAGACCCCACAACAAAGGTCATTACGATGACACCGTTGAAAATACCCGCCCACGGCAACGCAGCCAAAAAGAGAAAGGGAAGGGAGGGGTCCACAACCAGGTTGGAGGCGTACGCAACGGTCGGTAACCCAAAAAGGAACACCAACAAGGGAGTATCTTTGCGACGAGCCAACGATGGAAATTTGTTAATTATAGCCACAGACACGGTTTTTAGAAAATTGCGACTGGAATGGAGGAGAGCCACTAACCCCGCAATCTCGGGCAAGGAGCTGGCTTGAGCCATGGTGATGGGAGATCCAAAACCGATTTGTTGCAAAAGGGAGATGAGTTCGGAAGGAACCATGAAGAGCGCAAACGGCATTGCATACAGAATCGTCGCCCGCCAAAAGCGGGAGACGGCCCTTCGCAATGCTTCTTCTCGAGCGATCGGTGGCGAGAGACCACTTGATTTTCCACTCTGGTAATCGTCCCAATAGTGGAGCCCGACAAAAATCAATACGCCGACCACGAGTAATGGCACCGAGCCGGACATCGCTGGGAGCAAGAAAAAGAGGGCCGTTTCATAAATCGGCGCCGCAATAAAATCGTTCACCCAACGGGCGATTTTCCACCGCCTTGAAGCCGCAGGTGACCCTGCCATTTCTTCCAAACCCTTCAACAATCGGGACAAGAGAGAATCAAGAGTAAACAATTTGTTACTCTCTTCAAAAAGAACGAATTGTTCTTCAACCCACTGGACCGGATGGCTAAAGATGTCTTCGTAATTTTTTATTTTATTCCCTCGAATCAACCATTCTGTAAACGGTTCCATTCGAGCGCGAAACATCCACAATCCCTTCATTTTTTGATGATGAGCATCCTCTCTGGCCTTTTCGGACCCTACCGCAAGAAGAACAGTCCGAGTAAACTGCCTGTCCTCCGGAAAGAAATCCTCGGATTCTTGTGTGGGAATGAAAATTTGTCGATTTTCCTTTGCGTCTTGAAGAAGTCGCCGCGCCAAAATCTCAAAAGGCTCCAGAAGGCCGACGATCGGCTCCGTCCGGGGGGCGATTTTAAACTCATAAGCCACCTGTGAAAAAGTCCGGTAAAAAGGTACGTCCGCTCTGCGCAAGGATTCCCATGATTTTTTTTCAATCCCCTCCAAAAGGGCAAAGTTTATTTTTTCGTTTTCCTTGAGATCTTCCAGGAGACCCTTGTACGAGCGAAGAAATCGAGTGGCCTCCGTTTCCCCAAGCCTTCCGGCCATGCCAGTTCGAACCTGAGAAAAATACGGCTCCGCAAGTCCCTTGTTTTTCAAAGCTTCTTCCATGAGCCCCTCAGTCACACGTGAAAATGCATACCCCACAGCGATGTAAGAGTTGAGTCGGGTATACAATTGTAGCCAGGCACGAAAATTGATGACGGTGGGGTTAAACTCCTGGCTCAATTTCAGGTACTCGGTGGAGGTTTGGGTCCGGTCTTGGTGCATGGCCTCCAGTTGATCCAGACTCATTAATCTCAATTTTTCCCGCCATCGGGAAAGATCTGAAAAGTGAATAATGTGGATGCCATCAACAAAATCCAAACGGGTGGGGACTTCCAAATGCGACGCCATCCATTGATGACCCGATAAATAAACATCTCTCATAAACAACGTAAGCGCGTATGTGGGTTTTCCGATCCAACGTTGTCCGTCCCCGCGATCAATGGCGGTGCCACTTCGAACCACTTCTTGCCACGTCACATCCTCGGGCTCGTTGTCCAAACCTCCGTATTGAGGCGTGCCTGCAGGCGCGTCAGTAATTGCCTCTCCTGGAACAGCTCCCTGATAGATTATTCGGTTGGTGGCATCGAGAGTCCCCAGTTGACCGTTAAATCGTAATAGAGTTTCCACCGCTGTTCCCGTCCCGACAACGGCCGGTTTCTGGGACTCCCGGGCAATCACGGCCGTGTGGCAGCCAGGCCCACCTGTGTCAGTCAAAACACCCCCTGCTTTTGCCAAAACCCGTTCCCAAATATTCGTCGTGTGCGTCACAACAAGGATGTCCCCATCCTGAACGAGCGCCTCCGCTCGTCGGACCCCCTCCTCGCCCACTTCTGAAATTACGCGGAGGGTCCCACGAACAACACCGGGCGTGGCCGTGAATCCCCTCATTTGCGTGGCTGGAATGCCCGGCGCCCGGCTCGCCTCTACGGCCCGACGTTTGGGTGGATTTTTGGACCAAACGGTTTCGGGTCGACACTGAAGGAAAAAAAGGTTCCCGTCAGAATCGACCGCGTACTCAACGTCAAACGAGGTCGCCCCGGACACTTTTTCAAAATGGTCCTTGATGGATGTAAGACCCGAGGCAATCCTTCTCACCTCCGAGGACTTTAGAGCATATTGCGTTCTTTCCCTGGCGGAGGTTATTTCAATGTGAGGTCCCTCCTGCCCTGGGGGGGGTGGAGAAATTTTTTCCTTCTTGTCTCCCAAACGACGTTTAACAATTCTCAACGTTTTCGGATCAATGATAAATCGATCGGGAGTTACTTTGCCAGCCACTTCAGATTCACCTGATCCGTAGGTGGCGTTAATGGAATAGAACGGTGCCCCCGTTTCTAAATCGACCGTGAACGCTGTGCCCGCTGACCGTGCGTTGACCATAACCTGAATGATGACGGCCATGGGAGCCCACACGTCCCCATTGGCTTGCTCCAGTCGATAGCGAACCGCGTCGGATGAAAATGTCGACGCCCAAACCTGCTTGACCGCTTTGACAACGGACTCCTTTCCCTGGACATACAGAACCGTCTTATACTGCCCCGCGAAAGACGCTGTCTTTTGATCCTCCGCCGGGGATGAACTGCGCACGCTCACTTGAACCTCACCACTCCCCGCCCGCTTTATAACGTCTTTGTACATACCTGCAATTATATTAAGGACGTTCGAGGAAATGGGAGCTCCCTCAATTTGCGAACGTATGTTCTCCAGGAGGGCGTCCCGCTCGAACTCTTTTTTGTTATTGATTAGCTTTGAGATCGATTCACCGATGGAAGGATTCTCACTCAGAAATTCGTCAAATACATCAACCGGCAGGACACCCCAAGCCGGGACCTGAATCCCGCGAACTTCACTTAATAGCGTTAAACCATATCCTTTACCGCCAATGCGTTTGGCCAAATCCTCTTTTCCCGGTAAAACACCATTATTGGAAGTTTCACCGCCTCGAGTTGATGGAGGCGGCCCTCGCGAATGTTTTGATGATGGAAGCAATTGGTTGATCAAATCCAAAATTTCGTGAGGGGGAGCGGATACGCTTTGAATGTCTTTGCGGGCTTTTTCCAGCAAATCGGGATGGACCTGAAGCTGGGAGTAGTTATCAACAACCCATTTGACCATCTCGGATTTGTTGTTGGGATCAATCTCGTTAAACGCTTTGGACTGGTCATTGGTAAAATTAAAAACTTTTCGGGGGTCGTCGGCCATAAAGGCTCGCCCGCAGGATTCGGCGAAAGCAAACTCATTTTGGAACCACTCATTGGTGGGAACTCCGCCCACCTTGTCCGCGATGATCACCCGGTACCCCTCTTCGACGGGGAAGGCCAGGAGGTTGAACGTGTTTCCTTTTTTTTGGATTTCATCGAGCGCCTTGTGGACCATTTCCACCAAATCCGACAAATTGTCAAGACTCGCTTCCAGAACCAGGCCGGGACCATTTTCAGGGTCCGCCAAGTGCCCAATCTTAACTTCGTTATCCTCCGTGAGCCATGTCACCGGGGCATGTTCCACAGGAAATCGTTCTCGCATGAAATGGCCGTGGGCCTGGTTTTGGGACGCACCCGCCTTATGGGTGCCTGCCTTGTTGTACCACCCGTTGAGGCCCAGGTGAAATGGGACTTTTTCCTTTAACTGATCTGACGAATTCAAAGCTGTCATGGCTTCAAACGCATCGGACAAAAATTCCATGGAACTCAATTCGGATTGGGGAACATGCTTGTCCCCACGGGAAAACATGACATGGTCAACGTCATCGGTTGGAGGCGTATTCTCGTGATTGGGAAAATAGGGGAAGGGATTGAGCGTAAAAAAATAGTCCCTCTTCCCCGTTGACGTCCAATCCATGACCAACTCCAAAGGCATCTGGGCCATCACATAGTTGGGCGTGAATTTATACATGTCCGGGTTGGCTTCCGCTTCCTGCCGTGTGACCCGGGTCACCCCGGCCCCAGGACGAGACGACCGCTTTGTATTCTGAACAATGATTAAAACATTATTCGGATCATTGGCGACCTCAAGCGGGACGTCCCCCTCGTAAACGCGAAATTTCCCATCTTGAGAGAAAACAACATATTTGACCGTCGTCCCATCTTCTTTGATGGCCACAAAATTTTCTTGTTTAGGCTGACCGTTTTCTCCTATCTTTGTTCCGAACCCGGCGTTGATCTGGTTTTGAAGCGTGATAAACCCCATAAGGTCCTCATACAAATCGGAATTTCGAGGTGTCTGCCGTCGTGGGATGGCCCTGTAGGTGCCCTTTTCCGCATCCACGACGAAGGCATACCCTTTGTTGTTGGGATCGTGCAACAGAATTTGCCAATCCCCATCGGTCACACTGCCGTCGAGCAAAACGCGGTTTGGCTCCCAGCCCCACAGCCGAGGGAGAGTCCCTTTTCCAACATTCGGGCCGAAAAGTCCCGGCAAAAGGGCCCTCATTTCATCAATTGAAGACAAAGTCTCGCCCATCGCCACTGGTTCATCCAAAACGAACAACGCACCTGGTTCGATCCCCGCCAACTCTTGAGCCATGGCCTTTGCGGAGGATTTGTCCATATACCGCTTATCTCTGGAAATGTCTTCTACTAGGGTCACATCACCCGGGAGCATGTTTTCAATAGTCTGCCTGTCGGCCACGCTAAGCCAGCGATAGTCCCCTTTACGGGTCTCCCCACTGACCCGGTTGAAATTGAATCCTTCCCTTTGCAGTGTTTCGAAAAATGATTTATCAAATTTTGCTTGGCTTAAGAGCACAATCCTTGCTCCCTGATTGACCAGGGATCTAATGGTTGCGACGCCATTCCCATTTTGACTTGGATGAACAATGACCAGCTTCCCCTGCAAACTACCGGTCGGGACATCCGCAAGGTGGCGATATTTGACACTCCCTGGTTTTTCCGCCCCTCCGCCAATGGTCTCGGATGAGGCCATCTGAACCGAGGGTGAATCCCCACGGAAGGGGGACTGCCTCGCTGCTGTGGGTTGCGTCACCCATCGGCCCCCCGGGGTCCGGTTGTGAAGAATCGTTAACAATCCAATGGCAGAAACCAGGGGGCCCATTTGGTGGAGAGTCGTAGGACCCGCAATAAATAACCATACGCCCGCCACAAGGAGAGCCGACCCAATCGTTAATAATCGTCCGTCGACGAACCTCGATTGGAGCCATTTTTGGATGAAGTTTGGATCGGACGGTTGACCCGCTTGAATTTTTTTCCCCACTGGCTGGGACGGGTCGTAACGAACGGTGAATTTTTTGGCGAACAGGGCCAGCGTGATTTCGGAAATTCCATCGTTCTGGACGACTGAAACACTTTGGAAATGCTTTTTTAAGAACGCCAATGTCTTGGGCGGGAAAGACTCGCCGGTTGTTTGGGATACCATCGCCGCCCCGGCCGCTTGAAGGGCGGCCGTCGTTTTCGGTAAAGGAGCGTCAGACACGAACAGTTTGGCGCCTTCAAAAAGCTTGTCGAGGGGCGTTTTTTCTTGGGCGAAAACAGTAAGGTAGGAGGATCCTTGGGCGGTATCGATCTTTTCGATTTTGGGGACCACCGTGACAACGGCCATTCCCGCTTGGGTCAATTTTTCGTTCAGCCCGGGTCCGTGGTAGCCCCCCGTCACGATGATGGAAACAGGAACAGCCGCAGTCCCAGAAGTGGAAAATTTTTCAATCGCCCCCAAAAAGTTATCGGCCATGGCTCCGTCCCGGGCATGGGCTTCCTGATAAAATGATTCGTAGGGTTCCAGCTCGATCCCCGCCTCTCCGCGGCCGCGAACCTGTTCGTAATCGGCCCATTCGTCGGGCGTGAGCGAAAAGTCCAGCAGTTTTTTAACCAGCGTGAGAACGTGGGATCGGGCGATAAGGATCCGTTCCCCGTCGGTTTTGGTTAAACGATGAAAAAGGTCCTTCTCACGGAGGCGGCATTCTGACAGCAGATCTTCCGCGTCGATGGTTTCGGCCAGCAAGACATAGTGAATGTACTCGCTCATGGCGGGGAACCGAGTGAGCGGGACATCGACCTCATCGCACAACGTCTTGATCCAACGGTAAAAGTCCCCGTAGCCCAGTTGACCCGCGCGATAGGCCATACTCCGAGAGATCAGTTCGTTGGTCTGGCTCACACTCATTTTTTGGGCCAGCGATTCCAACAGGTGGGCCCGTTCCCGTTCCACCTTTTTAAAATCCAGGGTTTCTTCTTTTTCAAGGGCCTGGAGGAACAAGGCGAGGGGCTTGCCCAGGGGAGGTCCCCCTCCTTGGGCCAAGGCGCGGGTGTAGGCTCCCAACGACACGGTTCCACGGTGGTAACCCTGAACAATTTCGTCGAACGCTTTTAATCCCCCATTGAAAGCGGCGACCTTTTCGCGCTGAAGCTGTGCGATCCGCTCTTCGACATGGCCACGGTGGACCTGTTTTGAGGCTAAGGATCGACGGTAGGCGGACAGATTGGCGTGATAATGGGATTCGTCGTCGATGCCGATCACCGGGGGGATCGCCGTCGGTGCGGTCAATAACGAAAACATCGGGCCCGACATTTTGTCTTGGGCCAACAAATCTTCAGCCGCCAAGCGTGTCCCCCGCATGTCGGGAAACGATCGTAACCAAGAAAGGTCGTAAGTCTCAAACGCCCCTTCCAAACCCACCATCGCAATGGACGAGGATTGGGGCAAACCGATCAAAGACGTGACAGTGTGAGCGATGTTGGTTTGGGCGTCTAAGTTTCGATGGACGTCAAGAATATGAAAAACGAGGCCCCGGGGCTTCCCGTTTCCCGGTAAGCTGATTTTCCGAACGGTGGCGTGGGCGAGGGGCACCGCGGAAAAATAGGGTCGGACCGATTCGCCCAACCCGGAAGGAAGTGAAACCGGCCTTAAAAAATTGGCGCGAGGCGACACCTTTTCCACGGCGGGCAAGACCGCCGCGCCGGCCCCGCCCATCGAGGGCGCCCGAGCCAGAAGGACCCCGTTGGGATCGGTGAATCGTTTCGCTTTCTCCTGTCGCCGTTGTTCCCAATACGACCGTTCGGGTTCGTAAGCGAATAGAACTTGATTCCCGACGATGGATACAAGCACGAGCCATGCCGACCAGCGGGGAGAGCGACGTCTCATGGAAAAATGAAACTATATTTGGCAGAAGATTGCCTTAAGAAGTTGTAACAAGGTTGTAAACTTTTTAATGGCCCGGCCGGAAGTGCTTGGAAAAATTTCGTACGGTAAATGAAAAAAAGTAGGCGATTTTCAGATTGGACGGCCAACTGCGTTACATGATCACCATCGCGTCGCCGTAGGAAAAAAAGCGGTAGTTTTTGGCGATGGCTTCGGTGTAGGCGTGGCGGAGCGGTTCGAGGCCGGCGAAGGCCGCCGTTAGAACCAGCGGGGTGTGACCCGGCATATGAAAATTCGTGACAAGCCGGTCCACCACGCGAAACGAATAGCCCGGCGTGATGTAAAGGGACGCGGTGCCGGTCCCCGCGCGCACCGTTCGGTCTGGTTCGGCGGCGGATTCCAGGGTGCGCACGGCGGTGGTGCCCACCGCCCACACTTTTTTCCCCGCGCGGCGGACGGCGCGCAACGCGTCGGCCGTCTCTTGCGGCACCCGATAGGGTTCCGGCAACATGCGATGGGCGCGAATATCCTCCGTGGCGATGGGCCGAAACGTGCCCCACCCCACCCACAACGTGACAAAATGAACCCGCACACCCTTATTTCGCATCTTCTCCAATAAGTCCGGCGTAAAATGCAGTCCCGCCGTGGGGGCCGCCACGGCGCCTTGAGGAACCGGTTGTCCCGTGTCGTGGGCGGCGTTTTCCGGAACCGTTTCTCCGGGACTATTCGTTTGTTGGGTTGAATACACGGTCTGGTACGCCGCCCAATCGTCGGCGTTGCCTTCCGGAGAACGTTTGATATAGGGGGGAAGGGGCATTCGGCCCCACCGGGCCAACACGGGTTCCACGGGGTCGGAAAAAACCAGTTCCCATTCCCCCTCCGCGCAAGCTCCTTTCACTTTCCCAACCAAACCCTCCGGGAAAAGAATCTCAGCCCCGACGCGCGGCTGCGGTGTGACCAACGCCGTCCATCGGTCCGGTCCGGTCCCGCTAAAACGCGCCAAAAGAAGAACGGTGACTCGCCCGCCGGTCGGCTTTTTACCGAACAGGCGGGCCGGCAAAACCCGCACGTCGTTCAACACAAGGGCGTCCCCTTCCGGAACAAGATCAACCAGGTCCGAAAAAATCCGGTGAGACACCGATCCGTCGGCGCGGTTCAACACCATCAGTTTGGCCAGGTCCCGATGGGCCAAGGGGGTTTGGGCGATTCGATCTTCGGGAATGTCCGGAAAACCCAAATGATTGTTCGACGAGTGCCGTTTCATTCGGTCCAATCGTCCACCTCGACGCCGTGATAGTAAAACCGAAGAATTTGACCGTAGGACATATTTTTTTCCGCCAAATTTTTCATCCCCCACTGGCACAGGCCCACCCCGTGGCCCCATCCTTTCCCATGGACCTGCCACGACCCGTCTAATTTGGAGAGGCCTGTCCACAGGGTGCTCCGGATCAGGTGGGGATCAACAATGTTTCGGAATTTATTGGCGAACAGATCGTGGGTGCCGTTTTGGCCATACAAACGAACTTTATACACCCGCCCAGACGGCGTGTGGCTTAAAATCCCAATGGCCCGAACTTGGCCAATTTTTATCCCCGCCGATTGAACCCGTTGATCAACCAGTTCGTAAGGCACTTTGGCAATCCATTCGAAAGGAGGACTTCCCCGGCACCAGGAACATTTCACGGGGCGCAAATAAGGTTGGCCACCCTGTTCCCACACATTTTCCGCCGATTCCGTGTTGCCCCCGCAACAGGAATGAAAAACAGTGGTGATCAGCCGTCCTTTGCGGTCCACCAACACTTCCGATCGGGTTTTTTTAACGGCGGCGTCGGTGCGGGGCCGTTCGGCCCGGGCTCCGCCGTACACCTGGCAATGGGGTTGAGCGCAAAAATCGTACCCGGACCGCCCGTGTCGGCCGCGGTTGCGAAGGGCGTAGGTGCGGCTGATCACCGCTTGGGCCTTCAAGGCCTGTTCGGGCCACTTGTCGGACGTTTCCATTTGGAGAACACCCCGAACATAGTCTTCCACGTTGACCCGGTTGACCACGCGAAACCCGTTTCCCCGACGTTCCAATTCAACGGCGCCTCGGTAGGGCCGGTTGTTGATCACAATAACCCCTTTTCGATCGGAGGGTTCAATAACCACCTGTTTTCCCCACCGCTCTTTTTGGACGGAAAAACCCTCTTTCGTCGGAAGAATTGTCACCGCTCCTTTGAATCGCGGGGACCGGCGGGACACGTTCCCCGACAAACGGTAGGATCCGGGGCCCAATTGGAGCGTCGTGGCTTTTTCGTTCAGACCGATTCGGAGAACGGGGGACCGGGCGGCAATAAGCGGCCCCCACAATAGGAGAGCCGACACGCCCGTTACCGAAAAACGCAACCCCATTTATTGGCCAAAAAAAGTCGGTTGAGTCGATGCGGACGGAACAGGAAAACCCAAATGCTGGTAAGCCAACGGCGTCACCACGCGCCCGCGCGGAGTGCGCGCCAGAAACCCGGCTTTGATCAGATACGGCTCGTAAACGTCTTCCAAGGTGTCCCTTTGTTCGCTGACGGCCACCGCCACGGTGTCGGCGCCCACGGGGCCCCCGGCGAATTTGGTGATCATGGCGGCCAAAATTTTCCGGTCGATGGGGTCCAACCCCAGATGGTCCACCTCCAACGCGTCCAACCCGCGCCGGGCCACGGCGTGGGTCACCCGCCCTTCGGTTTCCACGTCGGCAAAATCGCGTACCCGTCGCAACAACCGGTTGGCGATCCGGGGCGTGCCCCGGGATCGATGGGCCACTTCCCGGGCGGCTTCCGGTTCGATGGGCGCGTTCAACAGTCGGCTGGACCGGATCACGATGGAAGCCAAATCCGCTTCGTCGTAATATTCCAGGTTGGCAATGATCCCAAACCGTTCCCGCAACGGACCGGTCAACAGCCCCGCCCGCGTGGTGGCTCCCACCAACGTGAACCGCGGCAACGGCAATTTGATGGTTTTGGCCGAAGGACCTTGACCAATAATAATATCGAGCGAAAAGTCTTCCATGGCGGGATACAAAGCCTCTTCCACCGCGTGGTTCAGGCGATGAATTTCGTCGATAAAAAAGACGTCCCCTTCTTTTAAGCTCGTCAAAATGGCGGCCAAGTCGCCCACCCGTTCCAAAACCGGACCGGACGTTTGGCGCAGGCCCACGTTCAGCTCTTTGGCAATGATGTGGGCCAGGGTGGTTTTGCCCAACCCCGGCGGCGCTGAAAACAGCGCGTGGTCCAAAGGCTCTTTTCGTTTCTGCGCCGCCTGAATGAACACCTTGAGATTTTTTTTGAGTTTGTCTTGGCCGACAAAATCGTCCAGGCATTGGGGCCGAAGAGTGAAATCCAGTGTCTCATCTTCGGGCAAGGAATGCTGAGTGAGGGTTCGTTCGTCGGTCACGCGCGGCCCGCCAAATGCCTCAGGGATTCCCGCAACACGTCTTGGGCGTTGGCCGTTGAACCCAAAACGTCCCGGGCCGACTGGGCCGCCGCCCGCGCCGAGGATTCCCGGTATCCCAACGCAACCAACCCGGCCACCGCTTCCTCAAACGCCGTGGCGGACGGCCGTGGGCCGCCGTCCGACGTAACGGGAACACCGTCCAATTTTCCGTGCAACGCGGTCACCAACTTTTCGGCTGTTTTGAGCGTGAACCCAAACGCCGCCACCAACGATTTGGGGTCTTTGTCCGACACCGCCCGCAAAAAATTTGCCAACGACTTATTGGCTTTGTCCAGAAACTCCAACGCTTTCTTCGCTCCGGTCCCGGGCACGTTGTCGCGCAAAACCAGATAAACCTGTTTTTCTTCCGCCGTCAAAAATCCATACAAGCTCGTCGCGCCCCCGTACATGGCCACCGATTCGACCACCAACAGCCGAACCTCGGCGCCCACCGGCGGCAACCGCAACGCCGACGAAGAGGACAGAAAAACTTCGTAGCCCACCCCCGCGGCTTCCACCACGCATCCGTCGTCTTTTCGTTCGGTCAAAATCCCGCGCAACGAGGCGATCATCCCCGAACCCCCGTTTCGTAAGACACCGAATTGATGTGGCACAAGGCGATGGCCAACGCGTCGGCCGCGTCGTCGGGTTTTGGAATTTCTTTGAGTCTGAGAAGCCGTTGGACCATGGTTTGCATTTGGGATTTGTCAGCGGCGCCGTAGCCGGTGAGGGCCACCTTCACGTGCCGCGGATTGTACTCGTGAATGGGAAGACCCAGTTCCGCCAACGTTAGCAAAATCGCCCCCCGCCCGTGGCCCACCGACGCCGCGGTGCGGCTGTTTTTGGCGATAAACAGGTCTTCAATGGCGGCCACGGCGGGCTTTTCACGGCCGACTATTTCTTTCAAGGCCCGGGCCAAAAACAACACCCGGTCCGCCAGGGGCCGCGCCCGGGGCGTTTCAATCGCGCCATACCCCCACACGCGGTAAGACTCTCGTCCGTGAACTTCCAGGACAGCCCATCCCACGGTCCCGAGCCCGGGATCTATGCCGAGAACTTTCAATCCTGGATGTCGCCGTTGGTGTAAACGTCTTTGACGTCGTCGTGGTTTTCCAGCTCTTCCAACAGCGTTTCCAATTGGCGGGCGGCCCCGTCTTTTAAGGGCACCGTGGTGGACGGCAAAAATGTGACCTCCGCGGAAGCGAGGGGAATGGCCGCCGCCTCCAACGCCTTTTTGACCTTGTCGAAATCGGCGGGAGCCGTGATAACTTGGAACACCTCGGGATCGTCGGTTTTGATGTCTTCGGCGCCGGCGTCCAGGGCCACGGTCATGAGTTTGTCTTCATCCGTCCAGGCGGCTTTTTCCACCACCAGCTGGCCTTTGGCCTGAAACATCCACCCCACGCACCCCGACTCGCCCATGTTGCCCCCATGAGACGAAAACATTTTTCGAATTTCGGAAGTCGTGCGGTTTTTGTTGTCGGTGGTGCCGGTTAAATAGATCGCCGCTCCGGCCGGGCCGTACCCTTCATAACTGATTTCTTCAAAGGTCATGCCGGGGATTTCGCCGGTGCCCCGCTGGATCGCCTTTTTGACGTTGTCCGAAGGCATGTTGGCCGCGCGGGCGTCGTCCATGGCTTTGCGCAGACGGGGATTGTTGTCGGGACTGCCCCCACCGGCCCGGGCCGCGATGGTCAACTCACGGACAATGCGTGTGAACGTTTTCCCTTTTTTGGCGTCAATCAACCCTTTTTTGTGCTTGATTCCTGCCCATCGACTGTGACCGGACATAGACGGTTCCCCTTTCGTTTTGATAATAGGTTGATCTTACCAGATCGTCGAATCACTGACAACGGCCGCGTCAAGCGGTATAAGAATGTAACCGTGAGGTGATTCGTTGTGCGGTTCAAAAGGTAACCGAGGCAGAACCTCCTTTAGGTGGGATTTGGTTTTTAATTCCAGCCTTCATTTCGATCTGGCGGAGTCTTTTTTTTAG
>JAYRXX010000076.1:0-1830 GCA_041917295.1 Elusimicrobiota bacterium
CCGGCTAACGCTTGTTAAGGCGGACGGGAAAACGGTGGTGGACACCAAATCGTTCAGCGTTTCTCTTCCGGCGACGGGGGAATTCACGATTGTTTGGGACTTGGAAAAAGAAATCGATTGGCGGGGCGACCAACCGGAACTTAAGGTGGAAGTGGACACCGACGAGTTGACGCCCCGGCAACAGTTCAGTGCGAGCCCCTACGCGTTTGTGGCCAAGCGTGTGGAAGTGGGGGCGGTGGATACGTTGTCGATTGCGGATGGCGCGGTGACCAGCGCAAAGATATCGGCGGGAGGGATTGAGGCTGATAAGATCAATTTGGCGAACGGAAAGACGTTGAACAGTTGGGTGGCCCCGAACGGAAAGATAATGGCGGACGGAATTGAGGGGAAACTGAGTACAACGGCTGACCACGCCACGAAACACGAAAAGGGGGGGGAAGACGAACTCCGGTTGGATCCGAGCCAGGTGGATGGGGTTCTTGTGGCGCACTCGACGTACACGCAGGTGATCCAGCCGACGGCGAACGAACCGGCTCTTGCGGTGAAAGGGAACCCCCGATCGGGAAGTGATGTTCTTCAAATTTACGATTCCGCTGAAACTCCGGTAAAACAAGTGAGTTTTGACAAAGATGGAAATATGGTTTCGAATCGTTCCATTTTGGCGTCTGGAGTGGTTTCCGCGGGAGGGGCCATTTCCACAAGTAAATCCTTGACCGCTGATTCGGCTATTGTGAAGAACAAATTGAGCGCCCTGTATGACGGAGCAACAACTGATTTCAGCGCTTCGTTGGGTTGGAATTCTCTTCAGCTCGGGAACAATGGATACAACTATATTGTTGCTGGACGCACAAATTCGGGCGGAGGATTGAAGTTTGTTGTTAATAATAAAAATGACTATAGCCATGGGATTTCACCCGATGGGGTCGAGGCAGTTACAATTAATAACGATGGAAAAGTGGGAATTGGAAGTTCGAACCCAACTGAAAAGTTGGAAGTTGCCGGAAGGGTTAAGGACAAAACTGGTTTTTTAGTCCCGGTTGGAACCGTAGTTGCTTTTGCTGGAATTTCCGCACCTGAAGGCTGGCTTCTGTGCGATGGGGCACTTCATTCTCGGGCCACGTACCCCGAGTTGTCTGCCGTTTTGGCATCGACCTACGGTGGTGACCCATCTAATTTTCGAGTGCCCGACCTTCGTGGTCGAACCGCTGTGGGGAGCGGGACGGGGGCTGGTTTAAGCGCCAGGAACGTCGGTCAATGGGATGGAGCCGAAAAAGTTACATTAACAACCGCAGAAATGCCAACTCATAACCACGGCCTTTTCAGGGAGACCAACCATTCAGTAGATAGAATCGATGGTCTCGGTCGAGTTGATCGTTATTCAACTGTTAACGCAGATGGACGACTAACGAATAGGGCGGCCAATGGAATAGACAATGCCGGCGGAGGCCAGCCCCACAACAACATGCCCCCATTCCTTGTATTGAATTACATCATCAAGTATTAAAACGAAATACAAGGAAATTTCAGCGTATGTTGGGCCTGATTCTAGCTTAAATGACAAAGTGTATTTATTTTCTATCAACGGAGGTCCGTATGAAAAAATGGATGACTTTAACTTTGCTAATTCTCGTTAACGGGATTGTGACGGCGGGTGTGCCGAACCGGATTATTTACCAGGGGCGGCTGTTCAAGTCGGGGGTGGGGATCAGCGGGGAGAAATCAATCCGGCTAACGCTTGTTAAGGCGGACGGGAAAACGGTGGTGGACACCAAATCGTTCAGCGTTTCTCTTCCGGCGACGGGGGAATTCACGATTGTTTGGGACTTGGAA
>JAYRXX010000077.1:0-4528 GCA_041917295.1 Elusimicrobiota bacterium
GAATTTTGGATCCCAATGCCACACGAACCAGGGTGTGCCGGCCGCTGGGTTCCACGGACACCGCCGATATCCGCGCCGGGGAAATTCCGACCGGGCCCGCCGCGGGTTTCACGTCATCGACGCCGATCCACCCGTCGCGGGTGCTCGTCAGGGCCACCCGATACTCGTCTCCCCTCTGGCCCGTTACCGTCAACCGCGTGCCCAGGGGAGGGAACATCACGTATCCGCTTTTGCCTCCCGTGACGGGGCCGGGCGCCGCCCGCAAAATGGCCGGAGACGTGGCCACCTCCACCGCCCACGGAACCCGGCGATCCAAGCGCGTCAACCGCCCCGGAGCCGTTGCGTTGGTCCGGACCCAGCTTTTTTTATCGTATAGCGCCACCCGCACCGCGGCCTCTTTCATTGGTTGCGTGTCCGGCATCAAAAAATAACCCCGATAGATCCCCCGCCCGTTCGATGCCGTCTCTTCCATCGGATACCGTTTGGGAACCCCCTCCACTTGAAACGTGGCTTCGCGTCCGGGAGGGCCTTGGGCTTCAATGAGCACGCGCTCGCCCGCGCGCAATATCAAAGGCAGGTCCGGCTGAAGGACCGTCAAAACCGTGGGGGTGGAAACCGTTGGCGGGCTCGCCACCGTGATCCGCCGAAGAGCCGTATACGTGGTCGTGGGAAGTTCAAGTTCCGCCCGCACCTCGAACGGACCCGGGACGTACGGCACCACGGTCAACCAACCGCCCCCCGCGTGAATTTTTACCGTTTGGCCATTAACCGTTAATTTTCCCTGGGGATCCGCCCAACCGAAAACAAAAGAGGATTTGACCGCGGGCAACGACGCGCCTTCGGGGGGATGAACAATTTTCAACGGAATCGGCAGGGCCGACGCTGGGGTCGAAACAAGGACTGTTTCCGTCGATACCAGGACCGGCTCGTCGGTCCCCTCTTCGGTCCAGGCGACCATTTCAGATCGAGCGTGGGCCATCATTAACACCACCGCAACCCCAGCGTAAAAAACGGTTTTCATTCATTCCACTCCTTTCAAACGATCCTTTATTTTAAGATCGATTCAATCCCATAGCAAGCCCAGGCGGCGGCCAACCCCACATACGTGCCAATCAAATTCCCCACCAACGCCAACAGGAGCCCCACCGGCGCCAAATTCGGATGATACACCGCCCCCACCAACGGAGCCGACACCACCCCCCCGATGCACGCCTGGCTGGCGGTGGCCAGCAGGGGAAAAGACAGCCGCGATAGCCGGGCCCCCGCCACCAAAACGGTGCCGTGAACAAAAAGCGCCACCGCGCCCAAAACCAAGAAAGACGGCGCTTGACGAAGCGCGGACAACGACGCCTGAGCCCCCAACGTGGCCAACAAAAACAACAGCAACACGGCCCCGCTTTTTTCGACGCGATCAGAGTTCTCACGAAACCGGCCGGACCCCGCCGCCGCCAACCCCAGGGTGGTCACCATCAACACCGACCACACCGACGGTCCCAATCCCGCACCCACAGCGGGCAAAAAATGCGAAACCCATCCGCTCATAAAAGGCCCCGCCTCTTTTCCGAAAAGAGCCGACCCGATCCCCAGGGCCACCGCCACCATGGGGGTCACCACCCCCGGCTTGTCCGAGACCGGATCCGGTTGAACCGCAACAGCCGGTTCGAACACGGGTGTTACCGTCCATCGCTGGATCAACGGTTGATACGCCGCCAACCACACCAACAATCCCATCCAGCTGTAGGCAAACAGCGCGTCCACCAAAACGATCGGAGAAAAAACGGCGTCGCCCGCGCCCAACGCTTCTTTGACCGCGATCAAGTTGGCACTGCCACCGGTCCAACTTCCGGCCAACGCCCCGACTGATTTCCACGCCCCCATCGGCAACCAAGCCCCCACAACAGCGTAGGCCGCAACCAAACCGCCCACCATTCCCACGCCGGCCCAAATCATCGCCCGAACCGCGGAAGGGCCCAGCTTCTTGAGCGCCCCCAGATCCAAATTGATCACGAGCAGAGCCAAACACACCGGCAACAGAAAAGCGGCCGCCCATCGGTACAAAGGGCTTGCCGCGGGGATCAGTCCCGCCGATGTTAAACACGCGGGAATAAAATAGGCAAAAAACGGCGCGGGAAGCCGACGAAACAACGGCGCCGCCTTCGGATGCGACGGCGCCCAAGCCAGCGTGGCGGTCAAGAAAGCCAAAATTAATCCCGTCGTAATCACAGACGAACCCCCAGTCCCAATCCCGGCCGGGGAAATCGAGGCCGTTCAAGCCACGGGCCGCGACGAACGTAACCGCCCCGAACGAACGTGGGCTTCAAAATTAAATCGGAATCCAAATCCGCGTAATCAAACCCGCCGAACCCCCAAGCGAAATGGACCGCGGACGCCAACCCGATCCGTGATTCGGCCATGCACCCAATCATAAGAAGGGCGCGGCCCCGACGGGCCCGGTCACACGCCCGCGCCACCGCGCGACCGCCTAAAAACCCGCTCTTGGCCAGCTTGATGTTCGCTCCTCGAACACCGAAACCGGAACACAACCGTTCGGCATCGACCTCGTTTTGGATGGATTCGTCGCAAATGAGTGGGCCCAATCGGCGTTTGTTGGCTTCCGCCAAGGCGTCCAGGTCGCCTTTGGGAAAAGGTTCTTCCACCAGCTCGATATCGATCCCATCTTGGCGGCATTCCTGGAGAAGGATCTGCAATCCGTCGGGATCATAGCTTTGGTTGGGGTCTGCCAAAAGGCGCGCCCGGGGAGCGTTGCGCCGAACACAGCGCAACCGGTCCCGGTTCACCGTCGGGGAATCGCGGCCGTTCAATTTTAATTTTAACAAGCGCCACCCGGCCCGGACCGCCGCGCGAGCGCGCCGGCCCATTTCGTCGGGATTCAGAGCCGAAATGGATAGGACCGTTTCCACGGCGGACCGAGACCCGCCCCACAGTTCATACAACGGTGTTTTTTCGTGGCGGGCCAACGCGTCCCACAAAGCCGATTCGAACGCCCCGGCGGCGGTGGGCGCTTTCTTTTCTTGCGCCGCCCACACGTCGTGAACCAACGGTTCGATGTCGCGAACGTCGCGGCCGCGAAACCGATCGGCCAACGCGCGAAGGGCGCGGGCCAGAACGGGCCCCGTTTGCCAAGGCATGGCCAACGAAGACGACGCTTCCCCCCACCCTTCGGTGCCGTCGGTTAAACGGACGCGGACAAGAATATTATCGCTGTGTGATTTTTGGCCCAAGGCCGTGACGAAAGGCCGACGCAACGGCCAGCGAACCGGACGAACATCGGCCGCGGCCAGCCGCGATCGGGTCACTGAAAAAAGGTGCCGAACCGAACCACGGTGTCGCCGCAAACCTCTCCGGAACGGAGGTCCGCCTGCTTGGCGCCGAGCCGTTTTTTAAATGAAATCCGCCGCACGCGATCGGCGTCATGAGACGCTTCGATCACCGTTTCTGTTTTCTCGAAGATCATGACGTGAACAATCTGGTCCGGGGCAGATTTTTTCGCCAAGAACACCAAATCCCCAGGGAGAAGGTCCGCCCCTTTTTCCACCGGCCGAGCCAACTTGTGCAGTTCAAACGCGTCCCGGGGCGCGTTGACGCCCACAGCGCGAAACGAGACGTTGACCAACCCGGAACAGTCTACCCCCGACGGCACGAGCCCCTTTTTGCGGTGGCCCGACCGGCCGCCCCAATAGTACCGGTCCCCCAAAAATTGGTGAACTGCCGTGAGGAAAGCCGCCCGGTTGTCTTCGCTGGTTTTGGGCACGTCACGGTCCATGCGAAGATCGATCAACCGCATCCATCCCATTTCGCCCGAAGGGCCCTGAACCCGAGCCCAGTCTTTTTGGGTGTAAATCACAGCCAGCCGCGATCCCATCGGAAGGTCCAGGTGCGCCCCCTTTCCTTTGGGTTTTTCCCACATGAGACCATACCTCGATATCACCACCGCCACGGAACGAAAATCCGACGGAAGAGGCATCACAACGTCTTGGGGCACCCAGCCGGGATAGCCTTGCCATCGGTTGGAATGGCTGAACTCAAATTGGTCAACGGCTTCAATGCGAAGCCACCCTTTTTTTAGTTCCAACACCCGAACCCGCTCTCCAAACAAGACCTGGGTTTCTTGGTTCGAATCGATGGGATAAGGCCGCTGGTTCGCCGCTTCCGGCGAAACGGGTTCCGGCACGCGGCGCAGATCCGCCACCGGAACGGTGACGGCGCCTTCGATGGATTCAACCACGGGGGACGCCGCGGCCTTGTCCCCGCTCGTGCTTACCGGTCCTTCCGGTGTAAACTGAACTTCGAACGCCGCCACCGCCACCGGCGCCCACAGAACCGCCATCCACAGTCGTTTTTTCATAGGGTTATTCCTTCTTCCCACATCACGCGCAACAGTTCGCCCACGCTCCAGGCCTGGGCCGGACAGCCCCGGGGAGCGTGGGGAGCGTCGCCGTCGAAAATCTCCGACACCTGCCCCAACGCGCCTTCCGCGTCCACGTGGGCGCGCAAGGGTTCCAACATC
>JAYRXX010000078.1:0-55066 GCA_041917295.1 Elusimicrobiota bacterium
GGTAACGTTGGTAGACAGCTTCGAGATATTCCATCTTTGATTTTAAGCTCGGCATGAGCCCTCCTCTTTGCAGAGGTAGGGTTACATTTTTAACCGCACAACACCCTTATTCAGGGTTACATTATAGGCCGCTCAATTCGGGGGGTGTTAAAACCCGTCGGGTTTTCGTATGATGGGACGCGTGTTGTCGTTAACACGCCGTTTGGCGAGCCCCATTTTGTTTGCGGTCAGCGCGCTTGCGCCGAACGAATTCCATCCTTCGAGGTTTTTAACCCATGTCTCAACCACGTTATAAAACAATTGATGGCGGCGAAGCCGTCGCTTCCGTCGCGTTTCGCACCAACGAAGTGATTGCCATTTATCCCATTACCCCCTCGTCCACCATGGCCGAATGGTCCGACGCGTGGATGTCGGAAGGGAAAAAGAATATTTGGGGGGACATCCCCCTTGTGTACCAGATGCAAAGCGAAGCCGGTGTGGCGGGGGCCGTCCACGGGGCGCTTCAAACCGGATCCTTGGCGACCACGTTTACGGCGTCCCAGGGGCTTTTGTTGATGATCCCCAACATGTACAAGATCGCCGGGGAACTGACCTCGGCCGTGTTTCATGTGGCGGCGCGATCCATTGCCGCCCAGGGGCTTTCTATTTTCGGCGACCACCAAGACGTGATGGCCGCGCGCCAAACCGGGTGGGCCATTTTGGGGTCCAATTCGGTTCAGGAAGCCATGGACTTTGCGGTGATCAGTCAAGCGGCGACGCTCAAGTCGCGCGTGCCGTTTATGCACTTTTTCGACGGGTTTCGCACCTCCCACGAAGTTCAAAAAGTGGCCTGGCTTGAAGACGACGTGTTGCGCGCCATGATCGACGACGCCGACATTCACGCCCACCGCGAACGGGCGCTCACTCCGGAAAAACCTGTCCTGCGCGGATCCGCCCAAAACCCGGACGTTTATTTCCAGGGGCGGGAAACGGTGAACCCTTTTTACACCGCATGCCCGGCCATCACGCAAAAATTAATGGATCGGTTCGCCGATCTCACCGGCCGTCGCTACAAACTGTATGAATACACCGGAGCGCCGGACGCTGACCGGGTTGTGGTGATCATGGGGTCCGGCGGAGAAACCGTCGAAGAAACCACCAAGGTCTTGAACGCCCGGGGCGAAAAAACGGGAGTTCTGAAAGTTCGGATGTATCGTCCTTTTGATGCGGGGCTTCTGTTGAAGGCGTTGCCGTCCACGGTGAAACGCATCGCTGTTTTGGACCGGACCAAAGAACCCGGCGCCAACGGAGAACCGCTCTATTTGGACGTGGTCAACGCGGTGTTTGAAGCGACAACGGCGGGTGTTTCGCCGTTCAAAACGATGCCCGCGGTGGTGGGGGGCCGGTACGGCCTCTCGTCGAAAGAATTCACGCCGGGCATGGCCAAAGCCGTGTTCGATAACCTGTCGGCGCCGACGCCCAAGCCCCATTTTACCATCGGGATCATGGACGACGTGTCCCACACCAGTTTGCCCTGGGACCCGCACTTTTCAGCGGAACCCGCGGGGGGCGTTCGGGCGATGTTTTACGGGTTGGGATCCGACGGCACGGTGTCGGCCAACAAAAACTCCATTAAAATCATCGGCGAAAACACGGAAAATTACGCCCAAGGCTTTTTCGTTTACGATTCCAAAAAAGCCGGGTCCATCACGATTTCCCATTTGCGGTTCGGGCCGGCGCCCATCCATGCGCCGTACCTTATTTCCGAAGCGGATTTCATGGGCATCCACCAGCCGGTGTTCTTGGAACGGTTCGATTTGTTGAACCAAGTGAAAGACGGCGGAACGGTTCTTTTGAACACGTCGTTTACCGCCGACCAAATCTGGGACCAACTGCCCCGGGTGTTCCAGGAAAAATTCATTTCCAAAAAGCTCAAATTCTATGTGATCGACGCCTACGCTGTTGCCAAAGAGGCGGGTTTGCGGGGGCTGATCAACACGGTGATGCAATCGTGTTTCTTCGCGATTTCCAACGTTCTTCCCCGGGAACGGGCCATTGAAGAAATCAAAAAGTCCATCGCCAAGGCATACGGGAAAAAAGGCGAAGACGTGGTGCAAATGAATCTGCGGTCCGTGGACATCGCGTTGGAACGCATGCAGGAGGTTCGTATCCCCGCGGCGGTCACCAGCACGTTGGAACTTCCCCCGCCGGTGGTGGACAGCGCTCCGGCCTACGTCAAAGAGGTTTTGGGGGCCATGATCCGAAACGAAGGCGACCAGTTGCCCGTGAGCGCCATGCCCGCCGACGGCACGTTCCCCGTGGGAAGCGCCGCGTTTGAAAAGCGCAATTTGGCCCAGGAAATTCCCGTGTGGGACACGGCCACCTGCATTCAGTGCAACAAATGCGTGATGATATGTCCCCACAGCGTGATCCGGTCAAAAGTGGTGGAACCGGCCCTTCTGGCCAATGCGCCGGCCACGTTCAAAAGCCGCGACGCCATCGAGCGGGATTGGAAAGGACAAAAGTTCCTGCTCCAAGTGGCGCCGGAAGATTGCACGGGCTGTTCGCTGTGCGTGGAAATTTGTCCCGCCCGGAACAAGTCCGAAGCCAAACTGAAGGCCATCAACATGCGGCCCCAGGCCCCGCTCCGTTCGACGGAACGGGACAATTGGAACTTCTTCCTGGACCTGCCCGAATACGATCGGCGAAAACTGAAAATTGAGCGGATCAACCAGGTTCAAATCGAACAGCCGTTGTTTGAGTTCTCCGGCGCGTGTTCGGGGTGCGGGGAAACGCCCTACTTGAAACTGCTGTCACAAATCTGGGGCGACCGGGCGTTGATCGCCAACGCCACGGGCTGTTCGTCGATTTACGGGGGCAACCTGCCCACCACGCCTTGGACAAAAAACAAGCAGGGGCGGGGACCGGCCTGGTCCAATTCCTTGTTCGAGGACAACGCGGAGTTCGGGTTGGGGTTCCGGTTGTCGCTCAGCCAACAGGAAGAGATGGCCCGGGACTTGTTGCGCAAGCAGTCGGCTCATCTGGGTGATGATTTGGTGACGGGCCTCTTGAACGCGAAACAGAGGGACGAAGCGGGCATTCACGAACAACGGGAACGGGTCGCCGTCCTGAAAGAGAAACTGAAAGGGGTTAATTCCCTCGACGCCCGGCGGTTGACGGACCTGGCGGACGTGCTGGTCCGGCGAAGCGTCTGGATCGTGGGCGGTGACGGGTGGGCTTACGATATCGGGTTCGGCGGGTTGGACCACGTGTTTGCCAGCGGGTTGGACGTGAACATCCTCGTGTTGGACACCGGCGTGTATTCGAATACCGGAGGTCAGTTGTCGAAGGCCACGCCCCGGGCCGCCGTGGCGAAGTTTGCGACGGGCGGGAAATCCACAGCGAAAAAGGATCTGGGGTTGATGGCCATGAGTTACGGAAACATTTATGTGGCCGAAGTGGCTATGGGCGCGCGCGATGAGCACACCCTGCGGTCCTTTTTGGAAGCGGAATCGTTTGACGGGCCGTCGTTGATTATCGCCTACAGCCATTGCATTGCCCATGGGATCAACATGGTGAAAGCCTTGGACAGCCAAAAGGCGGCGGTGGGGTCGGGCCAATGGTTGCTGTATCGGCACGATCCGCGCCGTATTGCCCAGGGACAGAACCCCCTGGTGGTGGACTCCAAACCGGCGGCCACGAAAATCGACGATTTTTATCTGCGCGAAAATCGGTTCAAGATGCTGACAAAAACCGCGCCGGAGCATTCCAAAGATCTGTGGGGTCGGTCCCAGTCGGACGCGGAATCCCGCTGGGCCTACTACCAACACTTGGCTTCCCGGCCGGTGGCCCCGGCGGCACCGCCCGCGGCGCCGACCGCACCAGCGGCTTCGCCGGTCCCTCCGGCCCCCGCGGCCCCGGTGAAAGGATAACGCCATGGCCGTGGATCTGTCGACGACCTATTTGGGGTTGCCGCTCAAATCGCCGTTGGTTCCGGCGGCCTCCACGCTGTGCGACGATCTCGGAAAATTGAAATTGATGGAAGACCACGGGGCGTCGGCGGTGGTTCTTCATTCGCTGTTCGAGGAACAAATTCGCCGGGACCGGGACGAATTGTTTGAACGCACCGAGCAGGGAACCGAAAGTTTCGCCGAAGCGCTCACGTATTTCCCGGAAATTTCGGACGGGGGGTTGGGCCCCGACGAACGCTTGGACCACATTGCCAAAGCCAAAAAAGCGTTATCGATTCCTGTGATCGCCAGTTTGAACGGCAGTTCTTTGGGTGGCTGGACCGATTACGCCCGTCAAATTCAAGAGGCCGGGGCGGACGCGTTGGAACTAAACATCTACTCGATTCCCACCGACCTGGACAGTCCGGGTTCGGTCATGGAAGACACGGCCGTCGATATTGTGCGCGCCGTGCGCAAAGCGGTCAAGATCCCGTTGGCGGTCAAATGCAGTCCGTTTTATTCCAATATGGCGAACATGGCCAAACGGTTCGTGGAGGCGGGCGCCGATGGGCTGGTTCTGTTTAACCGGTTTTACCAGCCCGACGTGGATTTGGAAAATCTGGACATCCGCCCCAAAGTGTTGTGGAGCACGCCGCAAGCGTCGCGTTTGCCGTTGACGTGGATCGGCATTTTGTTCGGCCGCCTCAAAACCGATTTGGCGGCCACCAGCGGCATTCACAACGGCCGTGACGTCATTAAAATGACGATGGTCGGCGCCAACGCCACCTTGATCGCCTCGGCTCTCTATCGGCACGGCATCAAACATTTATCTGTCATGGAGCGGGAAACCCGCGAATGGATGGAAAAAAACGAGTACGAATCAATCCGGCAAATGCGGGGGAGCCTTTCGAAGCTCAACTGTCCGGACCCCGCCGCTTTCGAACGGGCCCATTACATGCGCGCCCTTCAAACGCCTCCCTCCGCTTAGGTTTCCCATGGGGCCCCACCACACCATCCTGACGCGACGCTTTGCCGTGGGAACCGGTACCCGTTTTTCCCCGGTTCGGGGCGGCGCTTGGGTGGGGTTGATTGCGGGTGTGTTCTTGGGTTTTCTGTTGGCGGCGGGCCTGTTGGCGGCCTTCCTGTGGTTTCTGAACGGAACGGTGTCGGCGGGGGTCGAGGGGTATCTCAAAAAGTATGTTTTCGACGGAACCCGGTCGACCTTTGGTACTTTCCAGGCGGATTTGTGGAAAGGGCGTTGTGTGATGACCGATCTGCGGATTCAAGGAGAACGGTTGTCCGTGACGGTTCCTCAAGTGACGGTCGACGTTCCGGTCCGGGAATTAATATCGGGAAACGGGACCATTCGAACCCTCCAATTAAATAATCCTTTGCTGGAAGGGACCGTTTCTTTACGAAGCCGTGGCGGGGCGGGGGGGGCTCTTTCCCACCGGATTCCCGTTTGGGTTCGTCGGTTGCCCATCGCCGAGATTGTTGTGGCCGATGGCCAGGCGGTCATTACAAATCGGGATTCCAACGAAAAATTAGGTGTTCGAAACGTCGCGGTTCGCCTTCGGCGGGGGTCCCCGGACCCGCTGGACGAGAAGTGGACATTTCAAGCCGACGGAAAATACGATGGGCAAGAGCCGGGCATTTTTTCCATGGACACGACCGTGGACCGGTTGTCTTTTCCGCTCCGGTTTAACGGGGAATGGAACCTCACCAACTGGCCCCTGGAACCCCTGGCCCGGTTTGTTTCGGGAAGCGGCGACGTGCGGGTGTTGAGCGGGCGACTTAACTTAAAAACCCAAGCCCTGTGCAAAGACGATTGGCTCACCGCCAGCCATCTGGTGGACATCAGCGATTTCAAGGTGGACGTGGATCCCCGTCGAAAAGAGCTGTTGGGGTTGCCCGTGAAACGGTTTAAAGATCTGATGGACATCCCGTCGCTTTCTTTTGTCGTGCCCATGAACGGGTCGATCCGCGATCCCCAGGTGGGGTTCGCTTCCAGCGCGCAACAGATTCTTTACAAAGTGCTGGAGGGAAAAATCCAAGATAAAAAAGACCTTGAAAAATGGTCCCGCCGCGGCGGGGCGTATGTGGGCGACAAACTCGACGCGGCTTTTCGCGCGTTCCTCAAAAACAAATAACCGGGGCCGGCTATTTTACCCGAATCCCGTTTTTGATGTGATCGCCGGGATAGAGGATCACCCGGTCGCCCGTTTGCAGGCCTTCCACCACCAACACGTCCCGATCGTTTCGCCGGCCTAATTGAACGCGGGCGGTTTGGGCGCGGCCATTTTCCACGCGAAAAACGGCCCAGTGATCCCCGTCGCGAAAAAGGGCGCCCTGGGGAACCGCAATCCCGGCGGGGTCCGTTGAGACCACCACGGTGACTTCCACATGATAGTTGTGTCCCAGGCGCGCGAGCGCATCGGGGTCCGGTGCCACGAACTCGCCCCGGACATCGGTTCGTTCTTCTTCGACGCCCAAGGCCGAAATTTTGGTGTATCCCGCCCGGCTGACGTTGGTCACACGACCCAGCAGGGGGGCCTGTTCGCCCCATCCTTCCACGCGCAACGGGAGCCCGGCCCGCAACCGCACGGCGTCGCCCGTCAAAAATTCCGCCACCACGTCCCAATGGCCGGTACCGGCAATTTCCAAGAGGGGTGTTCCCCGTTGGATGGGGCCGGCGTTTTCTCGGTAAACGCGGGAAACCACTCCGTCCGCGGGGCTCCGGATCACTTTCTCGTAGTCCCACAGAATCCGAGCCACCGGATCGCCTTTTCGAACCCGGTCCCCCACGCGCAAAGTGATTTGCCGGAGATCCCCGTCCGCGAAAGCGGTGACGCTGTATTTGTCCCGGGCCTCGATGCGTCCATCCGCGCGAAGGGTTTCCTCAAACGGCGCTCGGGTGACGACGAGGGTTTCCACCGAAGTCGCCCGGGGAATGAGCAGGCTTGCCAACGCCGCCGCCAGGACGACGCCGCCCGCGGCGAGAACGATGGGTTTGACAAGAGCCCGACGCGGGATCTCATTCATGATATTTGAGGGCCTCCACCAAGTTGAGTTGCCGGACAGCCCGCCAGAGCCAAATCCCCGCGGCCATTGACGTTCCGGTGATCACCAGAACCCCCATTCCGTAGGTTTGCGCGGAAAGACGGAGGGGAAAGTGGAACTGTTCCGTATGCACGAGCCGGGAACTGAGCCACGAGAGAAAAAGGCCCAACCCGGCCCCGGGGAGCAAGGCCAAGAAAACCGGCCCGGCCACCTCGGAAAAAAGAAGGCCCCAGGTGGTCCAGGGGGAAAACCCCAGAACGCGAAGGCCGGCCAGTTCCCCGCCCCGTTCGGAAAGAGTGACCCGCGCGGAATTGTAAATGACGGCGGCGGCGATGGCCACGGCAAACCCAATGAGGATCCATGTGAAGAATTCTACCATGCCCGCGATGGTTTCTTGAAATCCCTGGTAGAGGAGGGTCATTACATGAACCGCGGCCACTTGCGGGCTTGCCTTGAGACGCGCGTAGAGGGGGGAAACATGGCCTTTTTCCACCCGCAATTTCGCCGAGCTAAAAACCGGAGGTTCGTCCATGAGACGATGAAGGTCGTCCAGCCGCAGGGTGGCGCTGTTGCCTACCAAATCGTCGGTAAACCCGGTGACGATGGCCTGTCGTCGACGGGGGCCGCCTTCCATGACCTCCAGCTCCACCGTGTCCCCGACGCGGACCCCGTGGTCTCTTTCAAAATACCGGCTGAGAAAAATGCCCGAGACGGGCGGGGCCACGGGGTTTCCGTCCGGCGTAAGCGCCCGGCTCATGGAAGACCCCGCGGCGAGACCATGAAGGGAAATTTCCCGAACCCGTTGCCCGACGCGGATCCGGACCGGCACGGAGCGGAAACCTTCCACGGCGATGACGCCGGGCCAGCGGGCCAGTTCTCTCAGGGCGGACGGGGGGCGGGGATCCCGGAAAAGGACCGTCAGGTGTTCCCGGTTGGCTTCTTCGAATTGGATGCGCACAAGCGTGTCGAGCGTGTCCCTCCAAAAACCGCCGTTAATGACAAGGGCCATGGCGGCGGCAATTCCCAAAACGGTCATGGTCAAACGGCCCGGACGCGCAAAGAGTCCGCGGACGACGAGACGTTCCTCCGGGGAAAGGAGCCGAATCCCGGGAACGTCGGAGAACAGTCCGGGCCGAAATCCAACCGGGACGGCGGGGCGGAGAGCTTGCGCCGGGGTGAGTCGGAAAACCGATTGAACGCTCACGGCGGCTCCGGCCAGCGCCGGAACAAGGCCGGCCAAGACGCCCACCCCCAGGGCGGCGCCGCTGACAGAAAAGGGCAATTCCGGAAACCGGAAAAAGTCTCGGTACAGTCGGGCGTAAAATGTGCCCAATCCGGCCCCGGCCAAGAGACCCGGCCCAATTCCGACCAAGGCCATTCCTCCCGCGAGGGCGGCGTAATAGGATCCGATCTCCCAATCCCGATAGCCCAGGGATTTGAGCGTGGCGATCTGGGGTCGTTGCAAGGCGACCAAGCGGGACAACACGATGTGAATCAAGAAAGCGGCCACCAGAAGAAAAACGGCGGGGTTGAACACCGCCTGGGCTTTTTGTTGTCGGATTTCGTCGGCCACCAGCATGGCGCTCAACTGCCGGGATCGGGGAACCGATCCCAAACAACCGTAGGGAGCCAGCAACGCGTCGAGGAAAGCGCGGGTCTTAATTTCGGAGGCGCCCGGGACAATTTTTAAAACGACGTTGTTGAACGCGCCTTCCATGGAAGTGATCTTTTCCAACGAAGGTCGTGGCATCCAAAAAATTCCGAAGTGTTTGTTGTCCGGAAACGCGACGGCCGGGTTGAGGGCGTACACAAATTCCGGGGACAAGGCGATTCCGGTCACTCGAACCGTTCGGCGTCGGCCGCGAAACAATCCGGTCAAGGCGTCTCCCGGTCGAACGGTGTGGGCTTCGGCAAAGGCCTCATGGACCAACACATCGGGGATGTCGGCCGGTAGGGGCATCCGTCCTTGTCTCAGGTAAAGATGGTTGAGCCGGGGTTTTCCGTCGGCGGGGATGGAGACGAACCGACCGAGGGCCGGTTCTTCCTGGTTGGGGACATCGATCAAGACGTCTTCAACCAACCGGGGTTCCACCGTGTCGACGGCCGGAAGAGTTTGCAGTCGCGGCAAAAGGGTGAGCGGGGCCCGATTGAGATCGGCAAAAACGTCGGCCATCCGTTGCCGATCGTAATGGGTTTTGGAGGCGGTTTGGAGCGAGCGGTACGAGCTCCAGGACGAGACCAAAACCGCCACACCGCAAAGGACCAACACCGCCAGGGCCGCCGTCTGGGCCCGCAGGGTCCACAGGTCCCGGGGCAATTTTCGCCACAGACCTGTTACCATTGGATTTCGTCCAGGGTGCAACGTCGGGTGTTGCGTTGAAGAGCGGCGATGCGGCCGTCGGCCATACGCAGAACCCGATCGGCAATGCCCGCAATGGAGGCGTTGTGGGTGATGATGACGGTTAAGGTCCCCAACTCTCGGTTTACGTCCAAAAGAGCGCCAAGGACTTGTTTGCCGGTGACCTGGTCGAGGGCGCCGGTGGGTTCGTCGCAGAGCAGAATGTCCGGCCGTTTGGCGATGGCGCGGGCGATGGCCACCCGCTGTTGTTCGCCCCCGGAAAGCTGAGCCGGGAAATGCCGACGCCGATCCGACAACCCCACGCGCGCCAACGCGTCCGCCGGTTTCATGGGATGGTCCGCCAAGGCCGTGACGAGCGCAACGTTTTCTTCCGCGGTGAGGTTGGGAATCAAATTGTAAAATTGAAACACAAACCCCACATGTTCCCGGCGGTAGTCGGTCAAATCAGCCGGGGAAGCGGCCCCCAAATTGTGGTCTCTAAAAAACACCTGTCCGGCCGATGGCGCGTCGAGACCGCCCAAGATATTGAGGAGGGTGGATTTCCCGCTTCCGGAAGGGCCCAACATCACCACAAACTCGCCCGCCGTCAATTCCAAATCAACCCCCCGCAGGGCGTGGACCACGGTGTCGCCCATGGGATAATCTTTGGTCAATCCCCGCGCGGTGAAAATGGGTTTGGCGTCCATGCCGAGAGGTTAACACACTCCCCCTTTTTTCGCCATGTCGTGGATCATTGGGTCGCGGATTGCCCGGCGTACCCCCGATTTTCCGGAATTGCTTTCCAGGGGGCAGGGCAGTATGTCAGGATATATCACAGTGGGGGAAGGAATAATCGCGTCGTGTGGGGCATTCCCAAATGATTGTGTCGGGAATCCAGATCGCGGCCTTGTTGAAACGGGACGGTTTGGAGGATGTGGATGGACGAAATTCAGAAAAAAAGGGAGTCTGTGGTGAAAAGAAAGTTATTGCGAACCTCGATGGGGTTGGCCGAGGAGATTTTAAAAGTGGGGCGGGAATTGCATCGGCAAAACCTTTTGGCCGCGGCGGATGGGAACATCAGCGTTCGAGTCGGAAAGGCGAAAATCCTGATCACGCCCCGGGGCGTGGCTAAGGAATCGCTCTCGGTTAAAGAATTAGCGTTGATGGACATGGACGGGCGGATTTTGGCGGGGAACCCGTCCAGTGAGCGGCGGATGCACTTGGAAATTTACCGTCGGTGTCCTCAAGCGCGGGCCGTGGTTCACGCCCATCCTCCCACGGCCATTGCGTGGAGCGTGGCCCAACCGGCCCTGCGGGAACTGCCGGCCGAATCGTTGCCTGAAGTGATTTTGGCGGCGGGTCGGATTCCCGTGGTCCCATACGGCCGGCCAGGGTCTGACGAGATGGCCACCGGGCTTGTTTCTTACCTGCCCCATTGCCGGGCGATGATTTTGGCTCGCCACGGCGCCGTGTGTTGGGGGGAAACGCTGGACGAAGCTTTCCGGGGCATGGAGCGCATTGAGCATTGCGCTCGGATTTTAGCGACGGCGGTGGGTTTGGGTGGACTTTCCAAACTGCCCGCAAAAGAAGTGGCCGTCCTTCGGGCCCAACGGGCGCGTTGCGGAGAGCGGCTTTTGTGACCCGTTCCACGGATTTATTTTCCGCGACGGCGTTACGGTGGTCCCGATCCGAAAGCCCTTTTTTGTGGATTCTCGACCAGCGGTTGCTTCCTCAATCCGAAACCTGGGTGCCGATTCGGTCCACGGAGGATATGGTGGAGGCCCTTCTAACCTTAAAGGTGCGGGGAGCCCCGCTGATCGGTGTGGCGGCGGCCCTGACGTTGGGCCAGTTGGCGCTCGGGGGGGCCCGCGCGGAAGATCTCGTCCACGAAGCCGGTCGGTTGCGCGCGGCGCGTCCGACGGCGGTTAATCTAATGAACGCCCTGGACCGAATGGTTCGTTTCATCCAAAACAACCCGAACCCCGAAGCCGTGGCGGGCGAAGCCCTGGCCATTGCCTGGGAAGATGTGGAGTTGTGCGCGAAAATGGCCGAGATCGGGGCGTCCTTGATAGATGACGGCGACGGTGTTTTAACCCATTGCAACGCCGGCGCGTTGGCCACGGCGGGGGTGGGGACGGCGTTGGGGGTGATTGCTCGGGCTCATGCGATGGGCAAGCGGATACACGTGTACGTGGACGAAACGCGACCGCTGTTGCAGGGCGGGCGATTGACGGCGTGGGAAATGGAAAAGTTAAAGATTCCCTACACCTTGATGTCCGATTCCATGGCCGCGTCCGCGATGGCCCAAGGTAAAATCCAAAAAATATTTGTGGGATGCGACCGCGTGGCCGTTAACGGCGATTTCGCCAACAAAATCGGCACCTACGGCGTGGCGGTTTTGGCGCGCCACCACGGGATCCCTTTCTATGTGGTGGGGCCGGTCACGACCATCGATCCCCATTGTGCGTCCGGAAAAGACATCCCGATCGAACAAAGGGATCCCCGCGAAGTGCGAGGCGCCCAAGGCGCGTTTGGGTCGGTTGTTTGGGCACCGGACCAGGCGCCGGTGTATAACCCTTCATTCGATGTTACCCCGGCATCCCTGGTGACCGGATGGGTGTTGGACACCGGTCTTTTCAATTGGGAGTCCATCAAATCCGGAGCTCTACGAACCGGCCTCAAAAAATAAACCGGGAAATCCTTGCCTTAGACCCAGCTCCACAGCGCCGGCCGATGGTACCCACGTTCGCTGACCCGCCTTGTTGGGCACGTTAGTTGATTAATTGAGAACGCCCTTTCCGCCCGCTCCTATTTTTCTTTAAATTGCATATTGAAACCGAAAAAGATTTGCCACCGCGGCTGTCCCGGCCCGCGATCGGCCAAGGAAATTTGAGGTTCGACAAAGACGTTGTAGACCGTCTTGCCCGCCGGAATAATTTTCCCGAATCCAAGGCCCACCGGAACGCTGTAATTGTCATTTTGAAAATTGTAGGACCATATGGGCGCGGCCCGAAGATACCGGCCCTTCCCCACTTGATAAAAGACAAAGGGCTGGAGGGCGCCGACATTGACATCCGAACGATTGTGGGACCCGGCAAAACTCGCCTGCCAAGTGAGCAGGTATCCGTATTGAAACAACTTTGATTGGGCGTTGAACAAAACGTTCACCAATCCCGCCGACCACTTTTCGGATCCCAATTCATCCCTCGTGGCGGTCGGCAAAGTGATTTGTGGCCCGAACCCGAAACTCACCGCCGGGTTGCCCGTATCGAACAAATAAGAAGAAAATAAATTCAGATCGCTGATGCCTGTTTGCGTTTCATTTGAACCGGTCGGGAAACTGTTGATCGGCAAGGAAGCCCGCAACAACCAATTTTTGTCGAACGCTCGAAAGGGGCGCGCGTAACGCAACCAGAATTGGTTGGCGTCCTCGTGGGACTCCGTCAACTCCCCGATAAAGTATTGCTGAAGATTGAAGGCGACCATGTTCGCCAATGGGTTGTTGGCTTGAGCGTTGTCTTCCGACCGCGCCGCCGGAGCGATGCGCAGGCAGGCCAAAACGAAAAGAGACACCGTCGTTCTTTTCAAAAACAGGGTTCTCTGATTGGATTTCATTTTTCACCTCGGAATTGAATTTGCGACGCGCTGTCGATGGAATTCAAAATGGACTCGATTGGACCGGCGGCGCCTTAAGCCGGGAAATGATTTTTTCCACCTTTGGCAACGCGTGTTTGTAAAATTTTTTCAGACCTCGGCACAAATAGTTTAAACCCGGCTCACCGTCCACCGTCCGAAGAATGCGATTTTTTGGGCATTCCCCCCAACAATCCGACAAATAGGGACATCGCCGGCAAAACCCGGGCAATGTTTCATTTTTGGCATACCCAAATTGCACCTGGGTCGGGGAAAACACCAAGTCTTTCAGAGGCCGGTCGCTGATATTTCCGGTTCGATATTCCGGGTAAACGAAATGGTCGCAGGCGTAGACGCTCCCGTCGTGTTCAATCGCGACCCCTTTGCCGCAGAATTCCCCGTAAACGCACATTTGAGTGCCTAACCCCAGGTGCTGGGATACCAATGTTTCAAAATGGTTAACGAGGACTTTGCCCAAATCTTTTCGATACCACTCATCAAACACTTTGATCAGAAAATCCCCCCAATCGTAAGGATCGACTGACCAATCCGTGACCATAGACCCCGGATGGCCCGGGCGGGCTTCGGGTGTGCCGTCCACGGGCAATTGGTGAGTATCCCACGTTTCCGGAGCGATGGTCTCAAACGTTTTGTATTCCACGACAGGCAGAAATTGAATCGTGGTTGAGTTCAATTCCCGACGTAGAAATCGGTAAACTTGAAGCGGATATTTGGCGTTGAATCGATTGACGCAGGTCAACGTGTTAAAACGAACCCCGTGGTCCCGCAGAAGCCCGGCGGCCGCGAACACTTTGTCGAACGTCGGGGAGGCGTTTTTTGAAATGCGGAAACGATCATGAAACTCCCGGGGGCCGTCAATGCTCAATCCCACCAAAAACCGATTCTGTTGCAAAAATTCACACCATTCACGGTTCAGAAGAGTCCCGTTGGTTTGGAGGTCGTTTTCAATCCGTTGATTCGGTTTGGCGTATTGCTTTTGAAGTTGGACCACCTTGCGATAAAAATCCAATCCGCGCAGAGTGGGTTCACCGCCCTGCCATGTGAAAACGACCTCATCCCCCGTCACGCCGTCAATGTACTGGCGAATAAATTTTTCCAGGGTCGCTTCGGACATCCGCCCGGCGCCGGGGCCCCCCTTCAATTTTTCTTTGCTTAAATAAAAGCAATAAGTGCAGTCCAAATTGCACACCGAACTATTCGGTTTGGCCATGACATGAAAACGTCTCTGTCCCAAATTGCCCAGAAGAGAAGGCATTTGATATTTGTCGATCGCCATTGATATCCCTCTCCAATCAAACGGGCCGACCGCCAGAGCGATCGGCCCGTTTGTGACGAAAGTCCGCCTTGGAGGTTAACCCGAAAAATTTCGTTGACCCGTCATTCCCGCTCCGGGCCAACCGGGAAATTTCGGTTAATCTCTGTTGAAAGCGCGTTCCGCCGCGGAATTCAGATCTTCATACCCGGTTTTTTCGGTGGTCACTCCGACGCCGAGGATTTCACCTCCGTGGAATCGTCCCGGGGCCTTATACCGAGCGCTCACGGCATCGCTGCTGTCATAGCCGACGCACAATCCCTCGCCGCCCAAGGTAAACTTTCCCGCTTGGGTGCGCAGGGGCCCTTGGGCCACGACCTTCCCATTCACGTAAAGTGTGGCGTGACCAATCGATTCATGATGGTCTCCGGCTTTCTCCCGGACAAACTCCATCCCGAGCGTGAGGTTCCCCGGGGACAATTCCGCCGAGGAGACCAATTCCTGCTCCGGTCGGATGCCCAGGAAGTTGTAGACATAGTGGAGCTTTTTGTCCTTGATGAACAGCGCGTGCCCGCCAAAACGCGAGCCGTGCGCGAAAATGACGCCGGACGCGTTCGGGTCCTTTATCACCACATCCGCGAGGATTTTATACGATCGCCCGCGAATATTGACCGCCACGCTTTCCGGAACCGGCGCGTTGTCGGGATAATAAATGTAGCGTTCCCGAGACGGTTCCGCACTGGGCCGCTCAATGTTGAGTTGTTCCAAAGCCGTCCGATCGTCCAAAGGGAGGGCATTGTTTTTCTTGGCCTCCTCAAACCAGGCGTTGATGAGCGACTGGAGTTTTTGGGGATGCTGGGCGGCCACGTTATGGGCCTCCGCGCGATCGACGTCGACGTGATACAGTTCCCAGACGTCTTTGTCGAAGTGCCCCTGGCCGGTGATCGGGGCATGGACCGCCGAAGCCTTCCATCCGTCCTCCCAGATGGCGCGGGTTCCGAGCATCGCGAAATACTGACGGCGCTTTTTCGTCGGATCATTCGGTTTAGCGTCGAAGGTGTATTTCATCGACACGCCGGAGAGCGGCACCTGCTCAACGCCGTTGTAGACTTTGGGCATTTCCAGTCCAACGATTTCGAGGATGGTCGGCACGATGTCCACGGAATGATGGTATTGATTCCGCACTTGACCACGCGCCTTGATTCCCTTGCGCCAGGAGATGATCAACGGATCGCACGTTCCGCCCGCCAAGCTCGCGTAGCGTTTAAACATTTTATACGGAGTGGAAAACGCCGCCGCCCACCCGGTCGGAAAATGTTCGTAGGTGTTCGGTCCGCCGAGTTCGTCAAGATGTTTCATGTTCTCCGAAAGATCATCGGGGAAACCATTGAAGAACTTGTTTTCATTGACGGACCCGTTCGGCGTGCCTTCGCCCGACGCGCCGTTGTCCGCGGCGTAAATGACGAGCGTATTGTCCAACTGGCGCGTTTTTTCAAGATAATCGATGACCCGCCCCACTTGAACATCCGTGTATTCGGAAAACGCGGCGTACACCTCGGCCATGCGTGAAAACAACTTCTTTTCCTGTGGATTGAGGGAATTCCACGGGCGAACCGCGTCCGCGGGGTTCGCCACAGCCCCAGGCAACGGATTGAACTCCGTCAGCTTGGTCCCCTTGGGCAAAATTCCCCGCGCGATCATGCGCGGCAATACCCATTTTCGGTAGGCATCGTAACCGTCATCGAATTTGCCTTTGTATTTCGCAATGTAGTCTTTCGGCGCCTGGTGCGGAGCGTGATTGGCCCCGGGGCAGTACCACATGTACCACGGGCGAGAGGGATTCGTCGCCTGCTGGTCGCGGATCATGCGAATGGCCTGGTCGGCGAGATCCTTGGAAAGATGATACCCTTCTTCGGGCGTCGCGGGGGCCTCGATGTAGCGGTTGTCTTCCACCAGGTCTGGATACCATTGGTTGGTTTCTCCGCCCAAGAATCCGTAGAACCGGTCAAATCCTTTTCGCAGGGGCCATTCTTTTCGGCTGGCGCCCGACGCCAAATCCTGCTCCGCCACGTTGTGATTTTTTCCCAACCAGAAGGTGCTGTAACCGTTGTCGCGCAAAACGTCCGCCAACGTGGCGCACTGGTCTGGGATCCGGCCGCTCGAGCCCGGGAACCCGTTGGCGGCTTCCGTGATGGCCGCCATCCCATTCAAATGGTGATTGCGTCCTGTGAGGAACGTCGACCGAGTGGGGGAGCTGAGCGCGCACGTATGCCATTGCGTGTAGGTCAGACCGTTGGCCGCCAATTTATCCAAAGTGGGCATCTGGATTCGGCCGCCATACGGCGACCACGCGGCTTGCCCTGTGTCATCGTAAAGGATGATAAGAACGTTCGGAGCGCCCTCCGGCGCTTTTTTGGGAATGTATGGAGCCCAATCGGCGACGGAGTCCCGGACATCCAAGTTGATTTTTCCTTTAAATTTCGGCGTCCCTTGCGGCGCATTGGAAGCGACGGCCTGTCCTCCGCTTTGGCCAAACAATAAAGCGGCCATTCCGAGCTTCATTGATTTGAACACGTCAGGAATTTTCATCATTACCCCCTTTTGCCAAAAAGACATAGCGACAGCCCCCATTGTATGACTTTTAAATATTGTACAAGTAGGGGACGTACTCAGTTTATAAGTTTTTGTAGGTCCAAATTGTCTGACGAGGACCTCCCCTCGAAATTTCGCCACCGAGCGGAACAGCGGCAGGCGGATTTTTTTAGGGAGTATTCCATCCGCTCAACGATCTCACGGTTATCGGGAGGATCTGAAAAAATCGCCCGCCGTTCGATCCCTCTGGCCATGACATGCCCTCCAGGAACCAGCAATCACGCTTGACGTGGCATCTGGAGATATTAATCATCCCGAGTAGAACATATCAAGAAAACTGATAATCTGAGTACGTCCCCTTTCGTCGTCCGATTAGAAACACGCCTTGTTGGGCGATTATTCGCAATGGCTCCATAGTCGAATGACCTTGACGGTCCTGATGCGAGGTAAGACCTGGTATACCAATCGGTGTTGGATGTTAATTCGCCGAGAATACGCACCGGCCAAATCGCCTACCAGCTTTTCAAATGGTGGGGGATTCTGAAAGGGGTTGCTTTCCAGAACCTTCAAGAGAGTTTCAGTTTTTGGTTTGAGTCCTGATGAGGCCAATTTCTTGGCATCTTTTTGGGCTTGATTGGTATAAAGCAGTTGCCAGTTTACCAATGCAGTTTTTTGGAAAGTTTCTTTACGGGAGTGTTGAGACCTGCCCGAATAGATTCTCGCATCCCGGGAATAGAAACCAAATAGAGGGTTTCTTGAATGGAGCGCCAGTCCTCTTCAGACACCAGGACAGCATTGTGACGCTTTCCCATGATCTGAACGGGTTCATGCGAATCATAGGTCTTGTCAAGGAGTTTGTACAGGGAAGCCCTTGCAACGCTTGCGGTAAGTGTGGTCATTTTCTTCCTCCTGCCAAAGCGTACGTCATTAGGTACTTATTGTCAAGGGGTTGTCGCGCCTAACGAACGAGTTTAGCCGCGCCCGACGGCCGCGAAGCGGGCGGTGGGCGTCGGCTGCAACGATTTGTTAGGCGCTTTCATGTGCTTTTTCAATTGGACCGCCAAAGAATAAATGCAATTCGATAAAAAAGAGGGCAACTGCACCACAGGCGTTCAAGACCAAATGCCCAACTAATGGATTGGTAATTTCAACTCCATCAACCATCCCATGGCGGTCTCCTGATTGATTACTAATAGCGGCGATTCCAGAAATAACGCTGTTGATGCCCGATAAAATCTGATGTTCTTCAGACCGTTCGGGCCTTTTAAAATTAAGGGAGTCTTCCGCTTGTTTAATTAATTTCCCGATATCACCCGAAGAATCGGGAGTTCCCTTACGTTCTTTTATTATGGTTTTTAAAGTGGTTTCAACCAATGTTCTTGAAGCTGTTATCGAGGAAGCTACATTACCTCGGACACGGCTATATGCCGTGTACCAGTCCTCTCTAAACAAATGCTCTCTAAGTTCTGAAAACATAAGACCAATTGTATTTTTGTTCAAGTAAGAGTGGAGATGGGTGCAAAGATCTTTTCTGGTTTCCTCTGGGGGTAACTTGTTTTTTGCTTTTGGAGGTTTCAGGCAAAGGTCTGTTAGAGCGTAATATTGCTCCTATGGTTGCATGTCATAGAGGGAATTAATAAATAGGATTTTTTTCGTTGGGAGCATCCCGTAATGATCGGAAGAGCGGACTAGGTTACTGTATTTTCCAAAGAAGTCTGTTATCTCTTTGGCACTAAGACCACTGCCTCGTCCAGAACCGGCAAACTGAAGGGCGAATTTATCAGCGACAAGCCGAGGAACTGGCTGCATATAATCTCCTGTGCCTAAAAAACAAAGGTCAGCGGCGCGGGCTGATGGTGCCCGCGTCCGCTGGACCACCTTGTTGGGCTCGTAAGTTGACTGCGTTCTCCGTGCGTTGCACATCAAATATAATCCATGGGAACCCCAATTCGCAAGGCGGATTATCAGGAGCTCCGTCACAACATTCTTGAGACAATACCCCAGAAATGCTCTCGCCTTTCTGGAAAACGGATATATCTCCTTTCTGCTGATAAAAGGCTTTGAGAAGGCGAGGTGGAGGTGTTTGTGTGTAAGAGCCCTGCTCATTGCGATGTGTGATTCTAAATTCAGCAATATCTAGATCCAAGACCACACCTCTATATCTTGAATTTCCGAAAACCTTCCAGTTATGGAAGGGGAAATGTCGGGAAGGATTAACTTCCATGCATGAAAGAACAGTGGCCCTAAAGGAATAGGGAATGAAAGCTGGACAACTGGCTTTCCCAGCAATAGCTCCTAAAAAAATAAATGCGAAACTTCCGAGAAATCTCATTTTATTCATATGTGGCCCAACGTCAGAGGTCAGCCGCGCCGGCCGCACGTGCCGGCGTCGGCTGGACCGCTTTGTTGGGTGTCAATTTAGATATAACAGAATTAACAAACCAGTAACGAACCCCAGAAATAGGACTGCAACGATGCCTTTTAAGTTTTCATGATCGTTGGCAAAAAGAAAACATTCCACTTGATCCAGTAAAACAGAAAATCGAATCCAGACACATTCGAGGTATGGACCTCTATCAAAAGATGCTCGAACTAAAATATAGGGTGCCACTATTACAATAGGAATTAAAATCAATAATGCAATTACAAGATAGCTGTTATGAAAATGAAGTTTCATATCTGCACCCAACGTTAAAGGTCAGCGGCGCGAGCCGGTTGTGCCCGCGTCCGCTGGACCGCATGGTTGGGCAGGATAGATCGATGAAATAAACAATACTATCCGGCTAACCATAAGGGTACACCATGTCAACACATCCTACTTGATATTCCGAGCTATAGTAAAGTCCATTGAAATATGAGAAATATTTTTCCTCGGCGGTTAGAGGTGTTTTGTAAATTTTTGGTCCAGGTGTATTAAAAAGCGTTATAGAGGCATTATTGTCGACGATAGGATTGTTGTTTTGTTTAAGGGTGAAGAATTCACTAAACCATTTTCGACAACCAGCTCCATATCCCAGAGCTGTCAGTTTAATGGACATTGGTTTAAGCGATAATGAATTAACTATTTTTTCCACATCAATAGATGATGCCTTAAAACGGCATATTCCGACGCGCGAAAATCGGGTCGTCATTCTTGAAGACAACATGGTGATTTTTGCATTTGAAGGTTTAATCATCTTTAGCCAGTATAATTCGAGTCTATCAGCAGGCTCCAAAATCACAAGATAGACCAAGTATGATGTGACCATAAGAATAAGCCCAAGAAAGATTGCTCTCATAGTGAGTGGTTTCATTTGCATAATACCTCTCCAACCCCAACAATTATTATGTTCTATTGTCAATCTACGGGATGGGCCCGTTGACGCCCTATTTATTTTTAAATAACATCGATCTTGAGGGCCGAAGTATTAGTAATTTCCACTTATTACTTGAATATGACAACTTACTATAAGACAAACTTCTTGCTGGAATTTCAAAACTACTTGCGCCAGCGTGGGCTTGTTTTGGAAAAATATATCCCATTTTATGCCCGTTGGGCGCACCTTTATCTTGCGTTCATCAGCCAGGCTCGGGGGAATCCCTGCCCTTTGAAATTGGGCTGGAACACTTTTTGAAACATATATCCGTTCAGGAAAATTGTCAAGGGTGGCAGGTGAGTCAGGCGGAAGAGGCGGTTCGGCTCTTTGCGGCTTTTAGCGGGGAAGAAAAGCGTTCGGTGGTCCAAATCCCGGCCGACGTCGACACGCTTGCTGAAAAACTCAAAGAGCGGATGCGCTTGAAACATTATGCCTACAGCACGGAACGCTCCTATTTGGATTGGTTTGTTTGGTTCCGGAAATACGTTTCCACTGTCCGGGAGAGAAAGACCCCGGCGGAATGGACCTCCGAGGATGTGCGGGATTTTTTAAGCCGGTTGGCGGTGGTGGACCGCGTGTCGGCCTCGACCCAAAACCAAGCCTTCAACGCGCTCCTTTTTCTGTTCCGAGAAGTCCTCGGTCGGTCCTTGGACGACATTCGCCAAACCGTCCGCGCCAAACGGGGCGTGCGCTTGCCGGTGGTGCTTTCTCGGGACGAGGTTCGGCAAGTGTTCGGGGCGGCGGAGGGAGGGAACCGCTTGATCCTCGAACTCCTTTACGGCACGGAAATGAGGCTCATGGAAGCGGAAAAGTGCGGCGGCACCATTTGAGCGATATCGCCATTCAGCAGACCATGGCCCGGGCGGTTGTCAAAGCGGGCATTGCCAAACACGCCACGGTTCACACCCTTCGCCACAGTTTCGCCACCCATTTGTTGATGAAGGGCGTCAATATTCGAGAGGTCCAGGATTTGTTGGGCCATAAGAACGTGGAGACGACCATGATTTACACCCATGTCATGCGCGATATGGCCAATGCCCCGGTCAGCCCTCTGGACGACCTGGCCAGTCGAAATTGAACCAGAAGAAAGTTGTGAGATTTACAACCTTTGAAACCCAACTAACAGATCATGGATTCCGGCTGCAACCACGCCGGAATGACGTCCGATTCATGCGGGAAGCCTTGGCCGAGGCACGGCGAGCCGCGGCGGCGGAGGAAGTTCCGGTGGGGGCGGTGATCGTTTTTCAAGGCCAGGTTATCGCCCGGGGCCGCAACCGGATCCGGGAATTAAAAGACCCTACCGCCCACGCGGAAGTTTTAGCCATTCGCGCCGCTGGCCAACATCTGAAAAGCGAGCGGTTGCGGGAGACAACCCTTTACACCACCCTGGAACCCTGCGCCCTGTGCGCCGGCGGGATTGTCCTGGCCCGAATACCCCGGGTGGTGTTCGCCGCCGCGGACCCAAAAGCGGGCGCGGCCGGGTCGGTCATGGACCTGCTCCGGCATTCACAGCTCAACCATCGGGCGGACGTCACCGGCGGAGTTTTGCCGGGCCTGTCCCGACGACTTTTGCAACGGTTTTTTCGTCAGCGCCGGGGAAAAGATTAAGTCCGGTGTTGCGACTTCCGCTTATTATTGGTTCCGGGGATTTTTGCGCACGTTTTGTCATGACAATGCAAAGCAATAATTTTGTTTATCATGACAAATTGCATTTATGGGTATAAACAGAATAACGGATTTATCCCGGGTGATGGGGTTCCCTTCCAAGAATGTCTTCAACCGTTAATGCCCTTTCTTGGCCTGCCCCGGAAATCTTGGTGAGAAACTGGGGATGGATTGTCCAGCGGGAGTCTTTTGTTTTGACACTCAGGGACTTATGGTTCACTCGTGTTACAATTCCTTCGACGGCGCGGCCATTACTTAGAAAACTTACCCGATCTCCCACCTCAAACCGGTCCAAATGCGCCTGGGTTTTTAAGCTGTGAAAATATTCTATGCGGCGAATCACCTGACGATTCAGCGCAAGCAATTCTTCCAGATTCAGTTTTTCAATGTCCATTGGCATAATTTTCTCCGAGATTAGAGCCTCTTCGGGGTTATTGTAGCTAAAAAAATTGACATGGGTGTTGGCACTTTGTTAGGATGTTTGCGTACGGCGAGGTCCCAAACCCGCGTAACCGCGGGAAAGCTGGGGCCACGCCTACCGGCGAGGCTTTAAACACCAACTTGCCCCGGCCGGCTCCTCAGGAGCGAACAGGGCGCTAAAGCGGTCCGAGTCCCTCAAGATCCTCTGAAGGCCCGCACCGCAACACTCGGTGTGGCGTTGTCGCTAGATAACGTCCCAGTTGGTAGGATGGGAGCCACAGCCTTCCTCCAAGTGTGGGCGTGACATAGCCCTCTCCCCGCCTTAAATCGGAGTTCATCCATGACACAGTTCGACGGCAGTCTCAAAGCGGAAACGTTGGCCCTGCACGGCGGGCAAGAAGCGGACCCCACCACGGGATCACGCGCGGTGCCCATTTACCAAACCACCAGTTACCAGTTCAAAAACACCGAGCACGCGGCCAACTTGTTTGGCCTTAAAGAGTTCGGCAACATCTACACCCGCCTGATGAACCCCACCACCGATGTTCTTGAAAAACGCATCACGGCCCTGGACGGCGGCGTAGGCGCCCTGGCGGTGTCCAGCGGGCAGTCGGCCATTAGCTTGGCGTTGTTGAACATCGCCCAAGCCGGCGACGAAATTGTTTCCGCCGACAATCTTTACGGCGGCACCTACAACCTGTTCCATAACACGTTCCCCAAATTTGGGGTCACGGTGAAATTCGCCAAGTCCAACGACTTGGAGGCCATCCGGAAGGCGATCACGCCGAAAACAAAGGCCATCTATGCCGAGTCCATCGGCAACCCCAAACTGGACGTGGCGGATTTGGAAGGAATTTCCAAAATCGCCCACGCCGCGGGGATTCCGTTCGTCCTCGACAACACCGTGTCGCCTTACCTGCTTCGTCCCTTCGACCACGGGGTGGACATCACCGTTTATTCCGCCACCAAGTTCATCGGCGGTCACGGAACCTCTATCGGCGGTTTGATCGTGGATTCGGGGAAATTCGACTGGACCAACGGAAAGTTTCCGTTGATCGCCGATCCCGATCCCTCTTATCATGGGGTCAAGTTCGTCGAAGCGTTAAAACCCATCGGCAACATCGCCTACATCATTAAGGCCCGGGTGACGCTGTTGCGGGATTTGGGAACGGCCATTTCGCCGTTCAACTCGTTCCTCTTGCTCCAGGGGTTTGAGACCCTGCACTTGCGTATGCCGCGCCATTCGGAAAACGCCTTGGCCGTGGCCCAGTTTCTTAAAAAGCATCCCAAGGTGGCCTGGGTCAACTATCCCGGCTTGACCGACAGCCCCGAACAGGGGCGGGCCAAGAAATATCTGCCCAAAGGCGCCGGCGCCATCGTCGGGTTCGGCATTAAAGGCGGACTGGAAGCGGGCCGAAAATTCATCGACGGGTTGAAACTGGTCAGCCATTTGGCCAATGTGGGAGACGCCAAAACACTGGCGATTCACCCGGCCACAACCACGCACTCGCAGTTGACACCCGAGGAACAAAAGGCCACGGGCGTGACGCCGGACTTCATCCGTCTTTCCGTCGGCATCGAACACATCGACGATATCACGGCGGACATCGACCGGTCTTTGGCCAACGTTTAATGGAGCAGGCGACCCTGCCTTCCAACCTCGGGACGGTCGAAACCCGTTCCCATTCGTTCGACCGACTTCTCCTGGCCTCCGGCCAGGAGTTGGGGCCCGTGACGTTGGCTTACCAAACCTACGGTCGGTTGGACGAAAAGGGGGGCAACGCCGTTTTGCTTCTCCACGCCCTCACCGGGGACGCCAATGTGGCCGGCCTTGTGGCGGGGGAACAAAAGCCGGGCTGGTGGGATCCCATGGTCGGGCCGGGGAAGGCGTTCGACACGGACAAGTACTTCGTTGTCTGCAGCAACGTCATCGGAGGATGCCGCGGGTCCACCGGCCCCGGGTCGACGGACGCAAAAACCGGCCGCCCCTACGGCATCCACTTTCCGGTGATCACCATCCCCGACATGGTGGACGCCCAGCGCCATCTCATGGACCATCTCAAGATCCCTTCCTGGTTGGCGGTGGCGGGGGGATCCATGGGCGGCATGCAGGCTCTCCAATGGGCGGCCAGTTATCCGGACCGGGTGCGCAGTGTGATCCCCATCGCCACGACGCTCAAACATTCTCCTCAACAAATCGCCTTTGATGAGGTGGGCCGCCAGGCCGTCATGGCCGACCCGGACTGGCGGGGGGGGGACTACTACGCCCACGGCCAACCGGAACGCGGGTTGGCGGTGGCGCGCATGATCGGGCACATTACTTACATGTCCGACCAGTCCATGGAGGAAAAATTCTCCCGTCGCTTGAAAACCGAGGGGTTCAAGTTCACCTTCGACGCCGAATTCGAGGTGGAAGGCTATTTGCGCAACCGCGGGGCCCATTTTGTTCGGCGGTTCGACGCCAACAGTTACCTCTACGTGACCCGGGCCATGGACTATTTCGATTTGTCCGGCGACAAACTGTTCAAACCCGGCGCGCCGATTCCGCGGTTCCTGGTGATTTCATTTAAGTCGGATTGGCTTTATCCCTCTTACCAGTCCCGGGACATCGTGACCGCGCTCCGGTCCCGCCAAGGGGACGTGACTTACGTGGAGGTCAACTCGACCTACGGCCACGATGCGTTCCTGGTCGAATACGACGAACAGACCCGACTTATTAAGTCGTTTTTGGCGAAAACCCATGCGGCCTGACCACGCCGCGATCGTTGGAATGGTGGAACCCGGCGCCCAGGTGTTGGACCTGGGGTGCGGCAAGGGCGAGTTGTTGGCAGTCCTCGTTAAAGAACGAGGCGTCAAGGCTCAAGGGATTGAACTGCGGGAAGAGTCCATTTACGAATGCGTGGAAAAAGGGTTGACGGTTTTGCACGGGGACATTGAAGGCGGGTTGGGGGAGTTTCCCGACAAATCGTTCGACTACGTCATTCTTAACCAAAGCATGCAGGAGACCCGCAACGTGGAGTTCGTGTTGAAAGAAGCCCTGCGGGTGGGAAAAAATGCCATCGTGGGGTTTCCCAACATGTGCCACTGGCGGGCGCGGTTGGACGTCGTGTTTCGCGGGCGGACCCCGGTGTCTCGGGCCCTGCCTTACCGCTGGCACAACACCCCCAACATGCACTTTTTAAGCCTGTTGGATTTTGAAGATTTTTGTCGGGAAAAGGGCGTGACTGTTTTGGACCGGCGCGGTCTTACGGCCCGGGGCCCTGTGGGATTTTGGCCCAACCTGTTGGCCGAAAGCGCCGTCTACAAAATCGCCCCGGCGCCCTCCTGCTGTCTATAAAAGGGCGCTGTCGGCGCGGTTTTGAGTTCGCTGATTTGAGAGAAAGATTAAGTCATCATACGAGGTGTGCATCCATGATAAAAAGGTACGTTGGGGTTGGGTGGGGAGTTCTTTTGGCACTGGTGGCCGTGGCGGGTCGAACGGAAGAGTTGAACGACCGTTTCATGGCCCTGGAAGCCCGACAGAAAGCGTTGGAAGAAAAGTTGGCCGCCCAGCCCGTGGTCACCGCCGGAAAAGACGGGTTCGGACTGAAATCGGCCGATGGCGCGTTTGGACTTAAATTCTTCGGCGACGTTCAGGTGGATGGTCGGTTTTATCTTGCTGACAATTTGGGGGAGTATAAGGACACCATTGTGCTTCGTCGCCTAAGGCCGACGTTTGAAATGACCGGGTTTGGCGTGTTAACGGCCCGGCTTCAGCCCAATTTTGGCGGCAGCGCCTTTTCCCTCGACGACGCCTATTTGGATTACAAGGCCTCTTCGCTGGCCACCTTCCGAGCTGGTCGATACAAACCGCCGGTGGGCCTGGAAAACCTCCAATCCAGTGTGCGGACCACTTTTATTGAAAGGTCCTTGGCCACCAACCTGGTGCCGGTCTACGATGTGGGGGCTCAATTGCATGGGGGCGTCATCGATGGAAAAATCAGCTATGCGATCAGTGTTTCCAATGGAGCTCCCGACGGTGAAGTGGTCTCAACAGACGCTGCGGACGGCAAGGAGGTGTCCGGGCGAATCGTGGCTCAACCGTGGAAAGGCTCCAAGTCTTTCTTGTCTGAATTGAGCGTGGGTTTGGCTGGATCCACAGCGAACGAATACAACACGAAACTTCCGGACCAATTCCGAACCGAAGGGCAAAATAAATTTTTCTCGTACCAAAACTACACGTCGGCCAAAGGAAAGCACGACCGTGTGACTCCCCAATTAACTTGGTACGGGGGGCCCTTGGGTCTCATGGGGGAATACGTTACCTCCTACCAGACTGTCCGGTCGACACCCACAGCGACAGACACTCACCTTTCCAATAAAGCGTGGCAAGTGGCGTTCAGTTACGTCCTTACGGGTGAAACTCCCGGTTACAAAGGATTGAAGCCCGCCAAAACGCTTAATCCTTCGAAGGGAGAATGGGGAGCGGTGGAATTGGCGGCGAGGGTGAGTCGATTTACGGTTGATGATGATGCCTTTGATTCAGACAAGAAATTTGCCGATCCCACCAAGTCCGCCCGGGAAGCCCGGGCGTGGACCGGCGGTATCAACTGGTATCCCAACGCCTTCTTCAAAATGATGGCGAACTACACCTACACCGGCTTTTCCGGTGGAGCAACGTCGGGAGACCGGGCTCCCGAACGGGCGCTCTTTTTGCGGACTCAAGTGGCTTTCTAATCGTTGTCGGGGAATGTGAGGGGACGTATGAGAAAAAAATCGATGCTGGGTTTGGGTTTGCTCGTGGCGGTGGGGGGGGGCTTAGTGGCTCCCCTCGCCGCTGAGGACATTGTTTTGTTGAACGCGTCTTACGATCCAACGCGGGAATTGTTTCAAGAATACAACGAAACGTTTTCGCTCTATTGGAAAAATAAGACCGGGCAAACCGTCCGAATTGATCAGTCCCACGGCGGGTCGGGCAAACAGGCCCGGGCGGTCATCGACGGTTTGGACGCCGACGTGGTCACCTTGGCTCTGGCTTACGATGTGGACGCCTTGGCGGACAAGGCCGGCCTGCTCCCGAAAGATTGGCAAAAACGTCTGCCTCACAACAGCGCGCCGTATACGTCCACCATCGTGTTCCTTGTGCGCAAGGGCAACCCCAAAAACATCAAAGATTGGGACGACTTGGCTCGGCCCGGGGTGTCGGTCATCACGCCGAATCCAAAAACGTCCGGGGGCGCTCGCTGGAATTACCTGGCCGCGTGGGGGTATGCCCTGAAAAAGTGGAACAACGACGAAACCAAAGCCAAAGAGTTTCTGACGGCGATCTTTAAGAACGTCCCCGTCTTGGATTCCGGCGCCCGGGGAGCCACGGTGACGTTTGTCGAACGAAAGATCGGCGATGTGTTTATTTCCTGGGAAAACGAGGCTTATCTGGTGGTCAACGAGTTGGGCATAGACCGGTTCGACATCGTCACGCCGTCTCTCAGCATCTTGGCCGAACCGCCGGTGGCGGTGGTGGACAAAACAGTGAACCGTCGGGGCACACGCGCGGTGGCTGAAGAATATCTAAAATATCTCTACAGCGAAACGGGCCAGACCATCGCCGCCCGTCATTATTATCGCCCTCGCATGGAGAGTGTGAAGGCCAAATTGGCCGGGTCGTTCGCATCGGTGGCGCTGTTCACCATCGATGACGTGTTCGGCGGATGGTCGATCGCCCAAAAAAAACATTTCTCTGACGGCGGCGTGTTCGACCAAATTTACCAACCCGGACGGTAGGTGTAATCGATGAGCATTGATGTTCAGGGTTTGACGAAGAAGTTTGGGGATTTCCGCGCGGTGGACGATGTGTCGTTCCGCCTGGAGGCGGGGTCTTTGTCCGCCCTGTTGGGCCCTTCGGGGTCCGGCAAGAGCACCCTTCTGCGCATGATCGCCGGGTTGGAAACCCCCGACACCGGCGAGATCCGTCTCACCGGCGCCGAAGCCACCGCCCAATCGGCCCGCGATCGAAACGTGGGGTTTGTGTTTCAACACTACGCGCTGTTCAAGCACATGACGGTGTGGGACAACGTCGCGTTCGGCTTGGAGGTGCGCAAAGCGCCGAAATCCGAAATCGACGCCCGCGTGGCCGATCTGCTCCGGCTGGTGCAGATGCAGGGGTATGAGCGGCGGTTTCCGTCCCAGCTGTCCGGCGGGCAACGCCAACGGATCGCTCTGGCGCGGGCTTTGGCGCCGCACCCCAAAGTGCTGTTGTTGGACGAACCTTTCGGCGCCCTGGACGCCAAGGTGCGCGACGAACTGCGCGAATGGATCCGCCGTTTGCACGACGAAACCCACGTGACCACCCTTTTCGTCACCCACGACCAGCAGGAAGCCATGGAGATTTCCGGCAAAATTATCGTCATGGCCCGGGGCCGAATTGAACAGGAAGGGTCTCCCCTGGAAATTTTTGATAAACCGGCCACGCCGTTTGTGGCCCAGTTCGTCGGTGAAACCAACATCGTGGAATCCGTCGTCAGCGCGCCCGAATTGGCGTTGTGGGGCCCGTTTCGGTTCACGGTGACCGGCCCGTCCGTGGGCGCCCGGGTGCGGATTTTCTTTAGGCCCAACGATGTGTATCTCAGCTCCAACCCCGAAACCCTCCAGGTGGAAGGAAAAATTACCCGATCGCGTTTTCGCGGGCCGCTGATCGAGCATCATGTGGATGTGGGCGCGGAACGGCCCGTCATCGCCCATGTGCCCAAAGGGGTCTCGTTGGCCAGCGGGTTCGACGCCGGGCGGCGGGTGTGGGTGGGCGTGACGGCGTTTCACGCTTTCCCCGTCAACCCTCAATGACCGGCGGGTTAAATAAGTTAAAGGTTCACGGCGTTCTGCCCGGGTTTGGGCTCACGTTCGGTTACACGATATTTTATCTCAGCTTGATCGTTCTGCTTCCCTTGTCCACAATCTTCGCCAAATCGGCCACGTTGGGATGGGGCCCGTTTTGGGAGGTGGTGAGCGCGCCCCGCGTGGTGGCGGCGTTTCGACTCACTTTCGGCGCGTCGGCGGTGGCGGCTTCAATCAACACGGTGTTCGGTCTGCTCGTGGCTTGGGTGCTGGTACGGTATTCGTTCCCCGGTCGAAAAATCGTGGACGCCTTGGTGGATATGCCCTTCGCGTTGCCCACCGCCGTGGCCGGAATTGCGCTCACCGCCGTCTACGCTCCTTCCGGTTGGATCGGCGGGCCGCTGTCAAAATGGGGAATCCAAGCGGCTTTCGCTCCCCTGGGCGTGGTGATCGCGCTCACGTTTATTGGCCTGCCCTTCGTGGTTCGGACCCTTCAACCGGTGTTGGAATCCACCGAGCCCGACATGGAAGAGGCCGCGCTCACGTTGGGAGCCACCCGGTGGCAAACGCTTCGGAGGGTGGTGTTCCCGCCGCTGATCCCCGCGTTGTTGACGGGGTTCGCCCTTTCCTTCGCTCGGGCGGTGGGGGAATACGGGTCCGTGGCGTTTATTTCCGGCAACATGCCGCTTAAAACCGAAATCGCCCCGCTCCTCATCATGACCAAACTGGAACAATACGACTACGCCGGAGCCACCGCCATCGCCGTGGTGATGTTGGTGGTTTCCTTTTTCATTTTGTTCACGATCAACCTGCTCCAGGCCTGGAGCCGACGTTGGACGGGGGGAAAATAATGGCCGGTTCCGTTTCCGGTTTGGCGCGAAAGGACGCTCTCGGCCCGTCCCGGTCGTTGACGGAACCACGCTGGGTTCAAGGGGTCGCCATTGGGGTCGCGTTGATTTTTCTCGCGCTTTTTTTGGTGGTGCCGCTCCTGTCGGTTTTTGTCAACGCTTTCGCCAAGGGGGCCGCGGTATTTGCGAAGGCCATTGTGGACCCCATGGCTCTTTCGGCCATAAAACTGACGTTCTTGGCGGCTCTTATTTCGGTGCCGGCGAACTTGGTGTTCGGGCTGGCGGCGGCCTGGGCCATCACGCGGTTTCGGTTTCCCGGCCGAAACTTCTTGATCACCTTAATCGATTTGCCCTTTTCCGTCTCGCCGGTGATTTCGGGGATGGTGTTTGTTTTGATGTTCGGGGCCCAGGGCTGGTTCGGGCCCTGGCTATCCGATCATGGGATTAAAATTTTGTTTGCTGTGCCGGGAATCGTCTTGGCCACGATCTTTGTGACCTTTCCGTTCGTGGCGCGGGAAGTCATCCCTCTCCTTCAGGCTCAGGGAACCGACGAAGAAGAGGCGGCCTTTGTGTTGGGCGCCGGTGGGTGGCGGATGTTTTGGCGGGTCACGCTTCCCAACATCAAGTGGGGTTTGCTCTACGGGGTGATTCTGTGCAACGCCCGGGCCATGGGTGAATTCGGGGCGGTGTCGGTGGTCAGCGGGCACATTCGCGGCCGCACCAACACGATTCCCCTCCACGTGGAAATCCTTTATAACGAATACAACTTTGCCGCCGCCTTCGCGGTGGCGTCTCTGTTGGCTTGCCTGGCCCTTGTCACCCTCGCCGCCAAATCCTGGGTTGAATGGCGTTTCCGCAATGAAAACACACACTGACTATTTGTGGTTTGGGACAAAAAAGCGGCGGGAAATCGTGAATGTGACCGGATCCATTGCCGACGTGGTTGCCCAAAGCGGCATCCAAGAGGGGTTTTGTTTGGTCTCCGCCATGCACATCACGTCGGCGATTTGGGTGAATGACGAGGAGCCGGGGCTCAAAGAGGATGTGATGGTGTGGCTGGAAAAATTGGCGCCGGCCGGCGACTACCTCCATCACCGCACCGGGGAAGACAACGGGGACGCCCATTTAAAGCGGACGTTGGTGGGCCATCAGGTGACGTTGCCGATCACCAAAGGTGTTTTGGATTTGGGGCCTTGGGAACAGGTGTTTTACATGGAGTTTGACGGTCAACGGCGAAAACGGGTGGTGGTGAAAATTTTAGGCGTGTGACCGCCGCTCGGCGGTTTTTCCGACGGGCCCGTGTGGTATAATATGCCACGATGACCGACGACTTCGATGGCATTGATTTCGGTGGGCGGTGGGATGAAGACGATTGGGAACGTTTCTTTGAAGCCCAGGACCGTCTTTCGTTCGATCGCCGCCGGGTGGGCGCGGGGCCGGAACGCCCCGGGCTTGATCCGAGCCTGTCGTTTCGGCGGGTGCTTCGGTCGTTTGGCATGGATCCCGACAACCCCGAATCCCCGCCCCGTCCGTTTTCGTTGGATCGCGCGCTGGGCCCGGACGGCGCCCGGGGCCTTCCGTTTTGGCATCCCGGCGCGGATCCGGAACGGTTGCCCCTTTTCTTGGCCGCCGCGGAATATTCCCGAAAAATTGAAGTATTGGTTCAAGTCCGTTACGCCAACCTGTTGGCCAAAACTTACAAAAGCTTGTCTCACCGGCAGTTCCAAAAGGGTTTGGGCAAACTGGAAGACAACGCCCTCGCCATTCCCCGTCTGGTGGCCTTGGGCCATCGGGTGGGTTACGACCCGTTCGGCGTCAACGGCAACATTGTCCGCTGTCGGCGGGGGCTGAGCCACGCGGAAAATTGCGTTTCCATTTTGTCGCGGATTCCCCAACGCCACATGGACCGGACTCTTTACAAATCCTTGTTCGCCGAAAGTGTTCGTTTGCGCAACGATCTTCTGAGTTGGATCCACCTGTTGCGGACCCGGTTTGCGGCGCGGTCCGGCCGAGCGCACTGACATGTCCCCGCTGATGGTTGTTTTGGTGGCGGGGGTGTGCGCGGCGGTGGCGGCTTTTTTGGTTGTCCTTTTTCGCCGGCGCGCCGAGGACAAAGCCGTGTTGGAACAACAAATTGAAACCTTGCGCCGCCAATCGGCCGAAACCGCACGGGCCCAAACCGATGCGTTGACCCAACATCTGTTAAAAATGACCTCTGAGGTGAACCGCCAGCTGGAAACCGTGACCCAGCGGGTGATGGAAAGCCAAAAGTCCGTGGGGGATCGGCTGGACAGCGCCACGCGGGCGGTCAGCGACGTCCAAAAAGGGTTGGGGGCGCTGGGTCAGGCGTCCGAACGGATTCTGGAGGTGGGCAAAGACATTGCGGGCCTCCAATCCATTCTGAAGGCTCCGAAACTTCGGGGCGGGTTGGGGGAATTTCTTCTGACGGACCTGCTGGCCCAAATTTTGCCGTCCCAGCATGTGGTGTTTCAATATTCCTTTAAAACCCGGGAAACCGTGGACGCCGTGATTCGGTTGGGCGGGCGGTTGGTGTCCGTGGACGCGAAATTTCCCCTGGAAAATTTTCGCAAAATGATGGACGCGGGTTCCGACGAAGACCGTCGAACGCTTCGCAAGAAGTTCTCCCAGGACATGCGAAAGCATGTGGACGCGGTGGCGTCCAAGTACATTCTTCCGGACGAGGGAACGTTCGATTTCGCGTTGCTGTACATCCCCGCCGAGAATGTTTATTACGAGTGCATCGTCAAAGACGACGAGGACGGCGCTCTCATGGAATACGCCCTCGGCCGACGGGTGGTGCCGGTGTCGCCCGGCAGTTTTTACGCTTACCTTCAGGTGATCGCGTTGGGGTTGCGCGGGTTCCAGATCGAGGAAAACGCCCGCCGGATCATGGAAGATTTGGGCCGAATGCGCGGCGACATGGAACGGTTCGCCGACGAGTTCGATCTGGTGGGCCGGCATTTGTCCAACGCCAAAACCAAACACGACGACGCCGATCGCCGCCTGCAACGAGTTCAGGATAAGTTGGCAACCATCGCCGACACCACGCCCTCCCTGATCCAGTCGGATTTTGTCGATACACATAAATAATAGTCATATATTGTCAAGCTCGTCGGAGATTGATACAATGAAACCGATGGAACATTCCATTCCCAAAAACATTCCGGCCCTGTTGCCGATCGTGAAATACGGCGATCCGGTGTTGGTGAAAAAGGCCAAACCGGTGGCGGTCCTCGATGAAGCCGTGTTGCGTTTGATCCCGGCGATGTTTAACACCATGTACGCCGAACCCGGCATCGGTCTCGCCGCGCCCCAGGTGGGCATTTCGGCGCGGGTGATGGTGGTTGACGTGGCGCCTGACGGAAAAAGTAAGCCTTTGGCTTTAATCAATCCCCGAATCGACGCGCACAAAGGTCAAATCAAGTCCGAAGAGGGGTGTCTTTCGTTCCCGGGTATTCAGGTGACGGTTCCACGTTGGGCGTGGGTGAAAGTGTCGGCCACCAACGAAAAGGGGCTGCCCGTCAGCATCGAAGCGGACGGCCTGTTGTCTCGATGTCTCCAGCACGAAATGGACCACTTGGACGGGGTGGTCATGATTGACCGTCTGTCCTTGCCCCAGCGGGTCAAAGCCCTGTGGGAAATACGCAAGCGCAAGAAAGCGGGTCTTTGGTAGATTGCTGAACACGGTCTTTTTTGGAACGCCCGCGGTGGCGGTGCCGTTTTTGGAACGGTTGGCCCAACGCTCCCGGGTGATTGGGGTGGTCACTTCGCCCGATCGCCCCGCCGGTCGGGGCTACGCGGTGACGCCCACCGAAGTTAAACAGGCCGCCTTGGCTTTGGGGTTGCCGGTTCAACAACCCGAAACCTTGGCGGGGTTTCGTATGGGTTCCGCGTTCGGGCAAACCCCCGACGTGGGCATTGTGGTGGCTTACGGCCATTTGATCCCGTCCCCGGTGTTTAACGAACCCCAACACGGATTAATCAACGTTCATTTTTCCCTTGTCCCCAAATACCGCGGCGCGGCGCCCATGCAGTGGGCTTTGATTCGGGGCGAAAAAGAGACCGGGGTCTCTCTTTTTCAGATCGAGAAGGGGTTGGACACGGGGCCCGTCTACTTGCAGAGGGCCGCCCCGCTTTTGCCGGACGACACCGTGGTCACCTTAAGAGACCGCTTGGTGAGTTTGGGGCTGGACCTGTTGGACGAGTATCTTCGCAAAAAAGAAGAGGGGCCTTGGATGCCCGTTCCTCAAACGGGAACTCCCACCCTGGCGCCGTCGTTAAAGAAAGACGACGGCCGTATCCGATGGGGGGAACAGTCCGCGTCGGACGTGGTCAACTTGGTTCGAGGAACGTTGGAATGGCCCGGGGCTTACTCGGTTTTAAGGGGCCAACGTGTCAAGATTCGCGCCGCCCAGGTCAGCGGGTCCGGGCGCGGGGAGGCCGGGACCATCCTCGCTCTCGAGAAGGGCCGGGGTTTTTTGGTAAAATGTGTCGGCGACAGCCTGTGTGTTCTTCGCGTTCAACCGGAAGGAAAAAAAGAAATGGACGCGGTCAGCTTTTGGAACGGCGCCCGCCTGGCGGTGGGCGACCGGTTTGAGTAACAAAAGGAGGAACGTATGGCGTTTATGAAACGCATCTTTCTGTTCATGATGGTGAACCTGTTGGTGGTGGCGACGATATCAATCGTCCTCAATTTGTTGAACGTTCGACCTTATTTAACCGCCTACGGACTGGATTATCGGTCATTGGCCATATTCTGCCTGGTGTGGGGTATGGGCGGAGCGTTGATTTCTCTGGGAATTTCCCGGATCATGGCCAAAATGGCCTTGGGGGTGAAAGTGATCGATCCCGCCACGGCCACGGGCGACGCGGCGTGGCTGGTTCAAACCGTTCATCACCTGGCGCGGGGCGCCAATCTTCCGGAAATGCCCCAGGTGGGGGTTTACCAAAGCCCCGAAATGAACGCGTTTGCCACGGGTCCCACCAAAAGCCGGTCGTTGGTGGCGGTGTCCACGGGCTTGCTGGACCGAATGGACCACGACCAAATCGAAGGGGTTTTGGGCCACGAGGTGGCCCATATTGCCAACGGCGACATGGTGACCATGACGTTGTTGCAAGGAGTGGTGAACGCGTTCGTGATGTTCTTGGCCCGGGTGGCGGCGTTTGCGCTCAGCCAAAACGTGAAAGAAGAAAGCCGCCGGAGCGTGCAGTTTATGGTCACGATTGTTTTGGAAATTTTGCTCAGTTTCTTGGGCATGATTGTGGTGGCGGGTTTCTCGCGTTATCGGGAATTTCGGGCGGACGCCGGGGGCGCGCGGTTGACGGGGCGTGAAAAGATGATCGCCGCCTTGGAAGGATTGCGCCGCGGCCTGGGCGTAACGGACAAACGGGCCCCCACCTTGGCCGCGTTTAAAATTTCCGGGAAGCCGGGCGGGTTGATGGCGTTGTTGTCCACCCATCCGCCTTTGGAACAGCGGATTGCCCGTTTGCGCCAACCCGGCGCTTTTTAAAACGACGCCTTTGTGACAATTCGTTCGGCCGCATCGCGGCCATTGTTGGATATTCCGTTTAACGACTGGTTCAAGGCTTTCGAGCTGGAACCCAAAGAGGCTTACCGGGTTCGTCAGGTTCACACCTGGGTGTTTGAGCGGCGGGTTAAAACGTTCGCTGAAATGAGCGATTTGCCCCAGTCTCTGCGGGAGAAGTGGGAAGGGGCTTTTCGTCTTCGGACGCTGGTTTTGCGCCGACGGGAAGTGTCGGCTGAAGATGGCACGGCACGGCTCTTTTTTGAAACCGCTGACAAAAAAAGTTTCTCGTCGGTCTACCTTCCGGCCAAGGGCGGGGAAGGGGATCGGTCGGCCCTGTGTTTGTCCACCCAAATCGGATGCGCGTGGGGATGCGTGTTTTGCGCGTCGGGGCGGGTTGCGTTGGAACGGAACTTGTCGGCGGCGGAAATGGTCGAACAGGTGTTTTGGGCCGAAGAAGCGTTCGGCCGAAAAATCAACAGCCTCGTTTTCATGGGGATGGGCGAACCCCTGGCCAATTTCTCGAATTTGGTCCAAGCGCTTCAAATTTTGCGATCGCCATTGGGATTGAACTATGGCGCGCGGCACGTAACGGTGTCCACGTCGGGGCTGGTGCCTCAAATAACGATGTTGGCGCAGGCGGCGCCTCACGTCAATTTGGCCATCAGTTTGCACGCGGCCACCGATGAGACGCGCAAAAAGCTGTTGCCCAAATCCTCGGCGTGGACGATCAAAGATTTGCTCAACGCGGCCTGGGGTTACCAACGGGCCACCGGGCGCGGCCGGGTGACGTTTGAATACATCTTGATTAAAGGCGTGAACGATTCGGTTCGGGAAGCACAACGGTTGGCCAACCTGTTGCGGGCCAAAAAGGCGTGGGTGAACTTAATCGCCTACAACCCGGTGGACGGGTTGCCCTACCAGACGCCCGATGACGCAACGGTGCGGGAGTTCGCGAAAATATTGACTCAACGGGGGCTGTTTGTCCGTTTGCGAAAACCCCAGGGAACCGACATTTCCGCTGGGTGCGGTCAGCTGGGGGAAGCGGTTCGAGGTTAATGAATGGATCAAAACGACATGATACGTGACGCGCAAAAATCCGAGAAACAGTCTCGTCTGGCGGCTTTGTCGGCCCGGGTGGGCCAGCGGATGCGCCAACCGTCTCTTTTAACATTATCGGTGTTGGGCGCGGTGGCGGGCCTTTGCGTGATGGTGTCTTTGCATTGGGTGGTGTCGGGTTTCTTACATTCGCGCAAAGTGGTGGACGTCCCCGACCTGACAGGCAAGTCCCTTGAACAAGCCCTTGATTTAGTGTCGCCTCTGGAATTGGCCCTTTCCAAAGAGGGGGTTCAGTTTGATGATCGTTTGCCGCCAGGCGCCATTTTGCGGCAGGCGCCGCCGGCGGGCTTTCGCGTTCGGGAAGGAAAAATAGTTCGCGTCACGTTGTCGTCGGGCGGCGAGGTGGCTTTTGTTCCGGACGTGGTGGCCGTGGCGTTAACCGAGGCCCAAAATCGGTTGCGGGCGTCGGGGCTTGTCCTGGGCGCGGTGTCGCAGAACTATTCATTGGAATCGTCGGTGGGAATCGTCATCACCCAAAATCCTCCGGCCGGCGGTTCGGTTCGGCCGGGAACGATGGTTGATTTGAAGGTGTCCAAAGGCCCCCCGCCGGAAGGCGTGGTCTTGATGCCCGCTTTCATGAACCAACCGATTGAAACGGCCCGGGCCTGGGCCGACGCGCAAAAAATTTCGCCGGATGTGAAAGAAGAAGCCAGTACTGTTTTTGCGCCGGGTTTGGTGATGCGCCAGTCCCCCGCGCCGGATACCCCGGTCAATGAAAAAACGTTGCTTAATTTTGTGGTGGCAGCGTCCACTGCACCGATGGCTGTGCCGGTTCAACCATGACATCAATTTTAAAACGATCTCATCGTTCTCAGGGGGGGAGGGAGATTGTAATCGCCCCGTCGATTCTGTCGGCGGATTTTGCCCGCTTGGGCGAAGATGTGGGACGGGTCGAAAAAGCGGGAGCCGACTGGGTCCATGTGGACGTGATGGACGGCCATTTTGTTCCCAACATCACCGTGGGCCCGGTGGTGGTCCACTGGCTTAAAAAGTGCACGTCTTTGCCCCAAGACGTTCATTTGATGATCGAAAACCCCGAAAAATATATCCCCGCCTTCGCCAAAGCCGGCGCCTGGAACATCACGGTTCACTTGGAAGCCTGTCGCCGACCCGCCGAGGTGATCCGCTTGATAAAAAAGTCGGGTTGCCAAGCGGGCCTGTCGGTTCGCCCGCGAACGCCGATCGCGAAAGTGGCTCCCTATCTGAAAGATTTAAACCTGGTGTTGGTGATGACCGTCGAGCCAGGGTTCGGGGGCCAGTCGTTTATGCCCGACATGATCCCCAAAATTCGTTGGTTGCGCGACCAATGCGACCGCCTGGCGTCGTCGAAACGGCCTTGGATTGAAGTGGACGGCGGGATAAACGCCGAGACGGTTCCGTTGGTTGTGCACGCCGGGGCCAACGCGTTGGTGGCGGGCAACGCCATTTTTGCCGCGCCCCAACCGGGTCTGGCCCTCCAACAACTCCGCCGCCAAGCCCTGGTCCCCGCTCTTTAAGCTTTTTCGCTAACGACTCAGGTTTCTGTCGTGTCCGATGATAGAGGATGCCTTTCCTTCTCCTATTATCGCAAACTTCTCAAAAATCGTTCTTTCATCGCTCGGGCGGGTTCGAAGGCGGGGTCCACTTCCAGGGCTTTGTTGACCGAATCCCAGGCGGCCTGGGCCTCTTTGCGGGTGGCGTGGATCACGGCCTGGTTGTAGTATCCCATGGCGTAAAGGGACACCAGCTCTTCCACGAACCAGTGGGCTCGCCATACTCGCGGAAAATCAAAATTAAAATCCAGCCTGACCGGCGTTAAATGGTCCGGATCGGGGCCCGGATCTTTCACCACTTCAAACGCCAACCCCCGCGGCCGCAGGTAAAAAGGGTTTCCCATAAGGCCCAAGTCTTTAAATTCCGTGCCGGGAATGCCCACCACATAAAGGGGAAACCGCCCTTCCCATCGGACCAACATTTCGCGCAAGGTCGGTGTGCCAACGGGGGGAATACCAAGTTCTGGATAATGGTGACGAAGATGGTCGCTGTAGGCGGGGCTCATGCTGGAATTAATTATTTTTAAATCGGGACGTTCTCGGGCAGGTCCCTGCAGATACCACAGGGTGAACAGAGAGTTGTCCCCGTTCACAACCACAACCGATTGGGGGGGAAAAGATTTTAATAAATCCCGACCGTAGGTTTCGCACAGATTAAACGAGGAGAGGTTGAGCGGGCGAACATTTTGGACCAACAACGACGCCGGAAGTAGAAAGAGCGCACCCGCCGCCAACCCCGACGTAACCCGCGGAAACGAACGCGCCGCGGGGGACCCTTTGATTTTTTCAATGATCCGTGCCATTCCGATCCCAAGACCGGCCGCGAACAGAAAAAACGACGCCACAAAAAAACGTTCCAAAATGGTTTTTAGCGCCGCCGACGCGGCGGGCATTCCGGCCCAGGCCAGAAAAAAGGGCCCCGCCAACACCGCCGCGGACCCCACGGCCGCAAAAAGTTTTGGGGACCGCCACAACAAAACAAAAAATCCCAAAAGACCCACGGCCACGCCCACCCACGAAAAACTGCGCACCAAGGATTCTCCGTAAAACGCGAGCGAAGAGTTCAAGGCGGTCCCGTTAAAGGGAGCGTATTCCGGTGTCAGGGACGTAACCCCGTAGGCCCGCCGCAAAAAATGATCAATGAAACGGGACAGGTCGGTGACGGTTCCAGCGTTCAAGGCAGGCATGGCGTGGGCTCGCCAGGAAACGTAAAGGTAGGGGGACAACCCAAGGGCGAAACAGAGAGCCAGTTGGCCCCAACGGGCGGGGGTGAAAGAGACTTTTTTTAACTTTATGTCGATCGCAAACAGGAGAAGGAGACCGGGAAAAAGAAACACGATGGAATGGTGATGGGCCACGGACAGCCCCGCCAGGAACGCCGTCAAAAAATAGCGGCGAGCCAAAACGCTGATGAGAAGAAGGCCGATGAACAGCGCGTTGAGCGCCGAGAATTCGGGCACGTGGGCGTAGAGCCAGAAGTGGTACGAGAAGGCCAGGGTCAGCGATCCGGCCGCCGCGGCGGCCCATTGGCCGGTGAGTCGCACCAATAGAAAAAATAGCGAGACCGCCGCCAACGCCGCGCAAAGGGCTGTAAAGAGGTTCACTCCGTAAGCGGGAGAACCGGGGGCAAGCGCGGAGAACAGCCCGCCCAGAACAGTGAAAAGCGGATATCCCGGCGCGTGGGCTACGCCGAAGGTGGCGGCCACCGCGGTAAGTTCCGCCGAGTCGCCACACGAAATCAGTGTCCTCGACCCGGTCCAGACATAAACGCCAAAAGTGAAAATCCCTAAAAATAGCCCGACCGCCAACAGCCGGGATCGCGGTATCCGATCGGCGGCGTCAACAACCTGCGGTTGGGAATTCGGGGCCTGCCCTGCTGGCCTAGTGTAGTGATTCATAAATACCTTTACTTTTGGCCGGGCGATTTTGTGGGGCGACAAGGAGCGAGGAAGGCGCATACCGGGAGTATGCAACTGACGAGCGACGCAGATCGCCGCGCAAAAGCGCCCGGCCCTTCCTCATGATAAGCCTCGCTTTTGCGAGGCGGTAAGAAGGAAAGGGAGGCCCGCCTCTGTCCGGCTTCTTCGTTGCTCGTCGGTTACGATGTCCCGCATCGCGCTCTCCTCGCGCCTCGAATCCGAACAGATTCGGGCCTCCAAAAGTAAAGGTATTTATGAATCACTACACTAGCGCCTTTTTTCTTTTGAGGGTATTTCAAACTTTTGTTTGCCCTGATCTCATGACCAACGCATTCCCTTGCTCGTCTAAGCCACAACACCCCGGGGGATGTCAAAATCCCCGGGGTGTTGTGGTTGGGCTAGAACGGATTTACTGGTCGGAACGTTTGGCTTGTTCTTCGTTTAATTTGTCAAACGCGGACTCGGCGTTGGCTTTGATGTGGTCCCGAACGCCTTGGGAGAGGCCTTTCACTTGGTCGGCCAGCTGAGTGAGCTGTTCAATGCTCAATGTGGCCAGCGAGTAAAGGGTGCCGTTTTTATCCTGGTATCGGTCCGTCACCGTTACGCCGGAAAGAACGTTGTCGGTGAAGGTCTTGATCGTGTTCTCGATGTACTGCTCCTCGTTGCCTTTGGCTTCGGCGGGGATCGAGGTGTTGGCCATGTAGTCGCGCATAAGGCTGGTGGACATCACCGTCACCTGTTTGGACAAATCGGCGATGGCTCGGTTGTCGGCGGTGGTGCGGCGCAGGGCCTCCGACTGAATGCCTTCGGCGATACCCACGCCGTAAAAAGTTTTGCCTTTGTCTTTAAACGCCCCCGCGCCTTTCATGATCCAGTCGGGCCGTTTGGGTCCGCCGCAGGCAAATAGGACCAGGCCGGTTACCATCAGCAAGCCACCGCGCATCATTGTTTTTACAGACATTTGAGTTCCTCCTTTATTCAGAAAAGTCAAATCTTTGCACCCCGTCAACGGGCGCTGAGGTCCTTACCGAGAAAAGAGATATTCGTTAACCAACCGGGCGGCTTCTTGGCCCAGGGCGCTGTCGCCGGCCGAGATGGTTTTTGACCGAGCGGTGTTGGTTGTCAGGTGTCCTTCCACCCCGTCGGGCGTCGCGCTGGACACGACCTGTCCAGTGGTCACGTCCACCAACTCAACGGTGCCATTCCATTGGAAAAAGGTCCATTCCGGAACCCCCCGGTCAAACGGGGACACGTCTAGTTTCGCTTTTACGGCCAAACCCGTTTTGGTCCCCTCGGACACCTTGAGACCCAACCCCGTGATCTGGGCGGTGACCACATCGCGCACTTTCGATCCGTCCGGCCCCTCGGCCGTGACCGTGACGGGAATGTCCGATAGGGTTTTGTTCAGCGCGGTTTCCAGTTCCGACGTCGAACCGGTGGGCATGTCCACCATCCCCGATGGATCCACGATGCGCCGACGCGCCGACAGTTCGTCCCGTTCACGGGCGGCGGCCACCGCCGCGGACAGCGCCCGGGCCCGCTCCAGCGGATTTAGCGATTCGTTGGCCCGGTTCCGTTCCACCGAAATGGTTTGTTCTTTTTCAACGATTTGACCGGTCAGTGTTCGCCGCAAGGCGATTTTGTCGAGAACCGCCAGGGCGTAGTGTTTTTTGGCTTTCGCGTCGTAAAATGTTTCCGCCACGGCCACGCCTTCCAAGAGGGTGTCCGTCGTTAAGGTGGTGTCCATTTGGCTTTTTTGGGTTCCTTGGGCGGGGCCGCGCTTTTTGCCGGACGAGGTGGACGATTCGGTTTGTTGGTCGGTGAGCGTTTGTTGAACGCGGGCGCGGAAGGTTCGGGCAATTTCGGCCCGGGCGTTGGAACGGGCGCCGTCCAGGTCCGACCCAATCCCCACCCCGGTCATGTATTTGGTGTCGGGGTATTTGGCATCTGGGCCCGAGACCCAGTCGGGTTTTTGAGGGGCCGCCCAGAGCGGAACCACAAGACCAATCAGGGAGAGAGCACGAGCAATTTTGAGGGCCATGGTTTTACCTCCGATTTTCATTATAGCGCAGTTCGGGTGATTAAAACAGTCTTTCGGCCGGGGGTGACTTTGACAACGGGGACTGTTCGGGTTTCAAGGGGCGTCCCCCGGTCGTCCAAAAAGCGAAGCGTCAATGCATGATCTCCCGCCGGCAGGGAGAGCCGGGCCATGGCGATGTGATCGGGCAAGGTTCGCCAGGACCGTTTGTCCGCCACCTCCGTGGCGGCGGAGGCCGCTTGCAGAATGGTTTTAACGAGAAACCCCCAATTTTCGTTGCTGTTTTTTTCCACAACGTCTCCGGCCTGTTGGGACAAAAGATATTTCACGACAGCGCGGGCAATGGCCCGGCTCCGCGTGCGCACAACGCGGTCGTCCAGGTTGCGCACGGCGATGGCACCCACGTCTTCCACCAAAACCCCGTGGACCGTGGTTGAGCCCGACCCCACTTCCACCGTTTTTACCCGAACCGGGTTTCGACGGTATTTGGGAAACGCGACACGGATCATTTTGTCCGCCGCCAGCGAGCGCATGACCGACCGGGCCTGTTCCACCGAGGTGTCGTCCTGGGACTTGGTGTTCACCTGTTCCACGTAAGGCCAACCATTGTACACGCTGATTTCAAAAAAAGAGTCCACTTTTTCCGGGCCCAGACCGGAATAGTGGAGCAGGACCACTTCGCCCGTGTCGGACGGAGCGGGCGCCGCCACGGCCACGGGCCCCCATCGTTTTTGAATTTCCGCCGCTTTGTCGGAAAAGCCGAGCCGTTTCGCCGTTCGCAGGGCGTCTTGGACCAGGTGGGGCGGGCGGGCTGTTTTGTAAAAAGAGCCGTAGGCGTCGTAGGCGGCCAAGGATTTCATGTATGAAATGAACGCGTCGTTGATTTCGCCCCGATCTTCGTAAAGAAGCCCCGCCACGTAACGGGCAAACGCGTCGTCTTGATAGGCGGCGCGCTGTCCGTCGAAGGGCAACGCCCGAAAAAACGAGTCCAGTTGGCGGCATTCCACCAGGGCCGCTTCGCCCTCGCCCAGGGCGGCGTAGTTGATCGCTGAAAAAATGTGGATGAACGCCCGCTCAAAATCTTCCCCGTAATACGGGGTCATTAAATCGTTCACGAGAAAAGTGGACAGGTGAGCGGTGACGCTTTTGGTGTAAAGGTCACGGGCGACTTTTTTGGCGGTTTCCAAGGCTTGGTTGCTGTCCGCGTATTGACCCGCCAGCTGAAGGAGCATCCCCCGGTCGAGGTAATAGAGAAGGGCGTTTTTATCCCCGTAGGATTTTTTCTGTTTTTCGATTTGGGCGGCGGCGGGGGCGAACTCGTTTTTGAGGATATAGCTGTTCAGCTCACGCAGGGTGAGCGTGGAGGCGCACCCAACCAGAACCAGAACGCCGACGGCGAGGGGAAAACGGGCGCGCATGGAGGGGGTTGCCCCCGCTCCCGTCAAAATTTGCGTTTGGGGTAAACGACGGTTTTCTTGATCTTTTTCTGGCCGATCCAGACCTTTTCGTTGGTGAGAAGGTCGATCATTTCCAGTTCGACTTGGTAGTATTTGAGCTGTTGTTTGCCGGCTTGATCGTCGATGGTGTTGATTTGGCCTTTGAGCATGAAATCGGCGCCGTATTCTTGGCCCATGCTCTTGGCGGTTTTGACCGAGGCGTGTTTGGCCTGGTCCAACCGTTCTTCGCGGATTTCTTCCCGTTGTTCTTTGGACGCCACAAACCGGACCTGGCCGGAATTGAGCAATTCGCGTTCGAGATCTTTAATAAACGTTTCGGTGGCGATGTGTTCGTTGCTTTTGTTGCCCACCAAGCCGACGATGACGCGGGGTTTTGTTTTCTTCTCGCCCTGAAAGTCCGCCACCCACGGGCGGGCCAAAGAATCTTTCACCATTTCTTCGGCCACCTGGCGGGAATCGGTGTCGTTCCAGTTGCCCGAAAGGTCGATGGTTTCGTTCGCATCCACGCGGGTAACTTTGGGCGTCGTGGCGCAGGCCCCCAACAGGCCCGCCAGGCCCAGGATCATCCATGGAAAAGTCTGTTTCATCGGCTTCCTCCTCAACGAAAAGTGTGACGATAGTCTAGTCGAAAAACGACGATCCCGCAAGGACCCCCCCTTTTTAGAGAAAAATGTGCTACAATGTCGTCGTTATGAAAAACCGAATCTTTAAGACCATGCATCGGCCCACCGTCGCGCATTGTTCTTACGCGCGCACGGGGCGCCTCGTTATTGACGGGGCCGGGGTGGTCGGGAGGCGGGATTCGTAGCTGAAAGGTTCGCCGAAGTCTCTGAAAAACCGACGCCCGCGAGTCCCCGAGACCGCGGGTCTTTTTTTTTCAAATACCCCTGGCGAAAAGTGAAAATTCGATGTATGTATTGTCAAGCGAGGTGAGCACCATGAGTGTGTTGGAAGAAGATGTGAGAACATTAAGGTTGGCGGAACAGGGCGTGATGCGCCAGGCGTTGGAAACCAAAGCCGCCCGCATCGGCGAACTGGAAGCGGAAGTGCGCTACCTGCGGCGATTGCTCAACGACATGTTGGCCGCGCCCAAAACCCAGCCGTTGCCGGTGGCCAAAACCGACGTGCCCACGGCGCGGCCCTGGGGCGGGCCGCCCCGTCGTTGGAAAGCGTAACCGTCCGCGATGACGCCCATTGAACACGTGGTTCTCTTTAAGCTGAAGGCCGACGCGCCCGCGGCGAAAAAAGAAGACCTGATGAAAAGTTTGGTTTCCCTCAAAGAAACCATTCCCGGGATCCTCCATGCCTCGGCGGGGGAAAACTTTTCCGCTCGCGCCCAGGGGTATACCCACGGGTTTGTCGCCCGTTTTAAGGACCGTTCCGCCTTGGACGCCTACATTGTTCATCCGGCCCACGTGGCCGTTGTCGAACAAAAAGTGAAACCCATCAGCGAGGGCGTTTTGGCCCTCGATTACCCCGTCCAATAAACCGCCGACCGCTTGCGGGATTGCTTCCGGTCGTATAAAGTACCCCTTTACTGGAGGACTTATGCCCGATCAACCTGAACGAAAAAGGCCTTTTGAAACTTACGATCTCACCTTGATGGAAAGCCGAGAAATCGTGCCCCACAACAAACACATGCGCTTTGCCCTTCCGGCGGGAAAATCCCTGCGGTTTCACGCGGGCCAATACGCCCAACTTTTTATTCCCCACGAGGGGGGCGTCCGTCGGCGGGCCTATTCGATCGCGTCGTCGCCGTGGCACCCGGACTATTTTGAACTGTGCGTGACGTTGGTCGACGGTGGTGTGTCGTCCACTTATCTTCACAACATGAAGGTGGGCGACACGATTCAGGGCATGGCCCCGTTGGGCCATTTCTTGATCAAAGACGAATCTCGGGATTTTGTTTTCATCGCCACGGGGTCCGGTGTGGCGCCGTTTCGCGCCATGATTCACGATTTGGTCCATCGCCAGTCGCCGCGGGATCTCTATTTGATTTACGGACATCGTTACGAAGGCGACATCATCTATCGATCCGAGTGGGAAGAGTTGGCCCGCCGCCATCCGCGGTTTCATCATTTGTTTACCTTAAGCCGGGACACCCAATGGAAAGGCGAGCGCGGATACGTTCAGGAAAAAATCGCCGCTTTCGTGCCGGGTCTGAAAGAAAAAAACTACTACATCTGCGGGTTGAACAACATGATCACCGCCGTCAACGACAAGCTGTTGTCCCTGGGCGTGCCGAAGGAGCAAATTCACTTTGAGCGGTATGATTAATTCGGCAAGAAGAATGATAAAATCCCGCTGTGGTGTTGAAGCTGGAATATTGTCTTTCCAACGAAGAGGTCCGGATCAATGGCTGACGATAAGTTTGATTTGATTGTTGTGGGGGCGGGGCCCGCGGGGACGTCCGCGGCTTTGATCGCCGCCAAGGCCGGCCTGAACGTTGTTTTGTTGGAACGGGGCGAGTACCCGGGTTCCAAAAATGTTCAGGGCGCCATCATGTACACAAAGATGTTGGACGAAATTGTTCCCTCCTTCTGGAAAGATCCCCAAGCCGCTCTTGAACGGCCCATCACCGAACAGAAAATTTGGGTGTTGTCGAAAGATTCCATGTTTCAGGTGGGGTTTAAATCCGAAAAGTGGTTGGCCCAGCCCCACAACTGCTATTCCGTCATCCGGGCCCCGTTCGACCGGTGGTTCGCCAAAAAGGCGGAAGAGGCCGGGGCTCAGTTGTTTACCGGCGTGACCGTCAAAGAAGGGATTAAAAAAGATGGAAAAGTGGTGGGGATTCGCACCAGCGAAGGGGACGAAATTTTCGCCGACGCGGTGATCGCGGCTGACGGGGTGAACTCGCTTTTGGGCCAACAGCTCGGTATGTTGGACGAATGGACCGCCGACGAAGTGGCGTTGGGCGTCAAGGAAGTGTTGGCCCTTCCCCGGGAAAAAATTGAAGACCGCTTCAATTTGGAACAGGGCGAAGGGACCACCATCGAGATCTTCGGCGAGAACACCAAAGGCATGTTGGGGTATTCTTTCCTTTACACGAACAAAGAGTCGATTTCGTTCGGGGTGGGCGCGAAGCTCTCGCATTTTCAAAAGACGGGCATTCGACCACCCGACCTTTTAGAGTATGCCAAAGCCCACCCGATGATCCGCCGTTTGCTAAAAGGGGCGAAGCCCCTGGAATATTCGGCCCACTTGATTCCCGAGGGGGGCTACAATTCCATGCCGAAACTTTATGCGGACGGTATTTTGATCGTCGGGGACGCGGCCCAAATGGTCAACGCGTCCCATAGGGAAGGGTCCAACCTGGCCATGACCGCCGGCCGGTTGGCCGCGGAAACGGTGATTGAGGCTAAGAAGAAGGGGGATTTCAGCGCCAAAACCCTGTCGGCCTACCAAACCAAACTGCGTGACAGTTTTGTGATCCCGGACCTTTACGACCACAAAGATTTGGAAACCATGGTGGAAAAGCACATGGCCATTGTGGCCGAGGGGCCCGAACTGATGGCCCAGTCCCTTTACGACTATTTCCAAGTGGACGGTCGGCCGAAACGGGACGTTCAGAAAGCCATTTTACAACGGCTCACTCGAAACCCGGCGGTGCGGTCTTTGATCAAGTCCGAAATGACGTTGAAAAACGAGTTCAGCCTGGTTAAGATGGGGCTCAAGCTCCGGCTCTTGTTGTGGAAATTGACCCATGGAGGTAACTTGTGAGCTCCGACGCGTTGCCGAAAGTGAACGTGGATGAAAAGCTGGGGAGCCTAACTTACAAGGCCGACCATCAAGCCCACATTACCATTAAGGACAACGGAGTTTGTTTGAATACATGCCACGACAAACCGTGCACCACGGTTTGTCCGGCCCAGGTTTATCAGTGGGAAGAAGGACAGAAGAAGTTGATTGTATCGTTTGAAAACTGCATCGAATGCGGCGCCTGCCGCATGTTGTGCCCCTTCGACAACATCCAATGCCACTGGCCCCGGGGCGGCTTTGGCGTCCAATACAAATACGGCTAGACAAAGCCTTAACTGCTCAGGTCCAACGTGTTTTGGATGTGTTTGGTTATTGGAAAAAAGACAGGTCTACGGATGTGTTATTGGTGCCGTAGCTGACATACACCCGGATGTTCGGGTCAGAACTCTTGCGCCGGAAAGTTAAAGCGTAAATGTCATCGAAATAGCCACCGTTAAGAACACTGTTTAAATCGTTGGCCAAGTCGGCGGGGTCTAACGAAGTGCTGAGTGTGCCGCCTGTGGCATCCACGATCGACTGCATGATCAAGTTACTGGAGGCGCTGACGTCTTCATCCACGATCACCCCGCTGGCAACCGTTCCAACGGTAAGGAGGGCGGCAATGGCATTTTCTGGGGTTTTAGTGCTTCCGGTGTCATCGCCGTCTGTCAAAATGATCATTACGCGAAGTCCGGTGGTTTGCGACATGGCCACCGCTCCGGCCACAATGGCGTCGTAAAGAGCGGTTCCGCCGCTTCCGAAAGAAGAAAAGTTAATGGCATTTTTTACAGCGGCCTTATCAGCGGTCATAGCCACGGTAAGCTGAACCGTGCTATGGAATTCCACCAATCCCACTTGGGCATTTGATGGAAGATTGTCAATAAAAAGGCTCGCTGCTTCGTTAGCCGCTTGGGCCCTGGTTTCCGGCCCAGCACCGAAAACGCTTTCCATGCTCCCGCTTCGGTCCATTATGATCATCACAGAGAACGGGTAATTGGAGGGAGCATAAGACGTGGCAATAAGCGGAACGCCCCCTTGCAACACTTGAAAATTGCCCAGGACCAAGTCGTTCATATTGAGCGAAGAGTTGGCGATCGGCTGAAGCAAAACGGTCATTTCCGGCAAGTGGGTGTTGTCCATTCCTCGTACATTGAGCTGAACATTGTTAACGGTCGGATCGGGCGTTCCCAACAGCGGGTTGTGTTGGTCTCGTTTGCACCCGCTCACTAAGATCGTTAGAGACAGAAAAGAAAAGAGCGTGTGGCGAAGGGACATTTTATTCCTCCACATTGGCCGGAGGCCAGTAGGTCAACGAGACCATATAAGAGATGTGGGACGTCCAAAAATGGTTGGGTTCTTTAAAAGACTGATAGCGAACTTCCGGAATGAGCCGTAGGCCGGCCACGGTGGGAAGCATAAAACCGCCCGAGGCGGAGTAGCCCAAATACAAAAAGGTTCCGCTGGTGTCCACGGCGGGATGGTTGGTGGAGATTCGGTCCCATTGCAAAGCGGGACCCGCTCCCAGAAAGGGGATGAACCGTTTGTGTTCGGGTTTATTATTGAAACTCATGATGCGGCAAATGACGGTTCCGCTGATGGAGTAAAGGTCCTCTTTTGTGTAATAAACCGTTTTTGGAACTTGGAGTGGGAAATAGTCCGCGGAAAATCGAAAAAGCAAGCGATCGGTCCAATTGGGAAACTGAGGCACCGGCGGGCGAAAGTACAAATCTATTCCGACATTGCCCTTGTCTTCGTACCCCTGATAGCCGTTGAGCATCTTTGTCGCGCCGCCGCTGGGGCCGAAGGCCATATTCCAGCCGACGCCCCGTTCCCGCTCTTTGAGCATTTCGATGTAATCCGTGTCATCGAAACTGTCGATGGCGAAAAGGGGAGTGGAAATGAACAGGAGTCCCGGGAGGGTGACGGCCAAGGCCCATCGCCTTGATCGTCCCGGGCGCCGCGTGGTGAGGGTCACAGGTTGACTATCGCTGTCCGGTCTCATCGCTTTCAACCTTAGCAGAAGAACGGATTTTTTTCAAGGGTTTATTTTTTTTCCTTTCGTTTCGGTTGAGCGGGGGGTCACGGTGATATACAATGAGGGGGTGAAAAAATATTTCGTAGCGATGTCCATATTGGGGGTGGCGGCCTGTTCCTCGTCAAACGACCCGGTTCAGCGGGGGGCGTCGCGGTTTATAGGGTTGGGGTGCGCCACATGTCACCGGGTCGGCGATCGGGGCGGTGGCCAAGCGGGGCCCGACTTGACGGCCGTGGGCCTTCGCCATTCCACAGAATGGCTGGACCTGTGGATGAAATCCCCCAAAGGATGGAAACCCAACACCCCCATGCCCAGCCTTAAACTGAAAGACGACGTGCGCGCCGAGCTGGTCGCCTACTTGGCCAGCTTGCGCGGGGACGCATACCGTCAGAATCCGCCGTGGAACTCCCCGTCTCTGCGCATCGACCCCATAAAACGAGGGGAACTAATTTATAGCCGGGTGGGGTGCGGCGCGTGCCACGGCGTTCGAGGCAAAGGAGGGTATCCAAACAACAATGTGGCCGGAAACCAGATCCCATCGTTGACGGAGGCCCGAACCCGTTTGTCTAAAGAAGAAATTATCAATCGAATCCAGGTGGGTCGAACACCCGTGGCCGTCGACTCGGCCCTACCGCCGCCGTTGATCCACATGCCCGCGTGGGGGGGGTATTTGACGCCCGACGAGATGGCCGATTTGGCCACCTACATCGATTCACTTCGCCCCACCGACGGGGCCAGCGCGCATTGGTCCGAATGACATCCCCTCGATTTCCATCCGATCTAAGTTATTCCGGGCCGGCGATTTCCATTGAAAATCTTCAGCACGTTTATCCCCCGGCTCGACGTGGAGGCCAACCGGTCCGGGCGTTGGCGGGCCTTTCCTTTTCCGTTTGCGCGGGAGAACTGTTTGGGATCGTCGGGCCCAACGGCGGGGGGAAAACAACGTTGTTCAAAATTCTGTCCACGGCGCTTCGTCCGACGGACGGGCGGGCCCTTCTGTGCGGCCGTTGCGTGGGGGCGTCGCCCGAACTGGTTCGGGAAACCATCGGTGTGGTGTTTCAGTCGCCCAGCCTGGACAAGAAACTGTCCGTTCTGGAAAATCTAATCCACCAAGGGCGGTTGTATGGTCTGTCCGGGGCTTCCCTGCGACGTCGGGCCGAGGATTTGTTGGGCCGGTTGGGGGTGGGCGATCGGGCGGGGGACATCGTGGAAACCTTATCCGGGGGACTTCAACGGCGGGTGGAAATAGCCAAAGGGTTGCTCCATGATCCGGCGATTCTTCTTTTAGACGAGCCCACAACCGGTTTGGATCCCGGCGCGCGCAAGGACGTGTGGACCTATCTTTCGGCCTTGGTTAAGCAGGGTGTGACCGTTTTGGTTACGACCCACTTAATGGAAGAAGCCGAACGGTGCGATCGCTTGGCTTTATTGGATAAGGGGTCGTTGGCCGCGTTGGGAACGCCCGCCGACTTGAAGAGCGCCATTCGCGGTGACGTGGTGACCGCCGCAACGGCCGAACCGAACACCTTGGCGGAGGCCATAAAAACGCGCTTCGGGCTAGCCGTGTCGGTGATCGACGGCGCGGTTCGCGTTGACCATCCTGAAGGGGCGCGATTCGTTCCCCAGCTGGTGGAAGGGTTTCCCGGCTTGATCACGTCGGTTCATGTGGGAAAACCCACGTTGGAAGATGTCTTTGTCCTTCGCACGGGCCACCGGTTCTGGGCCGAAGAAAAGGGAAACAGACCATGATTGTTTCGAAATTTATTTTGGCGTCCGGCACGTTGGTGGGTCGGGAACTCACGCGGTTTTTTCGGCAGAAAAATCGGGTGATCGGCGCGTTGGCCACGCCGCTTCTATTTTGGTTTTTTCTGGGGATGGGGTTGGGCCGCACTTTTCAAGCGCCCCCGGGGGCGGCGGGCGCGGGTCTGAACTATCTGCAATATTTTTTGCCGGGGACCATGGCGTTGGTGTGTTTGTTCACGGCCATTTTCTCAACGATTTCGGTGATTGAAGACCGTCAGGCCGGCTTTTTGCAGGCTGTGCTGGTATCGCCCGCGCCCCGATCCGCCATCGTTTTCGGAAAAATGGCGGGCGGCACCCTGTTGGCTCTTCTTCAGGCCGTGTTGTTCGTGGGCCTTCTCCCCGTCGTGGGAGTTCCGTTGACGGTGTCGGGGGTGTGTTGGGCGGTTTTTATCTTGGCGATTCTGGCCTTCGGGTTGACGGGGTTGGGAATGGTGATGGCGTGGACCACGGACTCGATTCAAGGGTTCCACGCCCTGATGAACCTGCTCTTAATGCCAATGTGGTTTTTGTCCGGAGCGGTGTTCCCTGTGGACGGCGCGCCGGTTTGGTTGAAAGGCCTGATGCTGGCCAACCCGGTCACCTACGCTGTGGGCGGACTGCAATCCGTTTTTTTTGGATCGTCAAACGGGCCCTCTTTGGCCCTGTGCGCGGGGGTGAATATCTTTTTTGCCTCGGCAACTTTTTGGGTATCGTGGATGTTGGTGCGCAAAACCCGTCGTTCATGAACCGGAAAAAAAAGGACCGCCCCCTGTGGATCGGCCACCGAGGGGCCATGGGGCACGCGCCGGAAAACACCCGCGCGTCGTTTGAGGCGGGATTGCGCTTGGGCGCGGACGCGGTGGAATGCGATGTGCGTTTGGCGAAAGACGGCCGTTTAATTGTTATTCACGACGATCGGTTGGATCGCACAACCTCCGGGCGGGGGCCGGTTTCAAAAAAGAATTGGGCGGAGTTGGCGGGCCTGGACGCGGGGTCTTGGTTTGCCAAATCGTTTGCGGGAGAACGGTTGTGGTTGTTGGACGATTTGTTGCGGTGGGCCAAAAACCGTCGGACACGATCCCGTAAACCCCTTCAAGTCGTAGTCGAAATCAAGGCCGCGGATCGGGGATCCCGGCCGCTGGCCGATCGGGTTGTGGCGGTGTTGCACCGCACCGGGATGATTCGGCGGTCGTTTGTTATTTCTTTTAACCACGGCGAAGCCTCTCGGGCGAAAACCCGTTGCCCCGGTCTTCGGACTGGTCTGCTTTTCAGCCAGACACCGGCCGATTTGGCCCGACGTATGGAACAGACCCGGGCCAACGCCATTTTTCCCCGGTACAATCTTATTGATGCGTCGTTGATGGCCGAAGCCCGTCGGCACGGGTGGTTTGTGGGAACCTGGACCGTCAATAAAAAAACAGACATGAAACGGCTCGTCGCGCTGGGCGTGAACGCCATCGCCACCAATTTTCCGGAACGGACAGCCGATCTGGACCTCTTCAAAAAAAATTAATTTCCGTGCTGAAAATCCAATCCCCCCAACGCGCGGTTGCCGCGATAAAAGAAATGGCCCTGGCGTTGGGCTTTGATCGCGTGGCGGTGACCGGACCCGAACCGGCCGTGGAAGACGGCGAGCGGTTGGCCGCCTGGTCCGAACAAGGCCAGGGGGCGGGCATGGGCTGGTTGGGCCGCGATCCGGCTGGGCGGGCGTCGCCCCGCTCGTTTTTGGCCCAGGCCCAATCGGTGATCACCTTGGCCGTTTCGTATGGGGGGGAGGAATTTCCCCCGGCGCCCGGCGTATCGTATGGCCGGGTGGCCCGGTACGCCTGGGGCCAGGATTATCACGCGGCTATCCAAGCTCGGTTGGATTTATTTAAAGAACGTTTGCGCCGGGAATTCGGCGACGTGGCCGCCCGGCCCAGCGTGGATGTGGAACCATTTTTGGAACGGGCGTTCGCCCGGCGGGCCGGCCTGGGGTTTGTGGGGAAAAACACAAACTTGATCGTTCCCGGGGCGGGATCGTTTTTATTTTTGGCCAATGTGGTGGTCGGGCTTGCTCTTCCATCCGACGAGCCAGTTCGGCCCGGGTGCGGGTCCTGCGTTCGGTGCGCCGAGCAATGCCCCACCGGCGCGCTGGACACGCCTTATTCGTTGGACGCGCGCCTGTGTTTGGCTTACCATACCGTTGAGAATCGGGGTGCGATCCCGGTCCCGGTACGGGAACGGTGGGGCGACTGGTTGTTGGGATGCGACACCTGCCAAGACGTTTGTCCATTTAACATTCGGCCGTTGGCCAGCCGGTGGCCCGAATTTTCGCCCGATCGGGGGCCTGGACCGTGGGTGTCGTTGGGCGAGGTATTGAGTCTGCGCGACAACGAATCGTTTCGCGCTCGGTTTGGCAAAACCGCTCTGGTTCGCCCCAAACGGGCGGGGTTGGTTCGCAACGCCTGTTTGGCGGCCGCTCACCGAGGAGCGGCGGACCGGTTGGAAAAAGAGCTGGGGGAATGCCTTTTCTCCGACGCGGATCCGATGGTTCGGGGTCACGCGGCCTGGTCCGTCGGTTACGCTCGTCCGTCGTGGGGCCTCACGGCATTGCACGGGGCCTTGAAAACGGAACCAGACAGCGCGGTGCAAGCCGAAATTCAATCGGCGATCTTTTTGGCGGAGCGGACATGACCCCGTTGGACCGGATTGTGCGTGACGAAGTGCGGCGACGAGGCCGAGTTCCCTTTGCTGAATTTATGAGCTGGGCGTTGGCCCATCCGCGCCATGGCTATTACACCACTAAAATCCGCACCGGCCGACGGGGCGACTTTATCACCAACGTCCAAACCGGGTCGTTGTTCGGTCGGTTGCTGGCGGAAACGTTTATGGAAATGTGGGACGCCCTGGGATCCCAGCGGTTTACGCTTGTGGAACTGGGAGCCGGCGACGGGGCTTTGGCGGAATCGGTGTTGAGGGCTCTGGAAGAAAAAGGCCGAGCCCGGTGGGTCAGTGTGCATGTGGTGGAACAAAGTCCCACGTCGCTTCGCGCGGCCCGTCGGCGGTTGTCGCGGTATGGCCATATCCATTTCCACAATTCATTGCCTGAGATGGAACACACCGCCGGTGTGGACGGGTGCGTTTATTCCAACGAGTTTTTTGACGCGCTTCCTTTTCATCGGGTGATGTGGAGTGAGGGACAATGGCGCGAATTGTGGGTGGAACTGGAAGGAGACAACCTGGTGGAACGGCTGGGGCCTTTGTCGGACGGGTTGGCTCCGGCTCTGGTGGGGCGGAGTTTGGCGGAGGGCCAATCCATGGAAGTGTGTTTGGCTTTGGACCAGGCGATGGAAGACGTGGCGCGTGTGTTATCCAGGGGGTTCGTTTTTACCATCGATTACGGCGGGTCCGGCTCGGACCTGGCCGGGGACCTTCGGCCCCAGGGAACCCGCCGCACGTTTAGCGCCCACGCCGTGGGCGACGATCCGTTCACGGACATCGGCGAAAAAGACATCACCGCCCACGTGGATTTCGATCGACTGATTCAGGTTGGACTTGCTCAAGACATGCACCCGCTGGTGATGGCTCGGCAGGGGTCGTACTTTCTGAAAGCGGGGGAAAAGGTTCTTCGGGCATGGGTGGAAGGCGCCTCGGAAACCGATCGGCCCCGGGTGGCCCGCCAGGTTCAACAATTAATTCATCCCCACGCCTTCGGCGGCGCATTTAAGGTCTTGATTCAAGGCAAAAACGTGGGCGGCGTGGTGCTCTCCGGAAACAAACCGAACTTTTGAGTTTCGAGTCCTATCGGGGACCGGTTGTTTTTGCGATCCAATCCAGAATTTTATTCTCTAATTTTCCGTCGAAAAGCTGTGTCCCGTGGGCTCCGTGGGCGGTTCCTTTGGGCAGGGGCCACCAGGTGACGCGATTTTTTGGCGCCAGGGCGACCAACCGTTCCCCGCTCATGAAGGCGTATCGGTCCGGCTGGGCGGCCACGAGA
>JAYRXX010000079.1:0-6778 GCA_041917295.1 Elusimicrobiota bacterium
CAACTACCTGAAACCGCCGAAGATCTTTGACGGGAACACGACGCACGGGTTGATGTTGAGGTATCTGCCGCAAACGAACACGACGTATTATTTCCGCGTGAAAACGGTGGACGCGGGGTTAAAAGAATCGGCGTGGAGCGCTACGGGGAGCGTGTATACGCTGGTGGCGAGTTCGGTGCCGTCCGTGGTGACGGACCTGGTGGCGAGCGCGGCGGTGAGTGACGGGCAGGCTCTGTTGACGTGGACGGCGCCTTTGAACGTGAATTCGGGGGCGAACGCCGCCTACGACGTTCGATACAGCACGGTGGGGGCGATCACGAACGACACGGAGTTTACCAACGCGACGGCGTTGACGGGGGAACCCACTCCGAGTGCGGCGGGGACTAGCCAGACCATGACAGTGACGGGGCTGGTGCCGTTGGTGACCTGTTACTTTGCAATCAAGACGAGCAACGACAACGGGACGAGCGGGTTGGATGTGAGCAGTCCGCGGGCGAATTCGGTGGCGCACGCGTTCGACGCGACGCAAATTGAGGTGGAGGGATTAAACGGCGGGCCAAGCGGTGGCAGTGTGGCGTGGGGGGATTTTGACAACGATGGGGATTTGGACTTGCTTATGAGCGGAACGGTGAGCGGGTCGAGGGAGTTGCGGATCTACAAGAACAACGCGAACGGGACGATCAACGCCACGCAGATCGAGGTGGACGGATCGGGCAACGGGGTGACGTCGGGCCGGGCGATGTGGGGGGACTACGACAACGACGGGGATTTGGACATATTGGCGATGGGGGAGCAGACGAGCGGGACGACGCGGGAGCTGAGAATCTACAAAAACAACGGAAATGGGACGATGAACGCCGCGCAGATTGAAGTGGACGGCGCGGGTAACGGAATGCAGGAAGGCAGTGTGGCATGGGGGGATTATGATAATGACGGGGACCTGGACATTTTGGCGAGCGGGTATACAAGCGGGAGCACGCGGGAGCTGAGAATCTACAAAAACAACGGAAACGGGACGATCGACGCCGCGCAGATTGAGGTGGATGGATCGGGCAATGGACTGCGATACAGCGGTGTAGCATGGGGGGACTTTGACGGCGATGGGGATTTGGATGTGTGTGCGAACGGCCAGCAGACGACCGGGACGACACGGGAGCTGAGGATTTATAAGAACAACGGAAACGGGACGATCGACGCCGCGCAAATTGAGGTGGACGGCGCGGGCAACGGATTGGAGGAAGGGGACACGGCGTGGGGAGACTTTGACGCGGACGGGGATTTGGACCTATTGGCGGTGGGGTATGTGACGGGATCCACGCGGGATTTGAGGATTTATAAGAACAACGGAAATGGGACGATCAATGCCACGCAGATTGAAGTGGACGGGTCCAATGGAGGGTTAAACCTGGGTACGGTGGCGTGGGGAGATTTGGACAACGACGGGGACTTGGATGTGCTGGTGAATGGGTCGAGCTCGGGGAATTCCCAGTTAAGGGTGTATCGCAACAACGGCAACGGGACGATGGACGCCGCGCAGATCGAGGTGGACGGGTTGAACGGAGGGTTGGAAAGCGGAGGGGCCCATTGGGGTGATTACGACAACGACGGGGATTTGGACGTGGCGATCAGCGGGAGCAGTAATCTGCGGATCTACAAGAACAAACATGATTTGAGCCAAACAAACACCACACCGTCCGCGCCGTCCACGCTTAGCGGTGGATTCACTTTTGACACAACCGGCGTGAGCGTGGCGAGCCTGACCTGGAACGCAGGCACCGACAGCGGGACCGGCGCCACACCAGAAAACGTGCTGACCTACGACATCCAGATATCGACCGTGTCGAACTTTGCATCGGTCATATTCCCTGGCCAGATGGGGGCCACGCCACGGATGGGGAGTTACCTTAAGCCACCCAAGATATTTAACGGCAACACCTATTACGGTGTTGTAATGAAATCCACCGACCCCTGGAACGCGCAAACCACGGCCAGCTACGGCCTGCGCACGGACACCACGTATTACTACCGGGTGAAAACCGTTGACTCTGCCTTGGCGGAGTCGGGGTGGTCAAGCAATGGGAGTGCCTATACGGGCGTGGTTCCCAGCACCAGCACGCTGGCGGCCGCGTCCACGGCCACGGACGGGGAAGTGTTGCTCACCTGGAACAGCGCTGGCGACGACGGCATGAACGGCAATGTCACCGGGACGTACCGCATTCAGTATGCCACCTACACCCCCACCTGGAGCACCAGTTCCACGCCCACAGACGCCACAACGGTCACGATCGCCACAACCACGCAGGTCCAGGGTTCGGCCCAAAGCAAACTGATCACGGGTCTGACCGGGGGACTGACCTATTACTTTGTTTTGTGGACCGGCGACGAAGTCCCCAACTGGTCCACTATTTCAAACAGCACCTCCGCGGTGCCGACGCTAACGGTTGATGTTGTATCGCCGTCCACCAGCACGTTAAGCGCCGCGAGCGCTAACCCGGAAGAAGTGGTGTTGGCCTGGACGAGCGCGGGAGACGACGGATCAACAGGCAACCTGACCGGCAATTATCGAATCCAATACGCGACGTATTCGGCCACGTGGGCTACCGGTTCAACCCCGACCAACGGCACAACGGTCACGATCGCCACGACAACGCAAACGCCCGGGTCTGCCCAAAGTAAGACAATCACAGGACTCATCTCCGGCACGACCTACTACTTTGCGATTTATACCCAAGACGAAACCAATAACTGGTCCGGCGTGTCTAATACCACTTCCGCATTGGGAGGATTCTGGTTCGATACAGCGCAAATTGAAGTGGACGGGTTGAACAATGGGCTTTCTTACGGCACAGGGGCGTGGGGGGATTTTGATAATGACGGGGATCCGGATATTTTGGCGGTGGGGACGAATGGAAGTTATCAACTTCGGGTATATCGCAACAACGGAAACGGGACCATTGATCCAGCCCAAATCGAAGTGGACGGGTTGAACAACGGGCTTAATAGCGGCACAGCGGCGTGGGGGGATTATGACAACGACGGGGATCTGGATATATTGGGAATGGGGTTATTGGGGGCCCGCCAACTTCGAATATATAAAAACAACGGCAACGGGACCATTGACCCCACCCAAATCGAAGTGGACGGGTTAAACAACGGGCTTAATAGCGGCACAGCGGCGTGGGGGGATTATGACAACGACGGGGATCTGGATATATTGGAAATCGGGTATACGGGGAGCACATTTGAACTTCGAGTTTATAAAAACAACGGGAATGGAACCATAAACCCTACCCAAATTGAAGTAGACGGCTTGAACAACGGGCTCAGTGACGGCTCTGCGGCGTGGGGGGATTTTGATAACGACGGGGATCTGGATATATTGGAAATCGGGTATACGGGGAGCACATATGAGTTTCGAGTATATAAAAACAACGGAAACGGGACCATTGACCCCACCCAAATCGAAGTGGACGGGTTGAACAACGGGCTTTATCAAAGCTCAGCGGTGTGGGGGGATTATGACAACGACGGGGATCTGGATATATTGGGAATGGGGTTAACGGGGGCCCGCCAACTTCGAATATATAAAAACAACGGAAACGGTACCATTGACCCCACCCAAATCGAAGTGGACGGCTTGAACAATGGGCTAAGGGATGGCACAGCGGCGTGGGGGGATTTTGACAACGACGGAGATCTGGATATATTGGGAATGGGGGAGATATCAGGGACCACACGTCAACTTCGCGTATATAAAAACAACGGCAACGGGACCATTGACCCCACCCAAATCGAAGTGGACGGGTTGAACAACGGCCTGGAATACGGCAACGTTGCTTGGGGAGATTTCGACGTGGATGGGGACATTGATATCTTAGCGATGGGCACTGATGGGGCGCAAAACCAACTGAGAGTTTACAAGAACTTGTGCGCAACCTCCAACACCGCCCCCACCGCTCCAGGAGGGGCGACGGCCAACTGGTCCTACAATTCCTTGGGCGTAAGCACCGCCACGTTCAAATGGGATCCGGGATCTGATAGCGGCACGGGGGCGACCCCCGCAAATGGATTGACCTACCAGATTGAGGTATCCACCAGCAGTGGGTTTACAGGGAATAGTATTGCTGCGGGGCATTGGACAGCGCCGGGGATGGGCAACTATTTGAAGCCGCCGAAGATATTTGACGGGAACACAAAGCACGGGGTTATGCTGAACACGTTGACGGGACGATTGCTGAGCAATACGACGTATTACTTTCACGTGAAAACGGTGGATGCGGGGCTCAAAGAGAGCGGGTGGAGCAGTGCGGGGAGTGTTTACACTTTGGTGCCGGCGGGGGTGCCCTCACCTGTGACGAACCTGGTGGCCGGGGCGGGTGAAGGGCAAATCCAGTTAACATGGACATCGCCGGTGAACATTAATGGGGGTGCGAGTCCTAGCTACGACATTCGCTATTCGACTTTGGGGGCCATTACGGACGACACGGGATACAACAATGCCACCGCGTTGGCCGGTGAGCCAGCGCCGTCCGCGGAGGGGACGGGTGAACTGATGGTGTTAACGGGATTAACGCCGGGAGTGATGTATTACTTTGGGATAAAGTCAACGAACGCGGGTGGAACGAGCGGGTTGGATACGTCCAGCCCGCGGGCGAGCTGTGTAGCAGGGTATTTTGATGGGACGCAAATTGAAGTGGACGGGTTGAACAACGGGCTTCGTTACGGCACAGCGGCGTGGGGGGATTTTGATAATGACGGGGATCTGGATATATTAGGAATAGGGCATACGGGGGTCACAAGGGAACTCAGAGTGTATAAAAACAATGGAAATGGAAGTATGGATCGCACCCAAATCGAAGTGGGCGGGTTAAACAACGGGCTCAATCAAGCCACAGCGGCGTGGGGAGATTTTGACAATGACGGAGATCTGGATATATTGGGGGTGGGTTCCAATGGGAGTTATCAACTTCGGGTGTATCGTAACAACGGCAACGGGACAATTGATCCAGCCCAAATCGAAGTGGACGGGTTGAACAACGGGCTTTATTACGCCTCTGCTGGATGGGGGGACTACGACAACGATGGAGATCTGGATATTTTAGCGACGGGTTCGAATGGAAGCTATCAACTTCGGGTGTATCGTAACAACGGCAACGGGACAATTGATCCGGCCCAAATCGAAGTCGACGGGTTAAACAATGGGCTTTATCTGGGTAGAGCGGAATGGGGCGATTTTGACAACGACGGGGGTTTGGATATTTTGGCGGTGGGTTCAAATGGAAGCAACCAGCTACGGGTGTATCGCAATAATGGCAACGGGACAATTGATCCGGCCCAAATCGAAGTGGATGGGTTAAACAACGGGCTAAGTAGTGCGGGGGTGGCTTGGGGGGATTTTGACAACGATGGGGACTTGGATATATTGACGCTTGGTAGTTTTCAACTGCGGGTGTACCGCAACAACGGAAACGGGACGATGGATGCGACCCAAATCGAGGTGGACGGGGCGGGGAACGGACTTTATAATGGCGGTGTAGCGTGGGGGGATTTTGATAATGACGGAGATCTGGACATATTGGAACTGGGGTATACGGGAAGCACACGTGAACTTCGAGTGTATAAAAACAACGGCAACGGAACCATGGATCCCACCCAAATCGAAGTGGACGGGTTGGGCAACGGGCTTAATGAAGGTTCAGCGGCGTGGGGGGACTTTGACTTGGATGGGGACAACGATATCTTGGCGATGGGTCATGATGGGGCGCAAAACCAGCTGAGGATTTACAAGAACTTATGTCTCACGCCCAACACAACCCCGACCGCCCCAGGAACCCTGGCGGGGGCGTTTGTTTTCAATCCAACCGGCGTGAGCGTGGCGAGTTTTACATGGGTCGCGGGGACGGACAGCGGGACCGGCGCCACGCCGGAGAACGTGCTGACTTATGATATCCAGATATCGACTGTGTCGAACTTTTCGTCGGTCATATTCCCTGGGCAGATGGGGGCCACGCCAAGGATGGGAAGCTATTTGAAACCGCCCAAGATCTTTAACGGCAACACTTACTACGGCGTTGTGATGAAATCCACGGATCCCTGGAACGCCCAGACAACGGCAAGCTATGGGCTTCGCACGGACACCACCTATTATTACCGAGTCAAAACCGTTGACTCTGCCTTGGCAGAGTCCAGTTGGTCCAATGGGGGCAACACCTATACGGGCGTGGCGCCCAGCACCAGCACGTTGGCGGCGTCTACGGCCACGGACGGGGAAGTGTTGCTGACGTGGAACAGCGCCGGCGACGACGGCATGAACGGCAATGTCACCGGGACGTACCGAATCCAGTATGCCACCTACACTCCCACCTGGAGTACCAGCTCAACACCAACCAATGCCACAACGGTCACGATCGCCACGACCACACAAGTTCCAGGGTCGGCGCAAAGCAAACTGATCACGGGTCTGACGGGCGGACTGACCTACTACTTTGTTTTGTGGACCGGGGACGAAGTCCCCAACTGGTCGACCATTTCAAACAGCACCTCCGCGGTGCCGTTTGTTTCAATTCGATCGATGACCATTGAGGGGTTAAGCACGCTGGGGTTTGGGGTTGTTAATTTGGGCTCCCAGGTGGTGGCGAGCACGGGCGTGGTGATCCGTAACGACGGGACGCTAATGAACAGATATTCAATGAGCGCGTCCACGGACACCGTGGGCACGCCTTGGAGTATCCAAGCCAGCACGCCGGCGGGCCCCGACGCGATGGTGATTTATGGATTG